>CAVSKT010000013.1:0-92737 GCA_963728575.1 uncultured Acidobacteriota bacterium
TATGCCGTCCTTCGCAGACTGGAACAGTCGACGATAACGGACTTCCGATACACGCAATGATTCTTCTGCTTGCTTGCGTTCAGTGATGTCCTCGATGGCGAGAAGAATTAGGTCCGGTCCATGGTTCACCGATTCGAAGCGGTGTGCATTGAGTTCCATAAATATTTTTGCCGGTCCAATCATTGGAAAGGTGCGCTCAATTTCAAAGTCTTCAATCGGATGGTGATTACTCAGGACGTTGCCGAGCAAACTCCGCAATTCGGGTATGTCCCATTGCCTATTGCCCAAGTCATAGAAGAACCGCATTCCCGTTTCTTCCGGAGAAACATTGAAGGTTTCATAGAAACGGCGATTTGCGGACTTAACTCTTAGCTGATCATCGAGGACCAGGAATGGTTCACGCAACGCGGCAATGATGCTCTCAGAATAATTGAGGGTATCCTGTATTTCTTGTTCGTGTCGGCGACGTTCGGTGATGTCTCGAAATACCAGGACAACTCCGGCAACTTCTCCTTTCGCATTGCGAATAGGGGCGGCGCTATCGTCAATGGGTCTCTCGGCGCCGTCTTTGGCGATTAAAAGCGTGTGGTTTGCCAGGCCGACAACCAAGCCCTCTCGCAAAGCTTTTGTGGCAGGATTCTTAACCGTCTCGCGCGTCTCTTCATTCACAATCTTGAAGACTGTATCGAGTGGTTTACCGACCGCCTCCTCCTGCGTCCAGCCAGTTAAAGCCTGAGCGACTGGGTTGAGAAAGTTAATATTGCCCTCAGTATCAGTCGTGATTACGCGTCGCCAATACTCGATAGCGTAACCTGCAACCACTGACGCTGCTCATACAATGCTTCGGTTGTCTGTTCCGGCTTCTGCCTTCCTCTGTCAGTGTCCATTGTCATCCGACCTTTTCCCGAGTGAAAGGTCAACATCCCAATCGAAAATCTTCAGGAAATCTAACTCCTCAAAGATGAATTTTAGCGTTGAAAGTGGCCAGACAAAAGTACTCTGACTTCATGATCTTCAAATGGTTTGGAAAGAAGACGGAAAACACAACGTGATGGCCGAGAAGTACGGCAAGGATTCAGAAGGAAACGAATGAAAACGTCGGCTGGCCAGCTCGTAGTCTAGTTGAGCATTTTGGCCTAATGGCTGAACTGGCTCGTCGTGAAGAGTTCTGACACATCCGAGAAGGTTACAATGCAAAGGCAGCGTAACGTTTCTCGCCACGACAACCGCCGCGCTGCAACAGCCTCCTACACAGCAACCGAAGCCAAGAATGAGTTTGGACAGGCAATGCAAGGACCACGTCCTGATCACCAAGCACGACACGCCACGCGCAGTCCTGATTTCTATAGACCTTCCAGGCTCTTGAAGAAGCTCCTCAGTTGAAACTCAATAGATTAACTGAGCAGTTCGATACTCTCCTCGAACGTATGCAGACCCCCAAAGCTCGGCGTGGCATGGCAGCGGCCTTTCGTGCGAACACCAAGCAACTGGGAAAGGTTGCTGTTGTTGCTGCTCGCAAACGTGCCATTGCGTCTACGTCAAATGCGCAACCGAAAATCAGGTAAATGCCTGATCCGGCCGCTGGCAAGCGTGCCTAAGAAGGAGCAGACGCCGCGCATCTACGTGCTTGCCGGCACTAACGGAGCGGGCCAGGTCGCTCGCGGGTACAATGCTCATCGGAGAAGGTGTCGAATACTTCAACCCCGATGAGGCAGCTGAGCTAATACGCGTAGCGAATCCTGGCATCACACTCGAGGAAGCGCAGAGCGCAGCTTGGGACGAGGGCAGACGCCTGCTTGAAAGGGCGATCAACGAACGCCTTGACTATGCCTTTGAGACTACGCTTGGCGGAAGAACAATCCCGGCGCTTCTCGAGAAGCAATCGAGGCAGGGATTGAGGTCCGCATCCGGTATGTCGGGCTCACTAGCGCCGAACTGCACATTGCGCGCGTACGCGCTGATCCAGAGGGGTGGCCACGACATTCCTGAAGAAAGAATTCGTCACCGATACACACGGAGCGTTTTCAATCTGATTCAACTCATTCTCAAGCTCACAGAGCTTCGGGTGTATGACAATAGTGTGGAGGCCGATCCGTACACGGGCGCCACTCCTGAGCCCAGATTAATTGTTCATTTGAATCGCGGAAAGTTCATGAAGGAACTATACTTTCATGAAGACTTCTACTGTCAGGTAGAGCTGCTGCCGATGTCGGCGCTCGAAAGCAGTGTAGGTGAGATGAAGGAGATCGGGGCTTTCTCTGAGGAGCACTGGGATGGGACCGCATGGACTGCTCTCTACATTCGAGCGGATAACTCTCAACACTTAAAATCACTCTCTATTCCTATCGACAGTGTAGCCGCAAAGCTCGACTCGATTCTCGAGCCCGTTGACGAGATCTACACCGGCTACAGCACCTACCGGGAGCGGTGCAACAACACGCGGGCGTGGGTGTTGCCGTGTAGCACTGGTCTATTAGTTGATTTCGATCAAACAGGGGATCATCGCGCCTATGGATCGTCAACGAACCGCCAGACGCTGAAAACGTTAAGAAGTTCCTGCAGGCGTTGAGAGCTCTCGGTGAATACGGCGACTTCTTCATTGCAGATTGGAACAAAGACATCGCCGTACCCTGTCGAGATCAAGACAAACTGCTGCGATATTTTTCAGGTTCAACCGATTAGATATGACTCAAATTCCGGGTCTAACGATCCGGCACGGCACACTTGCAGATGCTGGTTTACTGTCTGAATTGGGAGCGCGTACGTTTTCTGAAACGTTCGCCGTCGACAACACACCGGAAGACTTAGCTGCATACATCGCCACATCCTTCAATGAACCGCGCCAGACGGCTGAGCTGGACGATCCCGCCTCCACCTTTTTAATTGCTGAAGTTGATGGACAAGCCGCAGGTTACGCCCACCTCCATTGCTGTGAACCACCGAAGGCCGTCGAAGGCGTTAATCCGATCGAGTTGGTCCGTCTGTATGTGTCGCGTGACTGGCTCGGACGTGGTGTTGGAGAACAATTGATGCGTGCATGTGTAAACGAAGCTCGGCAGGCGGGACACGGCACTATCTGGCTTGGCGTGTGGGAGCGGAATGCACGGGCGCAAGCGTTCTACCGAAAATGGAACTTTCGCACAGTCGGCGAGCACATATTTCAGTTAGGATCAGATTCACAACGTGATCTCGTGATGGAGCGAACGCTGGATCCGTAAGACGTGTGACGCACGACACCGCGCCTCGATGCAAGCTCGTCCACCAGCAGGTGGACGGGCTGTGGAAGATCATTCATCGAACGGGATTTTACTGCACTGGTGAGTCGGGCGGCGGAAGCTCCGCCGAGACTTCTTCCTCGACGCTTGAGACTCCCGCCACCTTTTTCAACGAGGACCACTTATTGGAAGGTGCTGACCCTGATATCACGCCCGTGATTGGCATCACACGGTCGACCTTCATCCCTTTTGACTTTAACTTATTCGCCAGTTCGTCGATCTTGTCGATCGCTTCATCGGCAACGGTAACAATGATTGACTGCGACTTCTTAGGCAAAGCTTCCACCTATAAATAATTTGTCACGTGAACTGTAACTCGCCAACGGTAGCAGAGCAACCGATCACTGTGGAGCCTGAACCAAACCCGTACCAACATCCGTTGACGGCAGGCTCAACGGTCGCACACTTTGCTGCAGCCGGTTCCAGAGTGCAAGACCTGATTCACCAGTGGCCTGTGCCCACAAAGCTGCGATGCCCGCAACGTGTGGAGTCGCCATGCTTGTACCATCGAAAAACGCGTGATTGCCTCGTGCAACCGGCACGCTCGAGAAGACCGCGACACCTGGCGCAGCAATATTAACGATTCCACCGACACCAGTTACCTGGCTGCTTCGCGCAGAAAAAGGCGCGATGCGAAATCTGCTGTCGATCGCCGCAACCGCCATTGCACCATCGGCGTTAGCCGGTGGTTCAACAAAACCTGGATCCTGCGGTCGTTGCGCATTATTACCAGCGGCCGCGACAACCAGTGTGCCTCTCTGGAGGGCTCGTCGCATCGGGACTTCATACTGCATGATCTTCTGGTTAATAGGCGCGCCCAGCGACAACGACGCAACCCGGCAGCCATTCGTGAGTGCCCATTCGATACCAGCAATCACACTAGCAGTAGGAGCCCCCGGCCGGGGGTTATTATTAAAAACTTTGCCGACGAAAATTTGTGCGCCAAAGGCGACCCCATAACGTCGAACTCCGGTTGACGGTCGTTGCGGTCCGCAAGCGGTCCCGACGCAGTGTGTGCCATGACCATTAATGTCCTGAACAGTCACTCCACTTACGAATGACTGGCTGACTATGGCTCGCCCGCGATAATCCGGATGTTGAAGATCCAACCCGGTGTCGAGGACCGCCACCTTAATTCCCTGTCCGCTGCGTTGCGAAGTATTTACTCGTGTGGCCTGGAGTCCCCAGGTAAATTGAGCGTTGTCTCGCAACACTGCCGCGATCTCAGCCTCTTCAATCGTGGTTGTCGCACCTTTGGAGAGTTGGTCGTACAACTGAGTTACGGCATCCCTGTATCCGCGTACATACTCGAGAGCAAGTTCGGTCGGATGAGCAATGTATTCCGGCTCTATCGCCAGAATCGGGCTATCGGCATCTGATGCCGCGGCAGCCAGGGCTTGAATATCCTGCTCCGCGGAACACACTGCGATACCGAGTTTTTCGAAGTGCACCACCTTGCTGTTTTCCAGATCATCAGCCGAAATTGCGCCTTCCGAATAATCACTCGAAGCAGTTATTTCGCGAATACCTGCCAACTCGTTAAGAGCTGATTTTATTTTCTTCGGATCAGCCGATTCTTCTTTGAACACGATAATATATCGACCGGTGGTTTCAACACCGGTATTTTCACCATTCGGGGCGGGAAGCGTGGGAATCGGAGTGCCATTTGAACTCACCGATTCTGGCTTCTTTCTTTTGATCGTTCTCTTTCTGGTAGACATGGATCGTCTTCCTCCTTAATAGAAGTGCAGGTGTGGAAAAGATTTGCTCCAACCTATATGGAGGAATGTTGGGAAAACGTTTCAGCCTTTGATTACCAAAAAAAGAGCAGATACAGGAATTGATGCTGCACCTGCTCCTAATTGACTTACCCTAGAGCTAAGCTTAGTTAATCGTCAGCGTCCTTGTTACTGACGTTGAATTTCCTGCTTGATCAGTCGCGGTTACGACGATCGTGTAGAGGTGGCCGTTCTTGTCCGACCCCTGTTTCGTCGCAGGCAGGCTGAGTGTGAATAAATAGTTCCCGTTGGCTTGCAACGTGACTGGACCACTCGGCTGAGCAACGCCATATTCGTCGATCACGTTGAAGCTGGCGCTGCCGATTCCGCTGAGAGCATCCGACGCGTTTCCGGAAATCGTGACACTTACCGGTTGTGGTTTCTTCGGAGCCGTCGATGGATTGGCCGTTGCAGTAACAACAGGAGCGACAGTGTCGATCTTGACTTGCAGCGACTTCGTCGTTTCAGTGTTGCCAAGATTGTCAACGCTCCAGTATTCAACCGTATGTTGGCCCATTGCGGATATGACTAATGGACCGGAGTACGTTTGTGTTGCTCCTCCGTCAACTCTGTAAGACGTGCTTTGCACGCCGGCGAGATTGTCAGTCGCGCTTAGCGTGACTTGCACCGCGCTTCGAAACCATCCGTTCGTGCCAACAGTTCCGGAAGCAAACGCGTGGGTAACAGGAGCCGTCGAATCAATCCTGATGATCCGGGTTTTATGTGTGTCAGCGTTGCCGGCTACATCCTCGCTCCAGTATTCAATCGTGTGAGCGCCATCGCCTGAGATCGTAATCGGGCCAGAGTAATTCTGCGGCAGACCGCCATCTACGATATACAAACTGCCCCATACTCCAGAGAGATTGTCTGAGGCGGTTAGTGTCACCGTAACCGGGTTTACAAACCACTCGTCAGTTTGGCTCGCTCCGGGAATTACGGCTTCGGTCGTGGGTGGCGTGAGGTCGATATTGATTTCGGGCGAGGTAAACGTCGCGGTGTTGCCGGCATTATCCGTGACGGTGACCTGTTGTGTTTGTCCCACTCCTTCTGCCGCGAAGTGCAGCGGACTCTCCGGATCAGACGATCGAACACCTGTACCGGCATCGGCAGTCGTGAACGGAAGATTGACTGGCGTATTGTTCCAGAAGCCCTGGAACGGATCCGTCTCGCCCCATGTCAGAGTCGGTGGCGTAGTGTCGTTTTCGTAGGCCACCAGAGTCGTGCTCGTAGGTACGACCAACAAGCCTTCGCCCGCCGCAAAGCTGGTCAGAGGCTGCGACATGTTGTGCTCATCAACGTACGGTATGCTGAGGCCGGCATTCGTTGCCCAAACCTCTTGTCCGGTTGCAGCATCAACCGCATACAACGTTCCCGTCGCGGATCCGACATAAACATAGCCATTCACTACGAGTACCGCAGACTGCAAAAACCCGTCTCCCTCGAAGCCCCAAAGAAACTCGAAGGTGTTCACGTCGCGAGCTTCGAGAAATCCAAAAGTTTCGAACGAATGTGGGCCGTTTAGGAAGAAGCCCCTGCTGCCGGAAAACGCGGGAGTGTTCTTTGCGTTGAAGTTCCCGATCGGAACTCCGGTTTCGCTATCGAAGATAATGTCGGAAAAGTCGCGTACATAAAGCCGCCCGTCGTAGAGCGCAGGCGTTCTGCCTCCACCTCCCGAACATCCTGTTGAGTATTGCCACATCGTCGCACCTGTCGCGGGATTCAGTCTGTAAACATTCGGACAGGAATACGAGACATACAGTCCATCATTGGTCACGGCCGGCGAACTCGCATCGCCATTAACCACCGGGGAGGTCCACAACACAGTACCGGTATTTGCATCCACTGCATAGACGTTCAGGGCACCGCTAACGTAGACCACGCCCTCAAAAACCGTCGGTGGCGCGTTGAATGAAGAGGAAAGATTGGCAAGCTGGCGAATCCACAATCTGGCACCTGTCGGACCGTGAAAGGCCGTCAACCGACCGTTGGAGTTCAACGCAAACACGACCCCATTTTCGTAGCAGATTGCTGACCATGGGGAAGTGCCGCTGAGTGAGAACGACCAAACCATTGAGCCATTGGTCGCGTCGAGGGCAAAGAGCCTCGTTCCGAAACTAGTGGAGTTCTTGACTGTGACGTAAACCATTCCATCAGCAATTAGCGGATAGGAAATGGGCTGTCCAAAATCGACGACCCATTTCTGTTGGAGAGGTGGCTTGAGGTTCTCGAGAGAAGCTCCGGTGTGGGTAGCGTTTATCTGAAAATTGCGTGCTTGCTCAGGAGGTGTCTGAGCGTGAGTTGTAGTTGCGAAAAGGATACAGATGCATCCGAGGAGGAGAGATAGACTTAGATTTTTCATTTCTTCACCCGATAGAAAGCTGCTGTTGAAAGAGCGAGGACAAGAGTTAGGTTCTGAAAGCTTCAGCACAAGACCGGAGTTTGCGGGTTGGGACGGTCTTGCAAATGCCAGGCGATGATAGACGCGCCGCGCGGAGTAAATCAATAACTTTTATCGCATAGGTATTTGATTTCGTGTTGTGTGAGGTTGAACGCGAAAAACCCGGATTTTGGCGTTGATGAGTCAAAAAGTGAGTAAAATCCAACCAAATAATGTAAAGATTTTTGTCGGATTCGTCACAAAAAGTCGTTGACTGATTCTTTGCCGGGTGTATAATTCCCAACGTTGCGGGTGGTGCTGATGCCCAAACGTCAGCTAGGTTGAGAAGACGGCCATCCAATTCAAAATTGATAGTGCCCGCCAGTGCCAGCTCGGCCGCCGATCGCGCCCCCCGCAGTCGCTACCTTCGAGCTGGCACAGCCTTTTTAAATCCGGGTTCATCTGCGTAAATCCGCGGCACGCTGCATCAGCTTCCCAGCCTCGACGTTCGCCGTCGTAATCGTCTGTGCCTCATCAATTGTTAATAACTTCCGATCTCGCATCACAACTTCACCATCGATGATCACAGTATCCACGTCATCGACTTCGGCGGAATAAACCAGAGCGGAAACGATATCGCTCGAGGGAGTTGAATGAAGCTGATCTAATCGAACGACGGATAGATCTGCTCTTTTTCCAGGTTCGATACTGCCGATCTTTGCATCGAGTCCCATCGCTTTCGCGCCGTCGATTGTCGCCATGCGGAGCACGCGGTTGGCGGGCAAAACTTCCGGACCATGCAGGACTTTTTGAAGCAGCGCGGCGGTTCGCATTTCAGTGAACATGTCGAGCCGGTTATTACACGCAGCTCCATCAGCGCCGAGCGATACCGAAATTCCCTCCTCCAACAATTTCGCAATCGGAGCAATGCCGGATCCGAGTTTCAGATTGGAAGACGGACAATGGACCACGTGCGTGCCGGTGGTCTTCAGCGTTTCGATCTCGTCAACGTTGAGATGAACACAGTGGGCCAACGCCACGTGACGTCCCGTGAGACCGACGCTATCGAGATAAGCAATATTCCTCAGTCCACTTTCCTGCTGGACGATCTCACACTCGGTCCGATTCTCTGACGCGTGAGTATGGACCATCACGCCGCGTGCGCGTGCGAGCGCACCAACTTTCTCGAGCAGCTCGCGCGTGCAACTGATCGCAAAGCGCGGAGCAAAGCAATATCTGATCCGACCATCAGCTTTGCCGTGCCACGTTTCGAGCAATGCGATTGACTCGTCGATCGAATTCGCAGTCTGCTCCTGCAACGCTGACGGAACTTCGTCGCCTTTGTCCATCATGCACTTTCCGACAGTCGCACGAAATCCTGATTCATCAACAACCTTGAAAACCTCGGCGGTGTGGTTAACCGTCTCCATCGTTAGCGCGCAGGTAGTGCCACCTTTGATCAACTCAGCAATTCCAAGACGCGCTGACGCCGCGATCGACTCAGCAGAGTGCGAAGCCTCCATGGGCCATACACGCTGCTTCAACCAATCGATTAGCGCGAGATCGTCGGCAGCGCCACGAAAGATTGTCTGGCAGAGATGAATATGAGTTTGGACGAAACCAGGAATGACGGCGCAATCCGTGGCATCGATCACGGTATCGGCTGCGTGCGCTGTTTCACCAATCTCCGCGATACGTCCATCAGTAACGAGAACATCGCCACGCACAACAGACTCGCGCGCATCCATCGTGACGACCGTTCCGTTCTTGATGAGGATTGACGACATAGTTTTCCTCGCAAAAGCGCAAAGCCGCAAAGGAAAAACAGAAACCTTTGCGTCTTTGCGCCTGTGCGAGCGAAATTATCGCAGAAAATGAGCTATGGCCGACAATAATTACTTGGTGGCAGCCTTAACGGCCTGGGGTTCCTCCCGAACCGGCAGCCCCAACTTCACTTTCACTTCCCGTTCAATCTTGCGGAGGATTTCGGGATTGTCTTTGAGCGCCTGTTTGGCATTCTCGCGCCCCTGGCCCAACCGCTCGCCTTTATAGGAGAACCAGGCGCCACTCTTCTCGACCGCTCGCTGCGCCGTGGCCAGATCAAGTAGGTCGCCTTCGCGTGAAATACCTTCGCCATACATGATGTCGAACTCACACTCGCGGAAAGGCGGCGCGACTTTGTTCTTTGCGACTTTAACTTTTGTGCGATTACCAACCACGCGATCGCCATCTTTGATCGCTCCGATACGACGAATATCAAGTCGCAGCGACGAATAAAACTTGAGCGCGCGGCCGCCCGTGGTCGTTTCCGGACTCCCGAACATGACGCCGATCTTCTCGCGAATCTGGTTGATAAAGATGAAGCACGTGTTCGACTGCGCCACGATCGCCGTCAGTTTGCGCAGCGCCTGCGACATCAAGCGCGCTTGCAATCCCGGCAACGAATCACCCATCTCGCCGTCGAGCTCCGCTCGCGGAACCAACGCCGCGACCGAATCGATGACAATCACGTCAACTCCATTCGAACGAACAAGTGCTTCAGCAATCTCGAGCGCCTGCTCACCCGAATCGGGTTGTGAAATCAGCAACTGGTCTATGTCGACTCCGAGCTTGCCGGCATACTCGGCATCCATCGCGTGTTCGGCGTCGATATAAGCAGCTACGCCGCCCGCTTTTTGAGCTTCGGCGACGATATGAAGCGCCAGCGTGGTCTTGCCGGAGCTTTCTGGTCCATAGATCTCGACGATACGTCCACGCGGAACTCCGCCGACACCAACAGCCGCGTCAAGGCTGAGCGAAGTCGTCGAGATTGCCGGTATATCCGACACTTCGCGCTCGCCCAGTCGCATAATCGATCCCTTCCCAAACTTCTTTTCAATGTTTGCTAATGCGGCTTCAACTGCGCGGCCGCGGTCTGCAGCTAATCGGTCATCTGCCATGGCATACATCGCTTTCTTCCGCTCCTCCTTTAGAGTGAGCAGATCATAGCACAGTGTTTCACACTTGCAACAGTATTATTTTCGCTTGAGGGGAAGGGGCTGGTCCCTCGTGAGTTATTGCGTTCGGCACGCACTTTAACAGGATTCGCCAGTCCTGTCATCACGAAAAATCATGGAGCCCCAATTTGAATTTCTTCTCTGTGCAACCTCCGTGTCTCTGTGTCTCCGTGGTTGTTTTCCCAAACGAATTCCTAACCACAGAGACACAGAGATACGGAGGTTACACAGAGAAATCCGAAAACTAGGGAACTACCAAATCCTGTAATCCTGCCAAAAATCTACTTATCTCTTTTACCAGATCAGGATCACCAGTACGTCTTTCCATCTCAGCCACTATCGCCGATCCCACAACAACCGCATCCGCGTAACGATTTATATCCCTCACCTGCTCCGCGTTCGAAATACCAAACCCGACAGCAATCGGAAGCTCTGAAAACTCCCGCATGCGATTCACCAGTTTCTCTGCTTCAGCACTCACCGTTGACTGCGCGCCTGTAACTCCCGCGCGTGACACCGCGTAGATGAATCCGCTCGCGTGCTGGGCCACCAGTTTCAAGCGTGCGTCAGTTGAAGTCGGCGCAATCAGGAAAATCATATCCAACCCGTTCGCACGTAACTCCGCTTCAAACTCACCGGATTCTTCCGGTGTCAGATCAGTAACTAAAACACCGTCGAGACCGGCATCTTTTGCCGCCTTGGCAATGCGTGTTACGCCGAATTGGAGGAGCGGATTGTAGTAGCTGAACAGAATTATCGGAGTGTCGATCTGTTTTCGAGTGCGAGCGACGGTATCGAGAATCTCGTGCAACCCGAAATCGTTTTTCAGTGCTCTTTCCGATGCGCGTTGAATCACTGGTCCATCCGCCATCGGATCGCTGAAGGGGACGCCGAGCTCGATCAACGTCGCGCCTGAGTTTGCCAGTACAACGAGCAGCTCTTCTGTAGTCGCAAGGTCAGGATCGCCCGCGGTAATAAAAGGAATAAACCCCTTCTTACCTTGCTGCTTCAACGTTTTGAAAGCATCTTCAATACGTCCCACGCCGTTAAGACTCCAGCATTTCCCGCACGGAATTCACATCTTTGTCACCACGCCCCGACAGGTTCACGATGATGCTCTGATCGCGCTTCATGTCTCTTGCGACTTTTATCGCGTGTGCAACAGCGTGGGCCGACTCGAGAGCGGGAATGATTCCTTCGAGCTTCGAAAGCAATTGAAACGCTTCCAACGCTTCGGTATCTGAGGCCGAGACATACTCAACTCGACCCTCGTCGTGCAGAAACGCATGCTCGGGACCGATCGACGGATAGTCCAGGCCGGCTGAGATTGAGTGTGTCGTTGCTACCTGTCCTTTCTCATCCTGCAACACGTAGCTCATCGTTCCCTGCAACACGCCGGGGCGACCACCCCCAAACGCATTGAATCGAGCTGCATGTTGACCCAACTGGTTGCCAGAGCCACCCGCTTCGACCCCGATCATCCTGAGCGCTGTGTCGGCAAGAAACGGATGAAACAATCCGATTGAGTTTGATCCGCCGCCAACGCACGCGATCAAAGCATCAGGCAGCCGTCCCACTTGTTCGAGAATCTGCGCGCGCGCTTCGCCTCCGATTACGCTCTGAAAATCTCGAACCATAAGCGGATATGGATGCGGACCAAGCGCACTGCCGAGCAAGTAATAAGTGTCTGCGACGTTAGTGACCCAGTCGCGCAATGCTTCGTTGATTGCATCTTTCAGTGTGCGGGAGCCGGCGTTTACTTCGCGAACCTCCGCGCCGAGTAACTCCATACGAAAGACATTCAATGCCTGCCGGCGCATGTCTTCCGCGCCCATGTAAACAACACACTTCAACCCGAAAAGAGCACAGACCGTTGCCGTCGCAACCCCGTGCTGGCCCGCACCGGTTTCGGCAATGATGCGCTGCTTGTTCATGCGCCGGGCGAGCAGCACTTGGCCGATGGTGTTATTTATCTTGTGCGCGCCGGTGTGAAGCAGGTCTTCACGCTTGAGATAGATGGTGGCGCCGCCACAGTGTTCAGTTAAACGAGCAGCGAAAAACAGCGGTGTGGGTCGGCCCGCGTAGTTATGTAAGAGACTTTGGAGCTCGGATTGAAATGATTCGTCATCCCGACTCGCGACGTAAGCCGCAGTTAACTCCTCGAGCGGCGCCATCAGGGTTTCAGGCACAAACCGCCCGCCGTACTGTCCCCAATGACCAAGCGAGTCAGGCTGTGTAATTGAGGAGGGCATCTTTTTGTGCTTAGTTCAGAGTTCAACCTTTAGGTTGTTGTTGCGAAACACGCAAGCTAAAGCTTGAACTCTGAACGCGAACGCGGAACTAAAATCCGCTTCACACTCCTGGCAGCTTCTCCTGTAACGGTGGCGCTACTGAAACGCGATCGCGCCCGGCGTTCTTCGAGACATAGAGCGCGCCGTCGCTCGCGGAGTAAAGCATGCGCTCCGAGGTCGCGTTCTCAGGACATCCGGCCACGCCAATACTCACCGTCACACTACCAACACCTTCAACGCGCTTTCCACCGAGCACCACTCGCAAACGTTCCGCCGCAGCAACCGCCCGTTGAAGATCGACGCCCGCCAGTAATAGCGCAAACTCTTCACCACCGAGGCGCGCGGCAGTGTCGTTATCGCGCGACACTTCTTTCAACGTCTGCGCGATCTGGCGAATCACCATGTCGCCCACAGGATGTCCAAACTTATCATTCACGGGCTTGAGGTGATCGATATCGAGCATCAGCAACGCACACGGCACGCGGTAACGCCGCCAGCGCTCAACCTCGCGCGCAAGTGCGACACGGAAGCGTCGACGATTCGCGAGGCCCGTAAGCGAATCGAGATCGGCGTCGGCGCGCAAGCGATCGATCTTTTGTCGCAGCAACACTAACTGCTCGGTTCTCTCGATCAGAAGATCAAGCTCACTCGGCATGGCGAAGTAATCAAACGCGCCTTCGACCATCGCGGCACGCCGTATCGCAACATTCGAGTGGTCCGCCCCGGTCAGGATCAGCGGGATTCCGTCATCAGATTGCGCGAGCAGCTTTGCGAGTTCTCTGATTCGCAATCCACGAGTCGAGGCATGCGCAATAACGAGATGCGGACGCGTGCGAGTCAACGAGACCATCGCGGCGGTGCCGTTTGACACACCGAAAACATCGATGCCTCTCGACGAAATTTCGTCGACAAATTGTTGCTCTCGTTCGTCCGCGATCAACAGCACACGGCCGCGTGCGCGATCGGACGGTTTGGTAATTAGTTCTTTTTCCGCCCGCGGCGTCATATTCAAAGATGTAGAGGCAGACGAATCAAATAAGGTTGTTAGGGGAGGAAATTCTGATAGTCTCTGACTTTGGGGCAAGGGCTAGAATACTCTGCCACTGTAGGGCATCGTCAAGGTTTAACACTCCGCGCCGTTTCCACGAACGCGCGCATGCGGTCGTGGTTCTTTTTTCCCGGTTCATCCTCGAGCGCGCTGCACGCGTCGATTGCATAAGGGCGCACCGTTTCAATTGCGTCTTCGATGTTCTCCGGCGAAAGGCCTCCCGCGAGAAAAAGTTTGGGGACGACTTCGTTTACTTCCCGTGCGATTGACCAATCAAACACTCGACCCGTTCCGCCTCGCAACGTGTTGTGCTTCGTATCCAGCATAATCGCTTCGACTTCGTAATCGTTCACCATTTCGACCCGAAAGTCGTTTGAAACGGTCAGTGCCTTGATCACGTAACGCTCAGTACCAAGCTCGCGACAATACGCCGGCGATTCGTCTCCGTGGAGTTGCAATGCTGTGACTCCAGCTTCGTTCGCGATGCCGCGTACGGAGTGTGGTGACTCTTCATTCACAAACACCCCGACTGTCATCACTGAAATGCGAAAGCTTCGCGATGATCTCGCGTGCATCTTTCGGCGTGACGTAACGCGGGCTCGGCTTGTAAAAGTTGAAGCCAAGGGCGTCGGCGCCTGCAGCTACTGCCGCGAGCGCATCGTCAACGTTGGTGATGCCGCAAATCTTGATGAATGTCATTTCTGAGTTCTGAGATTACGCAACGCTTCAGCAGGTTCGTCAGCGCGCATCAATGTTTCGCCTATCAAAAACCCGCGGTAACCCGCTTCATGCAAACGTCGCAGATCATCGAAACTGTGTAAGCCGCTTTCGCTAACCGATACGGCGTGTGCCGGCATCCGGCCCGCCAGCGACAGCGACGTTTCGAGCGAGACTTCAAACGTGCGGAGATCGCGGTTGTTGACTCCGATGAGTTTTGCGCCGCTCGCGGCGGCTCTTTTCAACTCGTCGCTGGTATGAACTTCGACTAACGCATCCATTTCTAAGTCGTCTTCTGCCAGCCGTCGAAGATGTGCGAAGCCTTGATCATCGAGTGTCGCAACGATCAAAAGAATCGCGTCAGCACCTGCGGCTGCCGACTCGTAAACCTGGTACTCATCAAACACGAAATCTTTTCGCAGCACAGGCAAACTAACAGCTGCTTTCGCTTGTCTTAAATCATCGAGCGATCCGGCAAAGTAATCTTCTTCAGTCAGCACCGACATTGCGACTGCGCCACCCGCTTCGTAGCTCTTGGCGATCTCAATGACGTTCGCATCTCCCCGGATCATTCCCTTGGAAGGCGAACGACGCTTGAATTCGGCGACGATGTTGATTCCGTCAGAGCGCAGCGCGTTCCGGAATGCATGCGACGTAGAAACACGACGCATCTCAAACGCGAGACGCCGCATTTCGTCGAGCGACACGACACTCTTCGCCGCCGCCACTCGCTCGCGCCTCTTCTCAATTATTTCCGCAAGAATATTCAATCTGTGTTAACCAACAGTCGCGTCAATTAACAACTCCAATTTTTCCAGCGCGGCGCCGCTGTCAATCGCACTTGCCGCGAGCTGCACACCCTCACGTAAATCCGCCGCCGCCCCCCCACGAACAGCGCCGCCGCCGCATTCATAATCACCAACTGTCGCGCCTCATCCGTGCGCGACCCATCGAGCACAGCACTAACAATTCGCGCATTCGCATCCGTGTCTCCACCTCGCAAATGATCGAGCGCTCGAATCTCAAATCCAAAGTCTGCGGGTTCGATCTCGAATGTCTTCACTTCCCCATTCTGCGCTTCCGCCACGAGCGTCTTTCCATCCAACGTGATCTCATCCAAACCATCTTCACCATGGACCACCCACGCGCGCTCAGTTCCAAGCGTCGCAAGGGCGTGGGCAAGTTTCTCTGCGAGATCTTTTCGCCACACACCAATGATCTGTCGCGGCGCACCCGCAGGATTACTCAACGGTCCAAGCAAATTGAACGTTGTATGAATCCCGAGTTGACGACGAATCCCCGCCACGCGCGCCGTCGCACCGTGAAACAGAGGCGCAAACATGAAGCAGATGTTGATGTCGTTGAGCGCGTTCTCCGAAGCCAACGGAATTGCCGACACATTCACGCCCAACGCCGTCAGCAGATCAGCACTTCCAGACTTGCTGCTCGCCGCGCGATTGCCATGCTTCGCCACCGGCAATCCCGCTCCCGCAATCACAAACGCCGCTGCCGTTGAGATGTTGAAAGTCTTTGCTCGACTGGATCCCGTGCCGGCAGTGTCGATAAAACATTTGTGTTTCGACACGAGTCTCACCGCTCGCGAGCGCAACCCCTCTGCCAATCCCGTAATCTCTTCAACCGTTTCACCCTTCGATGCGAGTGCCACGAGCGCGCCCGAAATCTGTGCATCAGTCGCTTCCGGATCGAGCAACGCTTCGAGCAAGTCGAAAGCCTCATCGCGATTCAAATTTTCACGACGAACCAAACGCGCCAGAAAGTCAGTTAAAGGATGATGGGCCATGACGCGTGGATTGACAGGCTAGAGTTTCAGGAAGTTTGCAAGCAGTTGCTTGCCGTCGGAAGTCAGGATCGATTCGGGATGAAACTGAACGCCTTCGACTTTCAATTGACGATGACGCAAACCCATGATGATGTCGTCTGCAGTTGACGCTGAAACCTCGAGGCAAGACGGCAATGACTCTTTCTCGACGATGAGCGAATGATAGCGGCCGGCAAGGAAACGATCCTGCAATCCCGAAAAGATGGTCTTGCCATCGTGACGAACCTCCGAAGTTTTACCGTGCATCAACTCACGCGCGCGAACCACTCTACCGCCGAATGCCTGACCGATCGCCTGATGGCCCAGGCACACGCCGAGCAAAGGTATCTTTCCCGAGAATCGCGCAATGACTTCTAGCGTGATGCCCGCATCGTCAGGAGTTCCGGGCCCTGGTGAAATGACAATTCTCTCCGGCCGCAACTGCTTCTCAATCTCTTCGATCGTGACACGATTATTTCGACGCACCTCGACCGTCTCACCTAGCTCGCCCAAATATTGAACGAGGTTGTAAGTGAACGAATCGTAGTTGTCGATCACGAGCAGCATCAGCCCTTGCCTCTCAAGACCGATACGACGCTCTCTCGTTTGTTGCGCACGGCCCATTCGCCCGCCGTAATTCCGTCGTTGTCCTTCAGCGACGCATCGGCTCCACGACTCAGTAACAGTCGCACCGCTTCGTCGTGTCCGTACACCGCCGCCCACATCAACGGCGTGCCGCCCTGACGATTCTTCGCGTTTGGATTTGCGCCTTTGTCCAAAAACATCCGCACTATCTCGACGTTGCCGGTTTGTGCCGCGCCGTGCAATGCAGTATCACCATCTGCGTCCTGCGCGTTCGCGTCCGCCCCGCGGGCGAGCAGTTTTTCGACGCGCGCTTTGTTGTCGCGCCAGACGTAGGCAAGCAAAACAGGCCTGCCATTCAACCCTCGAACATTCGTATCCAACTCAGAACGATTCAACAACGCGTCCACAACGTCTTCATACATCGCTTCGACTGCGTGACTAAGGGCGGTGTATTGGCGTTTATCTTTGACGTTGGGATCAGCACCGCGACGTAGCAGAGTATTGACTACCTCGAGGTCGCCACGCGCCGCAGCGGAGATCAGAACAGTGCGGCCGTCGGTATCCTGTGCGTTCGGATTTATCCGCGCGTCGAGAAATGCGTTGATCGCCATGAGGTCGCTCGCCTGACCAGCCGCAAAGAAACTCTTCTCGTCAAAGTCGTAGCCGCGCAACTTCAGAAGCCGTTGCGCTGCATCTGTCGTGGGGTCCGCAGCATCGTGTCTCACACATCCACTCGAAACGACCAGCACGCCAAGAATCACAAACCACAAAATTATTTTTTGCATGGCACTATCACCGCGCGATTAATCTTCACCGGCTTCTCTGGTTTCTCACCTTCGGCCGGCGCCTGGTTGATTGCGTCCACGACTTCCATTCCTTTTGTCACCGTTCCAAACGCAGAAAACGTACTGTCGAGATGTGGTCCAGGACCAACGAGAATGAAGAAGTGGGTCGTGGCGCTGTTTGGTTCGTCAGGACGAGCCATCGAAACGATGCCGCGAACATGTTTCACCAACCCGACCTCATCAGGAAGCTTGCGACTCATTCGCTTCGACAACTCAGCGCTCCACTTCTCACTCGTCGCAAGATTGCCTCCCTGAATCACAAACCCTTTGACTGTTCGACTGAACGTGGTCGTGTCAAACGCTCCCGTAGCTGTCAGATTGAGAAAGTTTCTGACCGCTTCAGGCGCGACTTCCGGCATGAAAGAAATATCGATTGAACCTGACTCGGTCTCCAGGGTTACACACTGGCTCGCCATCTTCTCGACTGTCGCGCCATCAAACGGCTCAGCAACAGTCGTAGTAGTAGTAGTTCTCGCATTCGCCTTCTTCGGCGGCTCACTCGGCTCGCCCGATTGCCCCCTCGCAACCGTCACAAACAACAGCACCACGAACGCAATCGTCTTCATCCTTTTCATCTGTGTAAAATCCTCGATCAGAATCCCCTCTGCGCCATTTCAATCGCACGAAACATCGCGCGCGCTTTGTTCACCGTCTCAGCGTACTCGTGCTCCGGAATTGAGTCGGCAACAATCCCCGCGCCCGCCTGGACCAACGCTTCTCCGTTGCGCAATACAATCGTTCTGATTGCAATACACGAATCGAGGTTGTCAGCGTAATCCATGTACAAAACAGATCCGGCGTAGATTCCCCGCCGATCCGGTTCGAGCCCGCGAATGATCTCCATCGCGCGAATCTTCGGCGCTCCAGTTACAGTACCTGCCGGAAAACACGAAGCCAACGCGTCGAAGCGATCCAAACCATCGCGCAAACGCGATCTCAAACTCGTCTCGAGATGCTGCACGTGAGAATACCGCTCGACGCGCATCAAGTCGTCCACCTTTACTGAGCCGTAATCAGAAACGCGCCCGAGATCGTTACGACCGAGATCGACGAGCATCATGTGTTCCGCGATCTCTTTCTCGTCGGATTTCAGATCCTCACTCAACATCCAATCTTCTGTCTCAGTCGCACCACGTTTCCGCGTGCCGGCGATCGGGCGATAGTCGAGTCGCTGACCATGACATCGCACAAGCATCTCCGGCGAAGCGCCGACGATTGTTTCGTCGCCCAGTCGCAGAAAGAACATGTATGGCGACGGGTTTATCGCGCGCAGTGCTCGATATATCTGTAACGGTTCTCCTTTGAACGGCGCAGAAAATCTTTGCGAAAGCACCACCTGATAACAATCACCGGCGGCGATGTAATCCTTCACCTGCCGCACGCCTTCTTCAAACGCGCGACGAGTCCAGTTTGATTGCAGCGAAATACTCTCGTTGTGAGTCTGGACCGGCGCAGGAAGAGGTTTCGCGTCGAAGATCTTTTTCTCTACTTCTTTAGTGCGCGCCACTGCCTGATCGTAGAGGTCACGCAGCTTGCTGTGACTTCCGCCTGCTTCTTCCGTGAGAACGATCGAAACAATCTCCAAACGCTGCTTGACGCGATCGAAAGCGATCACAGTGCGATAGAACATCCAGACAGCTTCAGTCGGCGCATTGAGCGGTTGCGTATGATCGTCACGCAGAGCGGGTTCAAACCAGTGCGCTGCATCGTAACCGACGTAGCCAACTGCGCCACCTGCGAAAGGAACAAGACCCGATCGACGCGCGAGTGAGCGTCCGTGAAAATAATCTCTCACCCATTCAGTTGCGACTACCGGATAGGTCTCGGTTTTACCGTCGCGCTCGACGTATGTCTGCATGCCCTTCCCGCGCACGATCATTTCCGGATCGACCCCGAGAAACGAATAACGCGCGATTCGTTCACCACCTTCAACGGATTCGAGCAAAAACGAGTAAGGCGCATCGCTGGCGATACGCATGAACGTTCCTACGGGTGTGTGAAGATCAGCGAGCACAGATCTCACCACCGGCACGACGTTGCCCTGCCGCGCCTCGCTCTCGAATGCCTCGAACGATGAAGGTTGCTGATCGAGCATTTAACCTCCAACCATGCGGTTGGCCGCGAGCCATTGCCCGCCATCGACTACAAGCGTAACCCCGTTTATGTAACTCGCCGCGTTTGAACAGATAAAAACCGCTGCTTTTTCAATATCCGCAATGCGTCCGAAACGACCAATCGGGATGTTCTTCTTCAGACGCTCCTTAACAGGCTCGGGCACGAGGCGCTTCATTCCTTCCGTGTCTTCAATTGGACCAGGAGCGATCCCGTTCACGCGAATTCCGTAACGGCCCCACTCGACTGCGAGGTTTCGCGTTAACGCATCAACTCCGGCTTTCGCTGCCGAGACGTGAAGTTGGAGGGGCGTGCCGAGGTAATGCAACGTCGCGCTGATGTTCAGAATTTGTCCGCGATGTTCTTTCAGTTGTGAGAATGTTGCGCGGCAGACGTTGAATGTTCCCTTTAAGTCGATATCTACGACAGTGCCGAATCCGTTCGGAGACAATTCCTCAGCGGAGCATAAAAAGTTGCCGGCGGCGCCGTTGACGACGATATCGATCTTGCCGAAGTGTTCGATCGTTTGTGCGACTGCTTTTTCAACTTCCTCCGGAATGCGAACATCGGCTGCGACAGCGAGCGCCTTGCCGCCGTTTTGATTTATCGCGTCAGCGGCAGGTACCAGGTGGTCCATCTTGCGGCTGACGAGCGCGACCGCCGCGCCCGATTCGGCAAGTGCGCGAGCTACGCCGCCAGTGATGCCTGTTCCGCCACCTGTGACAAACGCAACATGTTCGTTCAGAATTCCATCAGCAAATATTGTTTGGCTCATAGTTTGTTCATTCTGATGCGTGTTCATCCGCGTAAATCTGCGGCACGAATCGCTTCTTCCAATGTGAACTTTCGTTCATATAAGGCTTTACCAACGATAACACTGTCCAGACGAGAATCATCTGCGTCGCGCAAACGTTTGATATCGTCGAGACTTGAAACACCACCTGAGACAGTCACCCGCACATTTGCGGCACGGGCAACGGCGAGGGTTTGTTCGACGTTTGGTCCAACGAGTGTTCCGTCACGTGCGATGTCGGTGTAGATGATGCGCTCAACTCCGCACGACGCGACAGTGCGCGCGAGGTCCACTGCGTTCATTGGTGTCGCCGTCTCCCAACCTCGCGACATCACGCGCCCGTCGCGCGCATCGATTCCGACGCAGATCTTTGAAGAGAACCGATCGACGTATGACTTCAGGGAGCCGGGCGATTCCGCGGCGACCGTTCCCAGAACTATGCGCGCAACTCCTTCTGCTGCAAGCAGTTGCGCGTCTTCGAGTGAACGCACGCCGCCGCCAAACTCAATCGGGACGTCTACAGTTTCAAGCACTCTTTTGACAACCGCGCGATTCGGCGAGTCAGTTTCGCTGAACGCTCCGTCAAGATCGACAACGTGGATCATCCGTGCGCCCGCTGCTGCGAACTCTTTCGCCACCGCCACCGGATCGTCATTGTAAACAGTCGCGTCAGACTTCCGCCCCTGCACCAACCGCACACACAAACCATTCTTCAGATCGATCGCGGGTATAACAATCATTGATCAGTAATTAGCCACAAAAGGCACAAAAGACACATAAGTGCAAATTATGCGTCATCAGCTTTTTTGTGACTTTTGTGCCTTTTGTGGCTAATCGTTTCCATCACTTCATCAAACAAAAATCCATTGGTCGCGATCGAGTTTCCGCCCGCCACCGTTCTCTCCCCGCCCCAATCTGTGAACGTACCGCCTGCCTCCTCCATGATTGGCAAGAGGGGCGCGCAGTCCCACAGATTCATCACCGGATCGAGCATCACATCTGCTCGGCCCGTCGCGACCAGTACGTATCCGTAACAATCGCCCCACGTGCGGCTCGTCTTCGCGCGTGCCTGCAAACGCTCAGCCGCTGGTCCAAAGCCGTAACGAGCACACGCCGCAAAGTCGGTCGACAACAACAGTGCATCTTTCAGTTCGCGCGTCCCAGATACGCCAGCCGGCTCGCCATTCAAAAAACATCCGACGCCTTTTGCGGCTGAGACGATCTCGCCCAGCGCAGGTATGTTTACAACTCCAACACTCATTTCCCCATCGATCTCAAGCGCAATCAACACACCGTAAAAGGGAACGCCATGCACAAACGCAAACGTGCCATCGATTGGATCGACTATCCAACGCCTTCCCGATCGTCCGATCAATTCCCCTCTTCCTCGCCGACAACACCATCATCCGGAAACCGCTCCGCGATCTGTTTCCGCAAATAACTCTCCGCTTGTCGATCCGCGATCGTGACATAACTACCATCCGACTTCGTGCTTGTCTCCGGCTTCTTCCGGAAATACTGTAACGTTATATCCCCTGCGCCTCGAGCAAGTTCAACGGCGAACTGAAGCAACTCGTTAAGCTCGTTCACTCGTGCCTCCCGACTTTTTGCGTTGATTCAGCTCTTTCGCGATCTCATCGAGGCTGACACCGCGCGCGACGAGCAAAACAATTAAGTGATAGATGAGATCTGACGTTTCCGAAACCAGCCTTCCGACGTCTTCATTCTTTGCCGCGATGATTGTTTCCGCCGATTCTTCGCCGAGTTTTTTGAGTATCTTATCGAGCCCTTCGTCGAACAGGTACGTGGTATACGAATTTGCGGGTCGTTCGCGCTCCCGACCCTGAATCAGTTCGTAAAGCTGATCGAGCAGTGCGCCGATCGCCGTCACTCTGGATCCGGTTTCAAAACACGAGTTCGCGCCTGTGTGACACGCCGGTCCTGCGGGCTGGACCAAAACGACGATCGCATCCTGGTCACAGTCGAGTGCGAGATTCACAACCTGCTGCGTGTTACCAGACGTTTCGCCTTTGTGCCACAATTCATTTCTTGATCGCGACCAGAACCACGTCTGCTTTGTTTCGATCGTCCTGGTCAGACTTTCTCGATTCATATAAGCGAGCGTGAGCACCTCGCGCGTCGCCGCATCCTGCACGATTGCAGGTATCAATCCGCGCTCATCAAACTTGACGTCGTCAATATTGATCTGGCTCATCGCACTTCCAATCCTCGGCTTCGCAAGTAGTTCTTTACGTGGCCAATCGACAGTTCACCAAAATGAAAAAGTGACGCCGCGAGAACTGCGCTTGCGCCCCCCGCCGTAAGTGCGTCGTAGAAATGCTCGACTTTGCCTGCGCCGCCCGAAGCGATCACCGGGATTCGCACAGCGTCAGAAACCGTGCGCGTCAACTCGATATCGTAACCAGCGCGCGTGCCATCGCAATCCATGCTGGTCAAAAGTATTTCGCCCGCGCCAAGTTTTTCGGCGGCGATGGCCCATTCGATAGCATCGCGTCCGACGTTAAGACGTCCACCGTGCGTGTAAACGTCCCAACCACCGGCGTCGCGCCGACGTGCGTCAACCGCCACCACCACACACTGACTGCCAAACGTCTCAGCGCAGGCGCTGATCAACTTCGGATCTTCTACAGCGGCCGTGTTGAGCGTGATCTTGTCAGCGCCGGCGCGAAGGATGGCGCGAATGTCTGCGACTGAGCGCAAGCCGCCGCCAACTGTAAACGGAATGAATACTTCATCCGCAACACGTCGCACCAACCCGGCGACGATCTCTCGACGATCGGAAGACGCAGTGATGTCGAGAAACGTCAACTCATCCGCACCTTCTAGATCGTAACGCTTTGCCTGCCCGACCGGATCGCCCGCATCGGTCAGCGAAACAAAGCGAATCCCTTTCACGACCCGTCCATTGTCAACATCAAGACACGGAATGATTCTTTAGAGCTTAGCTAAAGACATCCTGAGGAAGTTCTTTAGCATCTGCAATCCAACGTCCTGACTCTTCTCCGGATGAAACTGCACACCACAAATGTTTCCTGCAGCTACAACCGACGCATATCGTCTGCCGTAATCAGTCTCTCCGGTTATTGCGGTTTCGTCCGCAGGCTCGCAGTAAAACGAATGCACAAAGTAACAGAACGATCCATCCGCAATCTCAGCAAACAACGCATGTGGTCGCTTCTGGTGAATCCGGTTCCAACCGACATGCGGCACGACCAGATCGGTTTCAAACCTCCGCACGCGTCCACGCAACAAACCAAGACCTGCCGTAGCACCAAACTCATCCGACTCATCAAACAGCAGTTGCATCCCAACACAAACACCAAGCAACGGGGTACCCGCTTCAGCCTTTTCGCGGACGAGCCGATCAAACCCACGCTCGGTGAGCGCTTTCATGCACGCTCCAAATGCACCGACACCCGGCAACACCAGTCGTTGCGCGTTTCGCAACTGAGCTTCATCACCGGTGACGATCGCTTCGCAACCGGTTGCCGCAAACGCTTTCTCAACCGAGCGCAAATTGCCGACGCCGTAATCGATGATCGCTACCTGATTCATTCACAACGAACCCTTCGTGCTCGGAATCCCGGTGATGCGGCTGTTTCGTTCGACTGCCTGGCGCAGCGCGCGCGCCGTAGCTTTGAACGTTCCTTCGAGGATGTGATGAGTGTTGCGCCCGCGCAGGCAATCGATGTGAAGATTAAACTTCGCGGTTTCCGCAAACGACCGCCAAAAGTGTTCGGCAAGCTCGACTGAGAAGTTTCCGATCATCTGACGCCGCGTTTGAACTTCATAGACGAGATAGAACCTGCCCGAAAGGTCGATTACTGATCGACACAAAGCTTCGTCCATCGGCACGACCGCCTCGCCATAACGATTGATCCCCGCTTTGTCACCCAGCGCCTGGACCAGTGCCTGGCCCATAGTGATCGCGATGTCTTCGATTGAGTGATGATCGTCGATCTCGAGGTCGCCTTTGCAATTGATTTGCAGATCAAACAAACCGTGCTTGGCGAAGAGGTCAAGCATGTGCTCGAGAAATGGCACACCGATCGAGACGGCTGACTTGCCGCTCCCGTCGAGATTGAGCTCGACACGGATGTCGGTCTCCTTCGTCTTGCGAGCAACGCTCGCAACTCTCTCCATGTTGTTAGCCACAGATTTCTCGGATTTTTTCCAGCAAGTAGTTGTTCTCGTCAGGCGTTCCCACACAAACGCGGAAATGATCTCTCAACATCGGATAGCTGCTTACATCACGAATTAAAATGTCGTGCGCTAACAGATCAGTAAATATCCGTGTTGGATCCGTGGCTGATTTCACCACCATAAAGTTCGCCATTGAGGATGTTGGTAACAAACCCTTAACCTCAGATAGCCGCTCAAACATTCGATCGCGCTCGGAGATGATCTTTTTGACCAACGGTCCCAACTCACTTTCATAATGCTCGATAGCAACTTCAGCCCCTATTTGTGAGAACGCATTCAGGTTGTAAGGCAACACGGCTTTTCGGATTTCCGTCACCAGATCGGGCGCAGCCAACAGGTAGCCAAGTCGCAGTGCTGCGAACGCCATTGCTTTTGAGAACGTTCGCAACACGACCAGATTCTCGTGTTCATTCAGTAGAGGCACCACGGAGTGCTCCGCGAATTCGTGATAAGCCTCGTCGATGACGACGAGGCCGCGCGACGTGCGTAGCAGGGTTCTCAGGTTATCGTCATCGATAACACAGCCTGTCGGATTATTTGGCGAGCAGATTATCGTGACGTCGGGCTGTGTCTCCTCAATAGTCCTCTGCAACGCTTGCACGTCGTACGTCAACGTGCCGGTTAACGAAACGCTCTCGACTTCACCACCGAGGACTGTCGCGACTTGGCGATAAAGTGCGAAGGTGGGTTCTGAAATCAATACCCTTTTGCCCGCCGCAATCGTAACCATCAGCACTGCCTGGATCAGCTCGTTCGATCCGTTTCCGGCAATGACGCCATCCGGTTTCCAGCCTGCAAATTCAGCTAGGTGTTCGTGCAGACTGACCGGAACGAAGTCGGGATAGCGCGACCACTTGCGCGCGGCAAACCGGCGCAGCACTTCGTCTTTGATCCTCGCCGGCGCATCCCACGGGTTCTCGTTCTGATTGAGCTTCACCGAAGCGCGATGCGGCGAGAGCGTGTAGGCCTTCAAGGCTCTGACAGCAGGTTTGATGAACTCGATCGTCATACAGAACCGAGCGCGGTAGCGCCGGGTCAATCTCCTTTTAAGGTATCTCTATTCCACCGCAGACCCGGCGCTACCGCCTCGGTTCTGTGCTGTACTGACCGTGCGTGACCTCCCAGTCCTTCGCTTTCCGCGAGAACTGTCACCTGTCCTGTAACCGATTCCAGCGCCTCTCGCGAATACCGCAACAAACTCGTTCGTTTCACAAAATCGTAGACACCGAGGGCTGAAGAAAAACGCGCGGTTTTTCCTGTCGGCAAAACATGATTTGGACCAGCGATATAATCACCAACGGCTTCAGGCGTGTATGGCCCAAAGAATATCGCGCCCACGTGTCGGATCTTCGCAGCAACCGCGTCATCATCGCGCGTAATGATCTCGACGTGTTCAGGCGCAAGCTCATTCACGATCGAGCAAGCTTCTTCCAACGTCTCAACAAGCATGATCGCGCCGTATTCTTTTAAGGAGGCATCAGCGATCTCGCGTCGTGGGAGCGAATCTAATTGCTTCTCAACTTCCCGGGCTACGCTGTTAGCAAGCGCATCGCTGTTTGTGATCAAAATCGCCGACGCGTCTTCACCATGCTCCGCCTGAGCCAATAAATCCGCCGCAACGAAATCCGCGCGCGCCGTTTCATCTGCGACAATCACTACTTCGGTCGGCCCTGCAATCGAGTCGATCCCCACAACGCCGAATACAAGTTTCTTTGCCGCAGCGACATATTTATTACCTGGTCCAGTTATCTTATCTACGCGCGGAACAGTCTCGGTCCCAAAGGCCAGCGCGGCGATCGCCTGCGCTCCACCAACCGCATACACTTCCGTGATGTTCAGCTCCAACAAAGCTGCAGCGACGGCAGGATTCTCGGACAACGTGCGAGGCGGTGTCGTCACAATAATCCGCTCGACACCTGCAACCTGCGCCGGCACGACGTTCATTACCACCGAAGACGGATACGCTGCTGTACCACCCGGAACGTAAACACCAACTCGCTCCAACGGTGTGATGCGCTGCCCAAGCCGCACGCCATTCACCGGTTCGATCGTCCAGGACTTTTCAACTTGCCGCTCGTGAAAAACTCTCACATTTCGAATCGCCTCTCGCAACGCCTGGACCACGCGTTCATCAACACCCTCAGCAAACCCGCGCAGTTGACCTTCATCGACTCGCAGTTCCGCAGTTTTTAGATCGAAGCCGTCAAAACGAGCGGCATAGTCGATCAACGCCTGATCGCCTCGCGCACGCACCTCATCAACAATCGCGCCAACAACCCTCAACAACTCAGCATCAATCGCCACCGAACGCGTTGCGAGGTGGCCGAGAAACTGCTGAATCTCGTTAATCCTGCGAATCATGTCTACAATGCCAACTCCAATGCACTGATCAACCGCGTCACCTCTTGCGCCTTTAATTGATAGCTGGCGCGATTCACCACCAATCGACCCGTCGATTCGCCAATCTCCTCAACTACGGTCAACCCGTTCTCGCGCAACGTTCTTCCTGTCTCAACGAGATCGACGATCATGTCTGCGAGCCCCAATGCCGGCGCTAATTCGACCGACCCCGAAAGCTGAATGATCTCAACCGGAATTCCACGCGCACCAAAGTGCGCACGCGCGATCTGCGAATACTTTGTCGCTACGCGAATCATTCCCTGCACCTTCGTCATCGCCTTCGCATCCGCCGCCGCAACCACGATCCTGCAACGTGCGATACCAAGATCGAGCGGCAACAAAAGATCGGCCTGCGTCTCGAGCAACACGTCGCGGCCTACCACACCACAATCTGCGATCCCATGCTCGACGTAAACCGGAACATCCGCGGGCTTGACGAAGATAAAACGATACTGGCCGGTGTCGTCTGTCAACGCGAGACGGCGCGAGTTCAATCCATCTTCGCTCAGCCGGATGCCTGCGCGCGCCAACAGCGACAACGCACTGTCCTGCAATCTTCCTTTTGCGATCGCAATCGTGATCATCAAACTTCTCTTCGCCCCAGCACTTCGGTGAGCGCGTCGAGATTCAACACAAAGCCAACCGCAGGCTCAGCGCGTCCAAAACTTCCCGTCAAACCATCGTAACGACCACCGCGTCCGACACTCGATCCCGCGCCATGCACGAAAATCTTCAGACTCAATCCAGTGTAGTAATCGAGACTCGAGACGTCGCCGAGATCGATCTCGAAAGAATCCTGCAATCCGAGCGATTCGATTTCTTTCCAGAGTTCTTCGAGTGACTCCAGTGCAGCGGCTGATCGACCATTCGTGATGAATTCTCGCGCAGTTCGAATCACATCACGTTTGCCTGTCAGCTTGGTTGGTTGCGAAAACGCGCGCGCCTCATTACCCGGGTAGTTTTGCAGAAATCGTTGCAACTCCGCTGCTTCGCGAGTATCGATCAAGCGGCGCAACTGCTCACGCGCAGCCGCGTCGAGATTCAACTCGGCAGCGACGCCGTTGAAGATCTCGACGTTGTTTATCGTGATGCAATAACTCGATTGAAGATTGAGTCGCGAGAGGATTTCCGCAGCCAGGCGCAACACTTCAAAGTCTCCGGGCTTCTCGCCAACGCCAATCAGCTCACACCCGAGTTGCGTGTTCTCACGTCGCCATTCAGCATGCGATTGAGTTTGTTGACGAAACACGGGCGCCGCATAACAAAAACGTAGCGGGCGTGGCCGTTCGGACAGCAACGTCGCCGCCATTCGCGCAACGGAGCTGGTCACATCAGGACGAAGTGCAAGCAAACGCCCATCGTTATCGGTAAAACGAAAACCGCGTTGTGCTTCTCTCGGGCCCATACCCTGTTCGAACAGATCGTAGTAATCGACTGACGGTGTGATCACTTCTTCATAGTTCCAGCCTTCGAAGACTGACATCGCGACATCTTCAACCGTGCGACGCAGGCGCGCCTCGGCGCCGATGTAATAACGCATGCCGGCTGGAATTCTGGAGGTCATGGTTTGTGCTCAAACAAAAACCCGCTGCCGGGTCGTGGCAGCGGGTTTTGGAAATCGTCTTTGCGCCTTTTTAACTTGCTTCCGTCAGCGCCGCGAATACGATCGCCAGCCCGCCACCGTCGTGGTGGTGATGCCAGTATGCATGATGGCCGTGACCGTTATTCGTAAACATTTGACCTCGGCTTATACCTGAGTGCGTGATGGATTGTCAATGTTTAGCGCGAACGGGTGAAGCGAATCTGAATTACTCGATCTCGCTAAATCTGCGGCTAAAACTCAACCTCCGGGAATGTAAGGCCGCGACTGAACAATGTAAATCTGCCCCTTCATATACGCCCACTCAATATCCTGATCGCGATTGCCAAAAACGCGCTTGATATCCGTGGTGGCTCTCACGAGACGACGTATAACTTCATCTGTCAAAACAACTCGATCGCCTGTTATCGGCACTTCTTTTACGCCGCCCTTTTCATCAAACGTCAACAAGCTGTCCTCCGCTGAACGCGTCAGCACCTGCACGGCGTTCGTGCGCGGGCGATAGATTACCTGTTCCGCGATGCGCTGTCCTTCGACGACCTTGATTCCGAGACCCCTCTTCGCGCTGATGTAGATCGCGCCCTTGTTGTCAGTATCAAACGGATCGGTGCTGATTATCACGCCGGAGCTTTCTGAATTGATTCCTTCCTGAAGCAGCACCGCCATGAAGATCTTTGAGTGGTCCACACTCGCGCGTTCGCGTGCTTCGTAGGCTTCGAAGTTCCATAGCGATGCCCAGACCTTTCTGATCGCGTCGATCAACTGCTCGTCGCCGCGAACATTTGGCACTGTCGTGTACAGACCGGCGCCGCTAAAGTTCGGCAAGTCTTCGGAATTCGAGGAGCTGCGGACAAACAAACCCTTGCCCGCGTATTCGCCCGCAACTTTTCGCAGAACCATGTCTCTGAGCTTCGGATCGAAGTCAGCAGATTCGATCGTCTGGCGCAATTTGATCAACTTCTCTCGCCGGTAAGCAGGATCGTGCACAAACTTCTGATCGTTCAGGAGTCCGAAGATCACGTCGTCGAGCTTGTTTCGCTTTATGAATTCGTCGTAGTAGTAAAAAGGAATCGTGAAACCGTTTGGGACAACGATGCCGGGTAGCCGGGCATTCAACACCTCGCCAAGGTTTGCCGACTTCCCGCCAAACGCGAGACTCGATCGCGAACGTTGCTGGGCCAAACTCAACAGGCGCGTCTCAGACAAGTTGTAACGCGGCTTCATTACGTCGAGGCGCTGTGCCTGACGGCGCTGGTACTCGCGCAACTGATTCATGTCGGCGCGCTTGATCGTGTACTTCTCGCGCAGTGTTTCGAACGACACCCACCAACCGTCGTACTGCTTGAGCAGTTCGTTCGCGTTTTTAATGTATGCGTTTGGGATTCCCCAACCTTTCGCGAGCAGGTTGATGTGCGAAAGCGGTGTGGACGGCTGCGACGTGATAATTCCCGCGACGGGTGGGAGATTCACAGGAACTTCATCGAGCACGAGGATCTCGTTGGAACCGATCTCCACGTGGTCGTCGAGCTTCGGAATGATGTGAATGCGCCCGAGCCCTTTCGCAATATTTAGCGCCTGATACTCCTGCTCCTTCGCGATGTCGCTCTGGAGGATGCGCTGCATGCCGGCGATCGAGTTTGTTGCTTCGTCCTGTCGCAGAGAGTTTGGTTTGAATGCAACCGGTGCGAAGAAGGTCTTGTTGATTACGTCGTAAGCGAGTTGGATTTGATCCGCGGGAATCAGATCGCCTTCCCAGAATTCAAACGTCCAGCGCTTGAGTAGAGTTTGATATGCGAGCGTGCCGAGTATGAAGCGCCGGTTGGGCTTAATGTAATTGTTTTCGAAAAACTCGCGCCCGCGCTCGAGTGAAAGATACGTGCCGTTGACGAAGTCTTTGTGAAAGCTGTAACGCTTCTTGTTGACGTAATAGATCTTGTTGCCGTCTTTTCGATCGATGACGATCATCACGTGCGGCAAGGCGTATGGAGTGTTTGCGTCGTACGTGACTGAGAGGGTGTCGAATTCAGTTTGTGAAGATATCTTCGGGAGTGACTTTGGACCAGTCTGTGCCGTTGCCACAAAAGGCACAAAAAGCAGTAAAACAAATAGACCTGCTTGGATGTTTCTAAGTGTCATTCAATCGTTATGTGACTTTTGTGCCTTTTGTGGCTTCACCCGATCGCATGAGCAATTCTACCAGATCGTCAATATGGTGCTGTTCGGTCAAAAAACTGTTGATGTTTACACGTATCGCACGCCGGCCCTTCAACACGGTCGTGGTGAGCCATGCTTCGCCACTCCGTTCGATTAGCTGTTGCAAGCGTTGTTGCTGGCGATCTAACTCAGGCCCATCCAGATCCGGATCAGGTAAAAAACGGAAACAGCAGACCGCTGTTTCGACTTCACCGACGCGTTTGAAGTTTCGTAGACCATCAAGCTTCGTCGCCAGGTATTCAGTCAGCGCGATCTGGTGTTCGACTGTTCTGGCGTAGCCTTCGCGGCCCATGAACTTCATCGTCATCCAGAGTTTCAATGAGTTGAAGCGACGGGTGCCCATTTGTCCGTAACGAAAGAAGTCGAATTCGACGTCGGCGCCGCCGCGATCCTCGCTCAAATACTCGGGGGTCATGTCGAACGCGTCGCGCAGGACGCGGCCGCCGTCGCGCACGAGCGTCGCGCCACAGGAGAAGGGAACAAACATCCATTTGTGCGGATCGAAAGTGATTGAATCGGCGAGCTCGATGCCGCGCAGTTTTTCTTTGTGCTTGGCCGAGAAGGCCAGTGGTCCGCCGTAAGCAGCGTCGACGTGATACCAGCATTGGTTTTCGCGAGCGATCCTCGCTAGTTGTTCGAGTGGATCTATGACGCCCATGGACGTCGTGCCGGCGACGCCGACAATGCAACACGGAATTCGGCCTGCTTCACGATCATGTGCGATTGCGTCGCTGAGAGCGTCGAGAGAGATGTGGAAGCGGTCGTCAGTGGGAATCTTTCTCAAACCTTCGCGACCGAGGCCGAGGATGTCGGCGCTTTTGTCGATCGAGTAGTGACACTGGTCCGAAGCGTAGATCACGAGGTCGCCGGGAGCGGTTCTCAACCCGCGATCCTTGATGCTTGCAGCGACACTGTCTCTCGCGCACTTCAACGCGATCAGGTTCGCTTCCGAACCGCCACTCGCCAACGTCCCGAAACTCTGTGGACCATAGTTCAAAAGATCGCAGAGCCAGCGAATGACTCGGGCTTCGATCATTGCTGAGGTTGGGCCATTGCGCCACGCGCCTGCGTTCTGGTTGAGCATCGACGTCAGCGCATCCGCCCAAACTCCGATCGGCAACGGCGTCGGATTAAACTGGCCGAAGTATCTCGGGCTCGGAACGCCCATCGCGTTCGGTGCGATGTCTGTTTTGAAACGTGCGAGAATGTCTTCGATCGCGATTCCCTTCTCGGGTAAAGGCTCGTCGAAAAGCTTTTCCAACTCACTTACTGTCGCTTCAGGCGTGACTCTGCGGTTCGCAAGCCCCGCCACGTGTTCATGGATAATTCGTGCGACAGCGTTACCAAGAATCTGATGCTGCTCAACAAAATCTTCGATCATGATCTATTCTTCTGTATTGTTTATGGACCGATTCGAACAAGCTTTGATATCGAACATGGGCGCCTTCGAGCTGGCGCTGTCTGCTGAAACGATCGAACAGCTCGGCGCGTTCTACAGTTTACTCACTCGCTGGAACGACCGCCTCCATCTCGTCGCGCCTTGTTCACCGGAAGAATTCGCAACCCGACACATCCTGGAATCTCTACTCTTGCTCAAACATCTCCCGCAAGACGCAAAGATAGCAGACATCGGCTCCGGCGCAGGACTCCCGATCATCCCCTGCCTCCTCGCGCGTCCCGACTTATCAGCGACGCTGATCGAATCCTCTCAGAAAAAATCCGTCTTCCTCCGCGAAGCCCTGAACCAACTCGGTCGTCCTTCTGTGATCATATCCAAGCCCTTCGAAGAGGTTGAGCCTCCTGCCGTCTCATTCGTCAGTTGCCGCGCGCTAGATCAATTCATGAACAAGGTTTCTGTTTTGATTAACTGGGCTCCGGAGGGAAGCACCTTGCTTTTGTTTGGTGGGGAGAGTTTAAGGGAGAAGCTCCGGGAGGTCAGATTCGAAGAGAGTCGAATTCCACTGTCGGACAAGAGATTCTTGTTTGTTGTTTACACGGATTAACGCGGATTACGCGGATAGGATCACGCGCTTTGCGTCTGCGAGTTCTTCGTCGCGGCGATGGTAGCCACACTCGTTGATGAGTTTCTCCGCGGCTTCAAGATCCTTCCGTGCACTCTCCCACGGATACGTCTCCTCCCGAAAGAACAACCTCGCGCGATACAGATGAATATCAGCCATGTGCAACTTCATCGGCCCCCGCTCCGCAATCTCCCAAGCCTCGTCCAAATCCTCCTGCGCGCTCTCTGGTCCGGTGTGAGCACCACTGAGAAAGCGTTGCCACGCGCGCGTGAGGAGGCCGCGAAGTAGGTGGTCTTGTATGCCTGCGTGGCGAAGACTGTTCACGGCGTCGTCGAGGGCAACCTTCAGATTTGAATCTTGAATTCGTAGCGGCCAACCACTAGAAGTGAACACCGTTTCACAGAGCGCAACACGACACAGCGTGAGCCGATCGAGGGCAATTGTGAGAAGTGATACCTTGGGCAACCTCGGCCCACTTGAGAGTCTGTGCCGCTCGCGTGGAAACGGCGCGAAGTACTCCGAAATGCAGAAACTTGTCGCCACTTTGGTCAGGTTGCTGTGGTTTCAGCTGCCACACAGCACGTTCAGGAATGGTGAGGAGTAGGTCACAATAGCCGAAGCCTCGCAGCGAGTAGAGCAGCGGGTATGCAGGCTGCCACTCCTTCTGCATTAGCTCCGCCTCACGGAAGCGCGTCTCTGCTTCGGCGATGCGACCCGCCTGGTGCAGGGCGTCGGCGTGGGCTGCGCGCTCGCTTACCCGCCGCAACGCGTCAACGCTGCGGTCGGCGTAGTTCACACCATGCTCGGCATTTCTCACCGCCTCGCCGACCATGCCCAGCGTCAGTTCCAACTGGCTTAGGTTGTTGGGACGTTGCCTGCCTCTTCCCAATCCTCTTCTTTGACCCGGATCCGCAGCGAAGCGCGCATTGGTTCAACGCCTCAGTCAACCGGCCCAAGCCACGCAGGCGAGTTGCAGCTTCGTTCAGAAGCCAGGATTGATCGGCGTCGTTTAGTGCCGGCGACATGCGATTCCATGGAGTCTCAAAGAAACAGGCGACTGCTCCCAAGTCGGAAGCAACCGCACCGAGTCTATACGTGCTGTAGAACTCCTGTCGGCGCGTGATGCGAGCAAAGTAAACTTCGTCGAGCGCCTTCTGCTGCTGTCCCGCTTGACAGCCATGGGCCACAGCCTGGTAGAGCGGCTGGAAATCTTCAAGCGTGGGCTTGTCTTTGTCGGGCGTCGTTGTGCAGAGGTGTTGATAGAGGCGCCGGTGGGCCGCGCGCCAAGCTTCGGGTTGTTGCACACGTAGTTGCCGAGCGAAATATTCGCGGACCAGCGAATGCGCATCGAGCGACACGAGTGCGCCAAATGGTTCGCGGTTGATTGTGAGCAGTTTCGCGTCCGCGAGACGTGACAGAACTACGTTACGTTGAGCTTCGGTTAAGCCGACGAGCGGTTCGGTGAGGCTGGGGATGGCTGGTTCCTCAAGTAACGCGGTGAGACAGTCGGAGGTGACGGGGCGATCAAAGAGACCGAGTAGACGCAGGATCGCGAGGGCGCGTTTGCCTTTGTCACCTTCGTCTTCAAAAGCCGTTTCGTAGGCTTCCATCACCCGGAACGCATGGCCGCCTTGTTCTTCCGCATTCGCTTCCTCGAGCTTGACGAGGTCACGGCGTCGGATATCTCCACCATGAGCGTCGTGCAAGTAAGAACCTAGCAGGTTCAACGTGAGTGCATGGCCCTTTACATCTTCGACGAGTGTCGCAAACTCTTTCTCCGTGCCTTTCACTCCGAGAGTCTTAAGCAGATTTACTCCCGCCTTCTGCGACAAACGAGTAAGAGGTATTTCCGGCGCCGTGGTTTGCCAAAACGCTCTGAGGTTCGGCAGAGAATAACGAGTCGTGACAATGCATAGGCCATCACTGTCTGCCGCTAACCCTCTCAACAGCGCTGCAACGCCATTGTCCTTGAGCTCCCCCGGTGTTGGTGAGGTAGGAGAGTATTGCAGCGGCTCAAGACCATCGAGGATCAGGAGACCGCGTCTCTCGCCGACGATGCGGGCCAACCGTTGTCCCTTCTCATATGCGCCTGCGTTACTCGCAGCGAATTCCTTGTCGGCATCATTGCCAAAGAAGGTGATTGCTTCTTTAAGGAAGAGATCGGAAGAGGCAGCGTACTGCTCGCGTGTCCCCTGGCTGTAGAACGACCATGCAAAAGCGGCATCGCACCCAGGCCAGTTATGAAACGACAACTCCGCCGCCCACTTCGCCACCAGCGAGGTCTTGCCCTCACCGCCAAGTGCGACAAAAGTGAGAATGCGAGCGCGCGGAGATTCAGCGTGCCGAATTTTTAACCAGGCGTCATTGAGGAGCTTTAGTTCATCATCGCGACCGATGAGTTCTGATGGAGCGTATTTTACGATGCGTGAGATGTCGGCCCGAAAATCAAACGTGACGACCTGAGGAATTTCCGCGGCCAGTTTGCTCAGTTCGAATTTATTCTTGAAGAAGTAAAAAAGATGGTTACTGTTTTGGACGGACTGTCGATGCGCGAGTTGGAGAGCTGTGGCTTCTGCATCTTCCGGTTGCTCATCTGAAGCAGCAGCATCACGAACGTTCTTATCCGAAGACAAAAATACATACACCGGCTTGTCCATCTCGCGCGCGATATCAAACTCCATCTGCGTGTAAGACCGCCGTGGCGTGCCAGGTGGACGATCTTTCGGCTCTGCCCCAAACCGGAACCCAACGATGTGAATCACCGCGTTGGCTTCATGCAGTCTTTGCCGGAGCATTGCCTCAACGGTTCTGTAGTCCGGATGAAAGCTCGACTGGTTCTCCGCGAAGCAGCCCTTCTTCTGGATCTCGACCTCGACCGCGTCGCGGAACGACGCGAACTCGCTGGAAACGCCGCTGAGGAAGATGGTGGGACGTAGTTTCATGAGGAGCTAATCCGGTTTTTAAATCTGTGTAATCTGTGGCTTAAGCCGGCTCTTCGCGCACAACCTCATGGGGCTTTTTGTCCTGGCGCAAACCCTGGAACGATGGGTGACGAATTATACCCTCGTCGGTCCACTCGGAAAATACAACTTCTCCAACAAGCTTCGGCTCGGCCCAGACCGCGCGTCGCAGTCCCGGATCCTTTGGAATCACTTCGAATGGTCGTTCCTTTCGAGCGATGCGATCGAGCTGCTTCTTCAGATCAATCCGCAACTGATTACTGAAACCCGTGCCTGCGCGCCCCGCGTAGATCAATTTTCCGCGATCATAAACGCCGAGGATGAGCGAGCTGAACGGAATGCCCTTATCTGAAAGTGTATACCCCGCAATCACAAACTCCTGACGCCGGAGACACTTCACTTTCAACCAGTTTCGCGTGCGTGTAAATTCATACACCGAATCGCCCCGCTTCGAAACAATTCCCTCCAGTCCATACTTGCAAGCTTCCTTTAAAAACTCCGCCCCATTCCCTTCGATGTGATCGCTGTAGCGCAACAACCCCTTGTCCCCAAGCGGTTCGAGCAGTCCCTCAAGCACGCGTTTTCTTTCACGCAATGGAGTCTGAACAAGGCTATATCCCTCGATGTAGATCAGATCGAAAATATGATAAAGCAGCCCCGCACTCCGACTCTTAATCGACTGCTGCAAACGCTGAAAACTCGCGCGCCCCGAAGCGTCCAACGCGACAACCTCACCGTCGAAGATCGCGCTTTTAACTCTCAGCGCCTGTAGTGCTTTGCCAAGTGCAGGAAACTTTGCGGTCCAATCATTCTGATTCCGCGTCCAAAAACGAACCTGACTATTACTCAAATGGCCCAGCAACCTGTACCCATCAAACTTCAACTCATGAAACCACTCATCGCCTACCGGTGGCTTGTCAACCAGCGTTGCCAATTGCGGAGGCACAAACTCAGGCATCGCAACTTTTCGCGCGCCCGGAAGACTCTTGATCTGCTTCAGGTTCATTGTTGTTGATTCTGATCTTAACGGCACCATTATTGCAAATTGAACTGCAGGCCCCGATTTCGGAGCCAATGGTTGTACTGAAATGAATCGGATAGGTGGAAAGGTGATGTTAGTCAACGAGAACAACGGTGTAGAGGCATCCCGAGCTGTGGGAAATTCGCCTCGGCAGGTTTACGGCATGTACGCCACTCGATTGATGACTGAGATCTTTCATCTCGTGCAACCCGGCGGTAAACATACGCTATGCGGTCTGAGGATCAGTCGTGTGATGTCGGTACGAAAGACAAACACCCTGCAACTCGTGAGTGAGTTAGGGAGCAATTTGACGATCTGTAAACACTGCGAGCGAATACGGGGACAAGACTTGAAGTAATAAAACCATCCACAGATTACACCGAAGATTCTGCGCAATCTGTGGATGGGCTTTCTGGTGACCTGCTAACTACTCTTCTACGTCAGAACCTGCAACGACGTCACCATCAGTTGAAGCTCCAGCCGGAACCACAATCGGTTCGCGCGCCGGCATCACGATGTCGTGACCACCAACGATGTCTGGAAACTCATCGAGGTCTCTGTCTCTCGCCTGATCGATCGTTTCATCACGTTCGATATCGACGTTGCGATAGTATTCCATGCCCGTTCCGGCCGGAATCAATCGACCCATGATGACATTCTCTTTCAGCCCGCGCAGGTAATCGACGCGTCCGGAGATTGCCGCTTCAGTTAACACACGCGTTGTTTCCTGGAACGACGCAGCCGAGATAAACGAGTCAGTCGAGAGCGAGGCCTTAGTGATACCAAGCAACAGCGGCTCGGCCTGTGCAACTTCGCCGTCTTCCTGCCGCACACGCTCGTTCTCATCCTGGAAGCGGAAACGATCGACCTGCTCTTCGAGCAGGAATTCCGTGTCGCCGACTTCCTTGATCTTCACCCAGCGCAACATCTGTCGAACAATCACTTCGATGTGCTTGTCGTTGATGTTCACGCCCTGCAGGCGATAGACCTCCTGAATTTCGTTTACGAGGTACTCCTGCAAACGACTCATACCGAGCACGCGAAGGATGTCGTGCGGGTTGAGTGGGCCATCCATCAGAGCCTCGCCGGCACGAACGCGATCGCCATCCTGCACGTTGATGTGCGTACCGCGCGGGATGTCATACTCGCGCTCTTCACCGTCGTCGCCGGTAATGATCAGTTTGCGTTTACCTTTCGAAATCGCGCCGAGTGTAACCGTGCCGTCGATTTCAGACATGACCGCCGTTTCCGCAGGACGTCGCGCTTCGAAGAGCTCGACGACGCGCGGCAAACCACCCGTGATGTCTTTCGTCTTGGTTGTTTCACGCGGAATCTTCGCGATGATGTCGCCCGGCTCAACTTCCTCGCCGTCGCTCACCATCAGGTTCGCACGCACCGGCATCTGGTAAGTCTTCAGCACCTTGTTGCTGGCGCTGCGAATTTCCAAACGCGGCTGTTTCTTTTCGTCAGGCGAGTCTTTCACGACCATGCGCGACTGACCGGTTACTTCGTCCACTTCCTCATCGAACGTCACGCCTTCCTTCAGATCCTGGAACTTAACGTGTCCAGCAACTTCAGTAAGGATCGCGAACGTGAACGGGTCCCACGTCGCGAGCAGTTGGTCCTGCGTCACGCGGGCTCCGTCTTCGACGAGAATGTGCGCGCCGTAAACGATCTGGTAACGCGCCGCTTCACGACCGCGATCGTCGATGATAATCAACGAACCGTTACGATTCATCGCGATGCGCTCGCCCTTGCGGCTCTTGACCGTTTGCAGATCGAGATACTTGATCGTGCCGTCCTGACGCGCTTCGTGCTTCGACGACTCTTCGAGACGCGCCGTACCACCGATGTGGAACGTGCGCATCGTTAGCTGCGTGCCCGGTTCACCAATCGACTGCGCGGCGATCACGCCCACAGCCTCACCGATTTCGACCGGACGACCTGTTGCGAGGTTACGCCCATAGCACTTGATGCAGCAGCCACGACGCGATTCGCAAGTCAACACAGAACGGATTCGGACGCGCTGAACGCCTGACCGTTGAATTTCGGAAGAAAGGTCTTCATCGATCTCGTGATTGGCCTCGACGATCGCGTTACCTTCGATAGGATCGACGACTTCCTCGAGTGAGGTGCGACCCACAATGCGGTCACGCAACGACTCGATTTCCTCACCACCTTCGACGATGGCACTGGCGGGAATACCGCGAAGGGTACCGCAATCGTCCTCACTGATGATCACATCCTGGGCCACGTCAACCAGTCGCCGGGTCAAATAACCCGAGTCAGCGGTTTTTAGCGCGGTGTCAGCCAGACCTTTGCGAGCGCCGTGTGTCGAGATGAAGTATTGCAACACGTTGAGGCCCTCGCGGAAGTTTGCCTGAATCGGAGTCTCGATGATTTCACCCGACGGCCGAGCCATCAGACCACGCATTCCGGCGAGCTGGCGAATTTGCTGTGCGCTACCGCGCGCGCCGGAGTCGCTCATGACGAGGATCGGATTGAGCTCACCGCTAGCGCGTTCGCGATCGTCCATCGCCTTGAACATCTCTTTCGCGACTTTGTCAGTCACTTCAGACCAAATCGCGATCACCTTGTTGTAGCGTTCACCGTTTGTGATGACACCGTCGAGATACTGCTGTTCGACAGCGATAACGTCCTTGTCAGCCTTGTCGACAAGTCCCTTCTTCGAGGGTGGAGTCACCAGATCGTCGATGCCGATCGAGATACCCGCCTTCGTCGCGTACAGGAATCCGAGGGTCTTGAGATCGTCAAGCATCTTGACGGTCATCTCATGGCCCAGGCGGATGTGTGAATAGTTAACTAACGACTGCAAGCCTTTCTTCTTCAACGTGCCGTTGATAAAGGGAAGACCGGCAGGAATCGAATCGTTAAAGATCACACGTCCAACAGTCGTGTTGATAACGCGACGAACGTCGTCCTGAACAGTTGCACGCAGGATGTCCTGCGGATCGTGTTCCTGCACGAGGTCGATCAAGTCGCCCTGGATGCGGAGTTTGATCGGCGTTTGAGTGGTGACTTCACCTGCATCGAGCGCGAGCAACACTTCTTCAAGCGAAGCGAACACGCGTCCTTCACCCTTCGCGCCCGCACGATCGCGTGTCAGGTAGTAGATACCGAGCACGATGTCCTGCGAAGGCACTGCGATTGGCTGACCGCTCGCAGGGCTCAGGATGTTGTTGCTCGAAAGCATCAACACTGCCGCTTCAATCTGCGCTTCCGGACTCAACGGAATGTGCACTGCCATCTGGTCGCCGTCGAAGTCGGCGTTGAATGCCGTACAAACGAGCGGATGGATCTTGATGGCTTTGCCTTCGACGAGCACCGGCTCAAAGGCCTGAATGCCGAGACGGTGCAGTGTCGGAGCGCGATTCAGCAGCACCGGATGCTCGCGAATCACTTCTTCGAGAATGTCCCAAACGACAGGCTCCTGCCGTTCCACCATCTCGCGTGCCTGCTTGATCGTGGCGGCGTGTGCCTGCTTCTCGAGCTGGTTGTAAATGAACGGCTTGAACAACTCGAGCGCCATTTTCTTCGGCAGACCGCACTGGTGCAGTTTCAACTCTGGACCAACCACGATCACCGAACGTCCTGAGTAGTCGACACGCTTGCCTAACAGGTTCTGACGGAAACGTCCCTGCTTGCCTTTCAACGTTCCGCTCAAGGATTTGAGCGGGCGGTTGTTGACACCACGCAGCACACGTCCACGCCGTCCGTTATCAAACAAGGCATCGACCGCTTCCTGAAGCATGCGCTTTTCGTTGCGCACGATAACTTCGGGCGCACGCAGTTCCATCAGCTTCTTCAGACGGTTGTTACGGTTGATAACGCGTCGATAGAGATCGTTCAGATCCGAAGTCGCGAAGCGTCCACCATCCAACGGCACGAGTGGCCGCAGCTCAGGTGGAATTACCGGAATCACGTCGAGGATCATCCAGTCAGGCCGGTTGCCCGACTTCAGGAAGCTCGTCGCGACTTTCAGGCGCTTCGAGTATTTCAACTTCTTCTGCTGCGAGGTCTCTTCTCTCATCCGCTTGCGCAGATCCGTCGCCAACTCTTCGACGTCGACCATCGCGAGCAGTTCCTTGATCGCTTCCGCGCCCATCTTCGCGACGAACTGAGCGGGAAAATCGCGTACGAGTTCGCGATAGCGCTCGTCGGTGACGAGCTCGCGCTCTTTCAATCCAGGCACGTCGCCGGGATCGATCACGATGTAGGATTCGAAATAGAGAACCTTCTCGAGCTCGCGGAGCGGAATGTCGAGCAGGTGGCCGATGCGGCTCGGCAGTCCTTTAAAGAACCACACGTGCGAGCACGGGCTTGCGAGGTCGATATGGCCCAGACGCTCACGTCGCACTTTCGCCTGCGTGACTTCCACACCGCACTTGTCGCAGATTACGCCGCGGTGCTTCATGCGTTTGTATTTTCCGCAGAGACACTCCCAATCGGCGACCGGCCCAAAGATGCGCGCGCAGAAAAGTCCATCGCGCTCAGGTTTGAAGGTGCGATAGTTAATTGTTTCTGGCTTGGTCACCTCACCATGCGACCACTGCCGGATCTTTTCCGGTGACGCAAGTGAGATACGAATAGCCTCAAAATCAGGAGCTAGTTGCGTCTTTTCTTGTTGGAATCGAAACACTTTGATTTCTCCATTTATTATCCGTAACTAATCCGTGTAATCCGCGTCTAACCTGTCTTACGCTTCCACGGCGCTGGTCACGATCGCTTCCCCAATACCATCTCCCTGTGCCGCACCGTCTTCGGCGGCCTTCTTATTGATCAACTCAACGTCGAGACACAGCGACTGCAACTCACGCACGAGCACGTTGAACGACTCAGGCAGACCTGGATCGAAATCCGCTTCGCCTTTCACAATCGCCTCGTAGATCTTCGAGCGTCCGGCCACGTCGTCAGACTTCGCGGTCAACAGCTCCTGGAGAATGTGAGCCGCGCCGTAAGCTTCAAGCGCCCAAACCTCCATCTCTCCGAATCGCTGGCCACCAAACTGCGCCTTACCGCCGAGTGGCTGCTGCGTGATCAAGCTGTATGGTCCAATCGAGCGAGCGTGGATCTTGTCGTCCACGAGGTGCGACAGCTTCAACATGTAGATGTAACCGACTGTCACTTTTTGCTCGAATGGGTCACCACTGAGCCCGTCGTACAGAACAGCTTTGCCCGACTCATTCACGATCTCAGGTAGTCCGAGCTCGCGAGCGCGATCGCCTGAATCCTGAAGCTTCTTCTTGATCTCAGTTTCAGTTGCGCCGTCAAACACGGGCGTCGCGAAATGCATTCCCAGAACGCGCGCGGCCCAGCCAAGGTGTGTTTCAAGAATCTGGCCCACGTTCATGCGCGAAGGCACACCCAGCGGGTTCAGAACGATCTCGACCGGCGTGCCATCCGGCAGGTACGGCATATCTTCTTCCGGAAGAATGCGCGCGATCACGCCTTTGTTTCCGTGACGACCCGCCATCTTGTCGCCCACCGAAAGCTTGCGCTTCATCGCGATGAACACCTTCACCATCTTGATCACGCCCGGTGAAAGCTCGTCGCCCTGTCGCAGCTTCGCGATCTTCTCTTCATAGATGTCGGAGAGGATCTTGATCTGGCGTTCGGTGCGATCTTCGTACTCTTTGATCTCTGAGCCGATATCCAAACGCGAAGAGGCAAGTTGCACTTTGCGAAGCGCCTTGGGCTCAACCGCCTTCAGCATCTCACGCGTGATCGCAACGTTCTTCTCGATTAATACTTCTTTATTGGCAGTCAGATCCGTAGACAGTTTGCGGCCTTCGAGCAGTTCGTAAATTCGCTCGTCGCGTTGCTCGCGAAGGATACGAATTTCGTCTTCAAGGTCGCGTCGCAGGCGATCTTCTTCGTCCTGCTCGATCGCCAGTGAGCGCTGGTCTTTCTCTTGTCCCTTGCGGGTGAAGACCTGCACGTCCACGACTGTTCCGTCGATTCCCGGAGGGCTGACGAGTGAAGCATCCTTCACGTCGCCGGCTTTTTCACCGAAGATCGCTCGCAGCAGTTTTTCTTCAGCGGTCAGTTGGGTTTCGCCTTTCGGTGTCACCTTGCCAACGAGAATCGAACCCGGCTTCACCTGAGCGCCGATACGAATGATGCCGCTCTCGTCGAGATCGCGAAGCATGTTCTCACCGACATTCGGAATGTCGCGCGTGATCTCTTCCGGGCCAAGCTTCGTATCGCGCGCTTCGATTTCGAGCTCTTCGATGTGAATCGAGGTGTAGTAGTCCTCTTTCACGAGTCGCTCGGAAACGAGGATCGCGTCCTCGAAGTTGTAACCGCGCCACGGCATGAATGCGACGAGGACGTTTCGTCCGAGCGCCAGCTCGCCGCGATCGGTACATGGTCCATCCGCAATAACCTGACCTTTTTCCACTCGCTCGCCAACGTGAACGATCGGACGTTGATTGATACAAGTGTTCTGGTTCGAACGCTTAAACTTAATCAACGTGTAGATGTCGGCCGTCACCTCGCGCGAGATCGTGCCGTCAACGTTGTGATCGGCTTTGACGATGATGCGCTCGGAGTCGACGTAGTCCACAACGCCGTCACGTTTGGCAACAACCACAGCGCCGGAGTCGCGTGCCGTCACCTTCTCCATACCGGTTCCGATGTACGGAGCCTCGGCACGGAGCAACGGCACTGACTGGCGTTGCATGTTCGATCCCATCAACGCGCGGTTCGCGTCGTCGTTCTCGAGGAACGGAATCAGCGAGGCCGCCACCGAAACTAATTGCTTCGGCGAGACGTCGACGTATTCGATGTCTTTGCGTTGCGCGAGAATAAACTCGCCGGCTTTTCGCGCTGCGTTGCGCTCGTTGACGATGTGGCCATTGTCATCGAGCTCGATGTTGGCCTGACCGACAACGTGTTTGTCTTCTTCCCACGCCGTCAGATAGAAAGGCCACGGCTCAAACTCGGCCCTCCGCGCGTCAGCACCAAGCTTCTTGTTCGCCTTTTCAAGGTCTTCCAGTGGGATATGATCGCCGGGCTTCAGCTTCGTGTCGCCGCCATTGATCACGCGCACGTATTCAACAACGCGTCCATCGCTAACCTTTCGATAAGGCGCTTCGATGAAACCAAACTCGTTGATACGCGCGAAGCACGAGAGGCTCGAGATGAGTCCGATGTTCGGACCCTCAGGAGTCTCAATCGGACAGATACGTCCGTAGTGCGTCGGGTGTACGTCGCGCACTTCGAACCCCGCACGCTCGCGTGATAGACCACCCGGTCCAAGTGCCGACAAACGGCGCTTGTGCGTGATCTCGGAGAGCGGGTTCGTCTGATCCATGAACTGCGACAATTGGCTCGATCCGAAGAACTCACGGACCGCGGCGGTTACCGGCTTGGCGTTGATCAGATCGCGCGGCATCGTCGTCTGCATTTCCTGATGGATCGACATCTTTTCCTTGATGGCTCGCTCCATGCGCTCGAGACCGATGCGGAACTGGTTTTCCAGCAACTCACCGACCGCGCGCACACGTCGATTTCCAAGGTGATCGATATCATCAGCTTGATACTCCGACGGGTTCTTGCGCATCTTCAGAACGTAAGAAACCACTTCGTAGAAGTCCTGCGCTGAGAGAAGCGGATCGTCGATGCGATTGCGCTCAGGCTTGCCCATTTTGATGTTGAACTTCAGACGCCCAACACGCGAGAAGTCAAACTTCCGCGGGTCGAAGAACATCGCTTCAAGCAGTCGATAAGCAGTCTGCACGGTTGGCGGATCGCCAGGACGCATCTTGCGATAGATTTCGAGGAGGGCGTCGACCGGTTTTGTGATGACGTCTTTCTTGAGCGTCAACGACAGCACTGGTCCAACGTCGTCGCGCTCAGGGAAGAACACTGACAAGTGTGTAACAGCGGCTTCGACGATCTCCTGGAGTTTCGCAGGTGTGATCTCGTTATTCGCTTCGACGATCACTTCACCCGTTTCGGTGTTAACGATGTCAGAGACAGTGAAAGCGCCTTCCAACTGCGACGAGTCAACCTCAACTTCGGTGGTGCCCGATTTCCGCAACGCTTCGAGCGCCGATCCTGCGACCTTCTTGCCGCCGCGCACGATGGGATCGGGTCCCTTACCCTTGATGTCGTGGTCAACCTTCATGCCGACAAGGTTTGTCGGACCTTCCGGTCGCACCTGGACCAACAGACGTCCGTTTTCGACGCGAATCTCGTCAGTGATGTAGATTGCCTTCAGCATGTCTTCGTCAGTGAACGAAGCATTCTTTACCGCGTCTTCCAACTGCGAATCACTGCGCAGATCCTTCAATCTCTTTTCAGTGTTGAACCAAAGCCCGAGAGCGCGCAGGAAAATCGACGCGAGAAACTTGCGCTTGCCCACACGCACGTAGAGCAGGTTCTTCTGGTCGTATTCAAACTCGACCCACGAACCGCGATACGGAATGATCTTCGCGACGTAGAGCGCGCCGCGTTTAAAGAAAACACCGGGCGAACGATGAAGCTGCGAAACGATGACGCGCTCGGTACCGTTGATGATGAAGGTACCGTTGTCAGTCATCAGCGGGATTTCGCCGAAGAAGACCTCTTCTTCCTTGATGTCGCGGATAGATAAGACATCCGTGTCCGGATCTTTGTCGAAGACAGTTAGACGGATCTTTACCTTCAGCGGAACGCTGTAGCTCATGCCGCGTTCCTGACACTCCTGCTGATCGTGCTTGTGTTTCAGACCGACGGGCTCACCGCAGTTTTCGCAGAGTTGTGGTCGAACAAAGTTGAAAGTGCCGCAACGATGGCAAAGCGTTTCTCCCGCTGCGAGGGGATTCACCTTTATCGTCGAGCCGCAGTTTTTACAGTTCGATCGCAGGTAGTTAAGACCTTCGAGTCGTCCGCATTTACACTGCCAGTTTCCAATCTGGTATTCGACGAAATCCAGGGTTGCAGTGCCACGGAAATCGGAGATTGGAAAGACTGACTGAAATACAGCTTGAAGACCGGTCGCCTCACGCTCCTCCGGCAGTAGATCCATCTGGAGAAAGCGGTTGTACGACTCTCGCTGAATCTCGATAAGATTCGGGATTCTGACCGCGGTCGCGATCTTCGAGAAGTCCTGACGCTCCGGTGCTTGACTGGTACGCCGTCCTAATCCTGAAGTAATCGTTTGAAGCAGATTTGCAGACATGTGAGATTCCTTATGAATGCTAGTTCCAAATTGCCAATTAAAGACGCCAAAGCGCGGTCAGAGCGCACAATGCCCTGACCGCTTACTTCGCAAAAGCGGCGGATCTTTCCGTCAAATTTTTTGGGAGTAACGCCAGCGCCTCAATACTCCCTTAAATTAGCCACTAACAATCCCAGTGTCAAGCCGAGAGACTACTACAACGCGTTTGGAGTCCAAGCTTTAGCTTGCGTTCCGAATCAGCAGCCTAAAGGCTGAACTCCGAACGCCGGCTTAAATCAACGCCCGTTATTTGACTTCAACTGTGGCTCCCGCATCGGTCAGCTTTGACTTGATCGTCTCCGCCTCTTCCTTAGAAACGCCTTCCTTCACTGCTTTGGGGGCTGCTTCTACGAGATCCTTGGCTTCTTTCAACCCAAGCGCCGTCACTTCGCGGACAACCTTGATCACGTTGATCTTGTTGCCGCCGATCGCCTGGAGGACAACGTCAAACTCTGTCTTCTCTTCCGCAGGAGCTGCCGCTTCACCACCGCCGGCTGAAGCCGCTGGGGCTGCGACTGCTGCGGCCGCTGCTGAAACGCCGAAAGTCTCTTCGAGATCCTTCACGAGCTGTGAAGCTTCCAGAAGCGTCATGCTTTTCAAAAACTCAATTACATCTTCGCGTGTTGCTGCCATGATTACCTTTCTATCCTCCTCAAAAAAACCTATGCGGTCTTCTGTTCACCAATCTGTTTGATAACGACTGCCAGGTTGCGCGGAACGGCGGAAATGACCGTTACCAAACGTTGCGCCTGGCAATTGATTAGGAACATCACCTTTGAAATCAACTCTTCCTTCGACGGCAAACTCGCGATCGCTTCCACCTCGCGCAGTTCAACGACCTTGCCCTCGACGACTCCGGCCTTGAAAGTAAATATCTCCGGATTGGCCTTCGTAAACTTTGAAATCGCTTTTGATAAACCGACGGGGTCGCCGGTGCTCAGTGCTACCGCAGTCACCCCTTTGAAGTGTTCGGCCGCAGGCTCGAGCGCCGTTCCTTCCGAAGCCCTGCGCGCGAGCGTGTTTTTGACCACTTCATAAGAGACACCCGCTTCGCGAAGCTGGTTACGCAACTCCTGATCTTTCGCCACCGTCATCTTCTGAAAGCCGACGAGCATCGCGGCAGTCGCGTTCTTGAACTGTTCGGTGAGAGCCTCGAGATCTTTCTGTTTTTGTGCTTTTGTTTTCATTGTTCAGCTTCCCACCTTTATTTCGCGTACGCGGCTTCGTCCAGCAGAACTCCCGGACTCATAGTTGAGGCGAGGTTCACTTTCTTTACATACTTGCCCTTCGCAGTCGCAGGTTTTGCTTTCACCACCGCATCGAGCAGTGCCTTTGTGTTGTCACGAAGCTTGTCAGCCTCAAATGAAACCTTGCCTACTCCGACGTGGATGACACCAGTCTTGTCTACCCGGTACTCAACTTTGCCTGCCTTCGTCTCTTTGATCGCATTAGCCACGTCAAAAGTGACTGTGCCTGTTTTCGGATTCGGCATCAAACCGCGAGGTCCGAGAATCTTTCCGAGGGCCCCAACGAGACGCATCATGTCAGGCGTGGCGATAACGGCGTCGAAATCGGTCCAACCGCCTTTGATCCTGGTTACGATGTCTTCGCCACCGACGATGTCGGCGCCGGCTTCTTCCGCTTCCCTGATCTTGTCGCCCTGCGCGATGACGAGCACTGTCTTCGATTTGCCCAGACCGTGCGGCAAAACGATAGTTCCGCGAACGAGTTGATCGGCTTTTCTTGGATCGACGCCGAGCCAAACTGTCAGCTCGACGGTTTCATCAAACTTCGCGAACGCGATCTCTTTGAGTTTGGATATTGCTGTTTCGAGGTTGTATTTCGTTCCGGGCTCAATCTTCTCGAGCGCGGCTCGATACTTCTTTCCGTGCTTCTTCATTATTGCTCCCGAGGTTCAAGCGGGATTGTTAATCCCTCCCTCTTCGTAGGACCTTGCAGGACCTATTCAACCGTTAGGCCCATCTGACGGGCCGTGCCTTCAATAGTTTTAATCGCCGATTCCAAACTCGTGGTGTTCAGATCCTGTAGCTTGGTCTTCGCGATCTCTTCGACCTTCGCTCTCGAGATCGTTCCCACCTTTTCACGATTCGGCTTTCCGGATCCTTTGGGAATCCCTGCGGCTTTCTTCAGCAAGTCGGCAGCCGGCGGCGTTTTGGTTTCAAACGTAAACGAGCGATCCGCATAAACAGTGATCACAACCGGCACTTTTAAATCCGGATCCATCTGCGCGGTCTTCGCATTGAAAGACTTGCAGAACTCCATGATGTTCACGCCGTGCTGGCCCAACGCCGGACCAATCGGCGGCGCCGGATTCGCCTTCCCCGCCGGAACCTGCAGTTTTATGTAACCTGTAATCTTCTTTGCCATAACTCAATATAGGGTCCTTTATAAGGTCCTACTCTTCCTCCGCAAACGTCACCTTTTCAACATCGAGGAAATTCAATTCAACCGGCGTCGAGCGTCCGAAGATCGTCACCGTCACCTTCAACGTGGATTTATCCTCGTTAACCTCTTCAACCTTGCCGGTAAAACTCTGAAACGGTCCCGACTTGATGCGCACTGTCTCGCCTGCAGCATATGAAAACTTCGGCTTCGGCTTCTCGGCGGCTTCTGCTTGCTGATTCACGATCTGATCCACTTCCTGCGGCGTCAGCGGCGTGGGATTGTGACCACCAACAAATCCCGTCACCTTCGGCGTCGACTTGATCATGTGAAACACGTTATCGGGAATGTGGCCGCGCTCGTCGCAATCTATCTGCACCAGTACGTAACCAGGGTAAAACATGCGCGCCGACTCGATACGTTTGTTGCCGCGCATCTCGACGACCGTCTCTGTCGGTACCAAAACCTCGGTAATCTCGTTTTGCAGATCCGTATCGCGGATGCGCGCTTTCAAACTGTCGCGCACCTTCTTCTCGTGCCCCGAGTACGTATGTAGAATGAACCACTGCTGCATTACAAAACTCTTTTCATCAGGCAAAGCCCAACCACCCTGCTATCTTCGTAACCAACCACTCCAACCCGGTAATGAGATACGTCATTCCCATATCGACTAAAAACAGATAAACCGCAAAAAAGACGACCGCGATCAACGTGATGATGGTCGTATTCTGAACGTGAGTCATAGTCGGCCACGAGACGCGCTTCATTTCAGCTCGCACATCGTGCAGGTACTCAAATAAACGTCCAATACGTGAATGCTGCCCACCTTGGCCGCGCTCGCGGCGAGCTACTTTGCCCTCCGGGCCTTCGCCGAAGCGCGCGGTGCGCGGCGCCACTATTGGGGCATCAGGATTATCTGTTTCAGCCATAATTCCGTGAACGTAAAACTTTCAAACTTGTTCCGCCGCAGTCCGGTTCGAGTCAAATCTTAATGGCAGGGGTACCAGGATTCGAACCCGGACTTTCGGTTTTGGAGACCGACGTGCTAACCGTTGACACTATACCCCTGTCTTAATGACGGGGAGAATCGGCGACGGGGAGAAAGGGGGATAGTCACCCCGTCTCCCCTTCGCCCACTCCCTCCACCGTTCTTCACTTGGTCTCTTTATGACCAGTGTGCTTGCGACAACGGCGACAGAACTTGCTGAATTCCAGGCGATCAGGCGTGGTCTTCTTATTCTTGGTCGTTACGTAGTTCCGGCTCTTACAATCCGTACACTGAAGCACAATGTTATCGCGTGGCATTTATTCCACCACCTCCGAAACGGTTCCGGCGCCCGACCGTGCGTCCACCTTCACGAATAGCGAAGCGCAACCCCTTCTCCATCGCGATCGGTGCGATCAATTCGATTTCCATCGCCACGTTGTCGCCAGGCATCACCATTTCAACGCCTTCCGGCAAGTGCGCTACGCCAGTTACGTCCGTGGTGCGGAAGTAGAACTGCGGGCGGTAGCCCGTGAAGAACGGCGTGTGCCGGCCACCTTCTTCCTTCGTCAGCACATAAGCCTCAGCCTTGAACTTCGTGTGCGGCGTGATCGACTCCGGGCTTCGAGATTACCTGCCCGCGCTCGATGTCACGTCGCTCCACACCGCGCAGCAACAAGCCAACGTTGTCGCCCGCCGTGCCTTCGTCCAACAGCTTCTTGAACATTTCCACGCCCGTCACCGTCGTCGTGGTGGTCGGACGAATCCCAACGATCTCTACCTGCTCACCCACTTTCACCTTGCCGCGCTCCACACGACCCGTGGCTACGGTGCCGCGTCCCTGGATCGTGAAGATGTCTTCCACCGGCATCAGGAATGGCTTGTCCATTTCGCGCGCCGGCGTCGGAATGTAGCTGTCGACAGCATCCATCAACTCGATAACCGTCTTCTCCCACTGCTCTTCACCATCCAACGCTTTCAGCGCCGATACCTTCACCACCGGAATGTCGTCGCCCGGAAATTCATACGAGCTCAACAGCTCGCGCACTTCCAGTTCCACCAACTCCAGCAACTCCGGATCGTCAACCGCATCGACCTTGTTCAAGCAAACAACCATGGCCGGCACGCCTACCTGCCGCGCCAGCAGAATGTGCTCGCGCGTTTGCGGCATCGGACCATCGGTGGCTGCCACCACCAGAATCGCGCCGTCCATCTGCGCCGCGCCCGTGATCATGTTCTTCACATAGTCAGCATGACCCGGACAGTCGACGTGGGCGTAGTGCCGCGCCTTCGTTTCATACTCCACGTGCGCCGTCGCGATCGTGATGCCGCGTGCTTTTTCTTCCGGCGCCTTGTCGATCTGATCAAAAGCCACAAACTGCACCTTCGGATTGTTCTTCGCCAGCACCTTCGTGATCGCTGCCGTCAACGTCGTCTTGCCATGATCCACGTGCCCAATCGTCCCGATGTTCACGTGCGGCTTGGAACGGTCAAATTTTTCCTTCGCCATCTTTCCCTCTTTTATTTAAAGGTCTCAACCAGCCGGAACCGCTAAAAACACGCTGGAGCCCGCGATGAGATTTGAACTCATGACCTCCTCCTTACCAAGGAGGCGCTCTACCCCTGAGCTACGCGGGCCCGAATCCCAAAGCGCTCATAAAACGTGGAGCGGGAGACGAGGCTCGAACTCGCGACCCTCAGCTTGGAAGGCTGATGCTCTACCAACTGAGCTACTCCCGCGCAAAACAATTCAAACCGGTGCAGGGGGTAGGATTCGAACCTACGTAGGGCGTGAGCCCGCCGGGTTTACAGCCCGGTGCCATTAACCACTCGACCACCCCTGCATCTCGTTAATATGCCGTGGAGCCGGCGAAGGGACTTGAACCCCCGACCCTCTGATTACAAATCAGATGCTCTACCAACTGAGCTACGCCGGCCCGCTATAGAGTGCAAATAGCGCATTCCGACAAAATGCGGATACTACCAAGCGGGTTTCAAAAACGCAAGTCGCAGCGAGAGTTGGTAGTGCTACATCAGGATTGTTGCCAATTAGTTGAGTTCTTTAGGTGTTAGGATGCGCCACCTTACGGTGCGGACTGGCAAGTGTGTGACCACTCGCCAGCCCTACACAGCCGAATCCTAACGAAGGAGAGGACTCGACCATGCCTGACGATCCTAACACCGAAGATCCAAACACTGACAATCCAACCGAGCCGAAGCCCCTAGATACCGAAGATTGGGAAATCGCCTTTGAGCCTTACGAAGGACATCCCGGTCCCGCACTTATGCTCGGATTCAATCTAACGGTAATCAAAGCCTATGTCGCCGTTGAACCACTCCAGATTGAAGCGGCAATGAAAGGTCTTGATTGTGCGATGACAGTGCTGTTTCAGTATTCACAATTCCATGAGATAGCGTATGGATTGTTTCACAGATTGATAGAGGGTGAACTGACTTTTGAAGAAGAAGAAACACTAAAGGCGCTCGGTCTCAAATTCTGACCCGCGCCTCCCTTGACCCTTCAAGTAAGGTTCTATACGATGTGAGTGGTTCAGTGGCCGCCCTATTGCCGCCTCTTCGGTGGAAGGAGCGGCTTTTGGTTCTTTAAAACCCATTGACGCGGAAGGCTCTTTGATATAGGCTGCGGGCCGTCTTGGTCAATATACTTGGCAGATCGTTGAGTTGGGTGTTCCCACCCCCGGTCAAACGTTAATGCCCAAACCTCGCTCGTCCCGCAAAACCTCCGATCAGCCAAGCCGATCAGCGGTTGCCATCCAAAGCTTAGCTAAGGTGATAAACACCTTGATTGAGACCTTTGGCTGGCCTGGAACGCTTTTAGTTCTCGGGTTCTCGGGTTTTGGTTTGTGGTTTGGTACGCAACGGCTCAACAAAAGGAACGCATCATAGAGATTTAGGTACTCGGAGAAGGGATTGGGCGGTTATGGCCGTTGATCGTTGCTAGTGTCGTTTTTGTGGCGAGTTTATTAGGACAAAGGCACTACTACTTGGGCAAGATGAAACTCCTAGAAGAAGAGGTAGATCGAGAAGGAAAAGCAAAAAGTGAGTTGCAGGCAGAATTAGCGCAAAAGCAACTTCAACACGCAACGCCCACGAAATCGAAGAGGAATAATTAAATGCTGTACATAATTATCTCAACCATCGTTATGTTGGGTTTTCTTGATCGATCTTTGAGAAGAGGACACTTGGACAAGCTGAAGCTGAAGACTCGATTTGAACTGTTTGCCTTTAGAGACGAGTTGCGGCTTGCGCTCATCCGAGGTGAAGTTGCGCCGGGTCGATGGTTTGATTACCTAGATACGACTTTAACGAAGTCAATTGACAACCTTGATGATATAAATCTTTGGGAGTCGATTGCTCTTTTATTAAGTTACTCGAAGGACCCAGCCATTGAAGCCGCAATAGCAAAACAAGCAGAAGAGTTGCGCGACCCCGCTAATCATCGTTTGCTGGATCTACAAACGAAATTCACATCCTGTTTGGCAAGGTTTTTGATGAAACGGCATTTCGGTATGTTGCCCCATAACCGCGAACCGGAACAAGCCAAGGTGCCCCTAGTTGAACCATCACATCCGGAGGTGCCCTCGCCGTTCAGTGATGAACCTGAAGTCAGAATACGTAGACCTCTATGGGCACTTGTTAAGGGATTTTTTCGACCGAATATAGGTTTCGTGAGAATCTTTACAAGCGCACCCCAGACCTCGACGCTGGTACAATACGCTGGGACATCGTAGCCCTACCTCATTGCACTGAAAGCAATTCTGTCAACGTCCAAACATGGTTAGTGATGCCGCTTTCCATCGCGGGCGTGCAACGGATGCTGGAATGAATGCGGCAGAAGTTGTACCAGCAAAAGTACACGCTGAGCATAGCTTAAAGGTTCGACCACTTCTTACTAAAAGCGTTCGTCAAACGTGTAAGTCTGCGGATCGATGTCCTCATGCTGAGAGTTTGAACGCTCAACGATTGATGTGCATATTCTTCTCGGGTCGGGATTGCCAATTCTTACCGTTGTAATTGTCTCCACCACTTCGGGTGGCGAATACTTCTGCTCGCCTTCGCGGGTGCCCTGATAGACCTTGATTAACTGCGCGTAATCGACGCGAACGCCAAGCGAGTAGGACACAGCTTGCGGGTACAGTTGAAAGCCATCTGTCGTCAATTGAAAGTGTCCAGACGTTGCGCGATCTCAGCTTCTCGGTGAACGCTTCTGTGCTCTGTACGTCGCGATCTCCAAGGTGCCAAGCTAACACGAGCTTTGTGTTGCGTTCGATGCCTACAAACGTATAAGCATCGCCAATAAACGGGCTGGTAATCCCTCTGTACAAAGCCACCTTGCGCATTTCATCTGCACAAAGCGTTACATCTCATCCGCTTCGACATCCTTGACCGCGATGCTTTTGATCTTCTGATTCATTAAACGCTCGCACTTCTCGCCCGCGATCACAAGAAGATCCAGGATCGTTTTTTGGTGCGCCCCGGTGATTCTCTGAATGGAACGGATAGACATCCCTTCGAGCATGAGCTTCAGGATCATCTCAGCCTTGTCGAGAGAGATACGCATGTCACCTAACGGGCCTTTAGGTGTTTCGTGTTCTTCTGAGAACGTCTTATTTGCACTGTTTGCAGCGATAACGCTGGATGCGTTGCGGGTCGAACTTGCCGAACTTCTTACAGAGGGATGAGCAGTTATGACAGGTCATTATGAGCCTTGAATCTTTCCGCGATTTGGCTCACAATGACTTTTACCAGAAGCTTGAATGCGAGCAATCGCTTTTGAGTTTTCAATAGCCTCGTCGGTGTTAGCGCATCGGCGAGGCTTTAATTTTCAACGCGGCCATTGTACTACAGCGCGGGACTAAGGCAAGGACTATTTCTCACTCCGGAACAAATTAGTTCTTGACAAGTGGGGGGACTAGGGCTACTGTACAGCACTGGAGGTGAAGACTAATGGCCGGAACTAAAAACGGGACGGACGCAGGCGCGAAACGGACGCGCAGCCCGCGCTACCCGATTATTGCGATAGATGATGCGCTGGTAAAGGTAAATGCCATCTACGCCAAAGACAAACGCGTTTTGACCACTCTTGATGCCGTTCTGGAGCATATGGGCTACAAGGTAAAGGAGAAGAGGGGTGGTCGTAGTGCGCGTATCGTGGCTTCTCTTGGGCAGTACGGATTGTTGGAGTCTAATGGCGGTAAGTACAAGGTCTCAGACACCGCTTTCCGCATAATTGAGCTTCCCGAAGACTCTCCCGAACGGCAGCAATTGATAAAAGAAGCGGCGTTAAGTCCCGCAATGATCTCAAAGGTGCTGCAACACTATAAAAGCGAACTCCCTTCGGATACAACACTTAGGAGCTATTTGGTATTAGAAGAGAAATTCAACCGGGACAGCGCAGAGGAATTTATTAAGGTGCTACGGCGGACAATCGCTATTGTCAATCCTCAGGAAGGGGACTACAATGGCGGGCGTTCGGATCAGGATGAAGTCTTGCCGCCGGAAAGGATTAAGCCGCCGATGCAACAAATTCCGCCGCCTCAGGTTCAACCGCCAAAGCCGCCCAGCGGCCAGCGTCCCTTTCCTCTGTACCTATCCAAAGAGCAAGAAGCGGTCTTGTACGTCCCCTCTGTAATGACTCGCGCAGAGTACGACCTACTCAAAAAGCAGATCGAAAACAGCTTGCTTGTGATGGAGGCCACGTCGGTGGTTGACTCGAATCCGACCGACGAAATGTAGAACAATTTTGTTGGGGTGAATCTTGATCAGTTCCCCTAAAAAGATTATGGTTGTGCGCGTAAATCGATCTTCGGGTTCGCCGTTTCTTTCCCGTCCAATTGTTGGCCATAAAAAGCTAACAGCCCGCAAGTGTTCCAAGCACTTACGGGCCGCAAAGCAAAAGAAAGGAGCGAAAAGGAATGATGTTTTTGTTCCGTGTTCCTCGTCGCTGTTTGGTAATCGCTCTTTTGTCGAAAGACGGATTAGCGATTGTTGTCTTACCAACAACTTAGGGACGCGAGTCCTTAAACCTGATTCAAAGAACCTGTAACCCTCGGGTGAATTGGACTGGGGTCGGGCAACCGGCCCCTTTAATCTTCTCAACTCAGGGAAATCGGGGAAATTTATTTTTCTCTTGATTCCCTAGAAAGAGATAATAAAGTCTTTTTTATTTATAGTAAAGTCTTTGGTAAAAGAACGGAATCCATCAAAAATAAACCCTTGTACCTAAAATTAACTTTCAAACTATTCCGATCTTAAAATTGATTTCCTATTTGTTTTAATAAAACTTACGTCAATTCGTTAAATTAGTTATTCCTGCATTCCCCTGCAAGTTTTATTCAATTAGCAAAGAGGTCTCGCATTCGCTCCTAAGTCCGCAGCAACACAGCTAATAGAGCAGTACCCGAGAGTTGCAGATAACTGTCCATTTCTGGCTCTCAAACGCGCCTCGAAAATAAATAAATTGACCTGTATTCATGCAGCGAAGTAGGATGGTTAAGCCTCACGCAAGTCACTTTGCCCCGATCCCTCCACTTATAAGGACACCCAAAGGAGACTAGACATGGCACGGTTTGGATATTCGAAAGCTTTGTTCTCGTTCGTCTGTGTGCTCGCGTTTGCCGTTGCCGGCTACGCCCAAAAACCCACCCCGACACCCACGGTCGTGTTGCCCGACCAACGTCCGCCGCAAAATGTGATTGGCAGGTCGAGCCTTTACTGCGCGGGCTTTATTCGGCTGGAACGACTCCCCGACATGCCGCAAATCGTTGGCGCTGAAGAAGAACAGGAACAACGAAAGTACTCAGATGGCGACGTTGTTTATCTGAACGCAGGTTCCGCGCAAGGCGTTAAAGAAGGCCAGACTTTTCAGATCATTCGCCCCCGCGGAGACGTCAAAGACGTCCATAAAAATAAGGCCGGTTTCGTTGGAACCTACATCCAGGACATCGGACAGCTTCAGGTATTTAAAGTTCGCGAGCACACTTCAGCGGCACAGATCACCACGTCGTGTGACCAGGTTCTGTTCGGCGATCTACTCACGGCTGTTCCCGATCGCGAGTCTCCAGCGGAACGGCCCGCTGCCGACCTCGATCGTTTCGCGGATCCTTCCGGTAAACAGACGGGCCGTTTAATGATGGCAAGAGATAGCCGCGAGATGGTTACTCGTAACGACGTCGTCTTCATCGATCTCGGAACGGAAGATCAGATCAAGCGGGGCGACTATCTGACGATTTATCGCCCACTCGGCACGGGCAACGTCACCCGCGTCGATAATGAAGAGTGGACCCGCAATCGATCGAAAGGCTTTCAAAGCGATCGGTATCGCGGCGGTGGCTTTTCGAATCAAGCCTCACGTGCAAAAGACGAGACTGCATTCAAAGACGCAAACGGCCGTTATAAATATCGACCGATCACTTCGAAAGAAGTCAAAAGCAATCGTCCCCTCATGCCGCGCAAGATCGTCGGCGAGATGGTCATCATTGACGTGCAGCAGAGAACAGCGACGGCGGTCATCACGCGTGTTACTGGTGAGGTACACACGGGCGACTGGGTTGAGATTCAATAAGAGATTTTAAACGCAGATTTACGCAGATATACGCAGATCATTTCTTTCCGCGTTCATCTGCGTGAATTTGCGGTGAAAAGAACTGAAGTACCCGTACATCGAAGTGCAGGCGGATATAACAACCAGCCACAGCATCGCTCTGCCCGCGGTGTAAAGTAAAACCTGCCAATCGTTCCCTGTAGTTGGACCACCTGCAACCAGATGCTGCCAGGCGAGCCGCAGCTCAGGTACTGACCAGAACTCGATCGCCGGAAACGGCTTGCCGAAATTCGCCACCGGCGGTCGTCCACCGACGCTCGACGCGATCAGCAGCGCGACGGTAACCACCTGCGCCAGCATCTTGAACTTCCCCATCTTCGACGCCGAAATCACCACACCCTCAACAGCCGCAATCGAACGAAGACCAGTAACGGCGAACTCTCGACCGATGATGATCACTACCGCCCACGCCGGTGCGAGCTGATTCTCGACCAGCGAGATCAGCGCCGCGGAGATCAGCAGCTTGTCGGCGATTGGATCGAGTAGTTGGCCCAGTCGTGTGACCTGTTTACGCCTGCGCGCGATATGACCATCGAAATAGTCGGTGACGGCAGCTCCAAGGAATAGCAACACTCCCAACAGGTGTCTTGGAACTCCAAACCAATTTTCGGAGACCGGCGTCAACAGCACCACAACCAGCAGCGGCACGATGAAAATACGCAGGAGAGTCAGAAAGTTGGGAAGATTCACAGAGGTACTGTATCGCGATTTCCGGCAGGATTACAGGACTAATCAGCTTTTCGCCTTCTAAGGTCCTGAAACTTGTTGGAACTTTCTATCGGTCTCATGTGAATACTCATCATGAAACTTCTATCCCTACTCGCATTCGTTCTCCTCTGCGCGCCCGCGACATTCGCAGACTCGCGCGCGCAGGAAGTCTTGAAACAAGCCCGCGAAGCCATCGGCGGCGAAGCACAACTGCAAAAGATCGAGGGCCTGCACATCAATGGTAAATACACGCGCGTGCTCGGCGAACGCCAGATGGCCGGCGATCGCGAGATCAGCATTCTCCTGCCCAACAAGTACGTCGTCGAAGACGCGATGAACTCCGGCGGACTCGCCACTTCAATGATTAATACACGAGGACTCAACGGCGATCGCGCATGGAACGCCAACAGTGGCGGCGGTGGCAACATGATCATCCGGATGGGTGCACCAGGCGGCCGCGAGCTGAGTCCCGAACAGATCGAAGCGGCGCAGCGAAGGATGTACAGCGCCGAGTTTTCGCGTTACCTGCTGGCCATGATCCTGACGGCTCCATCGGCAGTCGATTACAAGTACGCCGGCGAGTCGGATGTTGAAGACGTGCAAGCCGACGTCATCGACGTGACTGCTCCTGACAATTTCTCGCTGCGCATCTTCTTCGACAAGAAGTCGCACCTGCCGTTACTGCTCAGTTATCGTGGTCCAAAACCACGCGTCTTTACGATGTCGCGCCAGGGTAACGGAGCTGCGCGATCTCCTGAAGACATTCGAAAAGCACGCGAGGAAGCCGAAAAGAAAATGCACGCCGAAGCTCCAGCAGCGCCCGAAGAAGTCGAGTTTTATATTCGACTCACGGAGCACAAGAAGGTCGGCGGCTTGATGCTTCCGCACAAGCTTACGTTTCTGACCGAAAGCGAAGTCTCAGAAGAGTTTGAGATTTCGAAATACCAGTTAAATCCTCAGTTCAAAGCCGACCGGTTCGAAAAACAGTAAGTTTTCTCTGTGCAGCCTCTGTGTGCTCTGTGTCTCTGTGGTTAAAAGTTACCAAGCGAACAACAACCACAGAGACACAGAGAACACCGAGATTGCACAGAGAAGAGGAGTTTGGAATGATTATCTCCCTCTTTCTGATTGTCTGTCTCGCCCAAAGCAGTTCCACCAACGCGAGTCTCGAAGTGATCGTAAAAGATCCGTCGGGCGCCCTCGTAAACAAGGCTCAGGTGCAGTTGGTCCGTAACGGAAAGTCTCAATCGCTTGTTTCTACCAATCAACGCGGTGAAGCGCGCTTCAATAAAGTTGCGAGCGGCACCTATCAGATTCACATCGAAGCGGCCGGCTTCAAAGCTCAGGATGTCAACGATGTAACACTCTCAGGTGGCCCACAGCGACAGGAAGTGACTCTCGAGATCGATCCGATCAAAGTTGACGTCGACATCGCTGATGAAGCGCAAGTCCGAAATACAAACCCGAATGGACCCTCGTTCAGCAATGTTCTGACTGCCGAACAGATCGCTCAACTCCCGGACGATCCGGAAGATTTTGAGAACGCAATCAACCAGCTCGCCGGACCGGGCGCGCAGATTCGCGTCAATGGATTTCGCGGTGGCAAGCTGCCGCCGAAATCGCAGATTCGCGAGATCAGATTTCGTCTTAACCCCTACGCGGCGGAGAATCACGACGCGGGCTTTGGCATGGTCGATATCACGACCAAGCCCGGCGTGAATTCGTGGCGTGGTTCGTTCAACTTCGGTTTCCGCGACGAGTCGATGAACGCGCGCCAGGTATTCGCACCGTTCCGTGGTCCCGAGCAGCAACGCCGCTTCGGTCTGTCGCTCGATGGTCCAATCTGGAAAAATCGTACGTCACTCTTTCTTAACGCGGACGGATCGTTGTTCTTTGACGCGCGACCAATCTTCGCAACGCTTCCAACCGGAACGTTTTCCGATCTCGCGTTTCGTCCGTCACGACGAATGAATCTCGATGCGCGTCTCGAACACGTACTAACAAAAACACATACCGCGCGTTTGCAGTTTCAACGCAATGCGGGTGTGCAAAACAACCTGGGTGTTGGCGATTTCGATCTTCCCTCGCGCGGTTTCTCGCAGGACCAAACTGAGTACATCGCCCGCTTCGCTGACTCGGGAGTGTTTGGCAAGAAATTTTTCAACGAAGTGCGTTTTCAGGCTCGCTGGCTGCAAACCGAGGCGCGCTCGGTGAGTCTTGGTCAAACGATTCTGGTTCCCGGCGCATTCAACGACGGTAGCGCGCAGCGAAGCGGTGGCCGTCGTTCACTCGACTTTGAAGTTGCAGACAACGTCGACTACGCACTCGAAAAACACGGACTTCGTTTTGGCGTTCTGTTCGAAGCCGGCGGTTACCATAGCAACGATAGAACCAATGCGTTTGGAACTTTTCAGTTTGCGAACCTCGACGCATTCGAAGCCGAACAGCCGGCGCAGTTCACACAACGCATCGGCGATCCGACAGTGAAGTACCGGCAGTATCAGTTTGGCTGGTATGTTCAGGACGACTATCGACTCCGGAAAAATCTGACGATCAGTTACGGCGTTCGTCACGAAGTTCAAAATCACGTTCCGGGTAAGTTCAATATGGCGCCGCGTTTGGGTTTTGTCTGGTCGCCCACCAAGAGCGGCGCTATCACGTTCCGCGGTGGCGCAGGAATTTTTTACGACTGGTTCGCAGCGCAAACTTTCGAACAAACTCTGCGCGTCGACGGCCAGCGACAGCGAGATCTCGTTGTAACGAATCCAGGTTTTCCAAATCCGTTGAGCGGCGGTGCGCAGACGATACTTCCGCCGAGCCGTATTCAGATGGATCCTGATCTCCAGATTCCCTACATCATCCAGTCGTCACTTGGAGTTGAAACGAATCCATTCAAGAAGTTTCGCTTGACGACCAACTACCAGTATCAACGCGGCGTTCACTTGCTGCACGCACGTAATCTCAACGCGCCGGTTCCGGGATTCGGTCGTCCTGACCCGTTAGTGGGCAATATCACGAACATCGAATCGTCTGCGTACCAATCGAGCCACAGGCTGATGGTTGGAATTGGCCCGGCGATGATTATGCGCGGACCAGGTTCAGGAGGACTGGGACTGTTCTGGAACGTGAATTACCTGTTGATGAAAAACACAAACGAGGCAGACAGCCCGTTTAGTTTGCCTTCCAACAACTTCAACCTGCGCGCCGATCGTGGTCCATCAGCGACTGACTTCCGTCATTTGATCTCGGGCTTTATTAGCAAGCGACTGCCGCGAGGCTTCTCAGTCTCAACGATTTTTCAAGCGACTTCCGCGCTGCCTTACAACATCACGACCGGCTTCGATGATAATGGCGACACAGTCTTTAATGATCGGCCCGTTGGGATTGGGCGTAACAGCGCACGTGGGGCTGCACGTTGGGAGATTGGTTCGCGACTCAGTTGGGGAACAGATTTTGGACCAGAGCAACAGCAAACCGGCGGACCGCAGGTCAGAATGGTTCGCGTCGGCGGCGGCGGTGATGGCGCTGCACCACCTTCGCTCGGCATGGGAGCTAACAGAAAGTACCGGCTCGAGTTTTACGCGCAGGCTTTCAATCTCTTGAACCACGCCAATTTGGGTGTATTCAACGGCGTCCAAACCTCCCGATTCTTCGGCCACGCGACCTCGGCACAATCACCACGCCGCATGGAACTCGGGATGCGATTCAACTTCTAGATCCAATAGTTAGCCACAAAAGGCACAAATCCAAGCCACAAAAGGCACAGAATTCACTACAGCGAAAACTCCAAATTTCTCAGTGAATTTGTGCCTTTTGTGGCTTGGATTTGTGCCTTTTGTGGCTAATAATTGTGTCGTTGAGCGCTTGCCCGCCGAAAATCAGTCCGTTAGAATGATTGATTTTCACTATGGCCATTGATCGCATCAGTGTAAGAGGGGCTCGCCAGCACAACCTCAAAAATATCAACGTCGATATCCCTCGCGATCGCTTCACCGTAATCACCGGACTCTCCGGCTCGGGTAAGTCTTCACTCGCTTTCGACACGATTTACGCGGAAGGACAGCGTCGCTACGTCGAGTCGCTGTCGGCTTACGCCCGCCAGTTTCTCGATCAACTCGAAAAGCCTGATGTTGACTCAGTTGACGGTCTGTCGCCCGCGATTTCCATCGAGCAAAAGACTGTTTCACGAAGCCCGCGTTCGACTGTCGGAACCGTGACTGAGATCTACGACTACATGCGCCTGCTGTTTTCGTCGATCGGAATACCGCACTGCCATATTTGCGGCGCGGCAATCACGCGCCAGAGTGTCGATCAGATCGTGCAAAACGTGTCGGCACTGCCCGAAGGCGAACGAGTGATGGTGCTGGCGCCGATAGTTCGCGGCCGAAAGGGTGAGTTCAAGAAAGAGCTGGAGAAACTCGCGAAGGAAGGTTTCATCCGCGCGCGCGTCGATGGTGAGCTGCTTTCACTCGACGAAGAGATTCGGCTCGACAAGAGAAGAAATCACACGATCGAAGCAGTCGTCGATCGACTCTTGATCAAGACCGGTATTCGCGATCGGCTTACCGATTCGATTCGCACGGCGTTGAAGTTGACGGGCGGCGCGGTGCTGATATCGATCGTCGATGGCGAAGAAAAGCTTTATTCGGAACGAATGGCGTGTGTGAACTGCGGCATCAACGTTCCACCGCTCGAGCCGCGTTCGTTTTCGTTCAACTCAGCTTACGGCGCGTGTAAGCGTTGTCACGGCCTGGGGACGGTGATGGAGATCGACTCGCTGAAGTTGATCCCGGACGCGAACCAGACACCTGAAAAACTCGGCTACATGGGTACCGCAGACAAACAGGGCTCCGCATATTTGCGAAGCGCGCTGCTCGCGGTCTGCAAACACTTCCACGCCGATCCGAAGACGTGTTTCGCCGACCTGGCGAAAGAAGTGCGTGACGGGTTCCTGAATGGAGTGAACGGCAAATTAACTTTCAGTCAGGGACTCTACACGTATCAGAACGAGTGGCAGGGCGCGCTCACGTGGCTGCGAGATCGATTGAACGACGCGCCGTCTGAAAAAATCCGCATCGCACTCGAGGAGCTCGTTTCGCCGACGGTTTGTAGTGAATGTGGAGGACGGCGGTTGCGTTCCGATTCACTGTCGGTCCAGGTTGGTGGCCGCGGCATTGCTGAATACACGTCGCTACCGATCGAGGACTCCGTCGAAGCGTTCGAGCAAATCACCCTCAATCCGCGTGAGGAACAGATTGCTGGTCCAATTTTGCGCGAGGTAAAGAGCCGGCTACGGTTTTTGAAGACGGTTGGGCTCGGTTATTTGACTCTCGATCGATCGTCGGCAACGCTTTCGGGCGGCGAGGGACAGCGCATTCGACTCGCAACGCAGATCGGATCGCAGTTACGCGGCGTTCTTTATGTGCTCGACGAGCCGTCAATTGGTTTGCACCCGCGAGACAATCAGAAGCTACTCGATACTTTGTCGGCTTTGCGCGATCTCGGCAACACGGTGCTTGTAGTCGAACACGATGAAGAGACGATCCGCCGCGCTGATTACGTCGTAGATCTTGGACCAGGAGCAGGTGCGCACGGAGGACAAGTCGTCGCAGTCGGGACCGCGGCGGACGTTGCTGAAAATCCGGAGTCGATCACCGGTTTGTACATACGCGGCGCGAGAAAGATCGAGGTGCCGGCTGAAAGGCGATCGCCCAATGGAAAATACCTCACGATCACGGGCGCGTACGCAAATAACCTGAAAGAGATCGACGTCTCGTTTCCGCTCGGGTTGTTGACGGTTGTGACTGGCGTTTCGGGATCGGGTAAGTCAACGCTGGTCGAAGACATTCTTTATCATGCGCTCGCGCAGCATCTGCATGGCTCGTTGATCGAGCCTGGACCGTACAAGACGATCGAAGGTCTCGAACACGTCGATAAGGTGATCGAGATCGACCAGTCGCCAATCGGCCGCACGCCAAGATCGAATCCTGCAACCTACACGGGTTTGTTCACGCCTTTGCGCGAGCTTTACGCAATGCTGCCCGAGTCGCGCGAGCGTGGCTACAAACCGGGCCGGTTTTCATTCAACGTCAAAGGCGGGCGTTGCGAAGCGTGCGAAGGCGACGGCATGAAGCGCATCGAGATGAACTTCCTGCCGGATGTGTACGTGCTGTGTGATGTGTGTCGCGGCGCGCGTTACAACCGCGAGACTCTGGCAGTGAAGTACAAAGGAAAGTCGATCGCTGACCTGCTCGATACGACGGTTGAAGAAGCTCTGCCGCTGCTCGAAAACATTCCGCAGATCAATCAGAAGCTTCAGACATTGCTCGACGTGGGGCTTGGTTATATCAAGCTGGGCCAATCAGCCACGACACTTTCAGGCGGCGAAGCACAACGCATCAAGCTGGCAAAAGAACTCTCAAAACGAGCCACTGGCAGGACCATCTACATCCTCGACGAGCCGACCACCGGCCTCCACTTCGCAGACGTTCACAAGCTCCTCGACGTCCTGCAACGCCTGGTATCGCTCGGCAACACAGTGCTGGTCATCGAACACAACCTCGACGTCATCAAATCAGCCGACTACATAATCGATCTCGGTCCGGAAGGTGGTGAACACGGCGGGCGCGTCGTCGCGGCCGGCACTCCCGAAGAAATCGCCCGCTCCCGGCGCTCACACACGGGCCACGTCCTCCGCCCCTTGCTCAACGGCCACGTCAACGGACGAAAGAACGGCAGTTAGCGGCTCTTTTGTGCGTCTTTGTGGCCTCGATGTAGAATCCTCGCCCATGGGCACGTCCATCTACGGCGATGACTTAAGACCACTCGGCCTCGAAAGAGTCAAAACGTATTCGCTTGCATCGCGTCCGAGTAAAGTCTCGTTGGACGATTTTGCGAAGCCTATCAGCGAAGATGCGTCGATAGATGATTTCCTCGAGAGTCTGCCGAATATTCTCGCGGTGCAATCGCTCAGGCAGTTAGCTGGTCGCATGCAACGTGCGCGTGAATTGAAGAAACCCATCATCTGGGGAATTGGTGGTCACGTGATCAAGACCGGGCTCGCGCCGGTGATCATCGATCTAATGAAGCGTGGCTTCGTCTCGGCTGTTGCCGGGAACGGATCCGTGCTGGTCCATGATTCGGAGATCGCAATGGTTGGTTCAACTTCCGAAGACGTCGACGCCACGCTCTCGGAAGGCGCATTCGGCGGCGCCGAAGAAACCGCCCAACTTCTCAACACCGCAGCCCGCGACGGCGCAAAGGATCAGATCGGACTCGGCGAAGCAGCCGGCCGTGCTTTGCTTTCACGTAACCCGAAGCATCGCGACTATTCTCTTCTCTGCAACGCATACGAAGAAAAGCTCCCATTCACAGCGCACGTCACGATCGGCGGCGACATCACACACTTCCATCCAAACTTCGACGGCGCCGCACTGGGCGCCACCACTCACACCGACTTCCGGCTATTAGCCGAACTGGTCAGGCGAATGGACGGCGGCGGCGTTTACCTCAACGTCGGCTCCGCGGTGGTCCTGCCCGAGGTTTTTCTGAAATGCGTGACACTCGTACGCAACCTGGGCCATTCGCTTTCCGACATCACCACAGCGAATTTCGACTTCATTCAATCGTATCGCCCGCTGACGAACGTTGTCCGAAGGCCCACAGAAAAAGGGGCCGGCCAGGGCTACTCAATTACCGGTCACCACGAACTCAACATTCCCTTGCTAGCTGCCCTGCTGATCAAAGATTCTCCCTAGTGTCTTAACTTAACGTTCTTCTCCGTGTAACCTCTGCGTCTCTGTGTCTCTGTGGTGATTTTAGCCACGAATTAGTTAACCACAGAGACACAGAGACACAGAGAAATCAATCTAAGACATATCAGATTCTCCGCTCACTTGACGAACCGAACCGCATCTACTATCCTGCAACTCCCTTTGAAATTGAAATCGGATTTCAATTTCGCGCAATACCTTATTTTTGTGATCACAGAGGACTCCGTCCATGAAACTCAAAAGCCGGAAGCGCACCAAAAACGCGAGGCGGCGGGGACCGCGTTACTGGATTGTAGCCATCAGCACAGTCGGCGCGCTCATAGCTTATTGCCCGGCCAGAAGTCATAACATCGTTCTCGGAAAAGCCCGGCTCGACAACGACGCCGCGGTCCAAACGCAGCAGATCACATTCAACATTCCTGCCGGCACTCTCGAGTCGGTCCTGCTCGCATTTCAAAAGAGTTCGGGTCTTCAAGTCGTCATTCCAAATGACGCAATGCGCTCGCTTGCCTCCCCCGGTGTGGCCGGCCACTATTCGCCTGAACAGGCTCTGCGGGAAATTTTGCGCGGCACCGGAATTAGCTATCGATTCAGCGACAAGCAAACTGCGATTCTCGAGATCCACGCCGGCACTGAACAGGTTGAAGTTAGAGATGAAGGGAGAGTGGTCCTCTCCTCCACGAAATACACCGAGCCACTGCTCGACACGCCTCAAACGATCAACGTCATTTCAAAAGAAGTAATGGAAGAACAAGGCGCGACGACCTTGCGCGACGTTCTGAAAAATGTTCCCGGGCTGACAATCACAGCAGGAGAAGGCGGCAATCCAGCCGGCGACAATCTCACGCTGCGAGGTTTCAGCGCGCGCAACGATATCTTCGTCGATGGAGTGCGAGATCTTAGTCCACAGTCGAGAGATCCTTTCAACCTCGAACAGGTCGAAGTTGTTAAAGGACCCGGCTCGGTTTATACGGGACGAGGCTCTACCGGCGGCTCGATCAACCTACTCAACAAGACGCCCGGCTTAAAACGATCCTTCGGAGGCACGCTCGACTTTGGTACCGACCGAACGCGTCGGGCAACTGCGGACATCAACGTTCCAATTGGCGACAGTATTGCGTTTCGTTTGAATCTGCTTGGTCACCATTCCGGAGTAGCGGGTCGAGATGTCGTGAAGTTTGAGCGTTGGGGCGTTGCGCCCTCTCTTACATTCGGCCTCGGTAAACCAACGCGTGCCACGGTCAGCTATTACAAACTCAAGCAGGACAATATCTCAGACTATGGAATTCCGTGGGTTCCGGTTACCAACAACGCATTAGTTGAGTTTCGCGATCGGCCTGCGCCTGTTCCCCGAGACACTTTCTACGGTCTCCGCAATCGCGATTTCGAAAAGTTGAATTCCGATCTTGTAACACTCAGGTTCGAACACGATTTCAACGATGGGCTGTCGCTGCGCAACCAACTTCGCTTCAGCAACTCTTCGCGCGATTCGATTGCGACGCCGCCGCGTTTTGCCAACAACAACTCAACAGCCATCAATCGCGAAATGCGATCGTGGCAGACCGAAGATAAAGCATGGGACAACCAGACGGATTTCATCGCGAGGTTTTCGACCGGCAAAGTCGAACACGCACTTGTTACTGGAATCAATATCACGCGCGAGAACAACACGCGCAAAACCCGCACCGCCAGCAACATGCTTACGACCCTGCTGAGTCCCAATCCTGACGATGTTTTCACTGGTCCAATCACGACCAGTTCAATCATTGGCGATGTTACAGCTAATTCGCAGGCGCTCTACTTGTTTGATACGGCGAAGCTCGGCGAGAAGTGGGAGCTGAACGGCGGCCTCCGTTGGGATCGCTTTGATGCCGATGGAATCACAACAACCGGAGTTCCTGTATCGCGCGTCGATCGCATGCTGAGCGTGCGCGGTGGAGTCGTATTCAAGCCACTTCCGCAAGGAGCTATCTACGGTTCGTACGGAACATCACTCAATCCTTCGCTCGAGGGTTTGTCGTACAACACGGCAAACACTGTTATCGATCCGGAAAAAACCTACACAGTTGAAGCTGGAAGCAAGTGGGGCTTCTTCAGTGGGCGCGTGCTTTTGAGTGGAGCAATCTTCCGGGTTGAAAAGCTTAACGCGCGCACGCCGGGAGTTTTACCCGGAGATCCGCCGCAGGTTTTGGAAGGCAAACAACGCGTCGATGGAGCGGAATTAAGCGTTGAAGGCAACCTTACGAAGGCGTGGCAAATACTGGCTGGTTACACGCTTCTCGATACAGCAACTAGAGACTCAAACAACGCCGCAGAAATCGGGAAGGAACTCGTCAACACGCCGCGAAATTCTTTCAACGTATGGTCCACGTATAGTTTGCGTTCCGGTTTTCATTTCGGTGGTGGCGCGCGGTTTGTAGATCGACGGTTTGGCAACACTATCAACACTCGCTTTGTCGACGCGTATTGGACTTTTGACGCGATGGCTTCTTATCCGATTTCAAAACACGTGGATCTGAAGCTCAATCTCTACAACCTGACTGACAAGTTTTACTTCGATCGGATCGGTGGAGGTCACATCGTACCAGGGCCTGGACGCGTCGCAATGTTGAGCACGAGTTTCAGGTTTTAGGATCTTTTCCTCGCAAAGGGCGCAAAGGTGCAAAGAAGAGCCTTAGAAACGCGTAGCGCTTTGCGCCTTTGCGAGGGAGATCTTCTTTAGATTCGAAATGCTGTTGCAGATTCCAGAGGTATTGAGCGCCGAGCAAGTGGGCGAGTGTCGCAAAGTGTTTGAAAAAGCTGACTGGGTTGACGGCCGCATCACCGCCGGCCACCAATCCGCGCGAGCAAAAGACAACCAGCAGCTACCGGAAGATTACGAGGGTGCAAAAAAGATTCAGAACACAATTCTTTATGCGCTCGAGAATAATCCCCTCTTCATGTCCGCTGCGTTACCGCTGAAAGTTTTTCCGCCGCTTTTTAATCGCTATCAGAATGGACAGTCGTTTGGGAATCACGTCGACAACGCAATCCGACAAGTGAGAGACACACCGCATCGAGTACGCACCGATCTCTCTGCCACCCTTTTCTTCAGTGACCCTGAAGAGTACGACGGTGGCGAGCTGGTCGTTGAAGACACGTACGGTGTTCACTCGGTAAAGTTACCCGCAGGCCATGTCATTCTGTATCCTGCGTCGAGTCTTCATCATGTTCGACCGGTGACTCGCGGCGCGAGGCTCGCATCGTTCTTCTGGATCCAAAGCATGGTCCGCGACGATGGCGAACGAACGATCCTTTTCGATCTTGACGTCGCAATACAACGGTTAAATGCAGACGTTCCCGAGCATCCCTCGATTGTTGAACTGACTTCCCTGTACCACAATCTCCTGCGCCGCTGGGCAGACGTATAATCCTGAATTCATTACATGAAAAAGCTACGCAAGATCATTTTTTGGTGTCATCTGCCGGTTGGCGTAACCGCAGGCATTGTGATTCTCAACATGTGCGTCACTGGAGTGCTGCTGACGTATGAAAAGCAGATCACTTCGTGGGCCGACACGAGAGGTTATCGATCAGCACCGCCCGCTGGTCAAACACAACATCTGCCCGTTGAGACATTAATAACGAGGGCACGCGAGAGTCGCGGAGCAAGTCCTACATCGGTGACAATGAAGTCCGATCCTTTGGCGCCCGCGGAGGTCGCGTTTGGTCGTGAAGCAACTCTGTTCGTCAATCCTTACACGGGAGCAGTCCTCGGCGAAGGCTCCCACAGAGTGAGAAGTTTCTTTCGCGGAGTGACTGACTGGCACCGGTGGCTTGGAGCTAATGGCGATAATCGCGCTGTTGCACGCGCGATCACGGGAGCCTGCAATCTTGGGTTTCTGTTTCTTGTCGCCAGCGGCTTCTATTTATGGTGGCCCAGAAGCTGGAACTTAAAGTCGTTTCGAAATGTGACTTGGTTCCGGCGCGGACTTCCCTCAAAAGCACGTGATTTCAACTGGCACAACACGATCGGATTCTGGTCCGCGGGGCCGCTGTTCATTGTTGTTTTATCCGCGGTCGTTATCTCCTACACATGGGCGGGAAATCTCGTGTATCGCATCGTTGGGGAAACTCCTCCGGCGCCGCGTGCCAACCAACAAGCTTCCAACAACGCGAAACCTGTTTCGAATAATCTTGACGCAGCATGGCGTCGCGCCGAGCAACAAGTTGCTGAATGGCGAAGTATCACGTTGCAGTTGCCGGCGTCAGACTCCGCTCCACTCACGTTTAATATCGATCGTGGTAACGGCGGCCAGCCTCAAAAGCGCGCACAACTTGTTTTAGATCGCGCGACTGGCGAGGTGGTGAAGTGGGAACCATTTTCAGCCAACACGCGCGGCCGTCAGCTTCGTTCAATACTCCGCTTTGCTCACACCGGCGAAGTCGCCGGCATCATCGGACAAACAATCGCGGGGCTGGTCTCAATGGGAGGCGCGATGCTTGTAGTAACCGGACTCGCACTCGCGATACGGCGCTTTCGCGCGTGGCTTGCGAAACGCACCAGGCCGGCTTTGGCGGATCTCTCTAAACCGATTCCAGAGTCGAGTGGCGATTAATCGGGACGCGAATGTTATACTGGCGCGCATCATAAACCCGGGAGTTTTTGCGTAGAATTTGCGACGCACGTATAACTTAGATGGACGCTGAAAAACTGAAACACTTCCAAGGTCTTCTTCTTACCCAGTTACGCCAGCACACGGAACAAGTGCGTACCGATCAGGCGGCTGCCCTCGAGCTTTATGACGACGGCGTCAAGGACAGCGTTGATCTTTCAGTGCAGGACTTGAACAAAGAGATCGCGCTACGACTTGGCGAGCGAAGCTCGAAGGTTGTGGCGGATATCGATCAGGCGTTGTTGCGTATGAAGGAAGGAAGCTACGGAATCTGTGGGCGTTGCAGTCAACCGATCGATGAGCGTCGTCTCGAAGCGCTACCCACCGCGCGCTACGACGCCACCTGCCAGGCGATGATCGAAAGCCAGAACGGCGAAGACGACCTGCCGACGTTATAAAACCCAATCATTGGTCAATTATCATTTGACATTTATCAATTGTCATTGAAGACCTCTGGCTACTGAAGGTCTTCAAATAACCAATTGACAAATGTCAAATGATAATTGACCAATGATTAGGCTTTCGGATGTGCTTTATCGTAGACCTCAACAAGCTTCTCCATCGAAACGTGCGTATAAACCTGCGTCGTCGATAATCGCGCGTGGCCCAGCAGCTCCTGAATGTCGCGCAGATCTGCGCCACTGTCGAGCAGGTGTGTCGCAAACGAATGCCGCAGCGCATGCGGGCTGATGTTGTGCATGCCGGCACAGATCCGTATGTACTTCTCCACCATCCGCCCCACAGAACGCGTCGTGATACGCGTTCCCTGGTAGTTCAAAAACAACGCGGCATCATCACGCTTCGAAATCGGCGCGTTGAAAAGAAACTTATCGCGCACACCTAGATAACTCCGAATCGCATCTCCCGCGGGTTCGCCAAACGGAACGATCCGCTGCTTCCTGCGTTTTCCCGTCACGCGCACTAACTGATTTCCGAAATCCACATCGCCAAGGTTGAGCGTCGTTAACTCCGCCACGCGCACGCCAGTCGCGTACATCAGCTCGAGCATCGCGCGATCGCGTTTTCCAAGATCAGTCTCCGGATCTGGCGTTTCGATAAACCTGATCGCTTCTTCGATCGAGAGATGTACGGGCAGTTTCTTTTCCATCCGTGGCGTTGAGACGAGCTTCGCCGGGTTGAGCTCCAACACTCCTTCGCGAACCAGAAATTGAAAGAAGGTACGCAGCGCTGCGAGCTTGCGCGCGATCGAGCTCTTCTTCTTTTGCTCGCTATGAAGCGAGGCCATCCACTCACGGATAGTCAGGTGATCGATCTCGGAGATTTCGGGTATTTGTTTTTTATCGGGACTGAGATGACTGACGAACTGTTCGAGGTCGCTGGAATAGTTGCGTAAGGTGTGTTCGCTGACGTTGCGTTCGTACCGCAGGTGTTCGAGGAATTGCTCGATCAGCTTCTCCATTTTGCGCTACCAATTAGCCGAGGTCGCCGGCTTCGGCCTGGGCGCATAATAACCCTTTCGCGAACGGATGCGAACGTCATTTCTCGTTTTCAAAGTCAACTCGAGTTTGTGCAGGCGCCCGTCACGTTTTTCGGCGCCGGGGTAGTAACTCAAAACATACTGTTGCCTGAGGTCCGCCGCGATCTGGTCGAACGCGAGGTCGAGTTGCTCCATCGTTTTAGGAAGATAGACGGCGCCGCCAGTTTGTCCTGTCAACTCTTCCATCCGGCGTTCGGCCGCGAGCGCGCGGAGGTTCGCGCCTTCGTACAATCCAGTTTGGACCACGTAGATCTGGCAATCATCGGCGAGTACGTGTTGGACCACTGTATCGAAGTCGTTGAGCTTGCTTGTGGTTTCGATGCCATCCGAAACAATCACGATTACGCGGCGCCCGGAGTAAGGTTTAAGGTAAGTTGCAGCGCTGGTGATTGCGTCGAAGAGCGAAGTTCCACCTTCGGGTCGTCCAAACATGGCGATCGTGTGTTCGAGACGAACGATGTCGTGAGTCAGAGGTTGGGCCAGGTAGCTTTCGGTTTCGATCGAGTAGATCGCCGCCTCATCCACGGGCCGGAGCACCTTCCGAAAAAATCGTGTCGCAGCTTGTTTTTCGAAATCGCGCGCGGCATCGAGGCTTCCGCTGTTGTCGAAAAGCATCGCAAGACGAACACTCGTTTCCGAACGCGTCAGATCGCTGAGTGGCCGGAGTTCACCATCGACACGCAGCTCGAAGTCGTCCAATTTCAAATTGACGACTGCGTTTCCCCGTCTATCAACGACAGAAACCGGAATGGGTACGAGGTTCGAGCTGATGCGAACGACGTCGTCAGGATCGATCTCGTCGCCCGACGTCTTTGCTGTGGGTACTCCCGGTCTGTTTGGATCAATTGGCCGCGACGTCGTTGGCTTGCCTTTGCCGTCTTGCTTTCTACCCGATTGGCTCCACGCGGGCATACTCGTGCAAAGACAAATGAGGGCGATCGCAAGCGGCAGGCAGCCTCTCACGCAAAGGAAACAAGACCTATTACACGGCGTGCGCGGTCTGTTGTTTTGTGTGATTTTGATCGAGCCACTCTGCCCACTCTTTTAAGGCCAATTCAACTTGCAACTGCCTGCGTTCCCGTTTCTTACGTACGTTACGCCTCGTGTGTTCTGGAAGGGGAGGTAAAAGCGCGAAAGTGATGTTTACTGGTTGAAACTTTTCTGCATCGGCATGGGAGACGTAATGTGCTAACGCGCCCGTTGCGCTGCTTGCCGGAGCTTCCAACAACTCTGAACCCGCGGCCAGCCGGGCCGCATTCACACCCGCGAGCCAGCCCATCGCGACCGACTCGACGTAACCCTCGACACCCGTGATCTGTCCGGCAAAGAACAGGTTAGGACGATCGCGCATCTGCATCGTCGCATACAACACGCGCGGTGAACAGATGTATGTGTTGCGATGGATCTGGCCAAACTGGAGAAACTCCGCGTTTTGTAGTCCCGGAATGAGTCGCAACACTCGCGCTTGCTCGCCGTAGCGTAGATGATTCTGAAAGCCCACAAGGCTGTATGCGTCGGCCATTAAATTTTCCTGGCGCAACTGCACCGCCGCGTAAGGCTCGCGCCCAGTCTGCGGATGACGCAACCCGACGGGTTTCATCGGGCCGAAACGAAGCGTGTCGACTCCGCGTCGCGCGAGTTCCTCGATCGGGAGACAAGCCTCAAACCATCGGGTTTCTTCAAAACGCTGAAGCGGAACGCTCTTCGCTTCCACTAACTCGGAATAGAATCGCGCGTACTGCTCTTCGTCGAACGGACAGTTAAGGTAGTCGTCGCCTCCCTTATCGTATCGAGCCGCGCGGAAGGCGATTGATGTATCAATCGAGTCGGCGGCTACGATCGGTGCGATAGCGTCGTAGAAATACATCTGATCGTTGCCGGTCAGCTTCATGATCTCGGACGTCAACGCGTCGGAAGATAAAGGACCAGTGGCGATGATCGTGATTTGATCTGCGGGAATACTGGTGACCTCCTCGCGGATCAAACGAATCTTCGGTTCGTTCTCGATGCGGTCCGTGATCAGTTCCGCGAACTTTTCTCGATCGACGGCGAGCGCGGCGCCCGCGGGCACACGCGTCTCCGCCGCTGCGGCGAGGACGAGCGAATCCCCCTGTCGTAATTCTTCTTTTAATAAATAGGACGCCGTACCGACTTCATCAGACTTAAGCGAATTGGAACACACGATCTCAGCGAGTCTGTCAGTGCGATGCGCCGGCGTTTGCTTAACCGGCCGCATTTCATAAAGATTCACATCAACGCCAAGCCGCGCCGCCTGCCACGCAGCTTCGACTCCTGCTAAACCTCCGCCAATAATATTCAAATCCGTCTTCATCCGTGTCATCTGCGGCTAAGGTTTGGCCGGCGCATCGATTTTGTAATCCTTCACATCACCCGAAAAATGCTTGTAATCACTCCACTCGATCGTCTTGTTGTAATCACCGCCCCCAAACAACAGAACCTTAACTGACAGATTAATTTGCGCAAACCGGGGCAGCCACACACCCTGGGCCATGCGCGTTTGCTCGACCACAAGCGCGGCTCCAGGCTTGAGTGAAACGAGCAACCCTCCAGCCATCTTGAATCCTTCGGCCAACCGCGCTTCCATTCGAATCACTTGCTTGTCCACAGGATCGATCCACATCACACCAACCAGTTTCGCAATCAAACTCTCTTCACGGCTCTGCGGACGAAACCCCGGACGCGGCCGAAAATCAAAGACGATCGTCTCGCGCCCGGAAAGCATCTCGCGACGCGGCGAAACAAACTCGCACACTTTCAAAAATGGAGAAATCTCAGTTCCCTCTTTCCCTTCCTTGCGCTTCTTCTCGCGCTCCGCGCGCCGTTCCGCTGCTTTCTTCTCGTCTTTCTCTTTGTCTCGTTCAGCCTTCAGAAACTCTTCCTGCACGCGTCGATCTTCCTTGGCAGCACGCTCCGCAGAAAGAGGCACGCCGTTCTCGCTGATCAACTTTTGCACCGGCTCGCGATTCGGCAGCGGAAAGACTTCATAGAGCTTCGTCGTCTCTTTCTTCAGTTCGCCTTTCGCGTTTATCTCACGATCAGTCTCTGTTTGTTTGAAGGCGTATTCAGCGACGCGGTTCTCGATCTCATCCTGGTTGCGCGCGACTTCGCGAAACAACGCGGCGACGTCGAGACTCTCCGTTGCTTCAGGCGGATCAAAAGTTCGATCGTCAATGCCCGTGTCGAATTTCACAGTTTGGAGCAGCAGCGTTAGCTCACCTGAACCGTCAACGTTCATGCGAACACGATGCGGCTCAAGGATTCCTTGCTCGGCTCGATAGTCTTCGAACACGACGCGCGTCTTTCGCACGTCGCCGGTGATCTTAGTTAACAGGCGGGTCTTTACACTGAAGTAATATTGAAACCGCGCGCCGTTGCGCATTGAGAACTCGACGATATAAGCGGGCTCCGACGCGAGATCGCCGAGTGAAACTACACGCGCAAGGACGTTGGCTTTTTTGAAGTTGATAAGACGTGATGAGTCGAGTGAAGCGCGCAGCTTCGCTGCACCGCTTTCGGGACCAGTGAGAGTTCGTAAACGATTGTCGAGTCCGATTTCCCACGCGGAGCGCGCGTTAGTTGCGGAAACGATTTTACCGTTGCCGAAAGTCAGCTCCCAACGTTCGGACGCGGGTGCTTTCCGCTGTGTACGTGCGGTGCCGATCGGTTGATCGTTGAGCTGGACGATCCACTCGTAAGTTGCGTCTTTGTGAGAGCCGGCGGTTTTCTTGCCGCCGATGGCTTTCAGATAGTTGTCGACGATCTTGTCGGCTGACGGAAGCTTTTTCGGTGGGTTTTGAGCGAGCGCCAGCGAGCCCGTAATCGCGATGAGCAACAACAGGCAAAAAGTCAGCTTGGGGGAATAAATTGCGCGACTCAAAACTACTTCTTTAATGTCTGACTCTACTTCTTTTTCGCGGCCTTGGTCGCCTTTTTCGCGGCCTTGTTCGCCGCCAGCTTCTTCGCAGTGGCGCCCCGCATGGGTGCGGCTTTTTTCGGGCTCGTGGCCTTTTTGGCTTTAACGCCTTTTCGTGCTTTTGTAGCCTTAGTGCCTTTTGTGGCTTTCTTTTTCGACGGCTTTGGCGCTTTTGCGACTACGGGTTGCGATTCTTGAACCTTCGCTTCAGGCGGCGTTCCGGGAATTAGGTTAGTTGCTTGCGCCTTTTGTTGCTCGGCAAATGCTTCCTGGTTCTGATGGAAATCGAATTCATTCAGTTGGCCACCCCTAATCTTGTACCGATCTATATTCTTCGTCGCGTCCTTCGGCATATGATCCCTCCTGCTGGTCCAATCTTGTTCCGCTTGACACTGCAATTACGGCATTCGTATATTTCAAAAGCACTTTCAGCCGGCTTAGCTCAGTTGGTAGAGCGTCTGATTCGTAATTAGAAGGTCGCCGGTTCAACTCCGGCAGCCGGCTCCACTTAATCTAAACTTCTTGAACAGTTTATCGCAATGAAAGAGCCGGTCAATTGACCGGCTTTTGAATTTTGTGTGCCTATAGTGTGCCGGCTCGAAAATTAACCTCATTTCAGCAGTCCACCAGTGGGTGGCTTCGTGAGTTAAACAGTGTGCTAAACTGAGCGAGTCAGTATTTGTAACTATGCAAAGCCTGGTTGTTAAAATAAGCAATCCTGATACAGTTCACGCCATTGCAGAGGCAGCGAAGCGCCAGGGAACCACTCCTGAGGCCGCCGCTTTAGAATTGCTTGAAACGGCGGTTCTCGCTCAGAAACCGTTTGAGCAAATCGTCGAGCCGATCGCGCAAAGCTTCGATGACAGTGGGATGTCAGAAGAAGAACTCGACGACCTCGTAAAGCAAACCCAACAGGCTATCCGCGAGGAGAGACGCCGGGACAAATAGGCGATGCCCGAACTTACTCCTCGCGTCGTCTTTGACTGCAATCTCTTCGTACAAGGAATCGCCAACCGTAACAGCCCAGCGCGAAAAGCACTGCGGCTGTTTTTCAATGGAGACATATCGCTCTTTGTGAGCGAGCCGATTATTCGCGAAGTTCGGGATGTATTAAGTCGTGGGGCGGACCACTAAAACTGCCAACCTGCGACTCAGCGTCGATATCAATGAAGTCTATGCTGCTATTGCTATAGCGCAGCATTACCTCAAGTCGCCTACTCAGAATCTTGAGTTTGTGGCAAAGACACTAAGCGTTGGGCGGGTGAACGGCTGCGAGGCATTCATCGGCGTCTCATCTGCCAGGGTGATTTTGGCTACACCTTTGTGAGTTGCATAGTCGACGCCTTATTTAGATGAAGAAATCATTGGGGACTTGATGATCAATGGGATACCCCCGATGAGGTTTCCTGACAGAGTCTTTGGGGGTACGAGTAAAAATGGACAAATGTTTCGTGATGCAGCCGTTTGATCGAGGTGATTTCGACAGTCGCTATGAGGACGTCATCGCCCCCGCAATTCGTGAAGCCGGCTTGGAGCCGTATCGCGTTGATAGAGATCCTAAAGTAAGCATTCCCATTCAGGACATTGAGTCCGGGATTCGTGAATCGCGCCTCTGTCTAGCCGATATTAGTTTAGACAACCCTAATGTTTGGTTTGAGCTTGGATTCGCGATCGCGTCATTCAAAGAGGTGGCATTAATTTGCTCCGATCAGCGCCAATCTAAGTTTCCCTTCGATGTTCAGCATCGTAGCATCATCAAGTACAGCACGGGCGCACCAAGGGACTTTGAGGGTCTAAAAAGTAACATCACGACACGACTTCAGGCATTGATGCAAAAGTCCGAAACACTCTTTCGTGCCGCAGACGTTTCGGCCACAAGAAAGATTGAAGGGTTGGAGCAACAGGAAGTCGTGACGCTCGCTGCCATCGGTGAAAATATTGATGCAACCGGAGGTTCAGCCGCTGTTGGTGCAATCAGATTCGATATGGAGCGATTCGGCTTCACCAGAATGGCGACGACCATCGCATTGAAGACACTTCAAGATAAAGGTTTTATAGAATCATCCTCGTACCATGATTCTGAAGGAGAATATGTAACATTCTATTCCTTGACTCATGAGGGTTGGGTTTGGATTGTCGACAACAAGGAGCAGTTTGTGTTGCGGCGTGAACCTGAACCGAAGAACGAAGCGCCCTTTTGACGGCGCGTGATCTCCAACCCATCTTTCAACTCTGGCAACATATGATGCTTGTTGTACAACTGGATGGTTGAGCAACGCACCGTGCGAGCGTTCATTGTGACGTAGTTGTGACGCGAATCACGCGAGGTCCAGCCTACTCCTGGAAACGATCAATAGGAATGGCAGCAACGGTTCGGATGGGACGGATGGGAATGCGGGAAATACAGGATTAAATGGCAACCATGGAGGAACGGATCGAATGGCGTTTGCGGCGGTAACATTCATGGTCTTGCCGGTGTTGGAGGTTCAGTAGGTGGAGACGGAGCCGATGGCGCAGATGGAACTCCCGGCGGAAATGGTGGGAATGGGCAAAATATTACCGGCAGCTGTCTTGTTGCGTTTTTGCGGATTGCTGTTGTGGGATGACTTGATTGACGTTTCTCGTCATCGTCACCGCCGGACAAATAAGCAATCCGACATGACAAACAGCTAAGCATGAACTGGTGAAAACGCGTCGACGAAGGTTGATAGTGAAAGATCGTCTGGTGAGAGATCTCATGAGGTACCTCCTTTTAGGTCTAGCTAAGGATGGTTGAGTTGAGTTAGGGAAGTCCGTGAGCCGCTAAATACGCCTTTCCGCTTTAGCTGTCAAGACATTTCTTTGATCGTGATCAAAATTGGACCACTTCGTCATTTTGAACTACGTCATCGTACAATTCGAGCGGGGATGTTCAGTTCACAGCAGCTCAACCAGTACAGAGACGACGGCTTTCTCGTGATCGAAGGATTCGCGGATGAGGCGGCTTGCGATCGGCTGCGTGCGAGGGCGCAGGAGTTGGTCCATGAGTTTGATCCGGCGGAGGTGGTGTCGATCTTTTCGACGCGCGAACAGAATCGACTCACCGATGATTACTTCATGACCTCGGGCGATAAGATCCGGTTCTTCTTCGAAGAGAATGCATTCAATCGAGATGGCACGCTCAAGTACGATAAGGAGAAGTCGATCAATAAGATAGGTCACGCGCTGCACGATCTCGACCCGGTCTTCGATCGCTTCTCACGCAGCGAGAGCGTAAAAGAACTTGCTGCAGATCTCGGAATGCAGAATTCGCTTCTCGTGCAGTCGATGTACATCTTCAAGCAACCAAACATCGGCGGCGAGGTCGCGTGTCACCAGGACAGCACATTTCTTTACACTGATCCGATCGACATTGCTGGTCTATGGTTCGCTCTCGAAGACGCAACTATTGAAAACGGAGGTCTCTGGGCCATTCCAGGCGGACATCGACACGGTTTGAAATCGCGCTGGCGGCGAACGAATGAAGGCCGAATGGAGTTTGAAACTTACGACTCAACACCCTGGCCTGAAGATGAACTCGTTCCGCTCGAAGTCTCGAAAGGAAGTTTGATACTGCTTCACGGACTACTGCCGCATCGCAGCTTCGAAAACCGATCTCCACGTTCGAGGCATGCGTATACACTGCACCTCGTTGGCGCAAGTGCAAAATACTCGCAAGATAATTGGCTTCAGCGTCCGGAAACTACACCGTTTAGAGGATTTAGCGATTGACCCGGCGCTACCGCGCTCGGTTCTGTTAGTTGCTGGGACGCAAGAGGCCGCGAAATATTCCCTGCACGCGGACCTGGTTGGCTGGAATCGTGAGTGGTTGCAGTTGAGAATTCGCCGGCTGTAGTTCGACGTTCGTGCCGCGTCGATAAAGTCGCTTGAGTGTGGCCTGGTTTTCTTCGATCAGCAGGGCAACGACTATCTCACCGTCGCGAGCGTCAGTGCGATTTTCGATCAACGCGATGTCGCCGTCGCAGATGTGCTCATCGATCATCGAGTCGCCCTTAACACGCAGTGCATAAACTCGATCGGGTCTTACGCGTCCAAGCAGGAATCGTGGCACTGGTATCCGCTCCTCATCGTCGACGACTTCCAGCGGCGCACCCGCGGCGATCTTTCCAAGCAGCCTGACCTCACAAAGCGAGTCGCTGCTCTTGTCTTCGACTTTGACGTTCAACGCAAACGATCCGTCTTCATGTTCACGGACCAGCAGGCCACGACGTTCGAGTGCCGCAATGTGCTTTGCAATCGTCGCGCGCGATTTAACTCCAAACTGTCGAGCGATCTGTGCGTAGGAGGGAATGTAACCGTGGCGTTCGAGAAAACGGGTGATGTAATCGAGAATCTCTTTTTGTCGCTGCGTTCGTGGGAGCATGTCGGTTTAACAGTTCACGATTCGTTTCCCGGGTTGTAGGTTAGAAGAGCGAATCGACCGTGTGTGGGCGACGAAGCATTCTAGGTCGCACAAACAAAAGCGTCAAGAGTTAGTTGTGATCAATTTCTATCTGATCGAGTAACGCACAAGCGTACGCGGGAAAATGCGAACCGAAGGTGGCATCTTGTCAAACGTCATCGGGGGTCCCTGGAGTACCGCGTCCGCCTTCTTGCCATAGATCGCTTCGTTGAGATCGTTATCGGGAGTGATCATGGCGCCTTTCAACGCCGCGCCGATAAACGCACCTTTGCTTCGTGAGTAAGAAAGTATTCCTGCATCCAATCGCAGGTTGGTTGAAGCCGCTGCTTCACGCCCGACTGGACCAGCGGCGATGGCAGCTTCACCGCCCAGTTCAAATTTGTCTTTGAGTAAACCATCCAGGCCGCTCTGATTCATTATTAGCAAAACATAGTCCGTTCGCTGCGCTCCGATTTGTGGACCAAAACTACCACCACCGAGGTTGAAAAATACTGGAGGACTCCAGCCGCCCTTTACTCGTCGACTAATCACGCCCTGACCACCGCGTCCGCCAATAAGAAACGCCGCTTTGATCACTCCGGGAAAAACTGCGATGGCTTCAGCAGTGTCGAGCAGTTCTTTCGGAATGGCTTTGTCTCTGACGTTCATGATCTCGGTAAACGTTTCGGCAGCTTCACCTGCGTGGCGAGCAGCGTCGCGCGTGCGCGACTTTTGCGCTGGGGTGAAAACCGCAGACAAAACAAAGAGCGCGATCAGAGTGACTGCGCAAGAAATGCGAATGGACGACATATAAAGACCCTCTTCAACCGAAATGTTTTCGAGTGAAGGTTACCACTTCAGTTTGACTACACGCTACCGCGTTACGCGACCCGACGCTATCGTGTTGCGGTACTGATCGTGTCCAACTTTGTTTCTCATTTTCGCTCGACTTTTTTCTTGACATAATTTGAGAGGAAATATACAGTTCGCCGCACTCAATTACTCGTTGGACCACCGGTCAACACCTCGCGGGCGCGGTGATCTATTAAACGCAACTCACACAATAGTGCATTTAATGGCTGCTTGAGTTGGTCGGTGTTTTTCACTTCAAAGCTCCGCCATAGTTCAAGCCCTATCAACCATTAGTCTCGACGAAACCAGAATTGTGCTTGGCCCCCAAAGCTAAGCCCTCAATAAAAGGAGTTTTCCGATGGCGTACATCTCCAAGCGGAATAGAAGAAAAGAAAAGGAAAAACAGACAGCGTCGGACAATCGCGCCGAGTTGATTGCTGCGGGTTTCAAGCGGCGCGATCTACTCAAGATGGGATTGCTTACCAGTGCCGGTATGCTGATCCCGAAAAAAGGTCTGAGTGCCCACCCGCTTAATACGAGAGGTTCGTTTGACGACGACGAACCAAACAGCCCTGATACCACTCCGTGGCAGGACGAGATGCCCAGGTTGCCTGTGCTTCAGCCGGTTCCCCTGGCGTCGCTTAACCCTGCGCCCCAAAAGATGCCCAATAATTTGCAGGGTGAAGCGCGCACAGTTGCACACCAGGCATGGGATGATTTCCCACCATTGCGGTACTACGAAATGTCACAGCACCTCGCATATTTGCGAGTTGCACCCCAAGGTGAACTTCCCCTGCAACCCCTTTGGACGTTCAATGGCACTACTCCCGGCCCATTGATCGTCGAGAGATACGGCGTGCACGGCAATCCCCAAGCCGGATCGGTGCTGCTTCGTTTGCGCAACAACCTACCCGAAAACAACGGCGGCTTCGGTTTACCATCCGTGACAACACACTTGCATAACGGCCACACACCACTCGAGAGCGATGGCTTCCCTTGCTTCTTTATGGAGCGTGGCAAGTTTTACGATCATCACTATCCCAACGTTTATGCGGGAGTGAAATCAACACACGAAGCGCAGGGTGGCGACATCCGTGAGGCAATGCATACCCTCTGGTATCACGACCATCGCATCGACCATACGGCTGAGAACACCTACAAAGGTCTCGCGGGAGCCTACATTCTCTTCAACGAACGCGACACTGGCGATGAAAATACGGGCTTCCGGCTCCCAAGCTTCGGCGACGGCCAGAATCCGTTAACCAGTTTCGACATTTACATGGTTTTCAACGACAAGCATTTCGACAATCAGACGGGACTGCTCAAATTCGATCTGTTCAATACCGACGGAATTCTCGGCGACAAGTTCCTGGTCAATGGAAAGATCCAACCTGTGTTGCACGTAAGCCCGCGCCGTTATCGCTTCCGCTGGCTGAACACCGGTCCTTCACGCTTCTACCAGATGTTTGTCCTGGGTCCGAACAACACCACAAAAGCATTCTGGCAGATCTCCACTGACGGTAATCTGCTCGAGAAGCCGGTGCTGGTCAACAGTTCGCGCTTCTCGGTAGCCGAGCGTGTGGACGTGATCGTCGACTTCACGAACGATGCGGGAAAGACGTTCCATCTCGAGAATCGACTGGAGCAGGATGATGGTAAGGGACCTGACGGTGACGTCCTGGGCGCTGGTCAGGGACAGAAAATATTGAGGATCATCGTTGATGGTCCGCCAGTAACTGACAACAGCATCAATCCCGCGACCATCCCCGCAGAACAGCAGGTTTACTTCTACGAGTTTCCGAACACGAACGATCAGGAGCGAATCACTCGCACCTTCCGGTTTGAGAGTGGCAACGGCCAATGGCAGGTCAACGGCAAGCTTGTAGGTGGTTGCAATCAAACACCGCGCTTTCGTATTAAGCGAAACTCGGTTGAGAAGTGGGTCTTCCAAAACAACTCGGGCGGATGGCAGCATCCGATCCACATGCACTTCGAGGAGTTTCAAACTCTCCACATCAACGGTAACGCGCCTAAAAGCACCGGTTTGATTACGAGAGGCAGGAAAGACGTTTTCAGGTTGGAGCACAACATGGAGGCGAAGGTCTATTTCCGTTTCCGCGACTTCATCGGCAGGATTCCCCTGCACTGTCATAACGTGGTTCACGAAGATCACGCGATGATGGTACTCGGGCTGATTGACGATACAGGCGACAACAAGACGGAACCATAGCAACCGTTGTGTGGTAATCCCGCGCAACGTGCGTGCGCTGGGAAGACCTGGACTCAGTAATCTGAAGAAAGGATTCTTATGACCGACTTGAAACGCAGAAGCTTGATAGCGGCGCTTGGTGCGGCCCCGTTTGCTGTCCCACTGCTTACGACGGCGCAAGCGCTTGATACAAACCCGAAGTTCAAAAATATACCGTCGCGAGAGAGGATCAGACAGAGATACTTTCCAAATCTTGTGCTGACCACTCACGAAGGGCGCAAGGTGAAGTTTTACGACGACCTTGTGAAAGACAAGATCGTGATCTTCAACATGATGTACGCGAAATGCGAGGGCATTTGCGCGCCGATAACCAGGAACCTGGTGCGGTTGCAAAAAATTCTCGGCGATCGCGTTGGCAAAGACATCTTCATGTATTCGTTCACGCTCACCCCGAAAGTCGACACGCCGGCAATGCTGAAACACTATGCTCAAATGCATAAGGTGAAACCAGGCTGGCTGTTCCTGACGGGCTCGGTGGAGGACATCGAGACACTCAGACGCAAACTCGGCTACGTCAATTCCGATCCGGTAGCCGACAAGGACCTATCGAACCACATCGGGGTGATCAAGTATGGGAACGAACCTCTCGAAAGATGGGGTGGGTGCCCGGGAATGTCACCACCGGAATGGATGGCAGAGACGCTTAGCTGGGTTGATTGGCCAAAGGACATGGCGAAGACAACAGCGAATGGAGGTGGCAAATGAGTCTTCTGAAGTTGAGAGTTTTCAATATGGCGTTGTTACTTGCAATTGCGATGATGACGTCAGGTGTAATCAAGGCTCAAACTCCGATGACCGAGATACCGCTGGGCACGAGCGGTGGGGGCGGCGCACAGGCAATGAGTGGTGGCGCCCTTCTCGACGGCGACATGGGTGGCGGTGGAGCGGCCAGCTCGACGGGTCCCGAAGCCGCGGCGTTTGACGGCACGTATGTTTGGTTCGCTACTCAGTTCACCAACTCGGTAACGCGAATACGCGCGAGCGACGGCATGGTCGCGGGAAGTTTTACCGTGGGTAAACGACCGGTTGCGCTGCTTTATGCGGCTTCGGCCGTATGGGTGGCCAACTATCTCGATAACACCGTAACGAAGCTGAATCCGTCTACAGGCGCCATTCTAGGCACCTTCGCAGTTGGAGATGGTCCAGGCGGTTTGGCTTCTGATGGAACCAACATCTGGGTTGCTAACCGGAACAGCAACAACGTAACGAAGCTGAGTGCAAAAGGAGCGAATCTCGGGACTTTCGCGGTCGGTAAGCGACCGATAGGTTTGGCATTTGCCGCAAACAGTATTTTTGTAGCGTGCAACCGCAGCGACTCCGTTACAAAGCTGAGTACGTCCGGAGCAGTGTTGGATACTTACGCAGTAGGCAAAGGTCCATTCGGCATCGCCGTACAAGGTACGAGCCTGTGGGTCACAAACTTTTGGAGTAAAAGCGTGACGAAGCTTCGCGCGAGTGACGGGCTCAACCTCGGGACGTTCACGATCGGCAATGGAGCCGCGGGCATCGCTTTTGACGGAACAAACATGTGGATAGTGAGCCACGGCGATGACAATTTGGTGAAAGTTAGTCCATCGAGTGGCACCGTCATCTCCACTTATTTAACCGGAAACGGACCCTTCGCGGTTGTTATTGGCGGAGGGCAAGTCTGGGTGTCGAACTTCGCAAGCAGTTCCGTGTCCAGGACTGCCGCAAACTAAGTCACTCTTTTCTGAAGGTCAGCAGGCCGGCTCTTCTGGGCCGGCCTGTTTTTTTGGTCACAAAAAGGCACCGAAAAGATCAAAGTAATAACAGAAAACACCAGTGGTATTAGTGATAGTCTCTCGACACCCCAAAGCCCCTCTGACTAATCCTCCGACATACAACTTAAGGAGTAAGAAATGAGACGAACGTGGGTGTTGATTTTTTGTGTGCTCCTGTTAGCTCTAGCTCTCGGTTTCGATCCGCGGACCAATAAAGTTACTCGCGCGCAGGCAGGTGGTCCAACGATGCTCGTTCCAAACCTCGACGTGAGACCAGTTATAGCTGACCTCATCACGCCGATCGCAATGGCCTTTATTGGACCAAACGATTTTTTTGTGTTGGAGAAAAACACCGGGAAAGTACAACGTATAGTGAACGGCGCGCCGCATAGCACCGTGCTCGATCTGGGAGTTAATTTTTCTTCCGAGAGAGGCCTGCTCGGCATCGCTCTTCATCCCGAGTTCCCAACAAACCAGGGCGTCTATCTGTTCTGGAGCTGCCAGGCCGCACCGCCACCAGCGGAGAATCCGTTTTTCCCGGTTGAGACCGAATGCGCTGATACTCCGCAACTCGGAGCTGATACTGACAACATTCTCGCCGCGCCACTACTCGGAAACCGCGTGGATCGGTTTGTCTGGAACGGCTCAACACTGACATTCGAGCATAACCTGATCAAGTTGCGTTCGTTTCAGAACGACGGCGGACCGGAACCGCCCGGACAGGGCGATGAAGGTCAGGAGCCGCGAGGCAATCACGATGGCGGTGTTCTCGCTTTTGGGCCTGACGGTAAGCTCTACATCATGTTTGGTGACGCAGGCCGGCGAGGACAGCTTCAAAACTTGCCGTCTGGTCCAACTTTGACGGGTCTCGGACCGACGGTGCCTGACGATCAGTTTGGCGGGCCACAACCGGACGATGCGCATTTCGCGGGCATGATCCTGCGGCTCAATGACGACGGCACCACTCCGGCTGATAATCCCTTTTTCGCAGTCGGAGCTGCGATGAACAGTGAAATCGGCACGAATATTCAGAAGATTTTTGCGTATGGCGTGCGCAATAGCTTCGGCATGGCCTTCGATCCCGTGTCAGGCAACCTGTGGGATCAGGAAAATGGTGAAGATGCTTACGACGAGCTCAATCTGATCGAACGAGGCATGAATTCAGGTTGGATTCAGATCATTGGTCCCGCGGAACGCGTGCCTGACTATAAGTTGATCGAAACCACCGCCTTGCACCACGAACTCTTTCCGAACCTGCAGCAGTTGCGGTGGGGACCGGAAAGAATCGCGGACACTCCCGCGGAAGCACTATCTCGCCTGTTTGTGTTGCCCGGTTCCAGGTACAGCGATCCTGAATTCAGTTGGAAACATGTGCTGGCACCGGCAGCGATTGGGTTCTTGAATAGCCGAGCCCTGGGACCCCAGTTCTTCGGAGACTTATTTGTTGGTTTCTCAGTGCCCGAGCCATTAGGCGGACCACTTTTCCGGTTCAATTTAACTGGCAACAGAAGAAAGATCGGAATTGATGATCCTCGACTTAACGATCTCGTAGCCGACAACTTAACGTTTCATGATATGACCGAAAGCGAAAGCCTGTTGGTCGGACGAGATTTCGGAGTGATTACCGATATTAAGACCGGACCTAACGGTAATCTCTTCGTGATTTCGCTCGATCAGGGCACGATTTACGAGATTTTTCGAAATGGCCAGTGATACGAAAAAAATGTTCGTCCGAAAATTTTCGGGTGGAATAAAAATTTGAATCCCGTGTATGCCGCACTTACGAGTGCGGCATCTTGCCAATTCGTTACAAATTTGTGTTCCCATTGACAGACTTTCGTAGCCTGTAGTATTAAATCGCGACCTCGAAAACAAGCGTCTCCCGAGCAGTGGTTTTCGATGGTCCATCGCATCTCGACAACTGCGATCTGGATTACTTTTTGCCCGACTCAGTTTTGCCGCAAAGTGGTTCGCCCAGAACCCGAAATCACCTCACTGCTATTTCAACAGAAGTGACTGTGAAAAAGAGTTTAGCTCGTCGAACAGTCGTCAATTAAGTTCTGATGTTGGTGAACATCTCCCCTGGTGTTTAGTTGGATAAACGCGTCGAAAAAATCATCCAGATGATGCGGGAAGACGTTCGTGGTGAATTGTCTCTCGCCGAGCTCGCCCAATCTGTAAATCTATCAGTTTGGCGTCTTTGTCATATTTTCAAATCGGATGTCGGCATGCCTCCGATCCGTTATCTGCGACAGTTGCGGATGGAGCGCGCAAAAGACTTATTAGAATCGAGTTTTTTAAGTGTGAAAGAGATCGCATATCAAGTCGGACTTACCGACGAGAGTCATTTCGTGCGCGACTTCAAAGCGACATACGGAAACTCTCCTGCCCTCTATCGATCGCAATTTAAAACCAACGGATCAGAGAATGGAAAAAACGGCGGCAATGGGACCAACTCAAACAACTCGCGACACCAGCTTGCACAAGCGGCGAAGCAGTCGGTCCTGCCATCGTTGCACCTGCTCGTTTATGTGTTCTCTTGTCTGGATTGAGCCATTGGACCAGGCTTGTGAAAATGACTTTCAACGGAAGAGCAAAATCCGCTAATGAACGACAAGATACGCCAAGCAAGAACGCTTGCGGTACAAAAATTTGGATCGTAATCTTTCGCACGATTCAGCACAGCGCACAAATGAAGTTTCTACCACTTAAGTTTTTCACGTAAATTCAACTGACGTTACTCAACTGGTTTTCAGCAACAAGCCCTCGCCTTTCAAACTGATCGCCTTTGTCGGGAAGTTAGATCAGGATTCGGGAGCCAACAGCTAACACTCTTCGAGTAAAGGTCATAAACCAACAGCAAGGGTTTTTGTTTTGAGGCCAAACCCAAACGGCTGAAAGGAGATTCTATGCCTAAAAAGAAGGCAAGCAACCGGCAGGGTGTCGAAGAAAAATTTGATGGCACAGTCAGCAGAAGAACTGTGCTCAAGACAGGGGCAGTAGCCGGGGCCGTCGCGGTCGTGGCCCCAAACATCATAACTAACACCGTACAGGCGCAGGAGTCAATTCCAATTCCCCTGGCTCCATGCAACGCTAACCCAGACTTGATTCCACATACACCTTTTAAGGATGAGCTACCGATTCCGTTTCCAGCGATAGACCATCCACTGAGTCCAGCACCCCAAGAGGTCCCCAACACCCCGGCTGAGGCCGACCGAGACAACCATCAGCGCTGGGCTCAGTTCACGCCAGCCCACATAACCACCGAACTGGAAGCCAGGCCCGGCCTGCATCGGTTCCACTCCGATTTTGGCGAGTCATACATCTGGGGGTTCAATGGTAGGTACCCTGGACCAACAATCCTGGGTCGATATGGCCAATCCAACATCGTGCGGTTCCGGAACAGCTTGCCGCCGACCGGCGATAACACGTTTGGTGTCCCGGAGATAACGATCCACTTGCATAACGGTCACCATGGCTCAGAGAGCGATGGTTTCGCGGGTGACTTTTTCCCCAGCGGCAGATATAAAGACCATCTCTACCCGAATGTCTACGCCGGCATCGAGGCTTTTCCGAACCAGAACCCTGGGGGGAACGGCGTCGGTGACGCAAGGGAAAAGATGGGCACGTTCTGGTACCACGATCACCGTCAGGAGGAAACCCTCCCGAACAACGTCATGGGTCTGAACGGCATGTACATCGTTTATGACCGGACGGATCCGGGCCATGAGCACCCGAGCGCAGGATCGCTGCAATTGCCGGGATACTACGGTGTCACCGACATTCCTTTGATCCTTACCGAGAAGAGGTTCTGTAACCTGGATGCGCAAGGCCGAAATGAGATGGTCAATGCGGCCGGTGGCGATAAGTTCATCGTCAACGGAGCGATTCAGCCGAGGTTTACTGTCAGGAACAGAAAATACCGGTTCCGCATTCTCTCTACCGGACCGACAACGGACGCCTGGGACCTTAGGCTCCGCCACGGCACGACAGGTAATGTTGAAACGATGACGTGCATCGCCACTGATGCCAATTTCCTCGAGCATCCGGTTCCGGTCGATGACAGCCCGGCGAATGCAGGTAACACCAACGCCATCACAGGAAACGTCATTAATACTCCGGGCGCAATTCGAGTGAACGTCGCTGAACGCTACGACGTGATTATCGACTTCGGGAAGTACACTCCGGGCACTCAGCTGTATCTCACAGATGTCAGGAGCCAACGTGTCAACACAGGAAACGTGTTTCCGGGATTACCGTCAACCTTCACCATCGGAAACGTTTTAATGCGGTTCGACGTGATACAAAGGGAGCCCAGTTTCCCAGCCGATACACCGGCCATTCCGCAGACCCTCTGCACCTATCCGCCGATATGTGAGCCGGACACTACGTTCACGTGGAGGTTTGATCGCGATCCTATTGGAACGGTTCCACGACGGTTCTTGATCAACGGCCGTGACTTCGATGTCGATGTACCGCAGCATTGCATCATTAAGAACACCTGTGAAGAGTGGTTCATCGACAATAACACCGGTCAATTGCCAGCCGGACCTACCAACTGGGACCACCCGGTGCATATTCACTTTGAGGAATTTCGCATTCTGAAGCGATTTGCGAACATCGGCGGCGTCCTTACGGAAGTTCCGGTGTCTCCGCTAAACTCGGGCAGGAAAGACGTAACCAAGGTGGAAGCGGGAGAGGCCGCCCTGATCAGGATGCAATTCCGCGACTATGTCGGAGATTACCTGATCCACTGTCACAACATGGGCCACGAAGATGCGTTCATGATGGTGCATTGGGTCATTGTTCCTGATGCAGCGGCCAAGGCAGCATGCGACGCAACTATTGCCAAGGCCAACGAGGAGTACGAAGCCAAACTGCGCGGTGAGGAGGTGGCGTAATGGATAGAAGATCACTATTTTCCAAAGGAGCGTTCACACCGCATCCTGCATCGCAGGGCGCTGCGAGGTTCACGAATGCGGTGCTTCGAACACAGGACAACCAAGAGGTCAGGTTCTATGACGATCTGATCAGAGGCAAGCAAGCCGTGATTAATTTGATGTACGCAGACTGTCACGGCGCGTGCCCTCGGGTGACTACGGTTCTGAAACGAACGTATCGTGACCTGAAAGCTCGCATGGGTAAGGACCTCTTCTTTTACTCAATCTCGGTCAAACCACAGGACGACACGCCGGCCGCGTTGAAGCACTATGCCAAGATGCGCGGGGCTGATCTACCTGGTTGGTATTTCCTGACCGGAGATCCCTACGATATCGAGACGATCCGCTACCGGCTCTTTAATATGGGCCACATAGGGGTCGACACGGATTTCGCCATGCACGCCGCCTCGTTCCGGATTGTCAACGATGCCACCAACCGCTTCGTCCATGCACAGGCGTTTGCCAGTCAGAAGAGTATTCTGAAACATATCTCCTGGGCCGATCCGTTTAAGACACCCGCGGAATGGGATGCGATAATCCGGGCTCGTCAGGCTCGGATCAACGCGGTAGTCAAGAAATACGGCTACCTTCGCCGAGACGCGCTTTAGTTTGCGGCACTGGTCACCAGGAATAGAAGCTGCCACGGTGGCTTCTATTCCTGGCCCAATTTAGGTGTTTCTCTGTGCAACCTCTGTGTTCTCTGTGCCTCTGTGGTCGTTTTTAACCGCAGGGTCTCAAACCACAGAGGCACAGAGAACACAGAGGTTGCACAGAGGGAATACATCATGAAATTTACTGCCACAATCTCGCTACTGGCTATGATTCTTCTGGGTTCTACCGCTACCGCATTGGCCCAGGAAAAGAAGAGTTGCGAATTCGACCTCGAGGGAACCTGGAAGGCGCAAATCTCAACCACCGAGGCGCGTCTTTATCGCTTTGATTCTAATGGAGTGGTTACTGTACTCGCGGCTACCGGCGCGGCGGAACCGCACCAGGTTGCGACCGCGAAGTACGACGTGGTTAAGGATCTCGGCGCACCGAAGTCGATCTCGTTTACCGCAACCGGCAAGGACCGGATATTCGGTGCTGTCAAAAAGACGATGAAGGTCGTTAGCTATGACGACTCTTCCATTACTTGCGACATACCGGGGATGGGGACTACTCGCTGGACCAGGGTCGACGCGCACCGGTATTTCATTGTGCTCTCTGCCCGCAAGGGAGAGTTCCACGATTCAAGTGGCTCGGCCTTCCCCACGGTTATCAAACTGGTAGGAGGAGCTCCCACAATCGACGCCTTCGGTGTCTATTTAGCGAAAGGTGAAAGGGCCTTGGGCACCGTCCCTCCCGACGTATACAAGAACTATCTTCGAGAGGCACGAACCGACTCTGAAACCACACTGCGTTTGGAAATCAACTCCCGGCAGTATGAAAGGGCGTTAAAGATCATTAAGGAGTGGGAACGTCGGGACCGCGAAGGCGCGCTTTTGTACACCGGCGCTCGAGAGACTTTAGATGATTCTACCTATCTCAATAACATTCTGGTTGTTAAGGCGGTTGCCGAAAGTCTCAACCAGTGCTCGGAAGATATCAATCTGTACCCGCTAAATTACGTCCAGAAGGACGACTGGATCAGCAACAAGTATCCGTCCGCGCTTGTTCCGTTCTATTACTTCCAGGAACTCAGGCGGCGGAACGAAGCGCGTCATATTGACGACAAAAAGTTTCAGGAACTGGTGCCGCTGCCAAACGTGGCTAGTCGATAGCATCAACTAAGCAGGTCTCCCCACTAGACCAAAAATACAAAGGGGAGGATATGAATTTGAATTTTGATAGTCAAAAAACCAGGGTCATGAAAAGCTTTCTCTTCAGCGTGTTGGTCGTGTCCATCGGATTCACTTCCCAGCAGGTGATGAGAGCGCAAACGCCGTCGGCACCCGATGAGAAGCGCGCGACTCAGCCAAAAAAACGTGGTGGAATCTTCACCATGTATTCCATTGATCCATTGGCACGGACGCTCTGTTTCAGTGACGGTAAAGAAGGGATGGCATTTACGAACGGTGAGTGGCGTAACCGTTGTAGTGACCTTAGTTTCGCTGGTAGCAATCTTGTCACCGGCATTGAAAGTGACCGGCTGGCGGCCATTGTCGACCTCGGCACGGCAGACGAGCTTAGTGCCCGCGTTGGCTTTGAGGACGCACAAGGAGGTGGAACCGGCTTCGCTTCCATACATCTTCAGGGCGACAAAGTCATGGTCCTGAAGCAAGACCTTGGCAAGCAGGAATTCCAACCGTTGCAGGAAGCGTCCAAACTTTTCACAGAGGTCGGATCACCTGTAGCGGCACCCATTAAGTTGGGCCACATTTATCTCGTGAGGACTGCGGACAAGAAAGACAAAAGCACCCAGCAGCTCGTGAAGCTGATGGTGATTGCATATCGTCCTGATGAATCGGTAACGCTGCGATGGGAGTCGCTCTGATTTCAAAGGGTCAACTCTGCAACGCGGCCGGCAATAAATTCACTAGCGCTTTCCAATACTGGAAGCAAAGTTAAACGAACTTCCATTCCTGAAGGAGAACAGGTATGAATCAAGAACAATTAAGAATGGGCATAGATAGCTTTCAGACGGGCACGAT
>CAVSKT010000014.1:0-170885 GCA_963728575.1 uncultured Acidobacteriota bacterium
GTCTTCATTTCGGTCATGAATTGAATGAAAGCCGAATCTTTTCTGATACATCGAGAAATGTGTCACGCGCAAAGAGCGTGTAGCTATCGCTAGAAGGATCAAGTTCCAGCGTCAAGTCAAACTCTTTGACCGATAGCTCTTCAAGACCGACATGATAATAGAGCGTTGAAAGTACTTCATTGGGAATGCTCGGCGATAACGTGGATGGTCAGTGACTCTATTTGTACTTCAAGTGCCTGCGCGTCGGCGTCACAGGCTTCAAGGCGTCAGCCGCACGTCGCACATCGTCGTTTGTAAACACCGCAAAAAGAAACGGCTGTGATTCGAGGAAATGAGCCAAGTCGCGCAGCCTCAGACCAAGATCCGACAGTCGGTGCTCATCGACGAAGATCTGACAATTTTCCGGTTCGAAAGATGTAATCAGCTGCTTTGCCGCAGGATCAAACTTCTGGTGCAACAGGTCTACGATCGCCGGCGCAAAGTGCCGGCGGTCCGGCGACGACGGTTCCGGCGGCATACCATGGTCCGCAGTCACTGCCAGGAGATAGTTATTCCCAACCTTTGCCCGTAGGACCTTAAGCATCCGCGTCAACTGACGGTCCATTTCCCCTAGCGTGACGCGGAGCTCGTTGGAATCCGGGCCGTGCTTGTGGCCCACGAAATCCGCACCTTTATAATTCATCAGAATAAGATCAGGAACGTGTCTTCGCCTACCGGCTCGCGCTCGATCATCGCGGCCATCGCCTCGGCTTCGAATGCTGGAAACAAACCCGAATAGCGCACCTCGGCAGCCGAGTCGATTTTATGACCCATCCACTCCCCGCTAGCCGGCCACAGTGTTCTCGCGTTTCGATCCTTCAGATATTCAGGCAGCCGGAAACAGTCGGGGTTTGTGGTCCAGTTGCCCGTCTGCTGATCGTAGCTTGCGAGCACGACTGGCGTTCCATTCAACTGGCACGCACCATGACCCAGCGAGCGGCGTCGCCGCTCGTTCGATACTCCCCTGTGCCAATATGATCGAGCGACCAGCCGTAGCCAGCTGCCAGACGTCTGCCAGTGTTAATGCCATCAGGTCTTGTGGCATATCTCTAGCGAACATGTCGTGTCGCTGGCGACGCGTGCGGTCGTACACACTGACACCAGTGATTCCGTGCACGCGCGGATCGGTTCCCGTCGAGATGGTCGAGTGCCCAACAGCGGTGTTCGTCGGGAGGAAGTTGACTCTCGCCTGATTAAACCAGGCACTGTGCTGGCGTATGGCGGTGAGCGTTGGCATGGCGGCCGCGTAGCGATCGAAGTAATCCCGACGCATGCCATCCAGGACTATCAGCATGACCACTCGGGGTCTCGCAAAATCTGTCCGCAAAACAGGCAAGACATGGCCTGTCGCGGTCGGGGGCATTCGTACCCCAAGCGCAGCCGCAAGCGTTGGCGCCACGTCCTGCTGCACGGCCGGGATCGAGTACACTCCGGTTCTCACCGCAGGGCCCGCAAACATCAGAGGAATCGAGACGTCATACGTCCACGGTGAACCGTGCATGTACGCGTAGTTCGGCTCAGGCCGGGTGATGAAGTCGCCTTCACGTGGGACGATCAGCAGTTGGCCGGTTCGTCCGGGATAGTATGCCCGAGCAAACATCTCCAGGAAGCGCTGTCGCGCGGCTGAGGTCTTGGCATCGCCTGGCCCAGTACGACGTACCCGAGGCACATCACTCACTGAAGCTCGCTTTAGCTGCTGGCCCAAAACCGTCCCAGCCATCGCAAGCAGGTTCAGGACGACAAAGACAGCACCGGAAGCTGTCAACTTTGAGGAGTTGAGAAAGATTCGCTGGGTTGTCATGGCGGCTCCATCGCTTCAAACCGGACCGTGACGGGACGCGATCCGACCAGCCACTAATCGCATGACTTAACTCAATTGGGAGATTATGGAATGGTGTCGAGGGTGTGAGTCGAACCCACACGACCTTGCGGTCAACGGATTTTATGTCCCGTGAAGCCTGACCCACATAATGTTACTAGGTGACTTAAGCCAATAAACACGAGCCTAGGCGTCGTCAAAGTACAGCTTGGTCTGGCTTCGTACCACCATCACGCTAACAACTTAGCCCCCATCTTTCAATCAGCAAATAGCTTAGGAACGACCAATCGCCGTCAGCTCGTCTAGTCTCCGAGCAAAGCTCCTCTAACATGGAGCACGTGGACTTTGCGGCGCTTAATCGTAAATAGTATGCGATAGCGGCCGACTACCATCTGCAGAATTTCTTCAGAGAACTCTTCATCTTCGGGGCGACGGGAAAGGCTCTAGGCAGACAGCTAGTTGTTCCCTAACCGCCTTTCGGAATTGGCGAACCCATTGTTGTGCCTCGTTCTTGCCCCAAGCGCGTCGACCCCAATCATACGATTCGCGAACGTCAGACTGAGCCGATTCTTCAAAGACAACGACATAGCGTCTCATTCGCGCTCTGAGATGCCTTTCTCAGTGAAGAGTTCTTGAAAAAACTTCTCTGCGGGTTTACCTGCGTTTCTTTTCATGCTTTCGAGTCCCCGCTTGATTCCTTCAATAGCTTCCATTCTGTCTTTGGCCTCTAAGAGTTTCTGATAACTCTCGGCGTCTTGAACAACCAGTTCGGCCTTGCCGTTTACCGTCAGGACTACCGGCTGCCCGTCTTTTTCAATTGGCGGACCAATTTCGCGGTGTCGCGTTTGAGATCCAATTCAAAAGAAAGGCTAGTTAGGAAGTGTCACCATCTTAGCCCATCTTCACTTTTGGGGCTGAGATCAATCAGGGGCTAAGTTGATGGAAAACGTGGAAACGCTGAGATTAGTATTGGTGCCGAGGGCGGGAGTCGAACCCGCACGTCCTTGCGGACAACGGATTTTAAGTCCGCAGCGTCTGCCATTCCGCCACCCCGGCATATTGTCCGTGACTTTAGTTTACCAAGCTTCTCCGTTCCTAAACCACCAATATCCCTCCGCCAAGCTTTCAAATGTGTTTTGTGTGTTAACGCACAGACGTATTCGATAGCATTGAGCAAACTGGCGGTCAGCACCGAGAGAACGAACAGAGCGTCAACCAACTCTTTCTTCCGACAACTTTAAACCCCGTGTCGAAGGCACAAACTCCATGTCTGCTGCTCTTGGCATTGCGAAATTAACGGAACCGGCAGCTCGCCAACCTACGATCCTCGTCGTTGATGATCACGACGACACGCGCGAGATGCTGCACGCGCTATTGGAGATGTGGGGCTGTCGAGTAGTGGAAGCATGTAACGGGTTAGAGGCCATTGAGGCGGCTTCACGGGAAAAACCTCAGCTTATTCTAATGGACGGTCGCCTACCTTTCATCGATGGGCTTGAAGCAACTCGCCGCATTCGTGAAAACGGGCTTCAAAATCAGGTTAAAATTGTGGCGTTCAATGGTTCGGGCAGCCCACGCTATCATGCTGATGCGTTGGCGGCTGGGTGTGATGACAGTATTGAAAAACCCTTCGACTTTGACTGGCTACGGACATACTTGTTCCACTCTTCAATTCTCGCCCGTTAATCATTTTACGTGCCCGTGCCCCCGGACGCCAGGTCAGGTTCTTGAAACTCAGAAATCAGGCCCTCGGTTGTCAGCATCAATCCGGCGATCGACGCGGCGTTCTGCAATGCGCTGAGTGTCACCTTGGCGGGATCAATGACACCAGCAGCTATGAGATCTTCAAACTTTTCCGTTACGACGTTGTAGCCGATGTTCGGGTTCTTTTCGGAGCGAACTGTCTCGACGATCACCGCGCCTTCTTTGCCCGCATTAGCGACGATTTGTCGGAGCGGCTCTTCCAGTGCGCGCTTGACGATGTTCACACCAATCTGTTCGTCCGGGTCGTTCGCAGGGTCGTCCTCATTAAAGACTTTAAATCGATCGAGCACCTTGGCGGCTCGGATCAGAACCACACCTCCACCAGGCACGATACCCTCTTCAACTGCCGCTCGAGTCGCGTGCATTGCGTCCTCTACGCGCGCCTTCTTTTCTTTCAGCTCCATTTCAGTAGCCGCTCCGACGCGAATTATTGCGACACCGCCGACAAGTTTCGCCAGCCGCTCCTGCAACTTCTCGCGGTCATATTCTGAGTCAGAGTCTTCGAGTTGAGCTTTGAGTGTGTTTACGCGAGTTTGTAAGTCTTTGGCGTCTCCGCCGCCATCAATGATCGTCGTAGTGTCCTTGTCGATCGTCACTCTTCTGGCGTTGCCCAGTTCCTCAAGCATGACATTTTCCAGCTTGATACCGAGGTCTTCAGTGATAACCTTTGCGCCCGTAAGGATCGCGATGTCCTCGAGCATAGCCTTACGACGATCACCAAAGCCCGGCGCTTTCACCGCTGCGACCGCAAGCGTGCCACGCAATCTATTTACTACGAGGGTCGCCAGAGCTTCACCTTCTATATCTTCCGCGATAATCAAGATCGGTCTTCCTAACTTTGCAACTTCCTCAAGAATGGGAAGCATATCTCTCATCGAGGAAATCTTTTTCTCGCTTAGCAGAACGACAGGGTTTTCAAGCACGGCTTCCATCGTTTCCGCATCGGTAACGAAGTACGGCGAGATATAGCCGCGATCAAACTGCATCCCTTCCACCACCTCTAAAGTTGTCTCGATCGTCTTTGATTCTTCGACGGTAATGACGCCATCCTTGCCAACCTTCTGCATCGCTTCAGCGATCAACTTGCCGATGGTGTCGTCACCGTTCGCCGAGATCGTGCCAACCTGGGCAATCATGTCTTCTGTGACTGGCTTCGCTGTTTTTCTGATCTCTCGAGTCACACGCTCGACGGCTTTATCAATGCCGCGCTTCAAAGCCATCGGGTTCGCACCGGCTGACACTGTTTTCACGCCTCCGCGGAAAATGGCCTGCGCCAGCACGGTTGCAGTGGTCGTGCCGTCGCCGGCAACATCGCTCGTCTTCGAGGCTACTTCCCGCACCATCTGCGCACCCATGTTCTCCATCGCATTTTTGAGTTCGATCTCCTTCGCCACAGTCACACCGTCTTTAGTGATCGTCGGGCTGCCATATTTCTTGTCCAGTACGACGTTGCGCCCTTTTGGACCGAGTGTGAGCTTTACTGTGTCGGCGAGTTTATTCACACCGCGCAAAATTGCAGCGCGGGATTGTTCGCCCAAGGTTATTTGCTTTGCCATATTTTTGTTTACCGTGCCGGATTCCCGTACTGCCTGAAGAGATTAAGTGCAAGAACCACCACCGCTGGTATCAGCAACAGGTGAATGAGGCTGGTAGTAATAAAGCCGCCATAAAACCCCACCAGCCATAGCAATAACAACGCTATTAGAATTACCCACAACATAATCGGACTCACCTCATTTGAAATTATTCGACCCAGTATCAGAATGGACTATACAAACAAAGGCGTCCGTGCGTTAGACCACATACACCCTTTTATTCTGTATAAGCGGTCTAGCGCACAGACGTCTCCACCTGCTTGAGCTGACAATGACAAGGAGCTTTTTATGAGTGACATCAATGTCATGCAAAACGCGATGGGCGAAGCCAATTCACCGGCACCGGCGGAGTTTGATCCGGTACGCTGGGCGCTGCTAAACCCATGGCTTTCAGAGGGTCAACCGGATGACAGAACACCGATGAATGGTTCTGTCAAAAATAGCGGGGGACCACCATCCGTTCACCGCTCCTTCGCCCGGAGGTCTCATCAGGTAATGTTCAAAAAGTGGTCGCAAGCGAGGCACGACTAACAAGACGGGCGACATTAAAGCTGTCGTGGCAATTTTCAGACTTGAAGGAAAACTAAGTGATTAATCTTTATATCAATCAGCGGCGGGTCGAAGATGTGACGATCCTCGATCTAAAGGGCAGGGAAAGAATCCGCTGTGCCACTGTGGCGTTGCACGAGTCGATTCGCTGCCTCGCTGGAGAAGGAAAGATTCAGGTTCTCCTGGACCTCGCCTGGGTCAAACACATTGATTCGGCCGGACTGGGCGAGCTCATTGCCAGCCACGTAACTCTGGACAAAAATGGTGGAGCGCTCAAGCTAATGCACATGACGGAGAGCGTTCGTGAACTGATGACGATCACAAAACTTCTAACGGTGTTCGATGTTTATGACGACGAGCCGGAAGCTGTTGCCAGCTTTATCGGCGAAACCTTAAGGATTGTTGAGCATCAGCCCTTCTTTATGTAGTCGAGGAGAGTGAGGCAGGAATAAAAAATATGGGTCTTACACATTGTCCCAACTGTAGTCGCCTGTGCTTTGCTGACGCGGCATCCTGTCCGAGTTGCTTGCAAATCTTTCGCCCGGGTGTGCTCCAGGCATCGGCAGTAGCCGCAGAGAAAGAATTCAGCGCAAAAACGAATGCGCTATTCCTCAGCCTATTTCTGATTTGGGTGGCAGTGCTGGTGTTCTTCCAGCTACGGGCTACTTAGGCCGGGTGGAAATTCATCACCACGGGCACTAAGGTGCGTTTTGTGCGAGGTAATCTTCTCGTCGAAGCATGCCAGCAAGATCAACTGCTTCCTGTACCGTCATAAGGTCGCTATCGTCTCCGCCACGAAACTTAACTCCGCTGGCCCGCAGCTCCCAATCGTCATGTCCTCCGTAGTTGCGCCGGTTAAATATCTCCACTGCTTCATAACCGCTAACCGTCGTGAACGAGAGCAGAAGCCGTTGGGTTCTATTTCGTTCCCCGGTGGTTCTCTCGATCGCTTCCCGAATCGTTTTCCGATCCGGGACTTCTTCAGTCAGGGAAGAGGATGCGGAGTGTTGATTTAGACCAGGCGTTCCCTGTAGTTCGTAAAGCTGGCTGCGGTATTCGCCGAGTAGCTCAAGATACTCTATGCACTGCTTGACGATGCTCTGGCTCGTGGCGCTATTCACTGCCTGCTTCGACGCTTGTAACCTTTGTTCCAACTGCGGGTACAACATGAATTAATTTCTGACTAGTGACCGACTGGGATTCTCTGAAACTGGGTCTTTCCTTCCAGATCCTCCCAGGAAATGTCCAGGACATAAGGCTTGACTGCTCCAGCTACGACTTGAAGACGTCCGATTTGATCTTGTGCCTCGCTCGCCGGCATGCCATTGATCCAGGTTCTGTGAGAAATAACGGCTTTTCCATTTGGTTGCACGGAGTTTATGCGGTCGAACCGGATATGCGCACGCGAAGCGCCCGCGCCTGGCGCTTCGTCCTTCAAAAATATTGTCAGAATCTCAATGGATTTAAGCGTCATCTCAGTCGTATTGGTGAGCTCCAGGAGGACCCGCGGTTTAGTATCCATAAACCTGATCAGAAACGGCGTTCTAGAATTGCTTGTTGTCATATTCATTATGTGGCGAACTCTTCGCGACCCGTGAAGCTCTCGTCCAGGAGGCGGGCGAGAAGGCTTCTCAACTGATTAAAGCTATCAGGGCGCACTAAGTGTACGTTTCCACCGACCGCGACCTCTTCACCTTCACCAATATCTTCGACCCAAAAAATAACCGGGATTTGGTCTCCCACCGCCGCCCGCTCTCGTATGCGGCCCGCAGTAACGAGAACGTCACCGGATAATCCCGTCAAGCTCACTAGTATTAAATCGGGCCGCCTTAGCTGGACACTCTCTATTGCGTCTAGCTCGTCCCTTGCCAAAGCTACGCGATAGCCATCCGCCTTCAGTAGCCTCTCGATGCCCTCGCTTGTTTCGCGGACATCTTCCACTACCAAAATCAAGGCGGCTCTCAGCTCTTGTAACATCGACTACTTTCATTTCTCGATCTAGAATCTGCAGGGGCCTTTCAAGGTACAACTTGAACTCCCTCATGTCCGTGCGGCAACACACATATGAAGCTGGTAAACGAAGCCAATCGTTGACTTAGACAATCAATAAGCGAGCTAGCGCACAGAAGGCTGGGCTTTTCGCGGTTAATCTCAACAAATGAACGAAAGGGGACACGACTAACAAGGTTATCTGCAACCCAGTCAATAACAAATGCATCGTAGTCTCTGGTTATTCCTTCTCTCGCGCATGAACGGTAATGCGCCCGCGCTAATGAAAGCTCGGCGTTTGGATGATTCGAGGGCAGGTTCTTTGTTAATCCGTAGAAGTTGCTCATTGAGCATTCGAACGCTCGTTTCTTCGCTCGTTTCCGTTTCGTCGAAGCACACCTGGTTCAAAGCTTCTCTTACTCCTGAAAGCAGGAAAAGGTACACATAAAATGTCTATGAAACTATATGTCGGAAATCTGTCGTTCCAAACTTCGAGCGAAGATTTGAAGGAATTGTTCTCGAAAGCGGGAACAGTCGAATCAGTAAACGTTATTGAAGATCGCGACACCGGTCGCTCACGCGGCTTCGCATTCGTCGAAATGTCCTCGACAGACGAAGGCAATGCAGCGATTGAGCAGTTCAACGGCCATGACGTCGGGGGACGCACACTAAACGTGAACGAAGCCAAGGCGCGCGAAGAGCGCGGTGGGGGTCGTGGCGGTTTTGGTGGAGGCCGCAATAATGGCGGCGGTCGCTCGCGCTACTAATTCTGTTTGCTGGCCAGTCCGGCGACTTTTAACAGCAAAGCCTCCGTGGGATACTAGCCCGGAGGCTTTGTTTTTGATCATTGATTCACCTCAACGACTACCAAACGACGTGAAAGGAAAACTCAATGGAGAAGGAAATATTCGCGGTAGGCGACCGAATTGATAAGTTGTGCGCAGTGTGTGATGAGGAACGTGGACACACGGTGACGTCTGTAACTAAACGCGGGCAGATTTCACGTGTGAGTTGTGCGAAGTGCGGGACAGTCAGCCCGTTCAAACTCGCTTCGCGAACGTTGCCTCGTGCGGCGATTAAAACCCCTTTGCCTTATGACAGGACACTTACATACCGTGCCGGGCAATCCATGACACATGAGGTATTTGGTGTCGGAGAAGTAACAAGATTGATAGACCCGGGAAAGATGGAAGTACTCTTCCAGGATAGGTTGCGTCGTCTGGTTCATGATCAAGGGTCATTGAGTAAACTCTGAAATAACCGATTTCAGGTGAATGGCCCATATGTGTGATAGCGCACATGCGTGATATGCTCTGCCTAACTTGCGGAACCAACGGCCTTCTCCTGGCTCCAGTGCAAGCGAAAGTAGAGATGCAACGTGCGAGTTTCTTCGAGACCCCTGGATTTCAGTAAGAACCGGCTCCTGGCCGCTCTGCCACCGGACGAAGTCGAACGCCTGCTCCCAAACTTTCAACCAATTTCATTTGCACTTGGCGATGTCGTCTACGAATTCAGCGGACATTTGGATTACGTCTACTTCCCAACCACGGCGATCGTCTCTTTGCTTTACACTATGGAAAACGGCGCTACCGCCGAAATGGGATTGACGGGCAATGATGGCGTAGTGGGGATTGCTCTCTTCATGGGGGGAGGAACCATGCCGAACCGTGCCGTGATCCAAAGCGCAGGCGGCGCTATTCGCATGAAAGCGAAGGTGCTACAGAACGAATTCGCCTTAGGTGGTAAGTTCCAACGCTTGTTGCTGCGCTATACGCAAGCACTAATTACCCAGATATCTCAGACCGCCGTTTGCAACCGCCTCCACTCTGTCGAACAGCAACTTTGCCGTTGGCTGTTGTTAAGCCATGACCGTGTGGATACCGATGAGTTGATCATGACTCAGGAATTGATCGCGGATATGTTGGGGGTGCGCCGCGAAGGCGTTACTGTGGCTGCGGGTCACCTTCAGGACATAGGAGCGATTAGTTATGTGCGGGGCCGCATACAGATCCTGGACCGTCAGAAGTTGGAAGAAACCGCATGCGAGTGTTATCGAGTTGTGAAAGAGGAGTTCGATCGCTTACTTGGATAACAGAGGTGCGCTTCTCACCACCGCATCAATGATCAACGAGTATGTGTGTTGGCGCACAGACCTGGAGCCGTCTATTGTTTAGCCTCGTGGTGGTATGCATACCAGGAGTCTATAGATGGCGTTGTTAAATAGCAGTACTAATGGCGATGCGGGTGTTAACCGGCTGCTCGCCACGCTTCCGAAAAATGAATACGAGCGTTTATTACCCAAGCTGAAGACAGTTAGTTTGGTTTTGGGCGAGGTGTTGTACGAACCTGGCGATGTAATTAAGTACGTCTATTTTCCTAACGATTCGATAATCTCATTAATTTCGGAACTGTCAGAGAGCTCGTTGCTTGAAGTGGGAATGGTGGGCAATGAAGGAATGGCTGGCCTTTCTGTCTTTATGGGTGTCAAGTCTTCATCAACACTAGCTCTGGTGCAAGGCGCGGGGACAGCAATGAGAATGAGTTCAGCGGCTGTACGCACGGAAGCAAACCAACTTGGCACTTTACATCACCTGCTGCATCGTTATTCGCACTCACTGCTCGCCCAGGTCTCTCAATCATCCGCATGCAATCGCTTTCACATGGTTAACGCTCGACTGGCGCGATGGCTATTGATGACAAACGATCGTCTGGCAGCGAAAGAATTTCCGTTAACTCAGGAATTTCTCTCAAACATGTTGGGCGTGCGGCGGGAAGGCGTAAGTAAGGCTGCCGGTGCGCTGCAAGCCGGTAAACTCATTCGTTACAGTCGAGGCGTGATTACTATTCTTAATCGCCGGGGTCTGGAAGCGAAATCCTGCCAATGTTACGCGATCATTAAAGCCGAAACGGATGCATACCTGAATTGAGTTCTATCTAAAACTTCGTCCTCACCAGTCTGAGCCTTCTTTATATGTGCTCTTTCGCACATACGACAATTCTCGCGTCTTGCTAGGCTGTCCCTGACTGAGCGCTCCCGCGCTAAAGTTGTCCACCGGGGAGTTCTTGCGTCAGTTTGAAAAATTTGACAATTACGACGAAGGCTAATTTCGGCCCCGTACGCCGAAGGCGTTGGCTAATTTCAGCCCAGCGGTTGGAGCGCAGCGACAACCCTGGGTTAAGCACCAGCGGATAGTTGATCAACCCTGAAAAGGGTTAATGTCGCACACGCGTAACGCTTTCAGCGTTGTCCTCGTTCTGATTCAGATCCCAGGGTTGTCGCTGCGCTCCAACCGCTGGGCTGAAATTAGCCAACGCCTTCGGCGTATTCATCCAAACTTAAACTGACGCACGTACTCACCGGGGAGTTCTACCTGTACCTGGCGCTGCGCATGCTATGAAGGGATGATGTGGCGCCATTCCTGTCCACCGCTTGTAATCTTTTTGTCACTTCACAATCTGTAGCACCGTTTCGCAATGTGTGGTGCGTAACATAGCGTGGTGGGAGCATCAAAGTGCCTGGCAAGCAGTTAAGGGGAGTTTTTTTAGATATGTCCGTTGATGTTAGAGATGTCGCTCAAAGCCGATTAACTTTCAAAAGAGACAGTACTTTTCACAAAGAGTTAAGACGAAGAGTCGACGACTATTTTCGCAGTTCCAATCGCAGTCAACGCGACTGTCCCGCAATGTATTTGAAAACCGCGATCATTCTGACTGTCTTTGGTGGGGCCTATTCGTTGCTCGTGTTCGGGGCTGAAACGTGGTGGCAAGCTTTGGGTTTAGCGGTTCTGCTTGGCCTTTCAATGGCGGCTATTGGCTTCAATATTGAACACGATGGCAGCCATCACTCTTATTCAAATCACGCAAGGATCAACCGGTTAGCGGCCATGACGATGGATCTGATAGGCGCCAGTTCTTACGTATGGCACTGGAAACACGTAGTCGTACATCATACTTACGTAAACATCACGGGCCATGATGCCGATATTGACATTTCTGTTTTCGGCCGGTTAACACCACATCAGAAGAGGTTCGGAATTCATCGCTGGCAGCATTTCTATTTGTGGCCGCTCTACGGACTGAACGTCATCAAGTGGCATTTGTACGATGATTTCCGTGACGTGATCCTTGGCCGGATCGGACCCACGCGAATGCCGCGGCCCAAAAAGTGGGAACTCGTCGGGTTTGTCGGCGGTAAAGTGCTGGTCCTGACATTGGCTTTTGGATTGCCGCTTATGGTCCATCCACTCTGGATAGTGCTCCTGTTTTACGTTCTGATAACCGGTCTTGCGGGCGTGGTCGTCAGCGTTGTGTTTCAACTTGCTCACTGCGTTGAAGAGGCCGAGTTCCCGTTGCCGCACGAGAACTCCGGCTCGATGGAAAATGCCTGGGCGATCCATCAAGTCGAAACCACTGTGAATTTCTCTCGACGTAGCAGAGTTGTGAGTTGGCTCCTGGGTGGTTTGAATTTTCAGATTGAACATCACCTTTTCCCTCGCGTATGTCACGTCAATTACCCTGCCATCTCAAACCTTGTGGAACAGACCTGTAGAGATTTTGGAGTGAGATATGACGAGCATCCCTCCTTTCTCGCGGGACTTTCGTCCCATTTCCGCTGGTTGCGCCGCATGGGTACGCGGGCGCATGAGTTGATCTAGCAACATATATCCTACATTTGACATATAGTGGTTGCCAGCGTAACGTTCTTGTGAACCGAGTCTGGCTTACTCCCTTCTCAGCTCCTCTGGAATCAAAACCAGATCTCCTGAAGTCAACAGCCACCAACCTGCCAAAAAGCTGAGTAGGTCAATGAACAGTCTTAGGATTTATATCGATCAAAAAAGGCGTGATACCTCGTGCGCAATCTTTTATACCAGGCGTGCCGGTGGCCCATATTATCGCTGGCGATACGAAGAGCTCCGTGGCCAATGGCTAGGCTGCCGCATGCATGCTTTTGATTTGCCGGTGACGGAACTCGTCTCGGCTCCCTGGAAAGAGGTTCCCGCCGCATTGAAGTCGACTCTTGACGGTCATTACGTGGATTAACCATCCGCAACTGCATCTGAGAGCTATACCTCTTCACGCTCCTTGACCCAAGTGCTAAAATCTCCCTACCAATGACCGGGACAGAGCAAACAACCGAAGAGCAGGAAGTCTTCCTTAAACACATTCAAAAACACGGGATGAAACGCACTTCCCAACGCGACCTCATCCTCGACATTTTCCTCCGCACCGAAGATCACGTCTCGAACGAAGATCTCTATCAACTGGTCAAAAAGGAAGATCCAACAGTCGGTCAAACCACTGTCTATCGAACACTAAAAATCCTGACTGAAGCCGGACTCGCACGTGAAGTTCGCTTTGGCGACGGACGCACGCACTACGAGCACAACTACAAACATCAACATCACGATCACATGATTTGTTCCGAGTGCGGCAAGATCATCGAGTTCTTTTCAGCGGAGCTCGAAGCCATCCAGGACGATATGGCGGCCAAGCATAAGTTTGAAATTACTCAGCATTTGCTACGCATAATCGGGATTTGCGCCGACTGCCGCCGAGCACGAAAGAACCTCGCAGCCACTCCTTGAGTTTGCAGAAATCCCCCGCGGACTTACACTAATCACACATTTCAAAAGGTTGGAGGTCGGAATGAGCGTTACGATTACATTTGAACCCTCCGGAATCAGCGGTCTCGTCGCCGAAGGAACATACATCATCGACGCCGCGCGTCGCATGGGAGTTTCACTCGGAGCCGGATGCACTGCCGGAAAAGGTGAATGCCCGGCGTGCGTTGTTTCGGTTAAAGCCGGCGCAAACTTACTTTCACAGCCGAGCCTTGCGGAGGAAAAGCAGCTCGGCATCGAGCACCTGGACCAGTCGCTGCGCCTCGCGTGCCAAACCAAGATCGAACACCATGGTGAAGTAGTCTTGATGGGTGCGCCGCGTCCACAAACACGAGCGGCAGTACCCGGAGAGGCAGAAGCTGAGCTGCGAACAAAATTCGGTTCTTTACCACTGGGCAAAAAGATCGCGACGCTGATGCAACTCGAAGTCATCACGGTGTCAGAAGCATTCGACTCCGCGATCGAGAAGCCGCTCGCATACGGATCGAAAGCGTTCGACTCAATCATGAATCGCGCTCGTGCGCGTTCGCAAAGCAGTCAAAAGGAATAAATTGAACAAAGCACGCGTCACACTGGATCGTATCGGTTTGCTGGCGATTGTGATCGTGGCGCCGTTGCTTTGCACTGCCTGCCCGAAAAACGAACCACCACCACGACCGCGCGCGGGCATGTCGAGAAGTTCGCGGCCTGCGTCTGACACACAGCCGGTTGTTGTTTTCGATGGTGCGCGGGCCATGGACCACGTGAAGAAGCAGATCGACTTCGGCCCTCGTCCGCCTGACACTCCAGAACTCGCGAAGACGCGATCTTACATCGCAGACCAGTTGAAGTCGTCTGGATTAAAAGTTTCTTTGCACGAGTTCGTCGCCGTCACTCCGCAAGGTGAAAAGAAGATGGCGAACATAGTCGGGGAGATTCCCGGCGAAACAAGGACGATGGTCCTGCTCGCCAGTCACTACGAAACGAAGTACTACAAAGACATGCAGTTCGTTGGCGCGAACGATCCGGCAGCGTCTGTAGCGACGCTCCTCGAGATCGGAAGAGTGCTCGGCAGCAACAAAGAAAACCCCAAAGTCACTTACCGGTTTGTGTTCTTCGACGGGGAAGAAGCCTTTTGTGAAGGTTGGAGCGAATGCGATAACCCTGATGGTCCTGATAACACGTATGGGAGCCGTAAGTATGTTGCGCTGCTGCGCGAGAGATCGGAACTAAAGGATGCCGGCGCGCTCATTCTGCTCGATATGATTGGTTACAAGAACCTCGAACTCGGTCGCGATACTTCAAGTACCCGCTGGCTGCAAGACATCATCTGGCAAACAGGACGCGAACTCGGACACGCGAAGATCTTCGTAGATCGTGAAGAAGGTGTCGGCGGAGACGATCATGAGCCGTTTCTTCAAGCCGGAGTGGCGGCAGTTGATTTGATACAACTCAACTCGTATCCGCACTGGCACAAAGCTGACGACACGATCGATAAAGTGTCGGCGCAAAGTATGAAGATCGTCGGCGAGACGGTGCTCGCGAGTTTGCCTAAAATCGCGGCGCGAGTGACACAAAAAGATCCAAAAGAATAGCCTGCAGCTATGAAACGTATCGCAGTCATTCCTGGTGACGGAATTGGTCCGGAAGTCGTGCGCGAAGCCGTGCGCGTTCTTAAACATTTTCACGAGACCAAGGCGGTCGAGCTCGAACTGGTTGATTTTGACTGGGGCGCTGACAAGTTTCTGCGTGACGGAATCACATTGCCGCCAGGCGCGCTCGAAATGTTAACTACTGATTTCGACGCGATCTTTGCAGGAGCGTTTGGCGATCCGAGGGTGGCGTCAAACAAGCACGCCGAAGACATTCTGCTGGGAATGCGGCGCGGTCTCGATCTCTACATAAACCTGCGGCCAGTGCGACTGCTGAACGATCGACTCACACCACTTGCCAATAGAAAAACCAGCGACATTGACTTCGTTGTCTTTCGTGAAAACACGGAAGGCGCGTACTGCGGCGCTGGTGGTTTTTTGAAACACGGAACAGCGGACGAGATCGCGATGCAAGACGAAGTCAACACGCGTCGCGGTGTCGAGCGAATCATCGTCGCTGCGTTTGAGTACGCGCGCGCAAACGGCCGTAAACGAGTGACTATGGCTGACAAGTCGAACGTGCAACGTTACGGCGGCGATCTTTGGCAACGCACTTTCAAGGAAGTGGCGGAAAGTTATCCCGAGGTCACTGCTAATCACCAGTATGTCGATGCGATGGCAATGTACATGGTGCTCGATCCGTCGCAGTACGACGTGATCGTTAGCAATAACTTGTTTGGCGACATCCTGACGGATCTCGGAGCTGCGATTCAGGGTGGATTGGGTTTGGCTGCTTCAGGAAATATTCATCCGGGAAGAGTCTCGTTGTTTGAACCAGTTCACGGTAGCGCACCGCCTCTCGCGGGCAAGGGAATCGCGAATCCAATTGGAGCTATTCTGACCTCGGCGATGATGCTAGAATATCTGGGCTTCCAAACGCTGAGTAAAGAAATTGAAGACGCAGTACGCGCGGCGATCTCTGCGAATGAAACTACTAGAGATCTCGGCGGACAACTCTCTACAGAACAAGCAGGCGCGGCAATCGCAGCTCGCCTGGCGGGGAAATAGAAGTGGAGGTAGTACATGAGTCCGGGCATTGGAAAACTCACAACAAAAGTGATCGCGATTATTGTGATTGCAGCGGTGCTTAATGCGGTGGGGCTTTCCCCCGTGATTATGGTGTTCATCACGGGAGTAGTTCTGGTTGTTTGGCTCTTCGATCGCCGCGCACAAGCGCGTGAGGTCGAAAGAATCTTCGAATTCTATATCGCAGCTGACGCGATACTTCGTGAAGAGGAGCGACGCTGGTATGGATTCGAGATTGCGGAAGTGATCGAGCATGGCGAAGGCCTGCTCGAAATCATGCCGGATCCGCCACCGTTGAATTACTACGTGCTTGGAGCGCTTTATCAACGACTTGGAAATCACCAGGCGACGGTTGAGTATCTTTCTCGATTGGCTGAAGACGAGTCGTACGACGAAACGCACCGCACAACGCCGTCAACTCAGTTGCGTCGTTACGTGATGATGCTGCGACGTATCGAGTATCACCCTTCAACAGCGCCGCAAACGCTTGCTGCGATCAGGAGTTTGGAACGCGGTCGCCAACGACATGCGGGAAAAATGCTGCTTGAAAGTCGCGCCGTGATCGATGCTGAAAAAACACAACCTGAAAAGCCGGCTTCTCAAACGAATGAGCCGCCACGTGAATTTGTGTTTTCACCTTCGCTGTCACTGAGCGAAATCTCTGCGCCTCCGCCAATTTCGAAAGTGTTGCACGACCTTTACCAGGATGAAACGAGAGCCAATTAACTTTCCCCTTGTTTGAAACGCTTTCAGCAGAAATCATCGCGATCGGCTCGGAACTACTTGCGCCCGATCGCACGGATACCAATAGTCTCTGGCTGACTGACAAACTCAACCGCCTCGGTATTGAAGTAAAACTCAAAACCATCGTCGGCGACGACGACGCCCGCCTCGAAGAAGCAATCAAAGACGCCGTTCGAAGATCGAAAGTGGTGATTACCACTGGCGGTCTTGGTCCAACTGAAGACGACATCACACGAAAGATCACTGCGCGCGCGCTTGGCCGCAGGCTGCTGCTTGACGAAGTCGTGCTGGCCGAGATTCGACAGCGGTTTCAGAGCTTTGGTGTTTCGATGCCGGAGCGAAATTCGCGCCAGGCGATGGTGATCGAGGATGCTGTGGTGTTGCCGAATCCTAACGGCACCGCGCCGGGCATGTTTATCGATCATCAGGGCACGGCGATCGTGCTCCTGCCTGGTCCACCACGTGAGATGCGGCCGATGTTTGAGAATCACGTGGCGGAAAGGCTCGAGGCGCGCTCGGGGAGTTTGCGTGTGGTCCGCAGGATGTTGCGTGTCGCGGGAATGGGCGAGTCGGCGGTCGATGAAAAGATCGCCCCGATCTATACGCAGTACGACAATCCCGTCACGACGATCTTGTTCAATCAAAGCGAGATTGAGATCCATTTGACAGCGCGGGGCCGCACGGAGCAAGACGCGACTGAATTGCTCGACCGTTTGGCAGGACATATTGAAGAGCGGCTCGGGAATGCTGTGTTTTCGTTTGCCGGTGAAACGATGGAAGAAGTGGTTGGGTTGAAACTCTCGCTTGGTGGTTACACGTTGTCGGTGGCGGAGAGTTGTACCGGTGGATTGGTTGCGCAGCGACTGACGGATGTTCCTGGCTCGTCGAAGTATTTCATCGAAGGCGTTGTGGCCTATGCAAATGATGCGAAGACGCGGACGCTTGGTGTGGAGCCGATGTTGTTGATGGAGCATGGCGCGGTTAGCGCGCCGGTTGCGGAAGCGATGGCTGAGGGGATCCGCAGGCGTGCAGGTACGGATTTTGGATTGTCGATCACGGGAATCGCCGGCCCGGGTGGAGGCACTGAAGAGAAGCCTGTGGGTACGGTGTTTATCGCGCTCGCGGATGATGTGAAGACCGAGCATCGCCGGCTCAACCTGCCAGGCGATCGCAATCTAATTCGGTGGCGCGCGGCGCAGGCCGCGTTGGATCTCTTGCGTCGCCGTTTGCTCTAGTCTTGTTGGACGCGGATGAAACAGATCATTGTGATTGTTGTCGCGTATCTGATCGGATCGATTCCGTTCGGGTATCTGATAGTGCGTCACAAAGTTGGTGCGGATGTTCGCGAGAGTGGATCTGGCGGGACAGGCGCGACGAATGTTTCAAGGCGGGCAGGTAGAGCAGCCGGTATCGTTACACTCGTGCTCGATGCGCTAAAGGGAGCGATTGCGATCGTCGTTGCGCAGATGATCATCGGGGAAGGTGGACCAAATATCGACTGGCTCACCGCTGCGGCGGCCGTCGCCACGATCGCCGGACACATTTTTCCTGTGTGGTTGCGTTTTCGCGGCGGGAAGGGAGTGGCGACGGGAGTTGGGGTGTTTCTGATGCTTGCGCCGATCGCGGTCGTATGCGCAGCAGTCATTTTTGTAGTTGTAGTATCGATAACCAAATACGTTTCGTTAGGTTCGATCGTGGCTGCCGCGATGATTCCGTTATTTGTTTTCATGGATATGGTGTTTAGTCAACCCATCAGTGATCTGCGTCCGTTGCTGACCGCAACCGCTGCTGGAGCGATGCTGATCATCCTTGCGCACCGTGGAAACATCAGGCGCCTCGCCGAGGGAACAGAACCGAAGTTTCGATTGAAGCAGTGAAACGCGTTGCAATCATCGGCGCCGGGAGTTGGGGGACTGCGCTTGCGGTCGTCGCGGCGAGAGCGGGTCACGGAGTGTGTTTGTGGTCACGCAGTGCTGAAGTTGTAAGTTCAATCAATGAACGACAAGTTAACTCGCGGTACCTGAGCTCGACTTCGATACCGTCGAGTGTTGTTGCAACGAGCGATCTTGGCGAAGCATTGGACGACGCTTCAACGGTCCTGCTTGCCGCGCCTTCTCATGCAGCGCGAGAGCTTTTGACAGCGATGTCGCCGCTACTGGAACCGGGTGCCGTCATCGTTGGCGTCTCAAAAGGGATCGAGATCGAAAGCGGCAAGCGCATTTCGGAGATCGCGAAAGAAGTCGCCGGCGGGTCGCATGCTTACGTTTGCCTGTCTGGTCCATCGTTCGCCAAAGAAGTCGTTGAACGACATCCGACGGCGATTGTGGCAGCAAGCAAAGATGCCATGGCCGCCCGAACGGTTCAGAACGATTTGAGTTTTGAGAATCTGAGGATTTACACGAATACTGATGTCGTTGGGACTGAGATCGGGGGCTCGGTCAAGAACGTGATGGCGATCGCTGCCGGGATGACTGCGGGACTGGGGTTTGGAGCAAATAGCGTCGCAGCCTTAATCACACGAGGACTCGCGGAGATAACGCGGCTCGCGCGGCGTGAAGGCGCACAGGTTGAAACGTTGATGGGACTCGCGGGCCTCGGAGATCTCGTGTTGACGTGTACCGGAAGTCTTTCGCGCAACCGGTTTGTTGGAGAGGAACTGGGGAAGGGAAGAACGATCGCCGAAATCACTTCCGGGATGAATGAAGTCGCAGAGGGAATCAATACAGCGCGCGCTGTCAAGAAACTCGCGGATCGCGCCGGGCTTGAAATGCCGATCACGAATGAAGTGAATGCCGTGCTTTACGATGGTAAGTCCGCACGTGACGCTGTTAGTGAATTAATGAGCCGCCCACTGCGTGAGGAAATCAGCTAAAGATCCGCGTTAATCTGTGTACACCGGATCTCCGATGCGAACTTCTCCAGTTTTGATCACGCTTGCATAAGCCCCAAGATTCTGATCCGCGTCTTTAACAATCGTTCTCAGGATAGTTGGATCCTTTGGAAAATCTGCCTGCGCCTGGATTGTCATTCCACATCGCACGGTGGGAATTTCACATCGCAGCTCAACCCCACCTAAACGAATTTTCTGTCCACTCCACTCGACATCAACCAAACCTTTGATTCCCGGATCTGTCTCAATAAAAAAGTTTGGTCGAAAGCGGCGTACATCCCACGTAGCCGCGGGATTCAAGCGCATCATCATCTCGAGCGACGCAGTTGTCAGCACATGAATCGGGAACGCATTGAAATAAGTGCCGCGCGGTGATGTGAACTCGAGGATCTCCGGCGGCAACGTCGAGACATCCGGAACCGGCTCGCCTGGTTCACGACTAAACGCTTCGCGAAGTTGTGCGTTCGCCTGACCAAAGCTGGTAAGGGCCGGCAGTGCCGCCCGAAACATGCGATATCGCGCGAGACGTCCGAACAGACGCGCCAGCTTCGACCGGCGCCTGTAATGTTTAGTATTCGAAGCTGGTTGCAGTGGCCACAAAGTAACCGGCTTGCCAAGCAGTTCCGTTAGCCGTGCGTTGATGTCGAGCAGATCGCTGCCGAGCTGCAAACCGTCGGGAAAGTGCATGTCGACGTGCGGAATGAATCCGTCCACAGGCGCATCGCGATAACGCGCTGAGCTCCGCATCAACAACGGGAAATGTTTGCTATTCGTGGTTTCGCCGGCGGTTTCGTCACGTATCGCCCAGCCACGATCGCCGGGAATTCCGTTCAAGCCTACGGTGCAAGCCTCGAGCTGCTCGCCTGCCATCGACTTCACCGGGTAGCGCCAGATCTGTTTGACAGTGCCGATTCGCATAACGTTCTAATGTGCTAATATTCGCAGCCGCAAGCCCGTCTATTCAGTGCCAAAAGTAAAGGAGCCCATCCAAATGTTCAAGACGTTTCGTGCGTCTCGTAAGAGTCTGATTCTCTGCCTGGCGATTATATTCCTTGCGACCTCGGTTCACGCGCAACGTCCGCCCGCGCCGAAAGAAGCGGACCTGCTCAAGGCATTGCAGTACCGGAGCATTGGTCCATATCGCGGCGGGCGCTCAGCAGCGGTCGCAGGCGTCGTTTCCCAGCCGAACGTTTTTTACTACGGCGGGACCGGCGGCGGTGTTTGGAAAACGACCGACGGCGGTATCAACTGGGAATCAGTCAGCGACGGTTCAGTGTTCGGCACGGGCTCTGTCGGCGCGATCGCGGTTTCTGATTCCGATCCAAACGTAGTTTACGTCGGCATGGGTGAGTCGCCTATTCGCGGCAACGTGTCGCACGGCGATGGTGTTTACAAATCGACCGACGCCGGGAAGACGTGGAAGCACATCGGTCTGGAAGATACACGACAGATCCCGCGCATTCGAGTGCACCCGAAAAATCCGGATCTCGTTTATGTCGCAGCGTTGGGCCATGTGTTTGGACCAAACGATCAGCGCGGAGTCTTTCGTTCAAAAGATGGCGGCAAGACGTGGGAAAGAGTTTTTAACCGCGGCAACAAAGCGGGCGCCATCGACCTGATCCTCGATCCTTCAAATGCAAACACGATCTACGCCGGGTTCTGGGAAGTCTATCGCAAGCCCTGGACGCTCGAGAGCGGTGGTCCGGGCAGTGGCATCTTCAAATCCACTGACGGCGGCGACACTTGGACTGAGCTGACGCGAAACACGGGGTTGCCGCGAGGGATGATTGGCAAGGTCGGAATCACTGTATCGCCCGCAAATCCTGAACGCGTTTGGGCCATCGTCGAAGCTGAAGACGGCGGAGTGTTTCGTTCTGACAATGGTGGACAAACATGGACCAAGGTAAACGAACAGCGCGCGTTGCGACAGCGCGCCTGGTATTACACGCGTATCTATGCCGATCCCAGGAATGTCGATTCGGTTTACGTTCTGAACGTCAGCTTCTTCAAGTCGAATGACGGAGGCCGCACATATAGCACGATCAGTGTTCCACACGGCGATAACCACGATCTCTGGATTGCTCCCGATGATCCAAACCGGATGGTTCAGAGCAACGACGGCGGCGCGAATGTTTCATTCAACGGTGGACGAAGCTGGACCGAGCAGGATCAACCGACGGCGCAGTTTTATCGTGTCGCGGTCGACAATGATTTTCCTTACAACGTCTACGGGGCGCAGCAGGACAACTCGACGATGCGTATCGCAAGTCGCACGACCGGAAACGGCATTACCACGAGCGATTGGTTTGACGTGGGCGGCGGAGAATCGGGGTGGATCGCGCCGTCTCCTAAGGATTCGAATATCGTTTTTGCCGGTTCGTACGGTGGATTGACGACACGGTACGATCATCGCACCGGGCAGGAACGCAACGTCAGTCCATATCCAAATAATCCGATGGGCGCCGGCGCGGACGTTTTGAAGTACCGCTTTCAATGGAACTTCCCAATCGTGTTTTCACCACACGATCCGCACACGCTCTACGCCGCCGCGAACGTTTTATTCAAGTCGACGGATGAGGGCAGTAGTTGGCAAATTATCAGTCCGGATCTCACGCGTAACGATAAGTCGAAACAGGGCGCATCAGGTGGTCCAATCACGAAAGACAACACGAGCGTCGAGTACTACGCGACGATCTTCGCCCTCATGGAATCGCCGGTGCAGGCGGGTACGATCTGGGCGGGAAGCGATGACGGGCTCATACAACTCTCCCGCGATGGCGGGAAGAACTGGTCGAACGTTACTCCACCACGCAGCATCATGCCGGAGTGGATTCAGATCAATTCGATCGATGCGTCGACACACGATGCCGGGACGCTTTACGTCGCCGGAACGATGTACAAGTGGGACGACAATAAACCTTATCTTTACAGGACCAGCGACTATGGCAAGTCGTGGAAGAAGATCACGACTGGAATTCCGGATACAGCTTTTACGCGCGTGATACGAGAAGATCCGAACAAACGCGGACTGCTCTACGCCGGTACTGAAACGGGAATGTACGTCTCGTTTGATAACGGTGAGCGCTGGCAGTCGTTGCAACTCAACCTGCCGGTCGTTCCGATCACCGATCTGGCAATTCAAAAACGTGAAAAAGAGTTGGTGGTGGCGACTCAGGGACGCTCATTCTGGATCCTTGACGATCTTCCGGTGTTGCATCAAATGATGGACGCTGGTGGTTTCAATACCACGACCGAAACGCGGCTCTTCAAACCAAAGGAAAGTTATCGCCTGCCCGGTGGCGGAGGAGCGCCACTTGGACCAACCGCAACCATCGGTCGAAATCCTGCGAACGGTGTCGTGGTCTACTATTCGTTAAAAGAGAAACCGGCTTCGGAGATCGAGCTCGAGTTTCTGGATCCGGCAGGCAAGTCGATCAGAAAGGTCACAACTCGTGTGCGCAAGCCCGGTGATGCGACTGCGGCAGCCGCGGTGCCGCCTGCTGAAGGTTTCGGTTTTGGCGGCGCGCCGCCGAGTGTTCCGATGGAGGTTGGGCTGAACCGGTTTGTTTGGGACACACGCTACGCGGATGCGGTGCGGTTTCCGGGAATGATCCTGTGGGCCGGCGAAGTTCGTGGTCCAAAAATGGTGCCGGGGACTTACCAGGTGAAGCTTACTGTTGACGGGAAACCTTTAACTCAGAACTTCGAGATCAAATCCGATCCGCGTGTGAGTACAACGGCCGCGGATTACGCGAAACAACTCGAGCTCGGGCTGAAGATTCGCGACAAGTTGACTGAGACGCACAATGGGATCATTCAGATCCGCGAGGTGCGACGGCAGGTCGAGGATTTGTTGAAACGCTTAGCGGGTCAGCCGAGCTTCAAAGTCGTGAACGACGCCGGCACTGCGTTGAATAAAAATTTGACCGCGGTCGAGGAGACGCTCTATCAAACGAAGAATCAGAGCAATCAGGATCCTTTGAACTATCCGATCCGGTTGAATAATAAACTTGCGGCACTCGGAGGTGTTGTCGGTAGCGCAGAGGCCGCGCCGACGGCGCAGTCGTACGCGGTTTATGATGAGCTCGTGGCGCAGATCGATGAGCAGTTGCGAAAGCTGGCGCAGATTATGAAGACCGATGTGCCGGCGTTCAATCAACTCGTGCGCGATCAGAACATTCCGGCAGTCGTGGTGAAACCGTAGAATAGCGCCACAAAAGGCACAAAATGATCGAATCAGTAACTGCAAGGAAACTCGCGGCAAAAACAAACGCAAAGCTGACGGGTGATGAGTCGACTGTCATCACAGACGTCAGTCATGATTCACGGCGGGTGGGCAAGGGTGGTTTGTTTGCCGCCGTGGCTGGAGAGTTGTTCGATGCGCACAAGTTCGTACCGCAGGTGATGAGCCAAGAGGCGGCTGGTGTGTTATCGGAGCGCGCGGCTCCGCATGATTTCAAGGGTGTGTGGCTTCAGGTTGAGGACATTCGTTGCGCCATGGCGCTTGCTGCATCGGAGGTCCAACATCATCCGTCGCGTGAGCTTCAACTCGTTGGCATCACCGGAACAAACGGCAAAACAACTACCGCTTACTTGATCGCGTCGATACCGGAAGAGGCAGGCGAGCTCGTCGCGATGACAGGCACCGTCGAATACCGTCTCGGAAAAGAACGATTCAAAGCGGATCGCACGACGCCCGAGGCTCCAGACATGCAGCGGCTGTTGCGACAGGCGGTCGAGATTGGGTGTCGCACGGCTGTAATGGAATGCTCGTCGCAGGCGATGGATTTTCATCGTTGTGACGAACTCGAATATGCGGTCGCTGTCTTCACGAATCTCACACGCGATCACCTCGACTATCATAAGACGATGGAGAACTACTGGTACGCGAAGCAGCGACTGTTTGACGGCCGTCTCGGAACGCGACCCCGCAACTCAGTCATCAATATCGACGATCCTTATGGTGTCGAACTTGCGGCAACACTGGAGAAAGATGGATTGCGCGTCATTCGTTATGCAGTGAACGCAGACGCTGATGTCACCGCGCGTAATCCGGAGTTTTCGTTGAGTGGGATGCGGTTTCAATTGTCGACGCCCGCAGGCACGCGCGAGTTTCAGTCGCCCCTCGTTGGTCCACCTCACATCTACAATACCCTCGCCGCTGTCGCGAGTGGCCTCGCGCTTGGTTACGAACTTGATGTGATAACAGCCGCTTTAGAAAAGTGTACCGGCGCGCCCGGTCGTTTCGAGCGGGTGGTCCATGAGGGAGATTTCTCGGTTGTAGTTGACTACGCGCACAGTGACGATGCGCTGCTGAACGTGTTGAGAACGGCGCGGCAAGTCGTGAAAGGGAAGATCATCACCGTGTTCGGTTGCGGTGGCGACCGCGATCGTTCGAAGCGCGCGCCGATGGGTGAGGCGGCCGGCAGTTTGAGCGACGTCGTAATCCTCACTTCCGACAATCCGCGTACTGAAGATCCGGAACAGATTCTTTGCGACGCGGAAGAAGGAATTCGTAAAACCGGCAAGCCTTACCGGAAGATTGCTGATCGAACTGAGGCCATTCACCAGGCGATCTCCGAAGCAGGCGTGGGCGATCTTGTTTTGATCGCGGGCAAAGGCCACGAAGATTATCAGATCATCGGACGTGAGATGTTTCACTTCGACGATAAGGAAGTCGCAAGGGCCGCGTTGGCGCACAAGAGGTGAGTATTAAAACGAGAATTTCCTCGCAAAGGCGCAAAGGCGCAAAGGTTTTGAGTTTTGCTTTGCGTCTTTGCGCCTTTGCGAGCATACCTTTTTCTGCGGTTGCTGCGCCTCAACAACGCTACGGGACTCCAAAAACAATCGCCACATTAAAAAACAGTTCGATCATTGAGAGCAGTGGTGTGATCGCATCTCGCTCAACACCCGGCGCCTACTGGACCCACAATGATGACGGCGGACCATTTATCTATGCATTCAACGCGAGTGGTGCGTCGCTCGGCGTTTTTCGTGTCGCTGGTGCAAAGGCAGAAGATTGGGAAGACATCGCGATCGGACCGGGACCAGAACCCGGTAAGTCGTACCTCTACATCGGCGACATCGGTGACAACAACGCCGCGCGCTCAGAGATTGTCGTCTATCGCGTCGCTGAGCCCTCACTCGACGCCACAACTGAGAAACTGACTAAGGCACGCCCGGGAACAACCGAACCAGCGGAAGCGATCCGTCTGCGATATCCTGACGGCAAGTTCGACTCTGAGACTCTGCTGGTCCATCCGGTTAGCGGCAACATCTACATCGTCACTAAAGTTCCACTTGTAAATCCAGTTGTTTACGAAGTCGCGGCGCCATCGATTTCAAGTAAAGTGATCGTGATGAAACGCATTGGAGAGATTCGAGTGCCGAGCTTGTTTGGTGGCGTGCTTACTGGGGGTAGCATCTCTCCCGACGGACGCCGGATCGCGTTCTGCGATTACTTTCAGGGTTACGAGATGGTGTTGCCGGCGAAGAGTTCTGACTTCAACGACATTTGGAAACAGAGGATGACGGGATTCGATCTCGGGAAGCGCAACCAGGGCGAAGCGATAACTTATCGACTCGACGGCAAGGCAGTCCTTGCTACCAGCGAGGGAGCGAATTCCCCCATCATTCAAGTTTCTTTCGCCGGCGGCCTTCGATGATCCAGTAGACGGGCAAGCCGAGGAGAATTAAGAACAGACCGATCCCTGATCGGCCGGGATTGCTTCGAATCGTCTCAATAATCAGCCACGTCGTGACGATCAAAAACACTATCGGCACAACCGGATATCCCCACGTTCGATAGGGACGTTCCGCGTCCGGCTCGCGACGCCGGAAGATAAAGATCGAGGCAGCTACAAGCGCGTAGAACATCGTCAGTGCGAAGATCGCGTAGTCAGTAAGCGTGTCGTACTCACCGGAAAGAGCAATCACACATGCCCAAATGCCTTGAACGACGAGGGATCTGATCGGTACGTGTGTTCGAGGCGACACGTGGGCCAGGCTCTTGACCACAAGTCCATCTTTCGCGAGTGCGTAAGGTATGCGAGCCGTCGCCAGGATCGATGCGTGTAGTGCGCCGAATGATGAAGTCATCATTGCCGCCGCCATCAGAGTCACCGCAAACGCGCCGAGCAATCTTCTTATCACCTCTGCGGCAACGGACGATGACGCTGATACGTTCGCAATCTCGGTGGGACTGAGCACGTGGAAGTAACTCACGTTTACAAACAAGTACAGCGCCATTACCACGAGTCCACCACCGATCAACGCGAGGGGTAAGTTGCGACCGGGATTCTTCACTTCTCCGGCAAGAAACGTGATGTTGTTCCAGCCGTCATAAGCCCAAAGTGCGCCAATCATTGCCGCGGCAAACCCGGCGATTCCGCCGCTTGTGATCGCCACGTTTGTACACGCGCCACCAGTGTTCGCCAACCCAAGATTTCCCCAATCGCCGCCGCTATAGAAAAATGCGCCGAAACCTACAGCAACCAGCACCAATATCTTTAAGCCGGTAAGCACGCTCGCGACGCCACCGCTCACACTTACAGCAGCGCAATTGATCAGCGTGGTTACGATGATTGCTGTCAGTGCGACGACTTGCAGGCGACCGAACGAGAAAACGTATCCGCCGGGAAGCGTGTATTCAAAATATCGATGACTTAAGGCTCCGCCAACCAGGTCATTGAGAAAAATCGCAAGACCGGCCGCGAGTGCGGCCGCCGAAGCCGTGCGGGCGATCAGAAATTGAGTCCAGCCATAAATAAAACCCAGCGGTCTTCCATATGCATCGCGCACAAGGCCGTACTCACCAGCGGCGCGCGGCTTCATCGCGAGCAGTTCCGCATACGTCAATGCGCCGGCCATCGCGAGCAGCCCAGCCACAACCCACACGATCAGCACCTTTGTTGGACTACCGACGTTGCACGTCATCACACGCGTTTTCAGAAACACGCCGGTGCCGATGATGTTGCCGACGTTAACCGAGATCGCCGCGATCAATCCCAGCCCGCGGATGAGTTGCGTATGTTCGGTTGACATCGGTGTAGTCGGCGGATCAATAACCGAGATCGTGCGTGATGAGATCTTCGTACGTGTCTCGACGTCGAATCAGTTCAGCAGTTCCATCCTTCCGGATCAAGACTGCCGCCGGCAGAGGCCTGCCATTGTAATGAAACATTTGCGCGAGGGAATACGCGCCGCAGTTCAGCAATGCGAGCACTTCGCCTGGTCCAACATCTTCAGGAAGCTTCCGATAATCAGGCAAACGTCCCTCGCGCTCGATATCGAAATAGACGTCCCCCGAATCACAGAGCGGACCGGCTACTTTGTAATCCCTGTGGTAAGGTGCCCCCGCGCGAGAAGCCGAGATCAAATGGTAGTACCACTTGTAATTATTCATCGAGAGCATGATGTTGTAACCGGCGTCAGTTAACAGCCAAACGTCGCCGGTTTCAGGACGGCTCTTGATATTGCGCACGGTCGTCAACACTAAACCCGCATCGGCGATGATGCTGCGGCCCGGCTCCAACAAAATCGTTACTTGATCGAGCAGGTGTTCCGCGTCTGCCGCACGTGCAGATTCGCGCGCCACACGCAAGGCCTCGCTCAGCACGGTCGAAGGCTCGAGCTCCGCGCCCAACATGTCGCGCTCATGTTCAGGAAGTTGATCGGCCTGCGATCGATCGCGCAGGTAGTTGACGGGAATACCGCCACCGAGATTGATGTGTTCGAGCGTGTGTCCGGTCTCACGATGAATCGTGACCAGGTGTTCCCACATGCTTCGGAATGCTTCAGCAAACGGCTCGACATCTGGCGTCTGCGATCCAACGTGAATATGGATGCCACAGACTCTCACCAGGTCAGGTTTCTCGAGCCCACGTCGAAACGCGTCCAGCACTTCAGACGATGAAATACCGAACTTCGAAGTGAGCAGCGCGGTTTGCAACCCGAGATGCGATCGCGTACCGATCTCCGGCACCAGACGCAACGTGATCCGCGCTGCGTCTATTCTTTCACCGCGCGCTCGCAGGCGTTCGACTGACTGTTCCACCAGGGCGATCTCGTATATCGAGTCGACGTTGATCGCGTAAATTCCAGCGCGTACAGCGTCGTCCAGCTCTTCGTTCGACTTGCTCGTGCCGTTGAAAATGATCTGATCCGGCCGGAATCCAACTCGCAAGGCCTTGAAGAGTTCGCCGCCGCTGTTGACCTCAATGTCGATCCCTGAGTCAAGCACAACTCTAAGGATCGCCATGTTTGAGTTTGCCTTTGAGGCGTAGCAAAACTTGATCGGGCGATCTACTGAATCGGCCGCGAGTTGCAAACGGTGGATGTTGTCGCTGATGCGGCTTTCAGAAAATACAAATAACGGTGAGTCGAATTCCTTCACCAGCTCGGTCGTATCAACGCCATTTACGGTTAGGTGATCTTCCCGCACCTCGAGGTAACCGGGAATGGACCATGCCGGACACAAAGCCCTACCGGTTTTGATCAGTGTCATCAGTGTAGTCTGTGATTAGTTTGCCTTAACGAAATTGTAACTGAGAGTTCCGCTGACTCTCACGGGTTCGCCCATCAACATTGTCGGCGTAAACCGCGCCAGACGAGCCGCAGTAACAGCCGCTGTGTGCAAAGCCGGTGGACCAGAAACCGCGCGTGCTTCGACGACAGATCCCTGTTCGTCAATCACGACTGCGACCAGCACCACGCCACTCGCTTCGCCGGGCGGAACTTCAGGTACCGGCAAGTAGATGGCTCTACCGTTCAACATGCCACCAGCGACCGGCGGTTTCTTTTTCTCTCCCTGGTTTTGCTGGCCCGGGTTTTGTTGCGGCGGATTAGCAACATCTCTGCCTTCTGTTCCCGCCGGCTGATTCGGATCGCCTTCGGTTTGGTTGGGCTGACTTTGCTTCTGCGCGTTTGGATCGTTCGGGTCGAGCACCTTTTCGTTTTGCGCGTTCACACCGGAAACGTCGACTTTCGGTTGCTCGATTTGTCGCTCAGGCAAAACAAATGAGCTTATAAACTTCTCGTCAAGTGCTTCGTCTTTCTTTGTGTTGAGTGAAACGATTGCGTAGAAGCGTTTCTTAGTAGCGAAAGCGTGGACCGAGCCACTGAGATCGCCGATCGTCAGTTTGAAGGATCTTCCCACGTGACCCTGGAAAGGCCGGCTACTCACCAACGTCAGCTTTGTCAGTGCTTCTTTCGGTCGAACCTTCGATGGGAAAAAACTTTTGAATGCGTCGACATAAGAATTGAATCTCGCAAAGTCGGAGTAAGCTGCCGGGTTCGATTTGATACCGCTCAAAGAAGCAATCGCGAGAATTGGTCCGGTCGATGATTTCGCGAGATACAACCGCGCATTCAGCTCCATTTTGTGAAACGGGAACGTAGTTGCTTCCGTGGTCGGGTTTTTCGGCATCGAGACGGTAAACTCTTCGCCTTCAGGACTAATCGTTTCCCATTCCGTGAATGCTTCGGCAGTCTTTTGAACCTGCGCTGACAGCGGCAGCGCGGTTAGCAGAAAAATCCCAAGCGCCAAATGTAAACGACGAAAATGCATGTCATTACCTCCGTTTTTAGCGTTGACCACGAGGAGTTGTCGCGACTCTATTCCGCACGCTGGGAGACTGTCAAGAGCACTTCTGCTTCTCTCTGCGACCTCAGTGTCCTCTGTGTCTCTGTGGTTGTTTTCACAGCGGGATCATTTAACCACAGAGACACAGAGGACACTGAGGTTGCACAGAGAAGAGGTTAAGCGGAGACCATCTTTGCTTTTTCGGCTTCCACTAAAACCCTGCGCAGGATCTTTCCTGACGGCGATTTGGGTATTTTATCGACAAATTCGAGATGGCGAATTCTTTTGTGTGGCGCGACTCTTTCCGCAACGAACTGGAGGATCCCTTCCGGGTCCGAAGGTTCTTTCAACACGACGATTCCCTTCGGTACTTCCCCCGCTTCATCATCCGGATACGGGATCACAGCAGCGTCGGCCACGCACGGGTGCGTGAGCAACACTGCTTCGAGCTCTGCCGGTGGCACCTGATAACCTTTGTACTTGATCAACTCCTTCGCGCGATCGACGATGAAGAAGTGTCCATCTTCATCGGCGTATCCGATGTCGCCCGTGTGAAGCCACGAGTCGGAGTCGATAGTTTGCGCCGTCGCTTCGGAATTATTGAGATAACCCTTCATGATTTGCGGGCCACGCACGCAAACTTCGCCTCGTTCTCCTGGTCCAAGTGGCGCTCCGGTTTCGAGATCGATGATTTTGACCTCAGTGTTCGGCGCAGGCACACCAACCGAGCCAAACTTATTGAGTCCGGGAGGCGCGGGTGATGAATGAGTGACGGGACTCGTCTCCGTCATGCCATAACCCTGACGAATCGAGCACCCCAAACGGTCCATGCACGCGCGGGTCAGGTCCTCGCCGAGTGGGGCGGCGCCGGAGAAGATTGTCTTGAGGCTTGGCAGTTTGTAATTGTCGACGATCGGATGCTTACTCAAAGCCAGCACGATCGGCGGCACCAGATGGGCGAGACTCACGTTGTAATCCTGCACCGCCTGTAAAAACGATTCGAGATCGAAGCGCGGCATCAACACGATCGTTGCCCCGCTGTAGAGGCCCATGTTCAGCACAACGACGAGACCGTAGATGTGAAACAACGGCAACACGCAGATCAAAGTGTCTGTCTCGTAGAAGTAGCAGAGTCCTTCCATCTGGCGGATATTTGCGACGAGGTTGTGATGAGTGAGCATCACGCCTTTAGGAAGTCCGGTCGTGCCGCTTGAATATGGCAGAGCAATGAGATCGTTTAGTGGATCGATCTCGACCTGCTCCGCGCGGCCGTTATCTACCAGCAGCGTGTCGAATGAAGTCGCACTTGGTGCTGACCCGAACACAAAAACTTCTTCGATGTTGGCATCCGCGGCGGCTTCTTCAGCCTTGTCGCAGCAACCCGGGACCGTTACGAGGAAGCGCGCGCCCGAGTCTTTCAGTTGGTGCGCGATTTCGTATTTTGTGTAAAGCGGGTTGATTGGCGTTACGATTCCACCTAAAGTCGCAACGGCATGAAACGCGATGCCATATTCCGGACAGTTTGGACTCAGGATGCCGAAGACCTCGCCTTTCTTAAAACCGCGTTGCGAGAGATTGTAGGCGGCGATGCTGATCGAGTCAGCGAGTTGCTGGTAAGTAAGTGTTCGGCCGGTTGGACCTTCGATTAGCGCCGGTTTGTTGCCGAGGTCTGAGACGCGACGGAGAACAAAGGGAGTCAGCGCAGTTTCAGGGATCGAGACATCTGGGTAGGGGCCTTTTATTATCATGATGTTCTTTGGGTTGGGATCTAAATCATTGGTCAATTATTATTTGACATTTGTCAATTGTTATTTTGCAGACCTTCGGCTTCCGGAAAAATAATAACTGACAAATGTCAAATGATAATTGACCAATGATTTGACTCGTACCTTAGCAGGATAACCGCACCTCTGAAAAGAGAAAACGAGATGTCTGTAACTAATCGTCCCCTAAATATCGTTTGCCTCGCCACCTATTTCAAAGGCGCAGACTTTATTCGTGAATGCAAAGAAAATGGTTGCAATGTGATCCTGATCACGAAAGAAAAGATGCTCAAGGAAGACTGGCCGCGCGAGAGTCTCGACGACGTTATCGCCGTTCCAAACGACGCTGGGCCGGCGCTGTTTATCGATCTGCTCGCGTTTTTGGCGCGAAAAGCACCAATCGATCGCGTGATTGCGCTCGAAGAATTTGACGTTGTCACGGCGGCTTTGATGCGCGAGCACTTGTGTCTGCCGGGATTGAGCAGTTCCGCCGCGAAAGTCTTTCGCGACAAGTTGTCGATGGCGGTCCATGCTCAACGAGCCGGGATCAACGTGCCTGAGTTTATTCCGCTCGTCAATGCTGACGAAGTGCGCGAGTTTATGGAATGTGTTCCCGGGCCGTGGATCATCAAACCTCGGTCCGATGTGTCTGCAATCGGGATCAAGAAAGTAAACGAACCTGAAGAGGTGTGGCGCGCGATCGGAGAAATGAACGAGCGCGAGAACCTGCGCGAGCGTGCTTCTTACTACATCCTTGCGCGTTTTATTCCGGGTGAAGTGTTTCACGTCGATTCTGTTGTGAGTGACGGGAAGGTTGTCTTTGCCGGAACGAATCAATATGGACGACCGCCAATGCAGGTGGCCCACCTCGGGGGCGCTTACATTTCGCGAACGCTGGAGCGGGGATCGACTGACGAGAAGACGCTGTTAGCTACGAACAAGAAGTTGGTCAAGGCACTTGGATTGGAACGCGGCGCCACGCACGCTGAGTTCATCAAGAGCGATGCCGATGGAAAGTTCTATTTTCTCGAAATCGCGGCTCGGGTGGGAGGTGCGTACATCGCGGAAGTACTCGATGCTGCGTCCGGAGTTAACTTGTGGCGCGAATGGGCCAGGTTGGAAATCGCTGACGGCAAAGCACCCGCTAAGATCAGGCCACAGCGCAAAGAGTACGCCGGCATAATTCTCTCACTCGCCAAACAGGAGCAGCCCGACACTTCCGCCTACGTAGACCAGGAAATCATCTATCGCGTAAAGAAGCGCCACCACGCCGGCCTGATCATCCGCGCCCCACGCCTCGAACGCGTCAATGAATTACTCGACGACTACAGCCGGCGCTTCGTCGAAGACTTCGTCGCCGTCGCACCTCCACCAGAGCGGCCGGAGTAGGGCCACAAAAGGCACAAAAGTCACATAAAAGAAAACTGCATGAATTTTCTTTTATGTGACTTTTGTGCCTTTTGTGGCTAAACCTTAAACCTTACTCGTGGTCGACGACGGTTGAAGGTACTTATCCAACCAGTCGAGGACGGTGTGGAACCAGAGGCGTGAGTTCTGTGGTTTCAGGACCCAGTGGCCTTCGTCGGGGAAGATGAGCATCTTGGAGTCGATGCCTTTGCGTTGTACTGCCGTGAACAACTGCATTCCCTCACCGATGGGTACACGATAGTCGAGCTCGCCGTGAATAATCAGGATCGGTGTATTGAAGTTGTTTACGAACTTGTGCGGTGACCAGCGACTGTACTGCGCGGGGTTGGTCCATGGTGTTCCTTTGAACTCCCACTCCGGAAACCACAACTCTTCAGTCGTAGCGTACATGCTCTCGAGGTTGTAAACACCGTCATGCGAGACGAGCACCTTGTACCGGAATCTCGGATCGTTGTTGTGGCCCAGGATCCAGTTGACCATATAACCGCCGTAACTCGCACCCGCCGCTCCAACGCGGCTTCGATCAATAAACGTATTGCGACGCAACACATCAGCAACGCCGTTCATGATGTCGATGTAAACCTTGCCGCCCCAGTCGCCGCTGATCTCATTCACAAACTGTTGGCCATACCCGGTCGAGCCCCGCGGATTTGGTGCAAACACGACATAGCCGGCATTAGCGAATACTTGCGGGTTCCAGCGATAGCCCCAGTTGTCGTTCCATGCGCTTTGCGGTCCACCGTGAATCAAAACGACGAGCGGATACTTCCTGCTCGCATCGAAATTATTCGGCTTGATGATGTAACCGTGAATCTTCTTGCCGAGCGCTCCGGTCCACTCAATCTCTTCCGCGGGTTTTAGATTGGCGCTTCTGATCAACTGCGAGTTCACAGAAGTCAAAGCTCTCAATCCACTGCCGTCAGCGTTGGACGTGTAAATCTCCGCCGGCGCGGCCATCGAGCTCGACGCAAAGACGAGTGCCTTGCCGTCTGGCGTGATGCGAACATTCGTGGCAAAGACATCTGAAACGATCTTCTGCGCTGCTCCTCCGCTGGACGGAACGCGAAAGATAGGATGCTTGCCGCGATCGCCGGCAGTGAAGTAGATGGTGTTTCCGTCAGGTGAAAGGACGACGTCTTCAACTTGCAGATCGAATCCTTTGATAAGCTCAACACTTGCTCCGGTCGCGCGGTTGTAGGCCATCAGGCGCCACCGATCGGCTTCAAACCCGGCGGTCGCCTGCGAACGATAGAGGATAAACTTGCCGTCACGCGTGTAAACTGGACCAGCGTCGTACCCGCGGTTTCGAATCGTGATATTTTTCGAGGCACCGCCGGAAAGCGGCAGCACGAAGATGTCGCTGTTGGTTGAGATAGCTTCGACTTTATCCGGATTCTGTAAGAACGCTATCTCAGACGAGTCAGGAGAGAATGCAAAATCAACCCCAGTCGATGCCGCGTATGGAGGTGAGTCGAAATCGCCTGTCGTCACCTGGCGAGCGGTTCCGCCTTTGCTCGACACGACGAACACATGCGTCCGTTTCACGTCGCGCCACTCATCCCAGTGTTTGTAGAGCAGGCGCGTGACGATGTGTGCCTTGACCTTGCTGGCTTCAGCTTGCTCGTCTCGTTTCTTGTTGCACTCGTCGTCCTTGCAATCGGGATAGACTTCTGACGAGAACGCAATCCACTTTCCGTCAGGAGACCAGACTGGTGCAGCGGCGCCTGTCGAGATCTTCGTGACCTGTTCTTTCTTATCGCCGTCGCTCTCCATCACCCAGAGCTGACCTCCGGTAGTAAAAGCGATCTTTTTGCCGTCGGGCGACCAGCGAGGCGCGGTAGACGAGCGGTCGCCGGTGGTCAATTGCTTCATCCCGCCGCCTTCGAGTGGCGTGACATAGATATGTGTCACGACCCGATTCGCGTCGAAATTGACATCGCCGATGGTGAACGCGACCTGCTTTCCGTCGGGAGAGACTTGCGGATCTCCAACCCGGCGGACCTTGAGCAGGTCTTCAATCGTGTATGTGCGGTTTTGAGCCGCAGCAAAAGAACATAGACCGACCAGCACGACGGCGACTAGTGCAACAAAACGCTTCATGATCTTCCTCAAGTAAAAGATTTTGAATCAGTTGGGAAAGCCTGAGTATTATTACATCAACCTGCTGAAATGAGCCACAGATGAGCACGGATTGAGGCGGATATGGTTCGATATGCCATAGTTTCATTGGTGAAGCTGGCGCTCCGGATTTACTTTCAGCGCATCGAGGTCACTGGTCTCGAACACGTCCCGCGCGACACTCCGGTCATCTTTGTACTCAACCACCCAAACGCCCTCGTCGATCCCGTGTTTCTTCTTTGTCTCGCGCCGCGTCGCGTCTCGTTCCTGGCAAAGGCGCCACTGTTTCACATGCCTGTCATCGGTTACTTCGTTAAGGAACTCGACTCGTTACCCGTCTACCGGCGGCAGGACGAAGGTCAAGACGTTACAAAGAACGAGGAAACCTTCGTCGCCGCTCGCAAACTTCTCGCCCGCGGTGGAACGATTGGCATTTGCCCGGAAGGCGTCTCGCACGACGAACCGGGCTTGCGTCCGATCAAGACGGGCGCTGCACGCATCTCGCTCGCCGCAGTCTCAACCGGGGAAGTTTCCGAGTTAAAGATCGTTCCCGCCGGTCTTTACTACACTTCAAAGACAAGTTTTCGCAGCGACGCCTTGCTCTATTTCGGAACTCCAATCGACGTTCAACCGGTACAACTCGAACCAGACGGCACTCCACCGCGCGAAGCCGTTCGCGAGTTGTCGGGCAGAATCGAAAAAGCCCTTCGCGCAGTGATCCTCGACGCGAAGCACGAAGAAGAGTTGCACACGACCGCTCGCGCGGAACGAATCTTTTCCTCGGCCGTCTCGACCGACGACTCAGCCGACAGCTTGAAAGACGAGCTTCGCCTGCAACAAAGGTTTATCAAAGCGTACTCGGCTGTTCAGGAGCGGCACCCTGAGCGATTGCGCAAGCTCGAGCTTCGCATGATGCGCTTCGAAGAAGAGTTGAACCAGGCCGGCGTCGACATGGACGAGTTGGCACCGCCCGGCTCGACCTTCCGCGTCTTCGCGAGCATCATCCGGCGGTCGATCCTGTTCCTATTGATGCTTGGACCAGCACTCCTCGGCGCCATCGCTCATTATCCCGCTTACAAACTCGGTGGTTACCTCTCGAAGAGAATCTCGCGAGACTCTGACGACGTGATTTCGACAGTGAAGATTATTTCGGCGATGTTGCTGTTTCCACTGACGTGGATCGTCATCGCCGTCTTGATCTACTTAGCTTTTGGGTGGATTTTCGCCCTGCTGGCGTTTGTGGTGATTCCGCTTTGTGGCTACACGAGCATCGTTTTCTTCGAAGAATTGGACAAATCAGTGGCCGGGGTTCGAGTGTTAACGTTCTTCCTCGTCAAAAGACGCTTCTTCGTCCGTTTACTGGCTGAACGAAAAGCTATTCGAAATGAAATTATAGCGCTTGGCAAAGAAACCCCGATTGCCACTGAGTAGATTGGTACGTGTGAGCTAGCGCGGAGTTGAAAAGGGGGAATCAGTCAGCGCGAGGCACAGCCTCTACTTCTTGCGCGACTTGCTCTTCGACGTCTTTGTTGAGCTCGACTTGCTTGACTTCTTCTTCTTGGTGCCACCACGGCCACCGGAACTCACCGACCTGCCCTTGCGACCTTCGCTCGTCAGTCTCCCAGCGTCCATGAGTTGTTCGTAAGCCCCGCGAACCACATTGCGAGCTACATTGAGTGAGTTGGCAAGTTCCCGCTCGCTCGGAAGCAGCGTTCCTGCTATCAACTCTCCCCTATCAATCAGATCATTTAGTTGTTCCCGAATTTGCCGAGTCATTGACTCAGGTCGTTTTCGGTTGACACGAACATTTAGTCTCGATGCCATCGTTAACTCCCTTCAAGATAAAAGATGTATACGGGGGATCGATTGCGATTCTATGCAGTGCCTATAGTAGTGTCAAACAGTTTTCCAGCGCGTATGAAAAGGTTAGACCACCGTGAACTTGTCGTGATAGTACGGCTACCGCGAAGGCACAATTAGACCATGCTTCTTGAGGATTTCCAGGGTACGGTCCAACGGCAGCGCTTCGACGGTTTTGCCTTTTCCGGTGACGGTTGTGGCTTTAAACAGCGAGTTGTAAATCGCTTCCTCCGTGGCTTCGATTACGGCCAGGAAGAGTGGTGAGGTTGCATCGTTGACGAGAGTCTTCAGATTGCGCGGCACATGTCGCTCGTTCTGGTTAGCGGGTCTGATTCGACCATCGGCGGCGGTTGAGAAGGCGATGGCGTAATCGCCGCTGCCGTTGGTCGCGGCGGCCCCGGTCCGGGCAAGGCCCATCATCGCACGTGCGCCGAGGCGTGAGAGGTTCCTCGAATCCAGGGGAGCGTCGGTTGCAATCACGATGATTACCGAGCCATCGGCGCCGTCCTGTGGAGGCGCTCCTGGGGTCAGCTCGTCCTTTAAATAATACCTTCCTAATTCGCGTCCGACTGGAGCTCCGTTGATAGTCAAAACTCCACCGAAGTTCGTTTGTACCAAAACGCCGACAGTGAACCCGCCCAGGCGCGGCGGAAGTTTGCGGGATGCCGTCCCAATGCCGCCTTTGAAGCCAAACGCGACCGTTCCGGTTCCAGCGCCGACTGTGCCTTCGGGAACCACGCCGCCTTTTGCACCTTTGATCGCTGAAAAAACATCCTCGCGCGAGACGTGCCTCCCGCGAATGTCGTTGAGATAACCGTCGTTTGTTTCAGCAATTAGCGGATTAATCGACTGGACGTCCTCGTTTCCGGGCAGCGCGAGCATGTGATCCATCAGGAAGTCGGCGACTCGCGGAACGTTCAATGTAGAAGTTAGGAGTATTGGCGTCTCGATCTCGCCCAACTCGTTGACCTGAGTCGAACCGGCAAGTTTGCCAAAACCGTTTCCGACAAAGACTGCGCCGGGCACTTTTTCTCGAAACAGGTTTCCGCTGTGAGGAAGAATCGCTGTGACGCCCGTGCGAATGTTGTCACCGCGGATCAGTGTTGTGTGACCGACGAGGACGCCGTCGACGTCTGTGATCGAATTGAGTGGCCCAGTGGGAAGTATCCCGACGGTGATTCCGAGCTCACGAGCGCGCGGGCGGTTTTGTGTCTGAGCGGAATGAGTCATGTAGATTACACAGATTACACAGATGAAGCAGATCAACTTCATGCTCGTTTTGGTTCGACCGGCAGGTCCGCGTTTTGCCATTCGTCCCAGCCTCCAATCAGTGCGCGGGCTTTGGTCCATCCTGCTTGTCGAAGTTCCTGCGCCACCCGGGCGCTCGTCGCTTCGTTTGGTCAAGCGCAATAGACGATGAGCCAGGCCTCCTTGGGAAGATTCAACTTCCGAGCTTGTAAGACTACGTTCTCAGGCACGACACGTACGGAACCCTTTGACTGAAGATCACTCGTGTCGCGGCTTCGCTCTGTTCGCGAATCGATAATGATGACCTGGTCTCCTGATTTTTGTAGTTGGTCCAATTCTTCGAGCGAAATACTCTGCCTGCCGACCTGTTGCGTTGATTCAACGAGTGAACGCGCCTCTTGCACCGCCGCCGGCGCGGGTGAGGGTTCGCGCACCGGTTCTTCCGCGTTGTCCTCGCTCGTTATGCGCGCGAGTAACAAAGGCGATGCACCGTGAAGCACGATCGAGATCAGAACGACGAGAGAACAAATTGAGAAGAGCCGGTCGCTACCGGGCACTCCCGCAAACACCGCCAGCAACACCAGCAGCAGGGAACTGAGCCCGCTCGGTCCAAACCACGCAATGATCAAACAACCACGCCGGTCAACTTTGGTGCCGATCAGCGAAAGCATATAAACCGGCACTCGGATCAGAATCGCAAACGCTGCAAAGATCAGCGTTGGGACGTTCAGGTCGATAAAACCAGTCCAGATCAACGAAGCGCCGAACATTACAAAGGTGAAGAGCAACAGCATCTCGGCAGTGACGCCGCCATACTCGATGAAGCAATCGCAGAGCTCGACGTCGAGTGCGGCAATCGTCAAACCCGCCGTGAACGCCGCGAGAAAGCCGCTGCCATGCACAGCCTCTGCCGCAGCGAATGCTGAAAGTGCGATGCCGAGCGAGTAGAGTGATTCGTAGTCGCGTCGAACACCAATCCGTTTGCGTATCAAGTCGAGGGCGGCGACACCGATCAAGCCGACCGCCACTCCGGCTCCTGGTCCAAGAATGAAGAGTCCCAAACCCATCTTCGCAAGGCTACCAGCGCCTTGAATGTGGTGACCGGTCAGAGCGATCGCTACCACGACGATCGGGAGTAGCACTGCGTCGTTGAGTCCACTTTCGAGTCGCAGGGCCTGGCGCGCTGCGGGCGAGATGTCAGGACGTCGGAGCAGTCCGCGGAGAAGCACTGGATCGGATGAAGCGAGTGCGGCGCCGAGAATTGCGGCAGACGCTGGTGGAACTTTCAGCAGGTACCACGCTCCCAACGCGGTGAGCGCAGCGCAAAAGATCGTTCCTGGACCAAGCATGCGAAAAGCCAGGCCCGCATGCCGTTTTACTTCAGAGATGTTGAGTGTGACGGAATCAGTAAATAGGACGAGGGCCAAACTCAACGTCGCCACGACGCGGAGTGCCGGCGATTCGAGTGTTATGTTGAATACGCCGAGTCCGGCCGGTCCAAGGGCGGCGCCAATACAAATAAATACCGCGACGTGCGGCAGGCCTGTCTTATCAATAAGGCCTGACAGCAGTGCCGAAACGACGATTACAAGGCCGATTATCGCAAGCCCGGCAACAAACGAGTCCGCTCCCATTGCGCGGCATCGTACCGTAACGCCGAAGGCGTTGGCTAATTGCAGCCCAGGGTTGGAGCAACGTGACAACCCTGGGTTAAGGCAATATGAAAAATATTTACGCTGAAAGCGTCAGGGATGGTGCGGTAATAACCCTTTTCAGGGTTGGAATGTTGTTCGGGTTATACCTCCCAGGGTTGTCGCTTTCGCTCCAACCCTGGGCTGGAATTGGCCAACGCCTTCGGCGTATTTGTTCATTGATTTCAGTTTTTGCTTGACAGAACCGTCGACTTGCCGTGTGATAAGCGCCCGGTAACCGCCTTTAAAACCAACAAAGTAGGATTCCAATGAACCTTTCACTGCTGGATTGGACGGTCATTGCCGCTTATTTCCTTTTCAATCTGGGAATCGGTCTTTATTACGCCCGTAGGGCCAGCGGCAGCACGAGCGAATTCTTCCTGTCGGGTCGCAATGTGCCGTGGTGGCTCGCGGGCACGTCGATGGTGGCAACAACCTTCGCGGCTGATACTCCGCTTGCAGTCACAGGCTTCGTCGCGCAGAAACGGAATCGCCGGCAACTGGCTTTGGTGGAACTTTGTGATGAGCGGGATGCTCACCGTCTTTCTTTACGCAAGACTGTGGCGACGCGCCGGTGTGATGACTGACATCGAGTTTGCCGAGCTTCGTTATCCGGGTAAGCCCGCGGCGTTCCTGCGCGGCTTTCGTGCTTTGTATCTCGGGTTGCCGATCAACTGCATCATTCTCGGTTGGGTAAATCTCGCGATGGTGAAGATTATCGAGATCACGCTTGGTTTAAGTAAGACTTACGCGATCATCGTCGTCATCGGCATGCTGCTCTTCACCGCGTTCTACACCGCGATCTCCGGTTTATGGGGTGTGTTGGTTACCGACCTGTTTCAGTTTGCACTCAAGATGGCGATGGTCATCGTGCTTGCGATCCTTGCCGTCAACGCGGTGGGTGGAATCGATTCGTTGAAGGCGAAGATTACTGCGATGGATGCCGCGAGTGGTTCAGGTTCGCGTCTCGCGTTCTTCCCTGAATTCGATTCAGTGTGGATGCCGGCGATCACGTTGTTTGTTTATCTCGCAGTGATTTGGTGGTCCACCTGGTATCCGGGTGCGGAACCCGGCGGCGGCGGTTACGTCGCGCAACGCATCTTCTCCGCGAAAAACGAAAGGCACGGATTGCTCGCGACGCTCTGGTTCAACATCGCTCACTATGCTTTGCGCCCGTGGCCGTGGATCCTGACGGCGCTCGCGTCTCTGATTCTTTATCCTGACCTCGTTGATAAGGAATCGGGCTACATCAAAACGTTGCTGGATCCCAATGTGTTCCCGAGCTACTTGCGCGGTTTCATGCTGGCGGCGTTTGCTGCGGCTTACATGTCGACGATAGGCACCCAATTAAACTGGGGTGCGTCGTACGTCATCAACGACTTCTACCGTCGGTTTATAAAACGTTCGCGAGCTGAGAAACATTACGTCATCGCTTCTCAAGTTCGTGACGTTGTTGCTGATGATAGCGTCGCTGGTCGTTACATTTTATATGGAATCGATCGGCGGAGCGTGGAAACTACTTCTCGTTACCGGAGCAGGCACAGGAACAGTGCTTTTGTTGCGTTGGTTCTGGTGGCGAATAAACGCCTGGTCGGAAGTGTCGGCGATGATTTCCGCGGCTGTAGTTTCGATTCTTCCTGCGCAGCAGTAGGTGGGACTTTGAAATGGGATAGCGATTGGCCGTTGGACTTCGCATATCTGATGTTGGTAACGGTCGGATAACAACGGTTGTCTGGGTCGCGGTCACGTTCATGACTAAGCCCGAGCCGATGGAGAAACTCGTTGCTTTTTATCGTCGTGTCAGGCCGGAAGGACCAGGTTGGAACCAGATTGCCGCGGAGGCCGACTATCCGCAGTCGCACGCCCAGGGGCGGATATCGTTGCAAATTGTGAACTGGATACTCGGCTGCGCGCTGATTTATGGTTCGTTGTTTGGTATTGGCAAGTTGATATTCAAGGAATGGGGTCTGGGATTCCTATATTTGCTCATTGCGATCGTGGCAGGAGCCTTGATCACGCGGAATCTCTCGCGAGATGAGATGACCGAGAAACCGGTCCATCTTAACCATGCCGAAGAATCAGCTTAGCCAAAGAATAGTCTTTGCCGCCGACCTGGGAGGCACACATCTACGAATAGCTCTCGTAGATGATACGCGGAAAGATACTCCAGCATCTGAAGCAGGAGACTCCGAAAGGCGAGTCTCCTGACGCGATCCTCGATGCGCTTGCACAGGCTGCACGAGAATGGGACTGCGATCGAGTAATTGCCGCGTCGATAATGGTGCCGGGCGCTGTCGATAGCGATAAGGCAATCGTGGTCCAGGCGCCAAACCTTCCTTCGTTAATCAACTTCGAATTAAAAGCAGAATTGCAGCAGCGGCTGGGCTGGCCGGTGTTTCTCGAGAACGACGCGAACGCCGCCGCGGTTGGTGAAATGTGGCTCGGTGCTGCGCGAGGATGTACTGATGTTGTCAGCGTCACGCTCGGAACGGGTGTCGGTGGCGGTGTGATCCTGAATGGCAAGTTGTGGCGTGGCAGTCATGGATCCGGTGGTGAGATTGGGCACACGACTGTTGATCCGTTCAGTGGGTTGAAGTGCAAGTGTGGGAACACGGGTTGTCTTGAACTCTTTGCCTCAGCAACGGCGATCGTTCGAATGGCGCGAGAGCATGGCATGAAGGAGTTGACTGCTGAAGATGTTTACGAGGCTGCGCAAAATGGTAATGAGCACGCGCTGTCGGTCTTTGAACGTTTCGGAATGTATTTGGGAATTGGTCTTGCTAATCTGATCAATCTAATTGACCCGCAGATCATTGTGATCACGGGCGGAGCGGCGAACGGTTGGGATCTATTTGCGAATGAGATGTATCGACAGGTTAGCGAGCGCGCGTTTCGCGCAACTGCACAGCAAGTGAAGATCGCGCGCGCGGAGTGTGGGGATAATGCAGGGTTGCTTGGTGCTGCTAGAATTGCCCTTGAAGATTTACAGGATTTACATGACTGACTGATATGACGGGTCTTATAATTCATGGGCACTTTTATCAACCACCGCGCGAAAATCCCTGGACTGATGAAATCGATCCGGAGCCGAGCGCCGCGCCTTTCCACGACTGGAATGAACGTATTCACGCCGAGTGCTACGCTCCGAACATCAACAACTATCCGCACATAAGCTTCAACTTTGGTCCAACGTTGTTGTCGTGGCTCGAGAGTCATCATCGGGACACGTATCTAAAAATTCTTGGAGCCGACAGAGTAAGTGCCGCTAAGCGCGGTGGTCACGGAAACGCGATTGCGCAGGCTTATGGCCACGCGATTTTACCGCTCTGTAACGAACGGGATCGGGTGACGCAAGTCGTTTGGGGTCTTGCGGATTTTCGATTTCGTTTCGGGCGCGAAGCTGAAGCGCTTTGGCTCCCTGAGACTGCGGCCAACGATGCAGTGCTATCCTTGCTAATCGATCAGCGAATGCGATACGTGATCCTTTCGCCTGATCAGGCGCTCGATCAGGCCAAAGTCAAGATCGATACTTCCGTGCCTTACGTCTTTCGACACGTCGATGGATCAGGTCGTTCGCTCGCCGTCTTCTTCTACAATGGACCACTCGCACGCGCGATTGCTTTCGAGAAGGCGTTAACGTCGAGTCGAGGATTGGTGGATCGATTCATTCGCGCTGCGCAACCAGGGGCTCTGGTCAACGTTGCGACTGATGGTGAAACGTACGGGCATCATTTCAAGTTTGGCGATCTGTGTTTGACGCACGCACTCGAGGTTGAAGCAAAACAAGCAGGTTTCTGGATCACGAACTACGGTGAGTATCTCGATCACCATCCTCCGGAGCTGGAAGTTGAGATTGACAACGGACCGGAAGGTGAGGGTAGTTCGTGGAGTTGCGCGCATGGAGTGGGCCGGTGGTCCCGGAATTGTGGTTGTCAGACCGGCGGTGAACCGGGTTGGGGGCAGTCGTGGCGAGGGCCGTTACGAGTAGCGCTTAATTTTCTCCGCGATGATGCGGCGGCGAAGTTTGAAAACACGGATTTGTTACGTGATCCCTGGGCGGCTCGGAATGATTACATCGACGTAATTCTAGATCCGCAACGTGCTCGCGAAGGATTTTTGAGCCGTCACGCGTCTGGGCGGTTCGACGAGTTGCGGGTGTGGAAGCTTCTTGAGATGCAACGCAGCGCATTGCTGATGTTCACGAGTTGTGGCTGGTTCTTTTCGGATCTTGCGGGGATTGAGACGATGCAAGTCATGCGCTACGCCGCTCGAGTCATCGATCTCCAAAACCAGTTAGGTTTCGATCCCCCCGAGAAAAGATTCCTGGAATTAATGGCTGAGGCTACGAGCAACAACCCCGAAAAAGGAACCGGCGCCGACATATTTTTACGACTGGGCAAATAACTGGACGGGCGGCCACGGAGGGCCGCCCCTACAATTATGACCTTGATTCTTGGCGACATCGATCTGCATCTCTTTGGCGAGGGACGCCACGAAGAGATCTATAAAAAGCTCGGTGCGCACGTCACAAAAGCCGGTCGCACAAAAGGCGTCGCGTTCGCCGTTTGGGCCCCTCACGCATCCGGTGTCAGCGTCGTTGGTGATTTTAACTCGCTGGGACGGACGCGACCACCAGATGCAAATGTTAGGAAACTCCGGTGTCTGGGAACTGTTCATTCCCAAACTCACTGAAGGCAGTCTCTACAAATTTCAAATACACACGGCGAACGGATCTGTTTTCAAAGCCGACCCATACGCGCAGCACACGGAAGTGCCGCCTGACACTTCTTCAATCGTCTATTCCTCGAAGTACAAGTTTCGCGACGCGAAGTGGATGAAGCAGCGCGCGGGCAAGGAACACTATCGCAACCCGCTTTCAATCTACGAAGTGCACTTCGGTTCATGGCGTCGAAAGATGGACGACGAGAACCGGCCTTTCACTTATCGTGAAATGGCCGAGCCGCTCGCGAACTACGTCACCGAAATGGGCTTTACTCACGTGGAGTTTTTGCCGCTCAAAGAACATCCGTATGGACCATCGTGGGGTTACCAGGTCACTTATTACTACGCTCCATCCGCACGTTATGGTGAACCGGACGATTTGCGTTTCCTGATCGACTACCTTCATCAACGCGGCATCGGCGTAATCATGGATTGGGTGCCGGCGCACTTTCCCAAAGACGCGTGGGCACTCGGACGATTTGACGGCTCAGCTCTTTACGAGCATCTCGATCCGCGCAAAGGCGAACACCCCGACTGGGGCACGTACATTTTCAACTACGGCCGCAACGAGGTCCGCAATTTTCTCGTCGCTAACGCGCTTTACTGGTTCAACGAATTTCATATCGACGGTTTGCGTGTGGATGCAGTGGCGTCGATGCTCTATCTCGATTACAGCCGCGACGAAGGGCAGTGGATCCCGAACCAGTTTGGCGGGCGCGAGAACCTCGAAGCGATCGCGTTTTTGAAAGAGTTGAACGAAGTAACACATCGCGCGTGTCCCGGCATCATGATGATCGCCGAAGAGTCGACTGCATGGCCCGCGGTTAGTCATCCCCTCTACGCCGGTGGGCTTGGTTTCGACTTCAAGTGGAACATGGGCTGGATGCACGACACGCTCAAGTACTTTCAAACCGATCCTCTTTTTCGCGCCGGCAATCACAACGCACTAACGTTTGGCTTGGTCTATGCGTGGAGTGAGAACTTTATCCTGCCGTTTTCGCACGATGAAGTGGTCCACATGAAAGGCTCGCTGTTGAACAAGATGCCCGGCAACACGGATCAGAAGTTTGCGAACCTGCGTGCGCTTTATGCTTACATGTGGGCGCATCCGGGGAAGAAGTTGTTGTTCATGGGCGGCGAGTTTGGGCAATGGCGAGAATGGACTGAGAAGGAAAGTTTAGACTGGCACCTGCTCGAAGACTCTTTGCACGGCGGTGTTCAGAAGCTGGTCCACGATCTGAATCGAGTGTATGGACCAGAGAACGTGCTCTGGGAAGTTGACAGCGAACCAACGGGCTTTGAATGGCTTGACGTCGACAACGCGATGGAAAACATCGTCGCCTTCGTGCGTCGCTCACCTCAAACGAAACGCGAGATCGTTTGCGTGTGTAATTTCTCTGCTGTTGCGAAGAAAGACTATCGCCTCGCGATACCCAGGAAAAAGTATGAGTTAGTAATCAATACCGACGCAGAAGCCTACGGCGGCAGTGGCGTGGCTGTCGAACTCGTAGATGATTTGATCGACCTTCCTCCCTTGACCACGCTCTGGTTGACGGAACGGAAGCCACGAAAAAGCACAAAAAACACAAAACGAAGGGCTAATTGAATTAAACTGGTTGTGCGGTTTGTGCCTTTTCGTCGCTGAGTATGTACGAGAAGTTTTGCGAGATCGACGGCAAGCATCCCTGGCGTGACGTTAGCCCGGATGGTTATGTTGACTATCAGGCTCGTTACCGCCCGAACGGTCGTGTCCTCTTTTTCAATTTTCCACTCGCGAAAGAGATGGGCCTGATCCCACCAGACCACCCGTCAAGCATCAACAAAGATCTCGAACAAGCAATCCTCGACACGTTCTCACTCCAGATCATCAACGAGTACGATCAACAAAAGAAACGCAAGTTTCCGCCCGAGACAATTAAGCCTCACCCGTTCATGGCGACGCGTTATCTTCAAACTCAGCATCGCAATCGACAAGGGAAAACGTCCGGCGACGGCAGAAGCATCTGGAATGGTTATGTGAAGAGTGAGAATCTGACCTTCGATATTTCGAGTCGTGGCACTGGCGCAACCATCCTCAGCCCGGGCGCTCAACAAGCTGAAGGACTCGTAGCAACTGGTGATCACACTTACGGTTACGCATCTGGCCTCGCCGATCTCGACGAGATGCTGGGCAGCGCGGTGATGTCGGAGATCTTTTACCGGCAGGGCATTCCGACTGAAAGGTGTCTCGCAGTAATCGGGTTTCCTGACACGACGGCGATCGGCGTTAGGAGCGCACCTAATCTCATCAGGCCCGCGCACATCTTTCGTTATCTGAAGCAAAGCCGTCGCGCGGAGGTCAAAGCCTCCATCGACTATTTCATCGATCGCGAAGTGGAGAATGGGTTCTGGGAGATTCCTCTCCGACCGAAGGAGCGCTACGCGAAAGCACTCGACTACTTCGCGCGCTCTTACGCGAAACTCGCCGCGCTGCTCGAAGAGGAGTACATCTTCAACTGGCTTTCGTGGGACGGCGACAACATGCTCGCCAGTGGCGCCATACTTGATTATGGATCTATTCGCCAGTTTGCGGCCAAACACGATAAGTATCGCTTCAAAGACGTCGATCGTTATTCGGCTTCACTCGCGGAACAACGCGGGTGGGCCAGGACGCTGGTCCAGGTCTTTGCGCAAGCAGTGGCATTCATCGAGTCGGGTGAAAAAGAAAATCTCAACACGTTTAAGAACGCAGAGTGTTTGCGCGTGTTCGACGAAGCATTTGCGAGCGAAAGAGATCAGCGCATGCTCTGGAGGATCGGTTTCACTTCCGAGCAAATCGGTTACCTGATGCAGAATGCGCGAAAAGAGATCAGAGATTTCGACCGGAGCCTCAGTTACTTTGAAGATCGAAAAGTTAGAAAGGGAATCGAAAAACTTCCCGACGGCTTTACTCACAATCCTGTTTTCCTGATCCGAAATCTTTTGCGCATGTTGCCCGCGTACTACGTCGCGCAGACCATTAGCCGCGTCGACGATACGAGCGCGTACATGCCGGACGAAATTTTCTGCCGTATGATGGCTGCGTCGTACGTACGCAAGCGGGATCTGGAGCTAACGCCTGCGGCCGCTTCGCATATACGAGAATTTCAGGAGTGTTACCTGCGACTGGTGGCCGCGCTTGGTGGCCCGTTCGACCTGGTGCTGAAGACGTTGCAGGAAAGATCGGCAGTTATCAATCACCGTCATCGCATCACGGGCGATGCCGTTACCTGGATCATCGAAGAAGTCATCGCCATGAAAGGCAAAATCAAAACTGACGGTCTGCAAGATGCTCTCGACGCCTTCATCGACTCCCAGGTCCTCATTCCCGGCAAGTGGCAACCCGTCCCTCCGGAGAAGCTCAGCTCAAACACCCTCAAATCGCAACTGCTGCAAAAGATCCAGCAAAACCTCGAGACGTACAAGGAATCGATCTGAATGATCAATTGGGCTGACGTTCGCGCGAAGTTTCCAGTCACAAAGAACAGCGTGTATCTGAACACGGCTGCCGCTGGTCCACTTGCGGAGGCGACGGCGAAAGCGGGTGAGACTTATTACGAGCAGATGATGAACGACGGCGACGTTCATTGGGATGAGTGGTTTGAGCGTCGCGAGGAAATGCGTGCGAGAGTTGCGTCGTTCATAAATGCGGAGCCGGAGGAGATTGGATTTACGATCAATACGTCGAGCGCGATGAATCTGATCGTTGACGCCTTGGAGAAACATGGTGAAGTGATCTCATGTGATCTCGAGTTTCCGGTGACGACGATCTCGTGGATGCATCGTCGCATTCCGGTTCATTTAGTTAAATCGGTCGAAGGTGTCGTGCGAGCTGAGGATCTTCGTGCGGCGATGAATACGCGAACAGGCATCATTTCGATGAGTTATGTTCAGTATTCGAATGGTTTTCGCAGCGATCCCGAAGAGCTGGCGAGCTTCAAGGGCAAACACGCGTTGGTGGTGAACGCGAGCCAGGCGGCCGGCGCTTTCGAGATTGATGTGAAGCGGATGAAGATCGACGCGCTTTGCGCGACCGGGCACAAGTGGATGCTGGCAGGGTATGGTTCCGGGTTTGTATACATCAGCAAAGAGATTCAGGCGGCGTCGGTGCCGCGAGGGATTGGATGGTTGAGTGTTCAGGATCCTTATGGCGGCGCCAACAATGAAGTACATCTGAGACATGACGCTTCAGCACGCGCTGAGCTCGGGTGCCCGAATTTCGCGGGCATTTTTGCGCTAGGGAAGTCGATCGAGTTGATGCAGTCGATTGGGATCGAAAATATTCAAGCGCGTGTACTCGAGCTGAATCAGAAGTTAACGTCGAGATTGAACGAGATCGGATGGAAAGTCTTATCTCCACTTCAGGATGAGAAGTTTCGATCTGCCGAGACGCTTGTAGCCGCGGACAATCCAAAAGAAGTGGTGGGTAGACTCGCTGAGGAAAAAATCTTCGTAACCGAGAAGCCTGAAGGCTTCCGCGTCGCCACTCATTTCTTCAACAACGACCAGGACATCGAGCTTCTAATTCAGGCGCTGAGATCGTTGTAATCGGAGAAGGTTTTCTCTCGCAAAGGCGCAAAGACGCAAAGACGCAATTCAGGTTTCCTTTGCGTCTTTGCGCCTTTGCGAGAGAAAACTATTTCTTGGTTTTTGGCTTACTCTTCGGCACCCCGACGGGTTTGGGTTTCTTCGAGCTGCTCGGCGCCTTCGAGTCGGCGAAGTTTTTCCGCGCGAGGGCCACGAACTTCTGCATGATCGGCGAGTCGTAACCGTTACTCAACTGCGCAATACCCAGCTCCCAATTGATCTGCGCGCCTTCAATCCACCACCGTATCAACTTTCCTTTTTCAACTTCATCCTTCACTGACTGCAACGGCACGATCCCAACACCCATGTCCTCTTCAACCATTCGCTTGATCGCTTGCTGCCGGCTCAGTTCCATCGCGACATGCAGCGTCGCTCCGGCCTGCGCGAAAAACTGATCGATCAATCGCCGCGTATTTCCACCGCGCTCGCCGAGAATCAGACGCTCACCTGCAAGCGTGTATGCACTGATCGTGCGTTGCTTCGCGAGTCTGTGTCGCGGCGAAGCGATGGCTACGAGTTGATCGTCACTAAGGCGCTCAGTCTTGATCCCGCGCTCGTCAACGGGAAGTGAAACAAACGCCACGTCCACCTCGCCCGCGAGAATCTGATCGACCAGCACTTCGCTCGTTCCCGACGTCACAGCGATCTCCGCAGCCGGATGTTGTTTGCGCAACTCCTTGAGGATCAGCGGCAACTGCTCGGTCAGAACCATCGCCGACGCACTCCCGATCCTGAGCCGCCCGCGCTCTGCGCCTGCAAGCTCGGCGATTTCGTCGAGCGCCGCATCGTGCTCGCGCAGGATCTGCCGGGCGCGTCGTAAAAGCTGCTCGCCGGCTTCCGTCAAAATTACGTGACGCGGTGCACGCACAAACACTTTCGCGCCAATCTCAGTCTCCAATTGCCGGATCTGCATACTGATCGCCGCCTGAGTTACGTGTACCCGCATCGCTCCGGCGGTGAAGGTTCCCGACTCCGCGATGGCCACAAAAGCCCTTAATTGTCGTATTTCCACAACAAGCTCCAGATATCAAGATGGGTTATCGTAATAATAAAATCTTTTAGTTTCCATTATAAATCAGCGACCCCTAGAATAATCAATAATGTTAAATGAATTGTTTTCCATCTCTGTCGACCCCCAACTGTGACTACTGAACGACGAACAGATCTTTCTACGGCTAGACGCTTGCACACGCAGAACTCGGTGGTGGGTGTCGATGGTGGCGGTACAAAGACCGAAGCCGTCATTCTCGACTCGCATCTACAAGTGATCGGCGAGGGTCTGGCTGGTCCATCCAACCCACTGCGAGTCGGAATTGCTGGAGCTGCCGCCGCCGTTCGCGAAGCAATCGATAACGCCTGCGCCTCGGCGAAATTGCGACGCGGAGATCTGGCTGCGGCGCAGATCGGACTCGCCGGGGCACGCCGCCGAGAATTGCGCGAGCGCATGCGTGAAACACTCATGCCGCTCGACATTGGTGAAATCGAAGTTGTTACTGACGCGAACATTGCTTTGTACGGCGCGACAGGCGGCGCGCCCGGATTAGTTGTCATTGCCGGGACTGGATCGATTTGCTGTGGCATCAACGCGCGACGCAAACGTTTCTGCGCGGGAGGTTGGGGGCCAATCGCGGGAGATGAAGGCGGAGGCGCGTGGCTCGCTCGACGCGCTCTGCGCGCTGTGGCCCACGCATTCGACGGACGTGGTCCACAAACGGCTCTGACTGATCTCGCGTGCGCGTATTTTCATGTGACCAGTCCGGATGATCTGACGACGGCGATTTATGCGCCCACAATTACTAACGAACGCCTTGCAGGGTTTGGCCGTGACGTTGTAAACGCAGCGAAGGACAGCGATCCGGTTGCATCGCAGATCGTAGCAGATGGTGGTTCTGAGCTTGGATACGCGGCTGTCGCAGTGATTCGTCACTTGCAGATGGAGCGCGACAGGTTTCAGATAGCTTACGTCGGCGGTGTGTTTAGAGCGGCGGGTGATCTGATGCTCGACACGTTGCGCGAAGAAGTCAGGAAAGTTGCGCCGCGAGCGTTTTTTGAACCGCCTCACTTCGCGCCGGCCGTGGCTGCCGCTAGAATGGCTCGTGAACGTTTCAATCACATTGCTCTCGCAGTTTGATCCGTAGATGACTACTGATAGCGCGCTTCCAGTCACTGAACAGTCGAACCCGCGTTCAGAAGATCTTAGTTCCAAGTCAGCAGCAGAGATCGTCGCACTCATGAACGACGAGGACGCGCTCGTCGCAGGTGCGGTCAGGCTGGTTCTCGACGACGTTGCGAAAGCGGTTGATGAGACGGTCGCCAGACTCGCGAAGGGCGGAAGGCTTTTTTACACGGGCACGGGGACTTCAGGACGTTTGGGCGTGCTCGACGCGTCCGAATGCCCGCCGACATTTGGAGTCTCGCCGGAGCTGGTCCAGGGTGTGATCGCCGGCGGTTACAATGCTTGTCATCGCGCGGTTGAAGCTTCAGAAGACGATGCAAACGCCGGTAGCGAAGACTTGAAGCAACGTGGATTTGCGAGCGGAGATGTTTTGGTTGGAATCGCGGCTTCGGGCCGAACTCCTTATACTGTCGGCGCTGTTTCCTGGGCTCGATCGATTGGAGCATTCACAGTTGGTCTGACTTGTGTTCCTGGATCGCCGATCACGTTGGCGGCGGAGTTGAGCATCGTTCCGGTTGTTGGACCAGAGGTCCTGACCGGATCGAGCAGACTGAAAGCAGGCACGGCGCAAAAGATGGTGCTCAACATGATCTCGACAGCGACGATGGTGGGCCTTGGGTACGTGAGCGGAAATCGCATGTCGAACCTGAAGGCACGCAACGTCAAACTGCGCGACCGGGCGGTGCGGATCGTAAGTACCGAAACTGGTTTGGACCAGAAAGCAGCTCGCAAAGCTCTCGAAGAAACTGGTTGGGACGTGAGGCTGACGTTGGATTTGCACGCAAAGGCGCAAAGGCGCAAAGGCTGAGTCAAGTTTTCTTTGCGCGCTTAGCGCCTTTGCTAGGGAACTTATCAGAATAATGAAGGCCCTCGATTTAATTATCGTCGTCGCGTATCTCGTCGGCATTGTTCTGTTCGGCACGTGGTTCAGTCGCAAACAAAGGACTACCAGGGACTACTTCCTCGGCGGTCGTTCAGTTCCGTGGTGGGCGGTCGCGTTCTCTATCGTCGCGACTGAAACCTCCACGATCACCTTTATCTCCGTACCCGGGATCGCGTTTGCTCGCGGCGGAAACTTTCAATTCCTGCAACTCGTCTTCGGCTATTTGCTCGGGCGCATCGTAATCTCGATTCTTTTTATCCCCTCGTATTTTCGTGGTGAGCTGCTTACGGTTTATCAACTCCTCGATCAGCGCTTCGGCGGGAAGATCAAGATGTTAGCCGCGTCGCTCTTCGTCGTGATGCGCAACATCGCCGACGGAATCAGACTCTTGCTGACCGCGATCGTGCTCGCTGCGGTCTACGCGGCTTTTCAACCAGCGACGAACCCTGAGATCATAATCATCGGCTCGATCATCCTGATTGGTCTCGCAATGATCATCTTCACCTATTTCGGCGGAATGGAAGCGGTGATCTGGGTCGAGGTGGTCCAACTCGGTATCTACATCACCGGCGCAATCGCGGCTGCGATCGTTCTGATCATGGCGATCAACGGCGGCCTCGCAAGCGCCAGCTCGCTAGGATCTCAGTTCCAGAAGTTTTCTCTTTTTGACTTCACCTTCGATCACACGCGCACCTACACGTTCTGGTCGGGATTGATCGGCGGCTGCTTCCTGACGATGAGCACACACGGCACCGATCAGTACCTGGTGCAGCGGTATCTGTGCACGGATCGTGCGCGTCGCGCCATTGTTGCGTTGCTGACGAGCGGCGCAATCGTGCTGGTCCAGTTCATCGGCTTTCTTTTTATCGGGGTTTTGCTGTTTGCCTTTTATCATCCGTTCACAGATCCCGGTTACGCAACCGCGGCGTCGACAGCGTTTCCGTTCACCGGCGGTGACCGCGTGTTTCCCGACTTCATCACGAAGTACATGCCGACGGGACTTTCAGGGCTCGTGGTCGCGGCCATCTTTGCCGCGGCAATGTCGTCATCACTCAATGCGATCGCGGCTACGGCTGTCAATGATCTGTACAAACCGTTTCGACCTGCGCGAGACGACAGGCATTATTTAAAAGTTTCGCACCTGCTGACTTTGATCTGGGGAGTCGTCCAGATCGGCGTCGCACTGGCGGTTCGCAATCAGCCGGGATCGGCGTTGAGTCAGGCCCTCTCAATCGCGTCGCTTATCAATGGCCCGATTCTTGGAGTATTTCTGGTCGGCACGCTGATGAAGCGAGTCAGTCAACCACCTGCGCTGATCGGCATGCTTGTGAGTCTCGGTTCGATGTTGTACGTGTTTCTGGCGACGAAGATTGCGTGGACGTGGTACGTGTTTCTCGGAAGTTTAATCACAATTGTTGTTGCGTGGACTGCGAGTTTTGCATTCGCGCCCTCGAAAGAAATAGGGAAAATGGGACAGATAGGACCTATCGAAATGAGGAAAGACCTGCATGACGCATAAGCGTAACCGGTATCCTTCGCTCATCCTGGCGTTGGTGTTGCTTTGCCTGTCCGCCCCGGCGAGGGCGCAGGCGCCTCTAAAGGTGCGCGCTTACAAACGCGAGCCTTCGGAAAAAGCATTGAAGTGGGCCAACGATGAGCTGCGCAAAATGTCGCTCGAGGAGAAGATTGGTCAACTGATCTCAGTCGGGGTGAACGCGACTTTCCTCAACCAGGACTCGGACGCATTTCGCGCGCTCAAGCATCACATTGAGGACAACAAAGTCGGCGGCATCATTCTCTTTCGTGGACCAGTTTACGAGTCGGTGATTCTCGTCAATCGAATGCAGCAGTTGGCGAAGTACCCGTTGCTTGTCTCTGCAGATCTCGAAGCCGGCGCGGGAATGCGTTTTGAAGACACGGTGAATTTTCCCTGGAATATGGCGGTCGGTGCGACTGGCAATCCTGAGTACGCGCGACGTCAGGGGGAAGTAACCGCGCGAGAAGCTCGCGCACTCGGCGTCCAACACGTGTTCGCGCCGGTAGTAGACGTCAATAACAACGCTGCGAATCCCGTGATCAATGTGCGCTCTTACGGTGAAGATCCGGCTGAAGTCTCCCGTTTCGCTGCTGCGTTCACTCAAGGCATGCAGAAGGCGGGCGTGATCGCGACCGCAAAACATTTTCCCGGACACGGCGACACCGCAGTCGATTCACATCGCGGGCTACCCGAAATCAATGTCGCGCGCGAGCGCTTGAACACAGTAGAGTTTGTCCCGTTCCAGGCATCGGTTGATGCGGGTGTGGGCTCGGTGATGGTGGGCCATATCGCTCTGCCGCAGATCGATTCAACTTCCGTGACAGCGCTGCCGAAAAATGTGAAAGGCAAGCCAACTGACACTGACGAAGCGGGTGAGATAACTGTAGAGAAGTCGACGATGCCCGCGACGATGTCGCCCGTGATGGGAAACATCCTCAAAAAGGATCTGAAGTTTTCGGGAATGATCGTGACCGACGCGCTCAGCATGAGTGGGCTAACGATCTATTTCACGCAGGAGGAGGCTGCGGTTCGTGCTCTCGAAGCGGGCGCAGACATGCTGCTAAAGCCTGCCGACATCGATGCGATGTTTCGTGGTGTTCACAATGCAGTGAAAAGTGGTCGCATCACTGAACAGCGCGTCGAAGAATCGGCGCGGAAGATCCTGGCGGCGAAATACGATCTGGGTTTGGTGGAACAACGCCTGACGCCGGTCGATGCGGTCGATCGGATCGTTTCGAGCAAGGAAGTTTACGAACTGGCAGGCGAAATTGCCGAACATGCGGTCACGCTTGTTCGCGACGAAGACAAGGTTTTGCCGCTGAAGAATCTAAAACCTGATGCGCGTGTTTTCAATCTGGCGATCACGAATGGTGATGATCGTAACTGGATCGCAAATCCTTTTGTTTCGAAGATGGGTCGAAGTGGATTGAAAGTCGAAACAGTTGTACTCGACGAGCGATCGAGCGAGCAGGACGTGCAAAAGGCGATCGAGCGTGCGAAGGCGGCGGATCTGGTGTTTGCGTCGTTGTATGGGCGCGTGCGTTCGGGACAGGTGTCGAGTGTCGGAGTGCCGCAGGCTGGAGCGCGCGCGTTGTCGGCATTGATCGAAGCGAAGACGCCGGTGATCGGAATCAGTTTTGGAAACCCGTACTTGTTGCAGAACTTTCCGGGACTGAGGACTTATATCGTCGCGTATGGTGATATGCCGAGTTTGCAGAACGCCGTAGCGCGCGCGTTGATGGGTGAGATTGATATCGTCGGACGACTGCCGATTTCACTGCCCGGGCTTTATCCACGAGGTACAGGGATTCAACTCAAGAAGTAATCATCTCTGTGTCTCTGTGTCTCCGTGTTCTCTGTGTTAAAAAGGCCTATTAACACAGAGAACACGGAGACACAGAGACACAGAGAAAATCAAATCACAATGCGCATACTTAAGATTGCTCTCGTCATCTCATTGCTCACGCAGCCGGCGGTGGCACAGGTCTCTTCAGCCCGATTAGCACAGATCGATAGTGTCATTGCTGAGGAGATCGCGAAGAAGAAGTTACCGGGAGCGATTGTTTTAGTTGGACGGAATGGACGAGTAGTTTGGAAGAAGGCTTACGGCGATCGCACTGTCGAACCGGCCCGCGAGACGATGACTGTCGATACGATCTTCGACGTAGCAAGTCTCACCAAAGTTGTCGCGACTGCCACAAGCATCATGATCCTCGTCGAGCGCGGGAAAGTACGTCTGGGCGATCCTCTGTCACTGCACATTCCGGATCTAAAAGGCGAGGGAAGAGAGCGGATCACGATCGAACACCTGCTGACCCATATGTCGGGTTACGCGCCTGACTTCGACTTGAAGGAACGTTGGACCGGTTATGACGAAGCCATCAAACGTTTGATCAAAGAACCGCTGCGCAATCCGCCAGGAACTCGATTCACCTACAGCGACATCGGATTCATCGCGTTAGGCGAAGTCGTTGCACGAGCCGGCGGAATGCCGCTCGAGCAGTTTGCGCAGAAGAATATTTTTGGACCACTGCGCATGAACGACACAGGCTTTCGTCCCAACGCCAATCTAACGTCGAGGGTTGCGCCGACGGAAAAACGTCGCGGTCAACTGAGTTATCTCGGCGATTCAGCCGCGAATATAGGCGCCGAGGGTGAAGTGTGGCTGCGCGGCCAGGTGCATGATCCAACATCGTACCGCATGAATGGAGTTGCAGGGCATGCCGGACTCTTTTCGACTGCGAACGATCTCGGGATCTATTGCCAGATGATCCTGAACGGAGGAACGTACGGCGGTGTGCGCATTTTGTCGCCGATGACGGTCGCCGAGATGACGCGTCCACGTGTGGTTTCAAGCAGTGGCGCGACGCGCGGGCTTGGTTGGGATATCAACTCCTCTTTCTCAGCGAATCGCGGCGACCTTTTCCCGCTCGGTTCGTTTGGTCATACAGGGTTCACCGGTACCTCGATATGGCTCGATCCCGCGAGCCAAATGTTCGTCGTGTTTCTGAGTAACCGCGTTCATCCAGACGGCAAAGGCGATGTTGGACCACTGCGTGGACGCGTAGCGTCGATCGTTGCCGGATCGGTAACCGACACGATTCCAGTCGAGCGCGCGCGCGAACAAACGGCAAACTACTACGCCGAGGTCGTCAAAAGCCTGCAACAGTTTGCGGCGCGAAACGAAGGCCTTGGAAGTTCTACGAAAGTGCTGAACGGCATCGATGTTCTCGAACGCGATAACTTCAAACAACTTGCAGGAATGCGGATTGGTCTCGTCACAAACCACACCGGGCGCAATCGCGAAGGGCGGCAAACGATCGACGTGCTCAACAAAGCGCCGGGCGTGAAGCTGGTCGCGCTGTTTTCACCTGAACACGGAATTCGCGGACTACTTGATGAGAAAGTTTCTGATTCGAAGGATGAGAACACAGGGCTGCCGGTTTACTCGCTTTATGGTGAGACCCGGCGGCCAACGGCGGAACAGCTTAAAGATCTGGACGCGATCGTATTTGATATTCAGGACATCGGCGCGCGTTTTTACACCTATATCTCGACGCTCGGTTACCTGATGGAAGAAGCCGCGAAGGTAAAACTTCCGGTCTTTGTTCTCGATCGGCCGAATCCTATTGGCGGCGTCGACGTTGAAGGACCAATCGCTGACGGCGATAAGCTTTCATTCATTTCCTATCACACGATTCCGACTCGTCACGGTTTGACGATTGGTGAGTTGGCCCAGCTCTTCAATAAACAACGCAAAATCGGTGCTGATGTCCGGGTGATTAAAATGGAAGGTTGGCGCCGGGCGATGTGGTTTGATGAAACGAATCTTACGTGGATCAATCCGTCCCCAAACATGCGGAGCTTGACTGAAGCGACGCTTTATCCCGGCGTGGGTTTACTCGAGACGACGAATGTCTCGGTTGGTCGTGGCACTGACACACCGTTCGAGATTGTCGGCGCGCCGTGGATTCAGGGCGATAAGCTGGCTGAGTATCTGAATCAACGGGCGATACCGGGAGTCAGGTTTGTGCCGCTCAGATACACGCCGCGCGCTTCGGTGTTCAAAGACGAGCAATGTGGTGGTGTGAACATCATCATCACGGATCGGTCTGCATTTCGTCCGCTCCTCACCGGAATCGAAATGGCGCTCGCGCTGCGGAAGCTGTATCCGAATGATTGGAAAGTTGATAACTACCTGCGATTACTCGTGAATGCTGACACTCTCGATCGCGTGAAGCGCGGGGAGAGCGCGCGGGAGATAATGGCGTCGTGGAATGCGGGGTTGCAGGAGTTCAGACGAGCTCGGACGGAGTTTCTGCTCTACAACTAATTTCCTCGCAAAGACGCAAAGGGCGCAAAGGAAAACCTAATTCTTCCTTTGCGCCTTTGCGTCTTTGCGAGGGAAATCAACTTGCATCCACTTTCGGACTGAGTTGATTAAGAAAACATCTTTCGCATTCTTAAGTTCCTCAATCGTGATTACTCGCTCTTTAATTTTACCCTCCGCCAACAACTGACCCCGGAACGTTCCTGCCAACAATCCCGACTCAACCGGAGGTGTGAATAGTTCTCCATCAATCCGCACCACAACATTCGCGATCGTCGACTCCGTAATCTCTCCGCGCTCGTTCCAAAAGATGACATCGTTGCCATCGAGTCTATTCGTGGTTTTGTGATACAGAAAACGATTCGAAGAGTCGATAGCTTCGGTTGCAAGCGCGACGTGCCGCCTTTCAAAAGGCTCGATCGCGGACACCTCAGTTTGGATACGACCATCCTTCCATAAGGTCAAACGCACTTTACCGTTGGCAGTGATACGTTCCAATGCGGATCTGATCTCTTCCTCACAAAACACAAATCCGAAGTACTCCGCTGAATCTCGCAAGCGTTCAAGATGCCGCTCAAGTAAAAAGTATTCACCATTCTCGCGCAGCATCGATTCAAACAACTGAAAGTCCACCGGTGAAGCATGCAGAAACCGGCTCTTTACTAAACACTCTTCGTACTCGCGTTCGGCAGTCGAATCAATCGTGATCCCGCCACCAACACCAAACGTTGCGACATTGGTCTCAGTGTCGACAACGACCGTGCGTATCGCGACATTGAAAATGCAATCGCCGCCGGGCTTCAGAAAACCTATCGCGCCGGTGTACGCACCACGCGGAAAGCGTTCCAGTTCGCGAATGATCTGCATCGTGCGAATCTTGGGTGCACCGGTCACGGAACCGCACGGGAACAACGCCGTCATCAGGTCCACCAAACTCGTTCCGTCTCTCAACGTTGATTCAACCGTCGACGTCATCTGCCAGACAGTCTCAAAACGCTCGAGATCAAACAGGGACGAAACGCGAACACTGCCCGGCACGGAGACCTTTCCCAGATCGTTGCGCAAGAGATCCACGATCATCACGTTCTCAGCGCGGTCCTTGACCGATGCGCTTAGCCAACGCGCTAGCTCGCGATCTTCTTCGAGCCAACGTCCACGCTTAACCGTGCCCTTCATCGGCTTCGTAATACAAAGATTTCCGCGCCGCGCAAAGAATAGTTCGGGTGAGAGGCAGAGGACTTTGAATCGCCCGAGGTCCAGGTAGGCTGAGTAAGGCGCGCCCTGGGCCATAAACAGCTTGCGATAGAGTTCGTAAGCGTCTCCACTAAACGGTGAGGTCAATGGGAAAGAGTAGTTGACCTGATACGTATCGCCCGCCGCAATCAGATCTCGAATCCGAACCACAGCTCGATCATACTCAGCGCGATCGACACGCGGTGACCACGTGTTCGAAGATCCGGCATTAAAATCCGTGTGATCTGTGGCGACGTTTTTGAAAACTGCGGCCCACGCGAGCGGAAACTCTGACGGCTCGTGCGTAACGAACGCTGAGTCAAACGCAGGCGCCGCTTCATAACTCAGCATCACGGCCACATTCGATCCCGCCCTCGCCTCACCCTCGGCGAATTCCAGCACCGAAAACACATCTTCGAGTCGTGTCGCGAACCGCATCCTGTCATCAGCCATTCTTATCAAAATAATAAAAATCTTTAGCTAGACTTATTCCCAAACCAATATATAATTCGCCCGAAATTTCGTAGCTCAAACCCTACTTCTAACCGAGGACGACCATGAGAAAACCTATTCTTGCGTTCTTGCTACTGACATTCTGTCTGAGTGCCGTTGCCAGTGGGCAGGGCACAGCGTCGCGCGTAACCGGAACTGTCCTGGATGAGAAAGGATCCGTCGTCCCCGGTGCGCTTGTGACGCTTACGAATGAAGCAACACAAGCTGCACTCACCACCCAGACCGGCGAAAGCGGCACCTACGTCTTCGACTCGATACAAGCAGGTAAGTATACGGTCTCAGTCGAGAAGCAGGGATTTAAGAAGTCAGTCTCAGTTGGAAATACGGCTAACGTCAATCAGCCTGTGACTGTCGACTTCACGCTCGAGATTGGCGGACTGTCAGAGACGGTCCAGATCGTCAGCTCAGCGGACACTGTACAAACCAGCAGCTCCGGAAACCTTGGCAACCACGTCGAACAACGCACGCTCGTCACTTTGCCCATCGTCGGTAATCGCGGCCGCAATCCGCTCGAGTTCATCAACTTTCAACCTGGCGTTGTAACCGGCTCAAACACCGGCGGCGGCGTTCACGTGCACGGCGCGCGCGATCGCGCGTTCAACTTTACGTTGGACGGAATCGACATAAACGAGACCAGCGCCGGCGGTTCGAATTTTACACCGATCAGAACCAACCCTGATTCGTTGACCGAGTTTCAGGTTGTGACCAGTAACTTCACAGCAGATCTCGGACGAAGCAGTGGCGCGCAAGTCACCCTCGTTACGAAATCCGGCTCCAACGACTTTCATGGTTCGCTTTTCGAGTTTTATCAAACGCCGCGATTCCACGCGAACGAGTACACCAACATTATCAATAAAGCGCAGCGACCGCAGTTTGTGCAGCACATCTTCGGCGGATCGATTGGTGGTCCAGTCTACCTGCCGAGGTTTGGTGAAGGTGGTCCAGCTCTTTACAGCGGGAAGAACAAAACCTTCTTCTTCACAAACCTGCAACTGCTGCGCACGAGTCAGGCCTTCTTCGTGAATCGCACGGTTTACACGCAGCAAGCGCGCAGCGGCATTTTCCGTTACGTACAGGGCGGCGTAAATCGCAACGCGATTCAGCCCAGTCCATCCGTAGATGCAAACGGCAATCCAACGGCTGGTCTAACGATTCGTTCGTACAATGTCTTTCCGAACCCGCTGGGGCTTGGACCAGATCCGACTACGGCGTTCATCATCGGGTCCACTCCATTACCGAACAACTTCACCGTTGGCGATGGACTCAACGTAGCAGGCTTCAGCTTCGTCGCGCCCCAAACCGAACGCCAGTACGACTTCACGACGAAGATCGATCACTACTTTAACGAGCGGCACTCGATGTACGTCCGTTGGGCCCACGGATCTCAGAGCACCCTTGGCGATAACGTAAACGGCGGATTGCAGAAGTTCCCCGGTTTTCCAAACTTTGTCGATACGTACCGGACGCCTCGCAACCTTGCCGTGAATTATCGTGCGACCCTCACGCCAACTGTAGTTAACGAGTTTGTCACCGGGTTCAACCGGTTCACGTTTAGTTTCAATAATCCGGATCCGCGCGAGAACCCGGCGGTAATTCTCAATGTGCCGAATGATCCGCTCAACTTTGAAGAACCGGTGAACAACCTGCGCACGATCACTACGTGGCAGTTTGTCGACAACCTGTCTGTGATTCGTAACGCGCACGCGTTCAAGTTTGGCACTAACATGCGTTTCCAGAAACACGTCGACGATCGCAGCTCGGTTGCTGGCGGGCTTACGAGAGCGAGAATCCAATTAAACACCTCTCAGAATCCCGTTCCGACCAACTTTGGAACTGGAACTACAAATACTCTCGTTCCCGGTATCAACGCAGCCGATCGCGGCCGGCTCGACAGTGTAATTAACGACCTTCTGGGTCGCGTCGGTACGATCAATCAGGCGTTTGTAGCTCTCGACGACACCACCTTTGGACCAGGCCGGACGCGCTTCAACTACGAAGCACACTATCCGGAGTATGACTTCTTCGGGCAGGACACCTGGAAGATTTCGCGTAACGTAACACTCGACCTGGGGCTGCGCTGGGAAATGAGGCTGTCGCCGCGGGCGCCGGACGATATCGTTCTGCGACCCGAACAGAGAATCGCTTTAGGTGAAGCCCCGACCAACGCAGTCAAGTTCGGTGAAGGAAAGTTGTACGACGATTCCCTCTTCCAGCTTGCGCCTTCGATCGGTGTCGCATGGGATCCAACCGGCAACGGCAAGACGTCGATTCGGGCAAACTATCGTATAGCTTACGATCGGACCAACACCTTCCTTTTCTCGTCGTTCATCTTTCAGAGTGCGCCCGGTTTGACGCGCCTCGTGACCAACAACGCTTTCGGAAATGCTGGTGGTCTTTTACGAACCGGTGTGCCTGTGCTCAACTCAAACGACACGACCCCGCTTGCTTTCCGGCAACCACCTCCGTTCTCAACCAACACCTTGAACGTAGTTGACCCGGATCTCGTGTATCCACGAACTCATCAATACGCTGTGAGTTTCCAACATGAGATTGGTGGGAAGAACGTGCTGGAGGTCAATTACATCGGGCGACAAGCTCGCAATTTGTTTGGCGGGTACGACGTGAATCAGGTTGATATTCACGACAATGGTTTTCTCAGGGACTTCGAGGAGTTGAGGAGAACCGGGAACAACGAGAACATCAATCGACTGCTTGCGGGTCATTCGGGTTTGCAAATACCGAGTGGTAGTACGATCCGCGAAAACGGCTCCCAGTTCCTGCTGCGACAGACGCTCGCCGGCCAAGTGAGACTGCCGGACGGAACCCTGACCTCCAATCTCGTTGCCGCCGGAAGTGTGGCGCAAGCGGCATTCATCATTGCGCAGAGCACTCAGGGAACGTTCATGCCTCTTGCAGTGCGAGGTCTTCCAACTCTTACGGTCAACGGGTTCAGCCCATTCTATTTCCAGCCGTATCCGCAATTCACAGGCGCTGTGAACGTAATCGACAGTACCGATCGATCACGTTACAACGCACTCGAGATTCAAGTAAGCCGTCGCTCTTCGAAGGGACTCGCGTATCAAGTCAGCTACACACTCGCGAAGTCAGAAGACACGCGCTCATTCGATCCCGCTCTCACGCTTTTGACAAGAGGCGGTGCTACCGGACAGTCGGCAGCCAACACACCATTCGATATCAACAATCGCGATTTGAACTATGCGAGGTCTGACTTCGATAGGCGTCATGCTCTGCAAGGTTACGTGATTTATGAACTTCCGTTCGGAAAGGGAAGACGGTGGGGCGCCGGTTGGGATGGCGTTACCGAGTTCCTGCTTGGCGGCTTCAATATTTCCGGCGTGATGCGGCGATATTCCGGACGGCCGTTTACAGTGTTCGCCGGTTCCAACACGCTTTCGCAAGTTGTGTTCACACCAGCGAGTTGCAACGACTGCTCGCCTGACTTAGGCAGTACGACGCTCGAGAATGGTCAGAACGTCTTCTTTACTGCCGAACAGCGGGCGAAGTTCTTCGTACCGGCGGCAGGCGAGGCCAGCAACGTAGGCAGAAACTTCTTCACTGGACCATCGTTGTTCAATCTCGACATGACCGTAGGCAAACGCTTCCGGTTTGACGAGACACGCAACCTTGAGTTTCGCGTCGAAGCTCAGAACGTAACCAACACACCTTCGTTTTCTGTGCCGGATGCAAACTTGATTCTGACGAATGGTTCTTTCGGTCAGATCCTTGGAAGCACGGTCAGCTCATCCCGCAAGGTGCAGTTTGTAGCGAAGTTCAATTTCTAGACCAGCGCCAAAGGCGCGGAATATGAGAGCCAGGGGCAAGCGCCGAACAAAGTGAGGCGCGTCGCCCCTGGCAAGAGCAAAACCGCCCGTGAAGCTCTGAAAGAGCGAAATAATTGACGTTTGGATATTTCGCACTTTCAGTGCTCTATTTAAAATTACTTGTAACCTGGGGCGACGCGTTCCGCCTCGCTTCACGCTTGCCCCAGGCTTTCATATTTCGCGCCGTCGGCGCTGAGTCTTTCTTCAGAACTGAAACTTCATCGCAAACTGAATCACACGCGCAGCCTCACCCGTTTGCACGATCGTCTGTGTCGAAGGCGGTGCAACACCCGCGCAGCACGACGACGCAAACACGCTCGACCTGATGCTCGGCGACCCGGTTGACGCATCACGCGGATTGTCGAAGTTTGTGTGATTGAACGCATTGAACATCTCTGTCCTGAACTGGAGTTTGACCGTTTCGGTAATCGAGAATGTCTTGATGAAACCGAAGTCAACGTTCCAGTAGCTAGGTGCGACGAAGATGTTCCGGCCGGCTCCGTTCTGTCCCGGAGCAGGGATGCAGAATGGTTGGCTCAGGTCGACGCCGCACGTCAAAGCAGTCACAGGGTTGAATAAAACTGGACCAGCGAGTGGCGAACCGGGAAGGAACTGAAGCTGGGCGCTTACCGGACCCTGAACACCCGCTCGACTCTCATGGCTTCCATTCGACGTAAACGCTCCGCTGCGAACCGCGAACGGTTCACCTGACATGTGCGTGTAGATCGTGTTGATGGACCATCCACCAAGGATCTGATTCACAAAGCCCGGCGCGTTCGAAAGAAATCGTCGACCCTTGCCGATTGGCACGTCCCAGGCCGCCGCGCCCGAGAATGCGTGAGTACGATCGAAATCAGACCGCGCACGCTCTTCGCGGAAATCGCGAATGTCTGTCGGTGTGCGTGAGTTGGTTGTTGAGAGACCGCCGCCAGACGCGGCGCCGACCGGATCGACCGATTGATTGTCGATCGATTTGCCGAACGTGTAGGCCATGCTCACTCCAAGGCCTGTGGAGAACCTGCGGCGCAACGTGAATTGAGCAGCGTGATAGTTTGAATCGCCACTGTTGTCGATGTAGGTAATTACCCCGAACTGCTGATTGGGTCGCAGCTTCAAACCGAGCGTGGTGTCTTCGATGCGACGGGCAAAACTACCGGCGCCATTGATGTCCAACTCGCTGACCGTGGTCGTTGAGTTCAAGAAGCCCGCGGCTGCGGTTGCGCTTAGTCCACCTTGTGTTTGCAACTGCGAGAGCAGTGGTGGAGCAACTCCAGTTACGCCTGAGGGACAACCCGTGCCTGCCGGTGCACAGCCCCTCGCTCGGTTCTGCTGCATGATCAGGAACGACGGTATTATCGAATCAGGATTCGTTTGATTGATGTCGTACGCCATGAACAAATACTGCCCACGACGTCCGATGTAAGCAGCCTGGCCCACCAGTCCCCACGGTAACTCGCGTTGGATGCTGAAGTTCCACTCGTGAACTGTCGGTAACTGCATCTCCGGCGCGAACACGGTGATCGGCGGCGCGTTTGTTCTTAGTTGCTGTGGTGGCGTAAAGAACGTCGAAGGTTTCACGGACGGCGCCGGAAGTTGCGTCGGGAAACCACCCGCGACGCTCTTGTTGATGTCTGGGGAGTTTACGCATCCGGCAGTGATTGAAGTGAACGCTCCGGCGGTTGCGTTGTACGAAGAAGTACAACTCTGCACCAAACCCGGAATTCTGCCGGCGGCCGCGGTCACTTGAAACGACGAGATCGTGTCGAATGCGATTCCATAGCCGAGTCGAATCACGCTCTTTCCGCTATCGCCGAAGAGGCCGCGCATGAAGCCCGATTTGAAGTCGGGACTGTAAGCAATACCCACGCGTGGTCCTATCGCCCACGTAAACTTGCCTTCGTACCAGTGGTCCGCCGGTCTGAAAGTTACGGCACCCGGTTGATTGATCACCGGGGTGGCGGGCAATGGTGTGCCGGCGATCGGCGTTGCAGCGACAAAAACATTTTCGTGAGGTGACGTATTGGCGGGAGGATTGATTTCCCAACGTGCACCGTAGTTGAGAGTCAGGTTCGGACGCACCTTCCATTCGTCCTGGAAGAAGAAGTTATATTGATCGAGGTTATGTTTCTCGGCATACAACGTGACGCTATCGCCAACCTTGAACGGAAGGAACGAATCGTCCCTGAGGTTTGCGATGAAGACCTGATTGATCGACGCTGGTAACCCGTAGATGTTATTGATCAAACTTCCGAGAAGTGTCTGATCGGTTGAGTTAATTCCCGTTGCCGTTCTGAAACCGGAGTTACCGGTCGTGCCGAGGAACGCGGGACGCGTGGTCGCGGAGAAAGTCACAGATGGCGTGACGTTGATACCTCCCGGTTGTCCACGTTGGTCCACGTGGCGGTAAAACCGGAGATTCAGGCCCGTGCGGAAAACGTGTGCGCCGTGAACGATACTCAAATTGTCGAGCACCTGCGGCGTCGTCACCCAACGCGCAGTGCGCGGTGTGTTGATATATGGTTCGTCAATGCTGTTGAGGTTGAACGGTGGTACATTCGGCCAGTCAGGATTCGCCTCTCCCTGTGTGAATAGAAATCCAAAACGACCGAAACCCGCCGTGAATTCATTGACAACTCGTGGCGAGATCACACGTCTCCATCCGACCGCGAGGTTCGACGTGCGACGAAACACTTCGCCCTGCGGTGGGTTGTCAGGATAAACCTGTGGCCTGCCGTTGAGCGGATCGCCTTTTAAAGTGTTGTAGTCAGACCACAGATAACGAACGAAGATGCTGTTGTTCGTATTGAGGTTGTGGTCCACCCGGGCATTGATTGCCGGACCTCTGATGGCTGTCGGCGGGTTCCAAAGGAATGTCGCGGTGTTCAAGCCATCGCCAGCCGCCGCGAAGTTGTTCGGCGACGGGTAAGCCGTTAGCAGGGATGCGACTGTGGTATCGATCGGACGGCTCAGCGTGTTGTTGGTGCCTGATTTCGCGTCGTATACGCGCACGCAGCGAAGTGATGTTGGTGTTGCGCACAAGGGAACCACCAGGGCGCCGGTGCTGGGATTTACGAGCAGCGTCGAGTTACGCGTGATCGTGGTTCCGCCAATCACGAGTGGGTTTGCCGGATCCGGCACGAAGTACCGGAAGATTCCGTTGCGAGCTTCGTTCGTGTAGACGATGGGAAACCCAAACGTTTGATCGATCGGCTGCGTGAAGTCGACGCGATTGTATTGATAGCTGCCAAAGAAGAAGGTCTTGTTCTTCTTGATTGGCCCACCCATCTCAAAGCCGAATTGGCCCAGGCGGATCAACGGCTTGGGCGCCTTCTGCGCATTTGCGTACCACTCATTCGCATTCAATGCTTCGTTCCGCAGAAAGTAGAAGCCGGTGCCGTGATAGTCGCTGGAACCGCTTCTGGTTGCGATCGAGATCGACGCGCCACTGTTTCGCCCTTCCTCGGCTGTGGCATTGTTGGTTGTTACTTTGAACTCCTGCACGTTGTCAGGGTTGATGCGATAAAGATTCGAGACCGGATTTGGCACGCTCGACTCGTTCGCCTCGATGCCGTCGATCGTCACGTTGTAAGCGCGGTCGCGCGAACCGTTCACGTGTACGCCGGAACCAGCGCCGCCGAACGAACGCTGGACAACTCCCGGTTCGAGCAGCAACAGCGTCAGAGGATTGCGACCGTTGAGTGGTAACGCCTCGATGGCTTTCTGCTCGACCACATTTCCCATGGTCGCGTTTGACGTTTGCAACTGCTCAGGACCACCCTGAACAGTCACGATTTCACTGACCTGTCCAACCTCCAACACGATATCGACGTTCAGAGGATTGTTGACTTCGAGGTGGGCTGCGGTTTTCTGAAACTTCTTGAAACCGCTCTGTTCGACAATGATGGTGTAGTTGCCGACAGGAAGCGCTTCAAAAGCGTAGACGCCTGCTTCCGTCGTCGTTTGTGTTTGCGAAACTCCGGTTGCTTCGTTTGTGATGGTGACACTGGCGCCGGGAATTGAAGCCTGCTTAGAATCGACGACGCGACCAGTGATACGAGAGGTGCTTGTTTGGGCCACTGCCGTGACAGCGGATAGTGCAACAACGAGTACTAGTAGTAGTTTGGAGCGTGCCAACATGGAGAGACCTCCTTCAATGGTGACCGGTAAGAACGATTAGCCGAACCGCTTGATTAGCGGAGCTGGAAGGTGCGGTCGGGAATTCCGCAAACGCCCAACAACAAGAATTCAGTTTGCGATGGGGGCAGTATATTCCTCCCCCGTATCCCGTCAAGGTTTTTTAGTAGACTCACTACCGGTTTTTCCCAGGGGCACCAACAGAACCGAGCGCGGTAGCGCCGGGTAAATCTCCAACAAGCGTGTATCGGAGATTTACCCGGCGCTACCGCGCTCGGTTCTTTTTTTAGTTATCAGGTATTCTTATCAATCAAATAAGAACATTTAGCTATTATTATTCCTCTCCGCGGCCTATAATCCAGGTTCTTCGGTCCAGCAATCTATACAAAGCGCGGTGTGTATGAGTCTCTCCCCAAAGTCTTCAGCACTGGTGTTGAGCGCTCTTGCGCTGTGCGGTTTTCTCTTTTTCCAGTTCCAGGTCGACGCGCACGCTCCCGCGCCGCAGTACGATCTCCTCATTACTAACGCCCGCATCGTCGATGGTGCGGGCAATCCATGGTTCCGGTCCGACGTCGCGATTAAAGACGGACGAATAATTCGTATCGGTCGCATAGGACCAGACACCGCGACCAGAACCATCGACGCCCGGGGACAAATACTTGCTCCCGGGTTTATTGATGTTCACACACACGTCGAATCGATCTACAACCGCCCGGCCGCGGAGAACTTCGTCCGCATGGGCGTCACCACGCTCGTGACCGGAAACTGTGGGTCGTCCGCAACCGACGTCTCTCAATTTCTCGGGCGCATAAACGAGCAGCCGCTAGCCGTTAATCTCGCAACTCTCATCGCGCATGGCACCGTGCGTCGCCAGGCAGTCGGTCTCGACGATCGCGCGCCCACGCCCGAAGAACTCAAGCGAATGGAGAGTCTCGTCGATCAAGCGATGAAAGACGGCGCTCTTGGACTCTCCACGGGACTCATTTACGTCCCGGGAACGTATGCGAAGACTGACGAGATCGTGTCGCTTGCGCGTGTGGCGGCGAAGCACGGGGGTCTTTACGCGACCCACATGCGAAACGAAGGCGATAAAGTTGCCGATGCGATTCGCGAGAGTATTCAGATCGGCGAACAGGCCGGTCTGCCGGTCGACATTTCTCACTTCAAGATCAGCAACAAAAAATTCTGGGGCCAGACTCCGATGACGATCAGTCTCGTGCGTGATGCGCGCGCACGCGGTCTTGCAGTCACAGTGGATCAATACGCATACACCGCGAGCTCCACGTCGCTTGATTCGCGTCTTCCTACATGGCTGCGAGCAGGCGGACTGGAGGAAGCGAAGAAACGACTTGCCGACAAGGCCACGCGCGAGCGAGTGATCAAAGAAACGAAAGACACTTTGAAGAAGAGTGGGTTCAAGGATTACTCCTATGCCGTCGTCGCGTCTTATTCGCCGGACAAATCTTTCAACGGCAAATCGATCGCTGAGATCACGAAGCAGGTGAAGAAGAAGAGCGACGTCACGAGTCAGATCGAGCAGATCCTCGAGATGTATGAGGCCGGCGGCGCCAGCATGATCTATCACAGCATGGGTGAAGACGACGTGAAGCGGATCATGCAGGAGCCGTTCACGATGATCGCGTCAGACGCCGGTGTAAGACAGGTTGACGATAGCGTTCCGCATCCGCGTGGATACGGAAACAACCCGCGCGTGCTTGGACGTTATGTTCGCGAGTTGAAACTGATTTCCCTCGAAGACGCGATCAGGAAAATGACTTCGTTGCCGGCGCAGACATTTGCGCTCAGAGATCGTGGATTGATTCGTGAAGGCTTTGCAGCCGACATCGTCATCTTCGATGAGAACACGATCGTCGATCAGGCGACGTTCGATAAGCCGCACCAGTTTCCGTTAGGTATCAGTTACGTGATCGTAAACGGCGCGCCCGTGGTCGAAAGCAATCAAATGACCGAAGCACGACCGGGCGTTGCATTGCGTGGTCCAGGTTATGTGAAATGAATTGAAGGAGGAACCCCCGATGTTCGACCTTAAAACCAATCGCCGCATCTTGTTTCTTAGCATCCTCGTCGCGTTACTCTTTGCGCCCTCAACATTCGCGCAAACCGTCACCGGAACCATGCGAGGCACAGTCAGTGATTCCAAAGGCGCCGTTGTTCCGGGCGCGGACGTAGTCATCCGCAATCTGGAAACGGGCCAGGAGCGCACTCTAAAAACAGACGGCGACGGCGTGTACATCGCGCCCTTCCTGCCGTTGGGCAGGTACACAGTTACAACGGTGGCCGCCGGCTTCAATAAAGTCTCGCAGGAAAACATCGAGGTCACACTCAATTCAACCCTTGTCGTCAACTTCACGCTTAACCCGAGCTCGGTTACTGAAGCCGTCGTTGTGACGTCAGACGCCGCGCCAATCAACACGAGCAACGCCGAGATTAAAGGTTCATTGAACGCGCAGGAGATCCTTGAAAAGCCGACGCTCAATCAGGGCAATTTTTTGACGCTTGCCGAAACGTTCACGGGATTTCAGGAGAACCCGACTTCGGGGCAGAACAATCCCACCGCATCTTCCGGATCGTCCGTTAACTTCAACGGCACCGGCACACGCGGCGCGACGTTCCAAATCAACGGCGTCAACAACGACGACTCTTCAGAAAATCAAAACCGCCAGGGGGCATCGCTCTCGACGATCAAAGAGTTTCAGGTCATTACAAATAACTTCACCGCGGAGTTCGGTCGCGGTTACGGCGCGGTCGTGCTGGTCCAAACAAAGTCAGGAACGAACAGTCTCCACGGCGATGCTTACTGGTACAACAACAACAGTGCATTGAACGCGACCAGCAACGCGTTCTCGCCGGGAGTGAAGAAGGGTGTTACACGGCGGAATCAGTTTGGGTTTACCTCAGGATTTCCGTTGTTGAAGGATCGTCTGTTCAGTTTTATCAGCCTGGACCACACGGAGAATTCAGGAATCAACGCGTACAACCGCGACGTTTTTACGATGGAAGAACGCAATCCTAACAACTGGTTCAAGCAAGTGGGAGGTAACGACACGCCTGCAAACCGTGCGTTCATTCAAAGCGTCATCGATCGTTTTGCCAACGCTGTTCCAAACGATCCGCGCTCTGGTCCAAGAGTTTTCCGCGGGCAGCAGGGGTTTGATTTTCCGGCGCGAGATTATTCTGGACGTCTCGACTGGAACCCGCGCTCCAAAGACATGTTCAGCGCGCGCTGGCATTACACGCGGCAGAAATTCTTAGCCGACGACATCATCATAGGCGAACGCGCCGACCAGAATCACAAGCAGCAAAACTTCGGTCTGACCTACACGCATTTGTTTACGGCGCAATCCGTCGGTGAATTCCGGTACGGGCTTGGTCTACGGACCACGCTCGTGAATATCGCCGCCGGAAACGACACTCCGATCATTCGCTTCTTTAATCCGACTCCGATTACGACTCAATCCAGTATTGGAAGCGCAGGCAACTTCCCGATACAACGGTATCAAACCGACAACCAGTTCGTTTACAACTTCACGACACTTCAAGGCAGCCATTACGTGAAACTTGGAACGGATATTCGCCGTCAACAACTGGACGATCTGGCTGATAATTTCTCGCGTGGCTTTTACAGCAGCACCGTCCTGACTTGTAACGGGTTCACGTCATATACAAGCGGCTTCCAGCAGTTCATCAACGGTTGTACCCCGAACTTCCAAAAAGGTTTTGGTCCGTTCTTTCTCGAGAACCGTATTCGCGAGTCGAACTTTTATGCGGAAGACAATTGGAAAGTGCGCGACAATCTGACGCTCAATCTAGGGTTGAGGTATGAGTACGTGTCAGCGCCTGAAGAAGCCGCGGACCGTATTGACTACGTAATGGGCAGCGATAAGGACAACTGGGAGCCTCGCTTTGGGTTCGCGTGGAGTCCGAGATTTGAAAGTGGATTCATGCATCGTTTGGTTGGTAATGCTGGCGATACATCAATTCGCGGTGGCTACGGCATCTATCATGGCCGCATCTTCCAGTCGGTATTCTCGCAGGGCGGCGCTACCGTAAGGTTCAATCCACCAAACGCGTTATTCTACAACCAGTCGGGCCTCGCGACGACGAGCTTTAATCCAATCAACCTTACCGATCCAACCAACGGTTTTGTTTTTACACCTGGACCACAAACCGCACGTCATACGCTGACGCAGATCGATCCGGGATTGGAAATGCCTTACACGCAACAGTGGAACATGACGATTGAACGACAGATGCCATTTGCTTCTGCGTTCCGCATTAGCTACACCGGCAATCGGGGAATCGGGTTGCTGAGATATGCGCTCGACAATCTGCCTTTGCACGATCCAGTTAACGGCGTGCGCGTGGTAGATCACCCGAACAATCGGCGCTCTGCGTGGTCAGATAATTCGTCCGGCGGCCAATATCCATTGCGCAGGTACTGCCGGAACTACGGCGATCCCATTTACGGCACTGTGCCCGTCAATCGTTCCGATCGCGGCTAACGAATACAGCTATCGTGTGCCGCGTATAAACGAGCGCCGGCCGAACGGTCTGTATGGGACCAACATTGTCGTGTCCAACGCGGCGTGGAGTTACTACCACGCGATGCAAATGGAGTGGACCAAGCGGTTGAGCAGGAATCTCAACTTCCAGGCTGCGTACACGTGGAGCAAAGCTATCGACACGACCTCCGAAGCGACATTCGTAGGCGCAGGCGACAACAATCAGAACGGAAACTCGGCACGGGACGCGCGCGCACTTTCACGCTTCCACACACCGCATCGATTCACGATGTATGGCACTTATCGTCTGCCGTTCTTTGTGGGCGACAAAGGTTTCTTAGGGCAGACATTGGGTGGTTGGCAGTTTTCAGCCGTCGTGAAACTCGCTCGCGGCACTCCTTTCACAGTTACAACGACCGCGCTTGATTTGGACTTTGACGGGTTCAGTGAAAGCCGGCCGATTCTTGTTGATCCAACTGTGTTAGGTCGGAGCGTCACGCACCCGCAAACGTCGCAGATATCGTTGCCGCGTTCTGCGTTTCGCACTTTGCTTAGTACGGACTTCAACGCGGTGCTGCTAGGACGCAATACGTTTTTCCTTGACGGCGCCCGGACGGTAGACTTCGGTATATCCAAGATCTTTTCGATGCCATGGGAAGGTCATCGTGTCACGTTGCGCGCCGACATGTTTAATGCGTTCAATCACGTTCAGTACGGTATTCCCAGCGCATCGCTGGCTAACACTAATTTCGGAGCAATCACAGGCGCCGCCACGCTATACGTACCGCGGAACGTGCAGGTGTCGTTGCGCTATCAGTATTGAAATGAAATTCCCGATTCGAATTTTGCAGTTCGCAATTTTGTTTGCGTTCTGTAGCAGTTTACTTTCAGCACCAGAGCGGTCGGCGGCGCAGGCAACCGTACCGGCGAAAAGTGAAGTCCGCGCGCTCTGGGTTGTTCGTACGACGCTCACATCACCCGAGAAGATTCGCCAGCTCGTTAGTTCAGCGGCTGACAACGGATTCAACACACTAATCGTTCAAATCCGCGGGCGCGGCGACGCTTATTACAAATCGAAAGTTGAACCACGCGCGATCGACTTGAAGGATCAGCCGCTCACGTTTGATCCGCTTGCCTTAACACTCGAAGAAGCGCACAAACGAGGACTCAAGGTTCACGCGTGGATCAATACCAACCTGCTCGCGAACCTCGACGCCCTTCCGGCTCAGCCGGACCACGTCTACAACAAACATCCCGAGTGGCTCGCAGTTCCGAAGCCCGTTGCTGCCGAGCTCTACAAAGTATCGCCGTCTGATCCGGTATATCGTCGGAAGATCGTCGAATGGTCCAAAGCGAATCGTGGTGAGCTCGAAGGTGTTTACACCGGGCCGGCGAATCCGAAAGTACGCGATCACATCTTCAACATCTGGATGGACGTTCTGAAGAACTATCGCGTAGACGGCTTGCACTTCGATTACGTTCGCTTTGCGAGTCCGGATTTCGATTACAGCCGCACGTCGCTCGAAAACTTTCGCAAGTGGCTGGAACCGCAAATCACTTCCGACGAGCGTCGCGAACTCAAGAAGTCGTTGAAGACGAATCCACTCGCGGCCCCTGAAACGTTTCCCGCAAAGTTTGCCGATTTCCAACGCGCACAGGTGACCACACTGGTCGAAAGGATCTATCGCGCCGTCAAGAAACGCCGGCCTGAAGCACTCGTGTCAGCCGCGGTCTTCGCCAACGATGAAAACGCATACACACGTCGCTTTCAGGATTGGCGACGCTGGCTGCAGATGGGAATTCTCGACGTTGCGTGTCCGATGGCGTACACGACTGACACAGCCGTCTTTCAGAAACAAATCGAGGTGGCAACGACGACGGCTCATGGCGCGAACCGCCAGGTTTGGGCGGGAATCGGCGCATATCGAATTCCGTCCGAGTCGGCGATTGAAAAGATCAACGTGGCGCGTGGTCTAAACACTGAAGGTTTTATTTTGTTTTCTTACGATTTCACCGCTCGGCCCAGCGAGCTGAATCCTGACGGCGCATACCTGGAACGCATTCGCCGCGCCGCCTTCTAGTTTTGTGCCTTTTGTGGCTGAAGTTACTGTTGCTTATGTCTGAACTGATATGTAAGAATATCCAAACTTTTACAAGCAGGGCTTCTTTCCAACTAACCAACAGGGCACCCGTCGATCCAATCATCATGAAGAGGATACCCCATGAACCGTCACTTTGAACTGAAAGCAGTATTTCTTGCACTTGCTCTGATTCTTTCCGTTAGCGGAGCCTCTTTCGCCCAAGAGGAAACCGCGGCCACGGTGACAGGTCAAGTGACTGATTCGACCGGCGCCATCATTAAAGGCGCGGTGGTCGTAATTACAAACGACGCCACTCGGCAAGAGAGACGAGTAGAGACAAACGACGATGGTCAGTTTGTTATCAGTCCTCTGATCCCCGGCACCTATACGCTGTCAGTTGAGCAACCTAATTTCAAGAAGTACGTCGAGAGTGGGTTAACGCTCAATGCGAAGGACCGCCGGCAAATGAACATCGCGCTGGAAGCCGGTAGCGTCAGCGAGTCGGTGACGGTGACTGCCGAACAGAATGTGGTGCAGGACAGCCCGACAGGGCAGAGTCTGATCTCCGGCACGCAGGTGTTGGAAATACCGCTTCAGAATCGCGACTTTACTAAGCTGCTCGAACTCGTGCCCGGAATCAGCTCGAGCCTGGATGACGAAACCGGATTCGGTCTCGCAAACCGGTTTGACGTTTCGATCAACGGCATGCGCCGCAACGCCGTGAATGTCTTCGTCGATGGGGTTTCGAATACTGACGTTGGCTCGAACATTACGTTGCTCTCAACGCCAACGATCGACTCTATCAAAGAGTTCAAAGTGCTGACGTCAATCTACACTGCTGATGTGGGACGATCGAGCGGCGGCACGGTAACCGTCGTGACGAGAGGGGGCGAAAACGACTTTCACGGTTCGATTTTCGAGTTCGCGCGCAACGACCGCTTTAATGCCAACACCTATTTCAATAATCGACGTGGTCGCAACGCAGCCGGCGATTCTGCTTTCTCCGGTTCCGAGGTTGCGGTATCACAACTTCGGGGGGACCTTCAGTGGTCCCGTTACCCTGCCCTTGTTTGGTGAGGGTGGACCTGCTGTATGGAGTGGCAAGGACAGAACTTTCTTCTTCTTCTCCCACGAACAACGACGCATCACGCGCGGTATCACTGAAGCTCTGGCGACTGTACCCAGTTTGTTAGAACGAGGCGGTAATTTCGCTTCGGCTCTCGGTCTCCCACTTTTCAGAACAAGTGCGGCGACGCCTGCGAGCTGTACGACGCCGGGCGTTGGTACCTGCACAACTACACCGCTAAATGTAGTTGATACAAATGGCAACACAGTGCAGGCTCGCGCTGGAATGGTCTTCCGGCCGGCCGATGGACGAGCATACGTAGGTAACATCATTCCGCTAAGTGATTTCAATCCGATTTCGGTTTCGTTGTTGAACGCTTATCCGTTACCCAACACCGGCAACTCCGGGTTTACTTTTTCGCCCATCAATGCATTGAAAACGCGGCAGGAAACGATTCGTATCGATCACGACTCTGAGCGACAACCATCGTCTGTTCGGCCGTTACACACACGACCTGAACTTGACGCAGGAACCCGGCGGACTTTTTGCCAACACCAATCTCCCGAATCTAACGACAACCGATACACGCATTCCGGGGATGACGCTGGCCATTTCACTGACCGACGTTCTGTCGCCGACTCTCGTCAACGAAGCGACTTACAACTTTTCATCGAACCTGATCGGTTCGAACGTGGTTGGACGCAGCCGTCAATCTGATTTTCCTGGAACCGCTTCCATTCAGTCAGTGTTCCCGGAGAATAACGCGGAGGTCATTCCACAAATCACTTTCACAAGCGCCATTGCAAACATCAATACATTGCAGGGCTTCAACATCGTCTACAAGAACCAACTCGCACGCGATGTGGTCACGTGGGTCAAAGGAAACCACACCTTGAAGTTTGGCGGCGAGATGTCGTGGGAATCGAAGGATGAGAACGCCAACAACATCACGCAAGGTCTCTTCGCTTTTGCCGGCACGCGCAGCCGCGGAACTTCAGGCGGAATCTCGTTGACTCAAACCGGTATCGCCTTAGCCGATTTCCTGCTGGGCCGAGCAGATAGCTACTCAGAAGATCAGTTTGACGTAACAGTTAACCTTCGCTTTGGTCGACGCGAGTTTTTCGGACAGGACACCTGGAGGATTCGTCCAAATCTGACGCTCGACTACGGTGTCAGGTATCAATACTTCGTTCCTGTTAAGGACGAAAACAACGTGCTGACGTCGTTCGATCCTCTTCTGTACAACCGGGCCAATGCTCCAACCTGTAGGACCGCTGCCTGCGCGGCGCTGATCCGCGGCACAGGAAATGAATTGAATGGTATTGCCGTCGCCGGTGGTAGTTCTCGCTTCGGCCGGGCCATCAGTCCATCCGACAAGAACAACTTCAGCCCTCGCGTCGGTCTCGCGTGGGATCCTTACAAGACTGGCAAAACTGTGATTCGTGCGGGCTATGGTCTGTACTACGATCAGGTGCTCGTTGGAATTTTCGAGCAGAATGCGTTTGTCAATCCGCCGTTCAACAACCGTGCAACGTTCAGTGGAGCCGGAGTTGGTTTTTCGAATCCGAGCGGAGGCGCTCTTGGAGATCTTCCCGGTTCGTGATCTGATTGCCACTTCGCACGATTTCCAAACTCCGATGGTCCAGCAATGGTCGCTCGGGGTTCAGCGGCAGATCTTCCGCAACATGGTAGGTGAGATTTCTTATGTTGGCACCAAGGGCGATCACCTGATCCGTCCAGTCGATATCAACTATCCATCACCGGCGGATGTGAATCGAGTTGGTCTCGCAAATGCCAACACGGTGCGACCGTTTCTGGGTTACCGGCGCATTCAGTATCGCGAAACGAGTGCGAAGTCGAGATATCACGGGTTGCTTTCGTCGATGAGCTTATCGCTTTGCGACTGGGGTGACTTTGACGGCGAGTTACACGTTCAGCAGGACGCTGACTGACTCTACCAATGATCGCGACGCAGTCGATTTGCCGCAGGATCCGCTGAATCTACGTGCGGAATATGCGGAGGCACGCACCTCGCGCCCGCATATTTTCAGTGCCAGTTATGTCTATGAGTTTCCTTTCTTCAAGAAGGATCCAAATGCGTTGAAGCGAGGTTTTCTGAGTGGCTGGAGATCTCAGGCATTACTGACATCGCTTCTGGACAGCCTGTTGCCAGAGTAGTTTCGGGCGCAAGCAACGTCGCGGCGTACGATTGGTCAGTATCCTGACGTCGTAAGCGATCCGAATTCAGGGCGAGCGGGAACTATCGATCCCGTTTCAGGACTGCCATTCATCTTCGACCCGAGTGCGTTCAGAGCGCCTTTGGCGGGAACTTATGGCAATGCGCCGCGCGCGTTCGCACGTTTGTTTGGACGCAACCAGACCAACATGTCGCTGATTAAGAATATTTACTTCGACAGCGAAGAGCGAGTGAAACTGCAGCTTCGCGCCGAAGCATTCAATGTTTTCAATCACACGCAGTTCACGGGAGTTGGTACGACGTTGACCACGACTTCCACCTTTGGACTGCCGACCGGCACGCGCTTGCCGCGTGAGTTTCAGTTTGGGGCCAAGGTGATTTTCTAACTTAGCCACAAAGAGGCACAAAAAACACAAACCATTTGTGAATTTTGTGCCTCTTTGTGTACCAATTTGTCAGGGGAGTTTGCGACGGTAACGCTCGGCCTCTTTCGTTCGTTGCTTGTCGTGAAGAGTTTGCGCCTTCTGTAGTTCCGCTTTGCCTTCTCCGTGTTGCCCGCCTTTATCAAAGCTCGTCCCAGTTGGAAGTGACCGTCAGCGATACTTTCATCAAGTTTCACTGCCGCGCGAAGCTCCTCGATACCGCGATCGGTGCTTCCGGTAAGCAGCAGTGCGCGACCAAGTGCAAACCTCGTATCAAACTCGTTTGCATAAGCAGTTGCGCGCGATCTCCAGTAACGGCAAAGCGCGATGACCGTCGCCTTTGGTCAGGTAGATGTCGCCAAGCGTAAATGATGCGCGGGGATCGTTTGGTTCGCGACGCAGAACTTCGAGTAGCTCACGTTCTGCATCGGCATACTGGTAAAGCTTCCAGTGAAGATAACCAAGCCCGTAGCGCGTCAGCGTTGATTCAGGATCGATCTCAACTGCCTTTTTATAAGCATCCACTGCTTCAGGCGTGCGTCCTGCACCGTCGAGAGCATCCCCGTACTGGCTCCACAGGAAAGCTGTTTGTGTCAGGTAAGCTTGTGCGACGCTGAAGGACAGTTGCGGCTTCTGGTACCGGCGTTGTCGCATAAAACTCTGAGCAGCAAGTTCGAGAAGTCCTGCATCCTTAGGCGACCGAAACAGGAGTTGCGCGATTTCTCGACTGGCTTCCTGAAATTTTTCAGTGCCCATCAATGCAACTGCCAGTGCGCGCCTCGCGCCAACGTTGTCGGGTTCGAAGGCGAGCGTTTTCCGTAGCGGTGCGATCGAATTTGCGTAGTCACCTTTTCTGACGAGTGTGAGTCCGAGGTTGAAGTAGGGACCGGGAAGCTTTGGATCGAGCGAGATCGCTTTTCGCCAGGCTTCAATGGCCTCGGTCGTTTTGTCCTGACGATTCAGGGCGACGCCGAGATTGGTCCATGCGCGGGCATCGTCGTTCGCGACCTTGAGTGACGCGCGCCAAACCTCTTCGGCTTCTTTCCACTTGCCTTCAGTTTCCAGTTTTTGAGCAGTCTCGTAGTAGGTGCGTACTTGTTCGATTTTCGGAACCTGTCCCATGACAGGCACTGTGAGAAGCAGAATAGTCAGGATCGTTTGGAAGTTCGCTTTCCTCATGGTCTGTTTATTGATTTAATCGCGTCATGAACTCCCATTCAACTCTGGTTCTTGAGAATGCCCGGATAATAATGCCGGATCGCGAAATCGAAGCGGGCTCTGTCGTGATCGATGGCGGACTGATTACGTCTATTATCGATGGTCCAAACAAAACGAACGCAAGCACAATTGACTTGTCAGGACTTACGGTGCTCCCCGGCTTTATCGACGTTCACATTCACGGGGCTGTGGGCATCGACACGCTGGAAGCCAGCGCCGAGCAACTCGGCGAAGTCGCGAAGTTTCTCGCCACTCAAGGCGTTACGAGTTGGCTGCCAACGCTTGTGCCCGCGAGTGACGAACAATTTAGCCGAGCAGCCGGTGAAATCGCAAAGTCGATGAATGTCGCATCGGGAGCTCGCACCCTCGGCGTCCATTACGAAGGTCCTTTTGTTAATTCCCTGCAATGTGGCGCTTTGCACAAAGAATACTTCAAGACGTATTCAGGCCCTGAAGATCTCGAGTGTCTCAGAGCGCCTGAAGGTGCGATACGAATGATCACCCTCGCGCCTGAAATCAGTGGTGGAGTAGAGCTTGTTCGTGAACTGCGGCGCCTGGGTTGGGTAATCTCTATTGGTCATACGCGTGCGGATTTGAATACTTTGGATGAGGCTTGTGATGCAGGTGCACGGCACATGACGCACTTCATGAATGCGATGTCGCCGCTTCATCATCGCGCGCCTGGACCGATTGCGTGGGGATTAGCGCGCGAGGATGTGACGTTTGACGTGATCGCTGACGGCATTCATCTCGATCCGTTCATGCTGCGTTTGCTGATGAAGATAAAACGAGTGGGCATCACTTTGATCAGCGATGCGATTGCGGCTGCGGGAAAGGGAGACGGTGATTACCAGATCTGGGGTGAAACTATAACCGTCAAAGATGGTCGCACCGCGAATGCGTCCGGTAGCATCGCCGGTTCAGTGATCAGCATGCTCGACGCTGTGCGACTCATGCGTTCGCTGGGTGTTTCGTACGTGGATCTGGCGCAGATGGCTTCGTCAAATCCCGCGCGTCTGCTCGGTGTATATGACGTTTGTGGTTCGATTGAAGTGGGGAAACGCGCAGACCTGGTGGCGCTCGATGAGAATGGCACCGTCAAGCTAACTGTAATCGCGGGACAGGTTATTTCGTAAACCGTAGCCTCCGATAAGCACGAGTGCGAAACCAATTAGCACGTGCAGAACGTCGTCAGCGTAAGTCCAGAAGAAATACTGAATCGGAGTTAGACCGAAGACACTCGCTACTACCTGGTACAGATCAATCAAGCCGAATCCGAAGTTAAACGCGCTGGCCCAGAGATCGCTTTTCGTTCCGGTCACCAACAACAAACCAATCGCGCCGAAGATCAAGTGAAACAGGTTGTAAGGCGCCGCGCCGCTCATCATCTGGTATTGCGGCGGAATGAGGAAGCCTGCGATGCCCGTCAGTATCAATACCGGAGCGAAGATCGCGAGCGTGATCCGGTTAAGAGTCTTATTCTCCATCGAATCTATTTTGTGTCTTTTTTTGGCTCGTAATACCCGGCGCGTTCGTACGCCTGGTCCACTATCTCGATTGGATGACAAACCTGCAGGTTCATTCCTGCGAGCTGTGCACCGGCGCCGATGTGCATCTGGCAACCGGGATTACCGGTAGCGAGTATAGCTGCATTCGTCTCTTCGATGTTGGTCAACTTTTCATTCAACACGCGCTGAGACATTTCAGGTTGCAGCAGGTTGTAGACGCCCGCGGCGCCGCAACACCTTTCCGTGCCGCTGAGCGGGACGAAGTTTTCCCCCGTAACTGTTCGCAGCATTCTTTCCGATGCGTCGCCGGTGCGTTGTCCATAGAGAAGGTGACACGACGTGTCGTAGGTCACCGCACTATCCACTGCGCCTGGTGCCGCTCGCATGCCTGAAATCTCGAGGTGCTGACTGACGTCCAGAACTCGCGCGCTAAACGCGGCGGCTGGTTGGGCCAGGGTTTGATCGTTCGCGAAGAGATGACCGTATGTGACAAGCATCGCTCCGCACCCGCCTGCATTAGTGACGATGGGCGCGTTTGCTTTGAACGCCTCGATGTTCTTGCGCGCAAGCTCACGGGCGCCTTCGAGATCGCCCGCGTGTGCATGCAGCGCGCCGCAGCAGACCTGAGCTTCCGGTACGCTGACGTTGAAGTTGTTGGCTCTCAAGACGCGCACTGTTGCACGATTCACTCTTGAAAACAGCCCCTCACCTACACAGCCCTTGAACAACATTACGTTCGTGCCGTGCGTGGCGGATTGCTTCTGTTCTGTCGTCTGGAAGATCGGACGAGAACTTTCCAGTAGCGCGAGTCCGAATTTGGCGCGCGGAGACATTCGGCGCGCGAAACCCGACTTTAATAGCCATCGCGCTAGCCCGAGATTGCGAAAAAGTCGTGACGCGCCGAAGAAGATCCGCAGGCGCCGTGGCGATGACCAGATGTTGCTCAATGCAAATCGCAAAAGCTTGTTTGGCAAATCAGCCTTGGGCTGTGCGTGCAGTAATACCTCGCGGCTTGCCTCGAGCAATTGTCCATACTCGACGCCTGCGGGACACACCTGCTCACACGCCCTGCATCCCAGGCATCGATCGATATGCGTCTGAAACGCGCTCGACGTATCATCGAGCCGTCCCTCCGCGACCGCCCTCATCAGGTAGAGCCTTCCGCGTGGTCCATCATTCTCATTCCCTGTAATGACGTACGTCGGGCACGCCTCGAGACACAACCCACAATGAATGCAGGCGACGAGTTTGTTTTCCTGGGTTGCTAATTCCATGCTTCGAGCTTAGCCACAAAAGGCACAAAAGAAATAAATCGGCAAGAATTCATTTTGTGCTTTTTGTGGCATAAAGATCTAATAACCGAGAGCTCGTCCGTCGCTGCGTCGAGGATCGGTGGCGCCGAGGCGGATGCCCGTTTTTTCCTCGATCATGATGCCTTCGGCATCGCCGAGGTAACGTTGTTTTTCAGCGAACTTGTGGCCGCGTGAGGTTAATGCGCGTTGGGTGTCACCGGACATACCGTAAGGCTCCCAAACGATTTCATCGGGTAGCCATTGATGATGGATGCGCGGCGCGTCGATGGCCTGTTGAATGTTCATCTCATAATCGATCACGTTGGTGATGATGCAGAGAACCGTGTTGATGATAGTTGGCCCACCGGGACTCCCGACCGTGAACCACAAACTACCATCCTTGCGCAGAACGATCGTCGGCGTCATCGCCGAAAGCGGACGCTTTTTCGGCGCGACTGCATTGCGTTCACCCTGGATCAGTCCATACATGTTTGGCGTTCCCGGTTTGGCTGCGAAGTCGTCCATTTCGTCGTTGAGAAGAATCCCCGTGCCCTTTGCCATCGCGGCGGAGCCGTATGAATTGTTGAGCGTGTAAGTGTTCGAGACTGCGTTTCCTTCGCTGTCGACAACCGTAAAGTGCGTCGTGTCCTCTGATTCATAACCCGCCGGGCGGCCCGCCCGTACTTCAGCGCTCGTCGAAGCACGCTCGGCATTGATAGTTGCGCGCAGCGTCGCCGCATACGACTTGTCGATCAATCCCGCAACCGGAACCTTCACGAAATCGCTGTCGCCCATGTACTCAGCGCGATCCGCAAACGCGCGACGCATCGCTTCGGCCATCAGGTGATAGCGTTCAGACGAACTCGCCTCCATCTTCTTCAGATCGAAGCCTTCGAGTATGTTGAGCATCTCGATGAGAACCGCGCCGCCGGAAGACGGTGGCGGCATCGAAATGATTTCGTGACCTCGATAGCTCCCACGTATCGTCTCGCGCTCCTTCGCGACGTATCCACGCAGATCGTCCATCGTCATTAAACCGTTGTTGCGCTTCATGTCGGCTACGATCAGCCGCGCCGTCTCACCCTGGTAAAACTCATTTGGACCAGAGCGTTGCAGTCGCGCGAACGTCGCGGCGAGCTCGGGCTGCCGAAAAATCTCGCCTTCTTTATAAAAGGCGCCGCCCTTCAAATAAATCCGTTTTGTTTCCGCATACTTCGAAAGGTACTCACGACTGCCGTGAAGCGAACGCGCAAGTGAGTAGGTGACACTAAAACCATTCTCGGCAAGCCGGCGCGCGGGTTCGACGAGCTGCGCCCAGGTGAGTTTGCCGGAGCCATACTTCTTCAGCGCCAACTCCATACCGCGCACTGTTCCAGGCACACCCGCCGCACGATAACCGATGAGTGGACCACCTTCGCCTTCAATCACATTGCCGTTTTTGTCGAGATAAACGTCGCGATGCGCAGCGACGGGAGCCATTTCGCGATAATCGATAGCCGTCGTCTTCCCGTTCTTGAGACGAATCATCATGAAGCCGCCGCCGCCGAGATTTCCGGCGGCCGGATGCGTTACCGCGAGCGCAAACGCCACAGCGATCGCCGCATCGACCGCGTTCCCACCACGCTGCATAATTTCAACGCCGACACGCGACGCAACTTCATTCGTCGAAGCCACCATCCCGCGTTTCGCGCGAACTGGCTCACGGGCAACAGCAAGCGCGGCAAGCTGCGTATGACTAAAAACAAGCGCCAGGGTTAGGACGACGACGAGTGGTCTAAGTGTGCGAAATGTCTTCATGGCTCTCATCCGTGGTTGGAAATTCGGGAAAGATACTTCGTGGATCGAGCTGCTGCTTGATTCGACCCATGAGATCAAAAGAACCTCGATCGGGTTTAGTCTTTGACTGCGTCTGCACTCGGACGCGCCCGTCGAGCGCGCCAATCTGCCAGACGGATCCGTTCGACTCGATAACGTCGCAAAACTTCAAGAGCTCGCTCGGAAGCACGTTAACACGCGAACTGCCGCGAAAATCATCCCACAACCCGGCTGCAGCAACGTTCTCCCAGAGTTTGGAATCTTCAGCGACAACTTCTGCGGTCCCCAACTTTGAAACCGCCTCTCCGACTTGATAAATGACACCTTTTTCATTCCCCGCGAAGCGAATCAGCAAAACGGGCAGGTTTTCAAGACCGAGTCGACTCGCAAACACCGGCGATACGATCTCTGCCGCAACAGGAAACAGTCGCGCATCCAAAATCTTGCGCGCAATCAAAATCAGATCCGCAACGTTGCCACTCGTAATGACCGTCGCTTCACGTTCGGGCCGTGGTCGCAGTTTGAAATTTACTTCAGTGATTACTCCGAGACTGCCAAAGCTGCCAGTGAACAATTTGCACAAATCGTAACCAGCAACATTCTTCACGACTCGCCCGCCAATGCGGATTACGTTTCCATTCGCAAGGACCACCTTCATTCCAATCACGCTTCCTCGTGGACGCCCATATCCGAACTGTTGTGCGCCTCCGATGCCGGTTGCCACGACGCCTCCAATCGTTGCACGACCATCGTCTGGTGGATCGAGCGGTAGCCACTGGCCGTTCTCGCGGAGTGTTGCGTTGAAGTCGGCTAATGTAACACCGGCTTGAGTAATGGCGATCAAATCCGCCGGTTCGTGTTCGACGATCTGAGTTAAACGCCGCGTGTTGATGATCAGGTTCGCCTCTGATTTTGTTTGAGGATTGAGCCATGTCATGCCGCCGGTTGCCAGCACACGCCAGTGTTCGCGTGAAGCGAGTCGTAAGAGTTCGGAAATCTGTTCCGTTGACGTGGGGACGACGTTGAGCGCGAACGGGTGTGCCGCGAAGTTTGATTGGCCGACGACCTGTGCCACCAACGGTGCGGCACTGGCCGGATCAAATTCCCTCGCTTTAACCGGCACGAACGCGACCGCGGCTGTGTGTTGGAATGCAGGTGTCGCAACCGGGCTCGATCGGGTTTCAGATGCTGCTGCCTTTGCCTCACCACAACCGCGTAACAGCGGAACGATCTTTCCCGGATTACAAAGACCAACCGGATCAAACGCGGCGCGAACACTCAACATCGCGTTCATGTCCGCGTCGGAAAATACGAGCGGCAACAACTCGCGCTTATCCAAGCCAACGCCATGTTCGCCAGTGATCGTTCCGCCTGCCTTAACGCAAACCTCCATCAACTCGCGTCCTGCTTCTTTCACGCGCAACACCTCATTCGGATCGCGTGAGTCGAAACAGATTAGCGGGTGCAAATTACCATCACCCGCATGAAAGACGTTTGCGATGCGCAAGCGATATCGCGCGGCAATGTCGTAAGCAGCGTCCAGCACTTCCGGAAGATGTGAGCGCGGCACCACCGCATCCTGAATCATCGAGTCGGGCGTGATGCGACCGATAGCGCCAAACGCACCTTTGCGCGCGGCCCAGAGTTTCTTTCGCTCGGCTTCGTCGCGCGCGTAGCGGCAATTGCGCGCGCCATACTCCATGCAAATGCTTGTGACCTTTTGCGCTTCATCGTCGAGCCCCGCTTCGATACCGTCTAACTCGATCAGCAAAGCGGCGCCCGCGTCAGGTGGTAAGCCGGCAGCGAACACACTCGCCTCAACCGCACGAATGATTTCGCGGTCCATCATCTCGAGCGCTGCGGGCATCACGCCGGCCGCAATGATTGCTGACACTGCGTGGCTCGCATCGTTCACTTCACCAAACTCGGCGAGTAGAGTGCGGACGGCAGGTGGTATCTGGGCCAACTTCAACGTCGCTTCAGTTGCGATGCCGAATGTTCCTTCAGAGCCTACAAAGGTTCCGATCAAGTCGTAACCGTGCGAAGTGACAGGGCCTCCGAGATCGATAATTTCACCGTCAGCGAGAACCACTCGACACCCAAGCACGTGATCGGTTGTAGTTCCATATTTCAAGCAGTGAATGCCGCCCGCACTCTCCGCGATATTTCCGCCTATCGTGCAGCTTGGCTGGCTCGAAGGATCGGGAACGTAATACAGACCGAACGGCGCAACCGCCCGCGACACGTTCAGGTTGACGACGCCGGGCTGGACCACGGCCAAACGATTCTCGACGTCGATGCGCAAAATCTTGCGCATGCGCGCCATCTCGATCACGACGCCGGAATTGAGCGCGAGCGCGCCGCCGGAGAGACCGGTGCCTGCGCCACGTGGTGTGAAAGGTACTTTCGCACGCGCGAGCTCACGCATGATGCCCGAGGTTTCTTCGGTTGATGAAGGGAAGACTACCGCGCGCGGCAGATGCTTGTGGTGCGGCAGACCGTCGCACTCGTACACGAGCAGTTCGTCAGGTTTCGAGAGAACGTGCTCGCGACCCACGATCGCGCTCAGATTTTCGATTAGATTATCCACGCCAAGACTGGCGATAGTTTAACAGGTATCTTTGTAGGGGCGGCACTCCGTGGCCGCCCGTTCGTTATTGCCGCTTCGAGTAAAGTCGATAAGCAAAATAGATTAGCAATCCCGCGCCAGCCGCCAAGGCAGTGACTTTTCTTTCAGCCGGCGTGCTGTTCATCAACAGCCACACAATCAACACCAACGAAAGTACCGCGATGATCGTCCCGCCCGGTAGCCGAAAAGCCGCCGCGGGCACCTCAGGTCTCGCGCGAAACACTGGAAGCGCGATACACGTCGCCGCGTAAGTTACCAGTCGCGCGAGCGTGCTGATCGTCAACGCCGCCACAAACGAACTCTTCAACGTCAAAAACAGCATTAATCCGGCGGTGAGCAGAATTGACACCCAGGGCGTGAAAAACTTTCGATGTATGTTGCCAATGAACTCGGGCAATTGTTTTTGCTCCGCCATCGCGAACGGAAGACGTGAGCCGGACAATAACAGGATGTTCAAATTGCCCGTGATCGAAATGATCGCGCCCGCCGAGATAATCGCGCCGCCCGCTGTTCCCATGAATCGCGAGCCTGCGTCGGCCAGTGGCTTCTGCGATTCCGCGAGACCTGGCAACGTTCCGACGCAAACTATCTGGATCATGATGTAAAGAGTTGCAACCACGACGAGCGCGATCAATAGCGCCCGCGGGAGGCTCTTCTTCGGATCGCGAACTTCACCCGCCGGAATGGTTGCCATTTCGAATCCGGTAAAAGCGTAAACGAGCAGGAGCACTGATTGAGAGAAAGCACCGGCTGTCGGACTTGGACCAAACTCGTACGCCTGTGGATTGAGGAAGAAGAGTCCCGCGGCGATGAAGAGTATGATCGGCACCAGCTTCCCGATGGTGAATGCGTTACTGACTATCGCCGCCTGCCTGATTCCGAGCAGGTTAATGACTGCAAGCACAGCTACTACCAGCACGATTATTGACGCACGCCAGAGAGGAGTTGACGCAGGCAACCAAAAGTAACTCAGGTAGTTGATCATGAGGTTACAGTTGGCGGCGAATGCAGTGACGCGCGCCAGCCAGATCAACCAACCTACTTCGAACGCAACGGCGGGCGCGAACGCTTCGCGTGCGTAAAGATACGGCCCACCTGTTTCGTCGAAGCGGCTGCTGACCTCGGCGAAACAAAGGATGATCATTGCAACTACAACAGCGCAGGCGACGAAGGCAATAAGGCTGTAAGTTCCGATTAAGGCATAAACTTTGGAAGGGAGACCAAAGATACCGGCGCCGATGATGCCGTTGATCGCAATCGCGACGAGGTCCCATCGGCGTATGCCACGGACCAGGTCCGCATCAGGTTTGTTCTGCACGCGACGCGTTATACCAGAATCCGTGAAATCTGTGTAATCTGTGTTTTAATAAAGCCGCGATGATCAAGACGCTACTTTCACTTTTCACACTCTTATTCCTTTCAATTTCAGTCGCCGCTCAAGAGACCTCACTACAGGATCTCGTCAATCGAGCGGCGAAGACTACACTCGAGCGCTTCGCCGATAAGAAGCTGGCCCACGATCAGCTTTCGATCACCTTGATTGACATGCGGGATGCGAAGCGCCCGGTGACTGCGAGCTTTCGCGGGAACGAGCGCATTTATCCCGCGAGCGTCGTCAAACTCTTCTACCTCGTCGCCGTTCATCGCTGGCTCGAAGACAAGAAGATCGAACAAACACCCGAACTGACTCGAGCAGTGCGCGACATGATCGTCGACTCTTCGAACGAAGCGACACAATACGTCGTCGACGTACTAACGCAAACGACTGCCGGCTACGAGTTGCCGCCAAAAGAGATGGAGGAGTGGCAATACAAACGTAACGCCATGAATCGTTATTTCACTTCCCTCGGCTACACCAACATCAACGTAAACCAGAAAACGTTTTGCGAAGACGCTTACGGCCGTGAGAGCGTCTCGCGTGGTCCAAAAGGGGAGAACCGCAATAAACTGACGACCGATGCTACCGCACGTTTGATGATGGAGATCGTGACCGGAAAGGTCGCGAACCCGGCGCGTACGGCGTCCATGATGGAACTCCTGAAGCGCGACTACACGAAACAAACCACCGACACTGACGATCAAGGCACCGGCTTCAGCGGCATGGCGCTCCGTGGCCGCGAAGGATTTCGTTTGTGGTCCAAGGCAGGTTGGACCAGCACCACGCGTCACGACGTCGCTTATGTCGAAATGCCTGACGGCGGAAAGTTCGTGTTGGCAGTGTTCACGAGCAATCACTCAAATGAGCGCGAGATCATTCCGGCGGTTGCGCGCGTGGTCATCGACGGCTTGAAGGATGTGAAGTGAAAAAAGACGAGCTGCAAAGAAAAGTCGAAGAAGTCAAACAGGACGCCGACGTGCAGCGCGCGTTGAAGCAAGCCACGCCCGCTAAAAAAGAACAAGGACTAATGGCGCGCACTCGCGACAAACTCCTCATCGGCGCGCACCTGTTTTTATTGCTCGTGCTCGGCGGTCTTTACCAGTTGTTGAGGTATCGCTTTCCGGGTTTTCTCGAACGTTACCCCCTCGTTGGGAAGCTCCTTGTCGCGTTCGGAGTTGTGATTGTATGTCTGATGGCGCTCCGCCTCGTCGATGTTTACTTCATCGGCCGGGTTCAAAACATCGTCTACCAGTACAACTTGAAGCGCGTTTCGAGGCTGATCCTGGGCCTCGTCATTGCTTTCTTCGTACTCACGATCTTTTTTCAAAACTGGTATACGGCAGTTGTTTCATTCGGACTGATCTCGCTGATACTCGGCTTCGCGCTGCAAACGCCGATCACGAGTTTTATCGGTTGGATTTATATTCTCGTGCGCGAGCCATATCGAGTCGGCGATCGGATCAAGATCGGCCTGGTCACCGGCGACGTGATCGACGTCAATTATCTTGACACGACGCTCTGGGAATTTGGCGGCGATTATCTTTCGACGGAACATCCGAGCGGAAGGATCGTCAAGTTTCCCAACTCGAACGTACTGAACACGCCAGTCTACAACTACACATGGCCGTTGTTTCCTTACATCTGGAATGAGATCAAGTTTCACATTGCTTACAACGCCGATCTTGAATTCATCGCAGCGACGATGAAGGAGGTGGCTGAGAAAGAAGTTGGCGAGGCGATGATGAAGCAAGTGGAAGTGTTCCGGCACCTCCTCGCGCAGACTCCGGTGAATCAACTCGAAGTTCAGGAACGCCCGGTCGTCATGTTTCGCGTGGCGGAAAACTCGTGGCTCGAAGTGATCGTTCGCTATCTGGTCCATCCGAAAGAAGCCGGCAAAGTGAAATCACGGTTGATAGTAGAACTGTTGAGGGAACTGAATGCCGAGCCCGATCGCGTGATGTTTCCAAAGGGCAACGCGCGCTGAGAATTCGCTTTGCCCCTCGTCGGAGTTCAGCCTTTAGGCTGCTCTTCCACGGCAAGCTAAAGCTTGAACTCCAAACGGGAACCTTTTTGACGACTGAGTGTCTAACGCTGCAACCTGCTTCAAGCGGAGGATTGCAGATGAGTGAAGTCAAAGGCGTCATTCCCGCTCCAGTGATCAACGTAACACCGCTGATCGACGTGCTTCTGGTCCTGCTTATTATCTTCATGGTCGCAGCGCCGCTGAAGCCATCCCGCTTCCTCGCGAAAGTACCCGATCAACCGCTTAACAGAAACGACGTCCCACCAGACCCTCGAACACTCGTTGTTACCATCGAGCCTGACCGGACGCTGAAGCTCAACGACCTGACGGGCATGGGTACTGTCGACGACCTCACGCCTCTTAATGCGAAACTGGTTTCACTGTTTGAAGAACGACGGCGAAATCATGTCTACCGGCACGACATGGTTGCGCGCAACGATGTGCCCGAGCAGCGGCGGATCGAGAAAACTGTTTTCATCAGAGCCCCGCTCAGCATTCCTTACGGGGAAGTAGCGCGAGTTATGGATGGTCTAAAAGGCTCCGGCGCCGACCCAATCGGCCTGCAACTCGACGGCCTGAAATAGCCCGCGAAGCGGGCGAACGCATAAAGCCTGGGGCGTAAGCCCCAGGGAACGTCATCAAAAACCGTTGAGCCCGGGACGGGCGACAGCCTGACGTGCTGACGCCCGCTTTGCGGGCTCATTCATTATTTTTCCACGGACCTGGGGCTTACGCCCCAGGCTTTATGCTGTCGCCCGCTCCGCGGGCCTTGTATAATCGGCCCTATGAGAAATCCTCTTTATTGGTTCCCCTGGTTGACACTGGCCCTTTTGATTTCGCCCCTCGCAATGGCACAGGACATCACCGGCGGCGGCACCCTCGTCCGCGACATCACCGGGGGCGCGTCGCTGATCTTTCGTGCTCCTCAAAATCCGACAGTCCAGGGCGTTACGGGCGGGGGAAAGGTGAAAGGAAAGAAACCTGCGGTCCGCAAACAGGATCCCATCCTCGCACGGGCCAATGCAGCCCGCAGTGCTGCGCAGCCACGTTATGCCGAAGCCGAGCAGCAGTATCGACTCGCCGCGCAGATCGCTCCTGACGATGCGCGCGCGTTTGCCGGTCTCGGAAATGTTTACGTGGACCAGGGAAAGTTTTCTGACGCTGTCGATGCTTATCAGAAGGCACTCAAAGTAAAGCCCGATTACAACGGCGCATACCTGCCGCTTGCATTTTCACTCGCGCGCCTAAACAAATATCCCGAGGCAATCGCGCTTTACCATGAGACACTGAAACGCGATCCGGGCAGTCCCGAGGTCTATAACAATCTGAGTTTTGCCTACAATCACACTGGACGTTACCAGGAAGCAATTGATGCGAGCCAGCAGGCGATCAAGTTGCTGGGCGAGACGGGCGAAGCGTACAAGCTCGGTTTTCAGGAGCGAAACGAGATACGGTCTTACGCTCACAAAAATCTCGGCAACGCTTACAACGGTTTGAAGCGTTACGATGAGGCTGCGAATGCGCTAAAGAAAGCGTCAGAGATCGAACCGAAGAACGCGTCGGCACATTTCAATCTCGGACTTACTCTTTACAACGCGGGCCGTTACTCGGAAGCAATCGAGTCGTATAAAGAGGTCATCAAACTCAGGCCAACCTTGCCGCAGGCTTACTTCAATCTGGGTATCACTTATTACGCGATCAACGATAAGGCGGCTGCGATGGTCCAGTACGAGACACTGAAGGGACTTGATCCCTCAATGGCGAAACAGCTCTACGACTCAATCAAGCAGTAGACACAAAAGCACAAGTGATTCACTCACACGCCCATGCAAAAATGGACGCTGACTCAGGAAGCGTTTGATCGGTTGCTGATTGCTCTCGGCGCCGGCGATCGCGAGAGTGGAAGCCAAAAGTATCTCGAAGTCCGCAGTAATCTCACCCGCTTTTTCGAATGGCGCGGCTGCTCCTTCCCGGAAGATCACGCCGATGAAACCTTCAATCGCATCGCAAGGAAAGTCGAGGAAGGCGAACAGATTCTGAATCTTTCCGGCTATGCTATGGGCGTCGCCCGTTTGCTCGTGCTTGAGATAATGAAGAGCCGGCAGCGCGAGCAGTCCGCATTGACCGAAATAGGTCAGGGAAGCGAGCCGATCGTTGATTCAGACGACGGCGAAGACCGCCTCGACTGCCTCAGAGACTGTCTGCAAACCCTCTCGACTGACAACCGCGACCTGATTCTTCAGTACTACCAGGGCGAGAAAAGCGAAAAAATCCAGAATCGAAAGAGACTTATAGACGGACTGGGAATATCCGTAAATACCTTAAGAATGCGTGCTTTACGGCTGCGCGAGCGGCTTCAGAGCTGTGTTGAACAATGTATGACCAGATAAATAGAACCGAGCGCGGTAGCGCCGGGTCAATTGTCCAATAAGAAGCCGTAAGGCTGAGATTTACCCGGCGCTACCGCGCTCGGTTCTGTGCGTTCGAGGGCGAAATAAAAGGATGTGATGAAATCCCGAAACTCGCCACTAGTAATTGGAAGTTCCCCGCCAAATAACTATGACGACAGATTTGAACAGTGAAAAACTTATTGCCCAATATCTTTTGGGCGACTTGACCGAAGAGCAGCAGGTCGATATCGAAGACCGTGCATTCCAGGATACGGAATACCTGGCGAGTATCACGGCAGTCGAGAACGACCTGATCGACGAATACGTTCGCGGCGAAATGCCCGAAACTGTGCGGCAAAAGTTCGAAAACCGCTTTCTTGCGTCGGGCGAGCGAAGAAAGCGCGTCGAATTTGCAAAAGCGCTGACCCATATCACGTCAGAATACGCGTTTAAAGGAAAGGGCGTAGTGGCGCCGGTCTCGCTTTCCTGGCGTGATTCGCTTGAAGCATTCTTTCGCAGCCTCAATCCTGTCGCGAAGTTCGCAATGGCTGCAATCGTATTAATGGTTCTCGTGGGAGGTGCTTGGTTGATAACGGAAACACTGCGGTTGCGTAATCGACTCACAACGCTGCAGGCGGAAAACCAGTCGCGCCAGAATCTCGAACGGCAAATGGAGCTCGAGCGCCGGCGCAACGAGGAGTTAACCGCACAACTCAATCAGGAAAAACAGCAACGCGAGCAAAGCGAAGAGTCGTTGCAAAGAATTAGTGAGACTGCGAACGAAACCACTCCAGCGCCGCGCGCAATCATCGCATCACTGACTCTTTTGCCGGGCATCTCTCGTGGTGGCGGCGACAAGCCGAGCGTCACGGTTGCTCCGGGCGCGCGTTTAGTAAAACTGCAAATCGGTATTGACCCTGAAGAACAATACAAAACGTTCGCTGTAGATCTTCGTTCTGTAGCCGGCCGGCAAGTTTGGACCAGGGAAAACTTATCTGCGAGGAATCGACGCGGAGTGCGGTCCATCGGACTCACACTCCCCGCAACCGCTCTTAGACCTGGCGAATATGAACTGAAGCTAACCGGGGTTACGGAAGGAGGTGCTACTGAAGATGTAGGTTTCTATTACTTCGATGTGAGAAAGAAATGAAAATAATCCCGACTGCTCTCCTCGTGCTCACCTTCTCAGTTGTCGTCTATTCACAATCTCAAACTCAAACAGCTCTCGAACCGGGAAAAGCAATCGCACAAACGATAGCCGGAGGCGAGAAGCATTCGTATAACCTGACGCTTGCCGCAGGCTCATACGGGCTGCTCGAACTGGACCAGAAAAACATCAACCTGGCCATCACAGTCACTGCCGCCAACGGAGACAAACTCAGAGTTACAGACATGGCCGGCAGGGGATTCGCGGAGCGTGTGTCGTTGGTGGCCGGAGACGCAACGAGCTACCGCATCGACGTATATCCGCCAGATAAAACCAGTCCGGCCGGCGCATACGTAATCAACCTTAAGACAACGCGTCCTGCCACGGACGAGGATAAAGCCCGAGCCGAGGCTGAGAAGCTGACCGAAGAGGGCATGCAGATTCTCGTCGGCGAACGTACTCGCGATTCGAGACTTGCGGCGGTCGACAAATTCCAGCAGTCCATCGCCTTTTGGCGAACGGCAAAGGATAACGCGAAGGAAGCTGGGTCGTTCTATCTCATGAGTTATGCGTTCAACGAGATCAGCGAGTATCAAAAAGCCTACGATGCCGCTAAGCAGGGAATGCCGTTGGCCCAGGCTGCGGGCGATCGACAAACGCAGGCCTGGCTACTCGATCAAGTAGGAAGCGCATACATCGGTCAGGGCGAAAACAAAAAAGCAATCGACTTTTTCCTGCAAGCCCTTCCGCTGCGGCGTGCGACGAACGATCCAGTTGGATTGGGTAATACGCTGAACAACCTTGGCATGACATACAACGCCATGGGCGACGTGCAGAAGTCGCTCGAATACATGATCCAGGTTCCACCGATCATGCGTGAGATGGGCGAGCGTCTAAAGGAGTCTACGGTACTCGGGAATGTATGCGTCATCCAAACCGACCTGGGCCACTACAAGGAAGCAATCGAGTTCTGTAATCAGGCGATAAAAATCAAGAGTGAGCTCCCCGACAAGGCGGGCGAGGCTGTCACTCTCGCTAATCTTGGAAACGTCTACGCGAACTTAGGCGATTACCAGAAGGCGCTGGAACTCTACGTTCAAGCGCGGACCATTCATAAAGGTTTGGGCAGGCAGGAAAGCGAGGCCATTGCTCTCAACAACATCGGTTACGCGTATTCACAACTTGGCGACACGGCCAAAGCCGAGGAATTCTATACAGAGGCTCTGGCGGCGCTTCGTAAGGCGGGAAGCAAGACCAGAGTCGCCATTGCACTAAACAATATCGGCGCCAACTATCTCGACCTTCGAATGTATGACAAGGCGCTCGAAGTTCTTTCTCAAGCGCTTGCTCTTCGTCCGGAAGCGGATGATCGCAATGGAAGAGCGATTACGCTAAATAATATCGCAAGGTGTTACGAGAAACTCGGAGACAAACAAAAGGCCTTCGACAATTTCACTGAAGCGCTCAGGCTCCATCGCTCGATTGGAAATCAGCGCCGGCTCGCAACGACGCTTAAAAACATCGGCGTCTTTCATCACAAGCAGGGCGAAACCAGCAAAGCGGTCGAGTATCTGAACGAGTCACGAACGATCAATTCTCGAATCGGTGATTTGAATGGTGAAGCTATCGCGTTGGCGGAGCTCGCAAAAGTCGAACTCGATCGCGGCAACCTCGTTGAGGCGCGCAAGTTGATCGAGGGTGCGATTGCGGCCATTGAGTCGATGCGTATCAATCTGAAAAGCCAAACGCTGCGCGCGTCGTTCCTCGCCTCGGTGCGAGACTTTTATGAAACGAACATCGAGATATTGATGCGACTGCATCAGCAACGGCCGTCAGAGGGGTTTGGGGTTGCTGCTTTGGAGGTGAGTGAAAAGAGCCGGGCCAGATCTTTGCTCGAACTTTTGCGCGAGGCGCGGGCTGAGATTCAACGGGGCGTCGATCCATTGCTCATCCAACGTGAAACCCACTTGCGGCAGGCAATCGCCAATAAGGCTGAACAACAGACTCGTTTGTTGAGTGGCAAGTATACCGAGCAGGAGGCAGCCTTTCTGGCGAAGGAGCTAAGCGGGCTAGCAACTGAATACGACCAGGTGCAGGCGCGCATACGGCAGGCGAGTCCGCGCTATGCGGCGTTAATCGAGCCTCAACCGATCGATGTTGACGCCATGAAAAAGGCGGTGGATGCCGAAACGTTGTTGCTCGAGTTTGCGCTCGGTGAAGAGAAAAGTTTCTTGTGGGCAGTGACGCCTGATGGAGTTAAGTCGTTTGAACTTCCAGGCCGCGCGGCAATCGAGCAGCCGGCGAGAAGAGTTTATCAACTGCTGACTGAGCGTGGTAACAGTGTTTCAGGAGAGACTCTCGAGCAACGAAAGATACGACTTGAGCGAGCAGATTCAGAGTTTACGGAAGCTGCGGCTGCACTGAGCCGGATGCTGCTTGGGCCAGTCGCTTCTGAGTTGAAGCAAAAGAGATTGGCGATCGTTGCCGAAGGTGTATTGCAGTACGTGCCGTTTGCGGCGTTGCCGTCGCCGTCGAGTGCAAAGCCTTTGGTCGTCGATCACGAGATCGTCACGTTGCCTTCGGCTTCTGTACTGGCGGTGCTGCGCGAGGAGAACGCAAACCGGAAACAAGCGAGCAAGGCTGTTGCTGTGTTGGCAGATCCGGTATTTTCCGCGAGCGATCCGCGACTCGCAAAGAACGGTGGCTCGGTGGTCCAGGATACGCCGCTTGTTGATGCCTATAGATCCGCTGCTGAATCAGGTCTTGGAAATCTCGTGCGGCTCCGGTTTAGTCGACAGGAGGCGGAGGAGATTGCGCGGCTCGCTGGTGACAAGCGGAACTTGAAGGCTTTGGATTTCGCCGCTAATCGATCGGTGGTGACTGATGCGAAGTTGAGCGACTATCGCATCGTACACTTCGCGACTCATGGATTAATCAACAATCAGAATCCGGATCTTTCTGGAGTGGTGCTGTCGCTCGTCGATGAACAGGGACGGCCGCAAAATGGTTTTCTGCGGCTTTATGACATCTACAATTTGAAACTCGATGCCGAGCTGGTGGTGTTGAGTGCTTGCCAGACGGCGCTTGGGAAAGAGATCAAAGGTGAAGGTTTAGTTGGGTTGACGCGCGGTTTCATGTACGCCGGAGCGCCGCGTGTGGTCGCGAGTTTATGGCGCGTGGACGATCGCGCCAGTGCTGACATGATGAGTCGCTTTTATTCGGCGATGTTGAAAGACGGGATGCGTCCCGCGGCGGCACTCCGGGCCGCGCAAATCGCGATGCTGAAAGAGAAGCGCTGGCAGTCGCCACATTACTGGGCTGCGTTCACGATCCAGGGCGAGTGGAGACAGGATTAAAATCCGTGTCTAAATCTGGTCGAAGCTTTCAACGGTCTTATGGTGTGTGGGTGCCGGGACTACATTTCCGGGCCTAATCGAGAGCACCGTGTTCATCCCCGCCTCTTCAGCGGCATCGAGTTCCTCGACAACGTCCGACACAAAAACTATTTCGCGAGGCTCGAATCCCATCTCGCCCGCGATACGCCGGTAACTTTCAGCCTCGCCCTTCTTCCCGGTGTTCGTGTCGAAATATTTATCGATGAACGCGGAAAGATCCCCGACCTCCGTGTGCGCGAAGAGAAGCTGCTGGGCCAAAACGCTTCCCGACGAAAATATGCTGATACTCAAACCGGCTGCACGCCAGCGCTCCATCGCCGGCGCCACGTCAGGAAACACTTGCGACTTTAAACTTCCATCGAGGTAACCCTGGCGCCAGATCTTTCCCTGCAACGACTTTAACCCGGTCGACTTTCGATCTATGTCGATCAGCCATTCGATATACTCCGCAAGTGATTCGATCTCCTCAGTGATCGGTGGCGGCTCCCGGTCGTTGACCACATCCAACGCATGTTCTTCGAACAACATCGAGACATCCGCTCGCACTTCATCCGAAGTCATGTTGTTTGTCAGAAAGTCTCTCGCGTGAGCACGAGCGTAAGAGAACAACACATCATGAACAAAAGCGATCGGAGTTGTGGTTCCTTCAATGTCGAGTAAGATGCCGCGAACGCCAGCGTCTATCATGATGTCCCGCTTGCTGAAAGATGTGTGGCGCTGAAACAGCCCGGGAGAAAACCTTCGTCGACTCGACTCTCAGTGTAGTTCGGAGTCCAACCGGCTTTGTCCTGAAACAAGCGGATTGCTCGAATGCGACGATCCGCGCAGAGATTGAACCAGTGCAAGGTGCCTCGCGGGACTCGTATCAGATCTCCGGCTTCGACTTCGATTGCGAGGACCGCGCCATCGCTTGCGTGAATGTGAAACAGACCGTGGCCCGCGATGATGAACCTTACCTCGTCTTCATCGTGCCAGTGTTCGCGACTGAATTTTGCCAGCATCTCATTGAGCCCCGGCGTTGCGGGATTCACGTCGATCACGTCAGCGGTCACGTAATTGCCGCGAACCTTTAGCTCTTCGATCTCACGCGAGTAAGCTTTAAGAACTTCTTCGGCGGGAGCGTCGTCGGCGACGGGATGTGCGGGAATCCATCGCTCGTAGTCGATGCCGTGGTTCGCCAGGCACGACGCGATCTCTTCGCGAGTTTTGAGTGTTATCTCTTCATTGAGGATCGTTACTACCGCCATTCTGGTCCTCCTAAGTCTTGATCAGCGATGTCCGTCCCATTGTTTCGAGCAGGAACTCGAGAATCTCGATGTGTCTCTTTGCCTGAGCGAGTGTGTCGCCCCACGAATACAGACCGTGGCGCCGCAACAGAAATCCATGTGCGTCTTTGTGCTCGCTCAGAGTTTTACCAATCGTATCGGCGAGTGCTGGCATGTCCTGCGAATTGTCGATGATCGGAAGCCACTCGGTGTGTTCGTGTGTGCGCACGCCCTGCAATCCCTTCAACATCTCATAGCCTTCGATTGTGACACCACCTCGAGATGCGTACGTGTCTGAAAGGATCGTGTTCCAGATCGAATGCGTGTGCAACACGGCTCCAGCGCCTCGCTCCTTCACGATTCTTATATGCAGCAAACTCTCGTCAGATGGTTTGCCACCATGAGCGCTAACGACTCGTGCATTCTCATCAATGGCAAGCACCTGCTCCGGCGCCAGCTCACCCTTGTCGACGCCACTCGGACTCATCGCTAACTTTAGAGGTTCACGCTGGACCACGGCACTAAGATTCCCACTCGTCCCCAGCAACCACCCACGCGCATAAAACCCCCTGGCAATCCCCGCCAACCCCACCGCCACTTCTTCAAATCCATCCGACATGACGGAAGATGCTACTAGAGCCCACAAAAAAGCACAAAATGTACGTGATTGCCTATTCCTAATTACGCGAAATTTCTGCTTGCGCGTTCTCCCTATTGAGAGTAGGATGCTCGGGCTTACGATTGCCGCCGCGGGTTTACCAACCTACCGAACTCGCCGGCGATGCTCATCACTCGTCAGGGTGGGAGATTGAGCCGCGCCTTGGCCGCTGCTCGATGTCAAAGACGAATGCATCGTAAGCGTTCAGCCAAAATCGTAAATGAAAATCCGAGCTTTGCTGGCCTGGAGGGGGGCCAGGTGCGAGTCCGCAGAAGTAAGCGGCGCAAAGGGGTGCTTCTGCGGACTCGGATTTGATGATGAAGCTTGCCGACGCGATTGAACGCGACTCGCAAAAGACGAGCAGCGGCGCCGTCTTTAGTGGAACATCGGTTCCGATCGAGTTGCTGTTCGAGTTTCTTGAAGATGACCAGACTATTCAAACTTTTCTTGACCAGTTTCCGTCGGTGAGCCGCGATCAAGCACGGGCAGTGCTCGGTGCCTCGAGAGATATGCTGCTGGGAGCAGCAAGTTCTGAGATTTGAGATCTCGACGATCCTCGATCTCAGAAGTGGCCTTGGTGAGGGGGCCACGTGGAGTCCGCGGAAGCAGAACGCCCAGAACTTCCGCGGGCTCCCATCTAAACCTCCACAGATTACACAGCTTATCGAATTGTGTAATCTGTCGACATGCAGCTTCCCGTGAACCCGCCGATTCTCCCAATGCTCGCGAAACGTGTGAGCGACCTGCCAACCGCCGGTGATTGGATCTTCGAACCCAAGTGGGATGGCTTTCGTGCACTGATCTTTCGCGATGGTGAAGAAGTCATGATTCAAAGTCGTGACGAAAAACCACTCAATCGCTATTTCCCGGAACTGATCGATCCCGTGTTGAAGCAACTTCCTTCGCGTTGCGTGCTCGACGGCGAAGTTGTCGTGGCACAAAATGGCGCACTCGACTTCGACGCGCTTCAGTTGCGCATCCATCCCGCAGCGTCACGAATAAAACTACTTTCCGAGCAGATCCCTGCATCGATCGTATTCTTCGATCTGCTTGCTGAAGGGAAGAAAGATTTGCGCGGGCAGCCGTTTGAAGAGCGCCGCCGCCGTCTGGAATCATTGCTCTCGTCCGCAAAACCGCCACTGCACCTGACACCCACAACAACCGACTTCGCACTCGCGTCTGACTGGTTCCGACGTTTTGAGGGCGCTGGTCTTGACGGTGTTGTCGCGAAGCCCGCGGCGGGAACTTACGAGTCGAACAAACGCGTGATGCTGAAAGTGAAACACGAGCGCGATTGCGATTGCGTCGTGGCTGGTTTTCGTTGGCACAAGAAAGGCGAGAAGAGTAGGATCGGATCGCTATTGTTAGGTCTTTTTGATGAGAAAGGTAAGTTGCATCATGTAGGCGTCTGCGCGAGTTTTACAGATCAGAAGAGAATCGAACTGGCTGACTTCCTCAAACCATATCGCAAGGACGCGCTCGTTTCACATCCATGGAAAGAGTGGGCAACGGACGAGAACAGCGACGCTCATCGAATGCCGGGGGCGCAGAGCCGGTGGAGCAGCGGCAAGGATTTGTCATGGGAGCCGTTGCGGCCCGAGCTGGTTGTTGAAGTGGCTTATGAGCACATGCAGGGAGATCGATTTCGTCACACGGCGCAATTCCGGCGATGGCGCACCGACAAGAAACCGGCTGACTGTACCTACGCTCAACTCGAAGTCGTGCCACCTCACGAGCTTCAGTCAATCTTTGCCACAAAAGACACAAAAAAGATTAGACCGGCAAGCTAAAAAAGATGTTCCCACGCAAAGGCGAAAGGGGCGCAAAGCGCTACGCGTTTCCAAGGATTTTCTTTGCGCCCTTGGCGCCTTGGCGCGAGAAATATTTCGTCGCTACATGCGACTCGAATACTTTTCGGGCAGTAGATCTATTTTGTGTTCTTTTGAGTCTTCTTCTTTGGTGCCTTTTTGTGGCTCTCTCTCCACTCCCGCGTCGGATCGTCGTCGGGATCGGGCGTCTCCTGCGGCGGCCGCTGTTTTTCAGGAACGTTGCGCAGGTTCACACGGATGCGGGTCCAGGTCGATGAACGCCCGCGCATCGAGTCGACCAACACATCATCTACAGCAAGCAGCTTCGCGACTTTCGGATACTTTTCTTTCCAGCGCTCCAACCCTGCGAGCGCGGCTTTCTTATCAGGCGAGTTGGCGATGACCAGAAGCGGCATGCGAGCGCGCGAGGGCGCGACGCGTGTGCCTTCGCCCTTCATCTTCCGAAAGTGTGGTGGCCAGGGCGCATCACCGAGTCCGGCGGCTTCATCCCGATCCGCGAGCTCGAGCAGTTGTTCGAGCGATCCAGCGGATGCGTCCATGTCAGCATGAGGATCTTTAATCTCCGCAAAACGTTTCGGCACTGTCAGCACGGTGAAGTCAGCAGGATCGCAGTCAGCAACTTCATCCCAGTTGAGCGGAGTCGACACGCGCGCATCGGGAAGCGGACGCACCGAATACGCAGAACACGTCGTACGATCCTTCGCGTTCTGGTTGTAGTCGAGAAACACGCCGTGACGTTCTTCTTTCCACCACTTCGAGCTCGCCAGCTTCGGCAACCGCCGCTCAACTTCTCGCGATAACGCAACTGCCGCGCGCCGCACTTCACTAAAATCCCAACGCTGGTGAACACGCACGTTCACGTGCATCCCGCGTGAACCACTCGTCTTCGGCCAGCCACGCAAACCCATCTCTTCCAGCAACGCTTTAACCTCGAGCGCAACCAGTCGGACACTCTCCCAGCTAACACCAGGACCAGGATCGAGATCGACTCGCAACTCATCCGGATGATCGAGATCGTTCGAACGCACTGCATGCGGATGAAGTTCGATGCATCCAAGGTTCACGATCCATGCAAGCCCTGCCGCATCGTCAACAACCACTTCCTCTGCCTCACGACCCGAAGGAAAAAACAACGTCGTCGTTCGCAACCACTCAGGCCGGTTTGCGGGCGCTCGTTTTTGATAAAACGCATCACCTTCGGCTCCGTCCACGAAGCGCTTCAGCACGATGGGCCGGTCGCGAATTCCCGCAAGTGCACCGGGCGCGATCGATAAGTAGTAACGTACGAGCTCGAGTTTGGTGAGTTTGGTTTGGACAGTGAAATAAGGTTTGTCAGGGTTACTTATACGGACCTCGCGCCCGTCGATAGTTAATACTTCCGCTTGTTCTTTTGAAGGACTCACGACAGTGATTTCGTCATATTGATGAAATGACAAGGTATCTTCGTCGGCACATCGGCCGGGAAGGGCGTGGTGCCGTTTTCAACATACCCGCGACGTTCATAGAACGCCGGCAGTTCATCGCGTAGATTAACGATCAAAATATCCATGAACCGCGAGCCTCGCTCACGACAATGCTTCTCGGCTTCAAGCATCAGGAGTGATCCGAGTCCACTTTTCTGGCAACCGGGATCGACTGACAGCAAGCCCAGATACGAACGTTCACCACGAAGCTCTACGTAAACGCACGCATGGAGCTTATCGTCATTTTCAACGAGCAGGAACGCGCCCTTCGAGAGCAATTGCTCGACTTCCGCTTGACTGATGCGCATTCCGTCGACGAAAAATCCCTCCGCGATACGAAAAGCGGCATTGATCACGCCGGTTATGTTTGCGGAGTCAGCCGGCGCGGCGATACGAATGGGAACAGTGCTGATCATCGGTTTTGGAGATAAAACCATACTAATAGTTCAAAGAAAACCACAAGTGCATTATGCTGCTGCAAATTCCTGACCTATGAGCACAACAAACCAACCCCTCGAAGCGCGCTCCGGACTCGACGCCTGGCGCATCGCCGAGTTGCCCCCCGCACCGAGACCGCACGGTCTGGGATGGTTCAGTGCGGTTGGACCAGGCGTGATCGCGCTCGGCGTCTCAATCGGCAGCGGTGAATTCTTACTTGGACCAGCGGCATTTGTGAAGTACGGCCTTGCTTTGCTGTGGATCGTCGGCGTTGCCGCACTGCTGCAGACATTGCTGAACGTCGAGTTGATGCGCTACACGATGGCCACGGGGGAGCCGATAATCACAGGCTTCATGCGTACGCGACCACACTCAACCTTCTGGGCCTGGTTCTACGCAATTCTTTACTTCTTCCAGATGGGATGGCCCGGATGGGCCGGCGCTGCGGCAGGTGCGGTCTTTTTTCTTTTTGCGAAACGTTTGCCTGGCGCCGCCGAAAGCGGTTTGGTCTACGTGATCGGTGTTGGTCTATTTCTGATGTGCGGGCTGATCCTGATGGTCGGTCGACGAATCGAGAGAACGCTCGAATATCTAAACTGGATCATGGTTTCAGTGATCATTGGTGGACTCGGCGTGCTCGCAGTGCTTTTCGTTCCTCTATCAACCTGGGGCGCCGCGATCGTCGGGTTTGCGGGGTTTGACGTCAAAACAGGCTCTTTTCAATTTTTGCCTCCCGGCGCTGACTTTTTCTTACTGGGCGCATTCGCTGCCTATTGCGGCGGAGGGGGCGTCGCAAATCTCACGCTCACAAATTGGGCGCGCGACAAAGGCTACGGCATGAGTAGTTGCGTGGGATTCATTCCCGCAGCCGTGGGCGGGAAGAAAGTGGCTCTCGCTCACTCAGGCAGCACATTCGTACCCAACGCACAATCGCTCGAGCGTTGGCGCGGCTGGTGGCGAATCATGCACGTCGACCAGTGGGGCGTTTACTTCAGCGGCGCGGTTCTGGGAATGATGTTGCCGGCGCTGCTTTACGTGACGTTTGTACCAGCAGGCAGCGACATTCGCGGTCTTGGCATAGCAGCCGCCCTGGCGCAGGCTGTTGCGACGCAGAAAGGCGCGATCTTTGGTGGAATCATCGCCGCACTCGGTGTTTGGCTACTGTTCAAGACGCAACTCGACATTCTCGAAGGGATGACACGCGCCATCACCGACATACTGTGGACGGGCAGCACTCGCATTCGTTCCTGGCGCGGCGGCGACGTGCGCGTCGTTTATTACTCGGTGCTCGCGGTTATCTCGATCTGGGGAATTCTTGCGCTCAAGCTGACTCAGCCAATCATTTTGCTAACGCTGAGCGCGAATATGGCGGGGATCGTGTTCATCATAAGCTCGATTCACTTGCTGTATGTGAACACGCGTTTGCTGCCGGTCGAGTTACGGCCGCCGATGTGGCGACGCCTCGCGCTCGTCGCCCTCGCACTGTTTTATGGGACGTTTTTAACAATGTGGGTATGGAGCGCGATTTTCTAGCACAAATTTGTGTCCTTTTGTGACCCGACGATTGCAATTCCGGTCGATCGATACTATAGTGCTCCACAATCAGATGGTTGGTGAATCCTTCCATCAAACGTGGTTGTCGGGGTGAGGACGATGACCACATTAGATTAGGCGCGACGGTCCAAAGCCGACGCGCCTTTTCGTTTTTGCTTGACGCCGCAGGTCAAGAAAACTACGCTGCTCATTCCCGAAACTCAGTTAACTCTAGTACTAACAAACTCTCTAAAAATATGGCCTCAAGATTCTGCTTCGTCATCTCTGTGTTGCTGGTGACACACGTCGTTCAGGTATTCGCGCAGGAAAGCAAACCTGCTCCGACGCCACAAGTCATCAACGCGCAGGGAGTTTCAATCGCGTTCGACGTTTCGCCGGTTCGCGGTCGCGCGAGCGGCCTTATGGCCGGAGAAGAGGGAAGGATAAGTTTCAGGATTAGCGGCACAAACGGTGGCGTCCGGCTTAGCAATCTTCGACCGGTTGCGTGGATCGATCAGCGCCCGGGCAAGCAAATCTCCGAGGCGAAAGAGTGTCGGGAGAAGGTGCAGGCGTTTCTCCAAACCAGTTTCAGCAAACGGCCGACCCTCGATCTGAATTCTTATTTCATCCTGGCTCTCAATCAGGAACCAAACATTTCGGTTATCGATCCGCTCTCTGGTTTTGGCGGAAGCAAACTGTACAACCTGATTGCTCTACCGAGTCCCGGCGAAGACTGGGTGATGAGGTCAGAGCAGGGTCGCCTGTATGTCTCGATGCCGGCAATCAATCAGGTAGCTGTGATCGACATGTCGACGTGGAAGACGATCGTGACGCTCGCAGCGGGAGTGAAGCCAACGCGAGTGGCCTTGCAGAACGATGGGAGATATTTGTGGGTTGGAAATGACGACGGTGGTATCACGGTAATAGATACCTCCACGCTAAAGATTGCAGGACAGCCAAAGACCGCACCGGGGAACCACGAATTCGCATTTACCGACGACGATCGCTTCGCATTCGTCACGAATAAACAGGACGGCACGGTGTCAGTAATCGACATGCGGAAGCTTGCGGTAGTTAAAGACATAAAAGTCGGTGCGAGTCCTGTCGCTATGGCTTATTCATCGCTAAGCAAGTCTTTGTACGTCGCGAATGAAGAGGATGGGACGATCGTCGTGATCGACGCCGCACGACATGAAATTGTAGCGCGCATGAAAGCGCAGCCAGGACTCAAAAATCTGAGTTTGCAACCCGACGGGCGTTATGGTTTCGCACTCAATCCTGCTGTGAACGCAGCGTTTGTCTTCGATCTGACTTCAAACAAAATTATTCATTCAGTACCCGTCGGACCGGGCGCCGATCAGATCACGTTCACTCGACAATTTGCTTACATTCGATCGAGTGGTAGCGAGTTTGTCAACATGATCAAACTCGCGGACCTCGGAAAAGAAGCCGCGCTCTCGAGATTCCCCGCCGGTCAAAAAGCGCCCCGCGAATCCGCGATCTACTCGCCCGCGAACGCGATCGTTCCCGCACCGGAAGAAGGCGCAGTGCTGGTCGCAAATCCTGCAGACAAGATGATCTACTACTACACCGAAGGCATGGCTGCACCGATGGGAAGTTTTCAAAACTACCGTCGCGTTCCAAAGGCCTTGCTCGTACTCGATAACGGCTTGCGTGAAACAACGCGTGGGGTTTACTCGACGTCGATTCGTCTCGATTCACCGGGATTCTACGACGCTGTGTTTTTGTTGGACTCGCCTCGTACTGTTCACTGTTTCGATTTTAGAGTTGACGACAATCCCTCGAGGCCGAAGTCGACGAGGCTGTCGCTGGCAGTCCAGCAGCTTACCAGTGAAAGCCCGTTCGTTGGTGAGTCGTACAAGCTGCGTTTCAGGTTAGTCGATACGACTTCCGGAGAAGGGAAGGCGAATCTGGACGTGGGCGTGCTCGTTTTTCTCGCGCCTGGAATCTGGCAGGAACGCATGCCCGCAAAGCCGATCGGCGATGGTGTTTATGAAATCAGTTTTGTGCCTCCGAGTGCGGGCGTTTACTATGTTCACTTCAGAATTCCTTCTCTTGACGTTCCGTTCAGTCAGATAATGCCGCTCGCGCTGGAAGTGAAAAAGAAATGAACTTCAAACACGCGTTGCTAACAATCGCAGTATTTTGCTTTGGAACAAGTTTGGCGGTGGCGCAAAACTCTCCGCCACCTCGAAATCCAGCCGCGGAATCATCAGCGAAAAAGTATTTCACAGACGTTGTGCTGGTGAATCAGGACGGCCAGAAGATGCGCTTCTACAGCGATCTTTTGCAGGGCAAAGTCGTGATCATAAACTCTTTCTTCGCGACGTGTACGGGGGTTTGTCTGCCCTTGACTCGCAATCTCGAAAAGTTGCAGCAGAGTTTGGGCGCTCGCATGGGGAAAGACGTTTATATCCTTTCCATCAGCGTCGATCCGACTGTTGATACGCCCGCGAGTTTGAAGGCCTACGCGAAGAAATTAAACGCTGGTCCTGGATGGTATTTCCTCACCGGCGACAAAGAGAGCGTCGATTTCGCACTCAAAAAGATCGGCCACTTTGTGGACAATAAAGAGACCCACCTGAACATCTTCATCATCGCTAACGAACGCACCGGCTTGTGGAAGAAGGCTTACGGTCTGGCGAAGAGTGATGAGTTGATGAAAGTTGTCGACAGCGTCGTGAACGATAAGCTTCCAGGCTCGAAATGAAGCCACACAACGGCACAAAAAGCACATATGAGGTTTCTCTGAAAATCATTTTGTGCATTTTGTGCCTTTTTGTGACTGAAACAGTAGGGCAAGAGTCTCTCGCTCAAAAGCAAACTCGCGGTCGACAGATTTACGTTCAGGGTACAAGTCAATCGGGCAAGGATGTACTTGCCTACATCGGCGACACGTCGCTTGAAGTGCCGGGCAGTACGATCCCATGCGCTGGTTGTCATGGTCTCGACGGTCGTGGCAAGCCCGAAGGCGGCATCAACCCCTCGAACGTTACCTGGGAGTTTTTGACCAAGCCTTACGGACTGAAGCACGCCAGTGGCAGGCAACATCCTCCCTATACCGAGCGTGGTTTGGAGTTGGCAATCACACGCGGAACGGATCCGGCCGGCAATAAGTTGTTGCCGGTGATGCCGCGCTACGTGATGACGCGCGAAGACCTCGCTGACCTAATTGCCTATTTGCAGTTGCTCGGCAAGGAAAAGGAACCCGGCATCAGTGATAACAAGATCGTGATTGGAACAATGGTGGAATCTACCGGCAAGTTGGCGGACTTTGGCCGGGCAATCAGCGCGGTGACTAATGCTTACTTCGAAGAGGTCAATAGCCAGGGCGGAATTTACGGCCGCCGCCTGGAATTGCGAGTTATCGAAACGACCGACGCGCCTTCAGACAAGCGAGCGAAGCTGGAGTCGGCGTTGAAGGACCAACAGATGTTTGCGATGTCTGCGGCGTTGATAGCCGGAGCAGAGAAAGAGCTCGTTCCGCTGTTCAAGCAGTATGAAACACCGCTGCTGGGCCCATTCTCGTTTTATGCGCAACCTGAGGCGCCTTTGAATCGCCAGATCTTTTACCTGCTCTCCGGAGTCGCGGTGCAATCAACCAGTCTCGTCAATTTCATCAGCAAAAAACCCGAGCTCAGGAGTTTTAAGTTGGCGGTGCTCGCTCCGCGGATGGAAATTTACGCAGAGGTTATCGCGGCCGTCACAGCTCAAACGAAGAAGCTGGGAGCAAACCCTCCGGTGGTTGTTGAATATCCGCCCGGTCGTTTTGATGTGACGGATGCGATCAAACAGACGCGAGAAGCTTCTGTCGACGTGGTTCTCTTTGTTGGAGGAGCCGTTGAGGAAGGAATGTCGTTCATGCAGGAGGCCGGAAAACTGAACTGGTTTCCGACCGTGCTATCGCCGGCTGGAGCAATCGGCGCGGCAGTCTTTTCTGCGCCCGTGGGATTCGATCGCAAAGTGTTTTTCTCTTTTGCTACTGCACCAGTGGATCATACTGCTGCAGCGATCGCGGAATTCCGTGCGCTCGGCGAGAAATACAAATTGCCGTCGACCAGTGTTGCCACTCAAGTTTCCGCGTACGCTACAGCGAAAATATTAGTCGAGGCGATCAGGCGCGCCGGTAAGGATGTGACTCGAGAAAAGTTGATTCAAACGCTCGAGGGATTCCATCAGTATGCGACCGGGTTAACGCCGGCGGTCACGTTTGGCCCGAACCGTCGCATCGGCGCGATGGGCGCGTACGTTGTTACGGTTGATTTAAAGGAGAAGAAGTTGTTGGCGGCGAGTGACTGGATCGAAAGTAATTGATAGGGGAGAGATCTGATGTTGAGTAAATTTTTATTCGTTTTAGTACTAATTACTGCGATGCCGGTGCTGCTTGTTTCTAATCACGTCGCAGCTCAAACAGAGAAACGCGCCGGGCATTATGTGTGTCCGATGCATCCGACTGTCACGAGCAGCAAGCCCGGCAAGTGTCCGAAGTGCAAGATGGCGCTCAGATTCACACGCGCGAAGGCGGAAAAAGTAACTCCGCGCGAAACACCTTCCAGCGCCGAGTCTTCGATGCGTATTCCCGACGTGACTGTGCAGGATCAGAATGGGAAGTCGCTAAATTTCTATCGCGATCTCGTCAAAGGGAAAGTGGTCGCAGTCAATTTTGTCTTCACGACATGCACGGCCATCTGTCCTTCGTTAACAGCCACGTTCCGCAGAGTGCAGGAGCAGTTAGCTGAAGAAAAGCTTTCCGCTCAGTTGATCTCCATCAGCGTCGATCCCACCGTCGACACGCCTGAGCGACTTCAAGCATTCGCTTCGAAGTTCAAAGCCGAACCCGGATGGACTTTTGTTACGGGCAACACGTCGGATATTGACGCGATACTGAAGGAATTTGGAGTGGCTGCCGCAGACAAGAACGACCACTCGCCAATGATCCTCATCGGCAACGAGTCTGCCGGATACTGGACCCGCGCATATGGCCTCTCGTCGCCAACATCACTGGTGAAATTGATCGCGTTAGCTGCGAGCCAAAAACGTTGAGGTTATGGCTGGACCGAAAACTCTAGAAGGTTAGATTACAATCCCGTGCTCCGCGCCCCTTACTCGGCCATCTTGCAATCAACCTGCTTTAAGAATTCTTTAGGTTTCCAAGACTTCCAAGGAAGACAATAAAACGGTACTCCTTTAGAATCGATACTGTTGTGGATGTAGTCAGAATTACACATGTCGCCCACCTTCATTTTGGTTACACTCATACAAACGACTGTACCCACATACTTTTCTCGCCCTTCCGAACCCAGCAGGCATGGCGCAATTACATAAATGTGTTCATCGTTGTAACCCGGCTGGGTGCGTGCGAGCTTGATCTGAAGAACACCTCCTCCGCGTACTAACCCGCAATCCCGTGCAAAACTCACTTTTGAGATCACTCCTCGCGTGCTCAATCTATCAGGGAACCCGTCATTTTTTTTGCCATAAATGACTGGGAACTCTTGAGTATTCTCCGTGTTACCCTGCAGCGCAGAATGGGATTCGAATCTTGGTAGAGTATTTTGCACATGGGTTGCGATCAAGAAGAAAACCAAAATCAAACCGGAGATTAGTCGCATCCTTACTGGCCTCCTTGTCAAACAGCATGAGTGTCCCTTGTGAGTCTTTCTGGCCGGCGCATCAACGTTTAAAAGACTTGGGCAGATTCTTGTAATTTCTAACCACAACACGATTCACCGCACTTGGGAAAGCTTCTGTGGGAGTTGTTGTTTTCCAGACAATATCGTAGCCGACACTGGAGTACTCAAAATGAAAAATATTTGCGCTTGATTTGTCAACCCGTGCTTGCTCCCTTTGACCAGTAAGATCGGAAAGGACGCGACTTTCAAAATGGATAGCCCGAACGTGGGATAGTTGATCTATATCGATTGTCGAGCCAAAACCCGCGGCATCAAGCTTCTTAAATTCGTAGGACTCCTTGAGCGCATGAGTTATCGCAATCGCCCCAAGTTTTGAGTCCGCTGAATTTAACTCGCGATAGTCCGCAAAATCGAATTCCTTGGGATCGTAACCAACATCAAGCCTGACACCTTGATTATTCCCGTGAACTATATTCTCCTGGACTTCAAGTTTTACATCGATCTTCTTATCGCTGACAATCTTCTTCAGCAGACTTGCGAGATGTTTCGAAGTGCCACGTTTATTGCGCTTGGTTCCCTTATCGATTGTAACTCTTCCCGTCTTGGCGTCCCTCGTCAGCTGATAACCAGTTTTGGCCTCGAGCTCCTCAACTAGGTTTTCTGCATTATCGCCAGTTAATGTTAACGTCCTTCCAGTTGGATCGAGAAACTTAAGCGAGTTGTTCTGAACATATGTGTAACGGTTGAAATTCTGAGGATCGGCAATCGCAAACGGACCAGAGTCGGCGCTAATAAATCGTCCTTGATCGCTTGAATAGTAACGTGCGTGGAAGTAATCCAAGGCCGTCTCAACATCCCGTTCTTTAGAAGTGAACTGGTGCCGCACACCGTCGACACCGCCGTAACCTAACGCCGTGCTGCGGCCGCCAATTGGGGCAAAGAGTTCTTCGCCGAATGGAAGATAGTCGTGGCGCTTGACATTCGCCAGGGTGCCCGTTTGATCGATGATCATTCGTGGTGTGCCGAGGTGGTCTGACACCAGCCACTGGACCGAAGATGTCTTTCCTGCGCGGTCCCAGGTGGCGCGTCCGCCCCACATGGAGAACGCCATTCCGTGCAACGTGTGACCTTCGAGTCCGACTAAACTCGCTGGTACTTCCAATCTCACCCAATTGCCGGCCGCAGGTAATGGTCCCATATAGCGGCGGCTATTCGTGCCGTCTATACCCCAGGGGAGGTTATTTGCGCCCCAATAAGCACGGTGCTCCCAACTGCCATCGTTCCACTGCAACATGATCTGGCTCGGCAGATTGCTCGGATCGAGATATACGTATGCCACCAGCTTGTCGCCGGCATTAACCATCAGAGTGGCAGTCGCTCCGTAAAAGTAGTGCTGATGCAAACCGGCAACGATGTTCGATTGATGCGCTGTACTACCGGAGAACGGGCTCGGGCTGGAACTAACCCAGTTCCAACTCTCAGCATCACCTGCGATTGCCGCACCAGCGGGCACTGCATCTTCCGACCAAACCGTGTCAGCCGCCCCCGTTGTGATGAGTAACTCCCCATTGCGATAGCCATACTCTTTTTGTGGACTCGTCGCGGTGCCGTTGGCGGGATACTCTGCGATCAACTCGCCGTCTAAGCCATAGATCTGCCACGTCTCTACACCATCAACCGTGCGCTTAATGCGCTGACCTGAGCCGTCGTAGCGATAAAGCTGCGCCTGATTATTGCCGCCCCAGGCTGACGTGATCTTGTTCTCGGCATCGTACGTGCGATTGCCGGCGCCCGTATAGGTGTCGTTAGTCAGATTGCCGGCGGCGTCATACGACATTACGCCGGTTTGACCGCTGGGCACAGTCAGGCGATTGTTAACAGCGTTCACGGTAAACTGTTTGTTTGTGCCAAGCGTTGAGGTCGGCTTGATGGTGCGATTGCCCCAGCGGTCGTAATCGTATTCCTGCGTGCCGGTCAGGGTAGTTCCGTTCTGATACTCGCTTACCGCGGTTAAGCGGTTCAACGAATCGTAGCTGTAACGATCCTCAAAATAGACGCTGTTGATGATGGTTTGGCTCATCAACAAGTTGCCGTTGTTGTCTGGACCAGTACCGCAGTGCACCCACGCCGTGCTGTAGTGATTGACTAACACTCCGAGTTCGCCGCCCCACTCATCGTTCACGTTTGACGCACGCACATCACAGATCTGTGAACGTGAGTTGTAGTGAACCTTGTGGTAGACCGCGGCGTTAGTGCCAAACTGTTCTTTCAACAAACCACCAAGCGGTGAATAAGAGATTCCGGTGGCATAGGTGCGCGTCACACCGTCACCAAGGTTGCCGCTGAAACCAGTCAAACGACCGGCCTGATCGTATGTGTTCGTGATTGTCCGGTTTGAGGGATAAGTCAGAGTCTTGATCGAGCCGGCCAACGTATACTCCGCACTCAGTTGATAGTTAATACTACCTATTTGTTGAAACTTCTGAATTGCCCGGCCAAGCACGTCATAAGCGTAGTAATCACCATTGCTGCCCGTGCCGTATGTTTGGGCCACCAGCCGTCCTTTGGTTGAACCGGACGTGTATGAGGGCGCACCCGGCGGCAGCGCTTGCGTATCGTAGAAGAACTTTACTTCATCAGTCACACCCACACTCGCCGGCAGTGCCGGAAGATTGTGTGTCGTGTCCAACGTTGAAGTCGAACCGTTGTACCAATGTCTGGTGACACGATTGAGCGCGTCGTATGCGTAATGTGCCGACACATTGCGCGCGTCAGTCTTCACCTCAAGGTTGCCATTGTCATCGTACTTGTACGTGATAGTGCCGCTTTCCGGATTCACGGCGCTACGCAAACGCGATAACGAGTCGTAAGTAAATGTACGCGTCTGCGAGCCTTGCGTGACAGTCGTCAGATTGTCCAGGACGTTGTAAACGTAGCTGGTTGGCTGCTTCGGATTCGTTGGCAAGCCGAGATCACCAGTGCCGTCTGGTTCATCCACTCGCGTCAAGCGTCCGAGTGCATCAATCATGCTGCGCCGCACCTTGCCTGCCTGATCTGTGACGGTGGTGAAGTTGGCGTCATAAGCGGTCGTGACAGCGCCAGTGAAAGCTCCTGCGGTGCCGGTCCACGCGGGCTGAGCAGCGCCGCCGAACGTTGCCACTTCAACTACGCGGCCCGCATTATCTTTCGTGACCCTGGTCCAACTATCAGTCGTTGCACTTGCGCTGCGTCTCGGACTCGACGTGAGCGTCACCTTTCCCATGTTGAGATAGGCATTTGTAGCGGAGATGGTGTAATTGGTCCCGTCCTCCGTGCTCTCAGTCAGCACCGGACGGCCCAGCATGTCCGTTGTCGTTCTTGCCTTCAGCAGTCTGTCGTTTTCAGCATTGAGATCACCTTCTACGATGACCTGTCGCGCTGAATCGAGATAAGTTGATTTTACGCGGCGTTGATGATTGGTGCCGTTGATATTTATGGTAGGACTCTTTGTCAGTCCCGGTCGACCGAACGGATCTATGGTTCCCAATAAGTGATTGACGTACTCAATCGTTGAGATCTGCCCGTTCACGTCGGTTTGGCTCGTGACCAGTCCGGTGTCGTAATCGAAGAACGTGGTGGTGGTCTGCGTGCCGGTCCCATTCTGGGGATCGACGACAACGCGAGTAGGCAATGCGTGAGTTGCGTCGTCGAAAAAGAACTGCGTTATCTTCCCGCGGCCGTCAGTGGAAGTAGCAATGTTTCCATATGGACCATAGGTGTTGCTGGTCGTGATCCACTTCGAATCGAGATCCACCCAGACTTTCTTCGTCGTCAGATTGCCGGCGGTTGGCGCAATCCCGTAACCCTGCCCATCATAACTAAGCTGCACGATACTTGGCCCAACAGTAGTTTCTTTCAACGCATTCACAATGAGGGGAACTGCGGTCGTGACGGCTCGCTTCGCATAAACATTCGCTGAAGTGGATCCATCCGCCTGGTTGTAATAGGCGTGGTTTGTCGTCCGCAGCAGGATGGCACCGGCGGGCACACCGGTAGGCACACCTTCGGCATCACGCGACACAAGGGCCGGATCGAACCAGTCGTATTCTTTGGTTTGAGTAAGGTTGCCATTAAAGTCGTACTGAAAAGTCTTCGCCGACAGCTTCACCGGATTGTGACTCGCGGTATTGTCCAGCAACGTTGTGTATTCGGCGTCGACTACAGCATTAAACGTGGCGTTTGCGAGCGAGCCGGTCGAAAGCGGATTAGCGCCGCCGAATGGCATTGTGGTCCAATGCTTTTCAATCACCTCGACATCAGAGCGACGTGACCTGTAAGTCAAACCAGCTTTGGAAGCAATATTGCCAAAGTATTGTCCTTTGGCAGGATCCTTTGCGTAGCAGGTCTCGGTGGAAACTGATCCATCCGGCCCTGTCACCGTCCCGCCACATGCGTTGAACTCGATAATGTTGTAGGTCCAGGTATCGGTGACGCCATCATGGATGATCTGTTTTTGGGTTACGGTCTCTCGCGCGATATCGTCCGTATCACCGAACAACGAAAAGCTGTGCTTCGAGTCCTTGCTGTAACGGTATTTGACGATCGCGCCGGTTGGGGTAGTTATTTGGCTGAGACCACCCAATCCCTTCGAAACGGTGCGGTTATATGTTCCTCCCGAGCTACACGACCACAAGGCCTGGTCGCTGGCCGTCGTCGTTTCATCCGAGTTGTAACTGAATACGTAGCGTAGCGCCGGTTGACCTGGTTCTGTTTGTGGATAGATGATTTCGCGGATTACTGGCAAATTACTATTCAATACCTGATCGAACCAGCAGTAGGAACCACCGCCACCTTCACCGCCGGTGGGCACCCAATTGTTTACTCGGTACAGTTTCCCCTGCACTGTCGTCGTGCCCCAGACGATGGTGATGTTGGCCCATTCACCTCCTGGTTTCCGATAGTAAATCTTGTTGTCCAAACCAATCCTGATCTCCCGGCCAGTGTGTTCGTCCTGGACATGGGTGCCATTACTGTCTGCGAATATCTTGATCGAGTTGCCATTTGTGTCAGTGATGCGCTGAATACCGCTGCTGTATTGAACGACCCGCGTGCCGTCCTTGAGGGTGATGGTCCAAAGCGTGCTGTGGCTTGAAGGATTGATAGTTGCCCAGAGATAGCTCCCGTCGAATGAATAGTATCTGGTCGACTGGCCCACGGTGGTAGGCGTACCCTGGTAATAACCGGTTAAGTAAGGGCGAAAACCACCATAGCTCGCGATGTTATCCAGGGGTCGCAATTCATGCTCAGACCCGTCCGGACTAATCACTACGGCCCGGTAAAGTGTGGGTTGCAGTGCGGCTTGCTCGATTTGATTTGTCTCGCAGTCTGGCGTTGGTGGCGGCATGGGTTTTACGTAATCAAAGTCTTCACTCGCCTCGCGAAACACAATCCGGTAGCCCGCAGTAATGGTCCATCCTCCTTCATCGCTTTCCTGTGGACTGTCAACTACCCAGGTTGGACAACCGAACTCCGTACCCATTTGGTTTTCAGTTCGGGTGATGTTCCACAGCTTGCTGTTGTAGGTGGCATTCAGCGTCAGCTTTAGTTTGCCGCCCGCGATCGGCGGCAAAGAAACAAGCGGGATCGTTAGCTGCAAGTTTCCATTGCTTAGATTGATGTTTTCGAGCTCTGAGATGGAATACGAAGCGCCCGGCATAATCCCGCGGTCTGGGCGAGCCGCAGTGCTTTGTGCTGTTAGTGAAGCCGGCCACAGCAGTGTAACGATCGCGCCAGCCACGAAGGCTCGAAGGAGAGCAGGGAGGTATGCTGATTTCATGTGAGTACTCCGTTATGGCTGCAACTGTATAGAAACGTTAGTCAAGCGAAACTCCTGGACCGTTTCCTCACCGCGTTTCCAAATGATGTGTGAGGGAACTTTTTCTCCGGCCTGGTCAATCCATGCGAGAACGTTGGCCTCAATCGTCGCGCCTTCTAACTCTGAAACAATCTTGTCGATCAATCCGGTTTGGACGTTGATGTAATAAAGGCGCGAGGTGCTGAGCGGCCGGGGGGTGTCCGCTGTTGGTGGGCCCTCAACGCGAATAAGATCCCAGAGTGGTCCGTTGTAACTGTCGTTTCCATCAACGTCAGCTCTAACGTTTCGAGCAACCGTGAAATAGGCTGCTCCTCTGAGTTGGGCCAAAATGAATTGGTCCGGACTGTCGAAGATCAACTGCTCAACTAAAGCGCGTTCTGATGCAGTGGGAGCACTCGGTCCTCCTCTCACTCCTTCCGCGTTCCTCCACGTCAACGTGCGGCCGCCGAGAACGACATCCACTGACTCACCATCGTCGGTTTGGCGACGAATGACTGTTACCGGTTGCCGGCTGTTTGCGACTGTTAGCGTTCCGATTGTGGTCGTTGCCCCTTGTGTCTTCGCAGAGAACCTCGCTCCTAACCGGCGGCTCATTCTGAAAGCCTCCGGCTGTAACGAAAGATTTTTGATTCGTCGTTCACTACTTGGCTGTGGTTGTACTAGCTTCGCAGGTGACAGAGTTTCGGTGGATGCGCCGGCGTTGAGGATGGCGGTGGTCACACATGACACCACTATCAAAGACGCCCCGCTTGAAATGAGTGTCTTCCACTTTAGAGACATAGGTCTCTCCTTATTTTGTATTGGTTGGGTCGCTTAGAGACTCAAACGCATGTGGTTCTGGGCCTCAGTCGCTTGCGCGAGTCTGCTGAGTCTTCAGTGGGAGGAATGCGGGTTTGAGAACTGCGGCACTCTACGCGTGAGGTAGTTTGTTGTCAACAAGAATTCGTATGACATTCTTGCTGCCAGCAGACACGAAGAGTCGTCTCTTATTTGTGTTTTATTTGGCGTAGCAAGAATTTTTCTTGACACTTTGCCTGCACAGACTTACGCTGCGAACTGTCGAAATAATCAAGGCGGAAACCTTCTTCACGTCCGGCAGTTTCACGCTTCGCTAACAACACTTTTTAGCTGCGAGTTCCTAACCCGGCTCGATTCCGGCAGATGAAACCTCAACACAGTTGCTGGCCTTCGCAAATTACCTAAGGAGAAGTTACATGCTCGCTCAAAAGAGTACGTTTGTAAGCATCGTCAGGTGCCTCGCATTCGTGGTCTTGTTTCTTTTCAACGTCGAATCATCTGGCGCACAAACTCCGCCCACTCCTGTGGAAAAGTCGACTGAAGAGATTGCGGCTTCTGACGCACCAGTCGCAACTGAACTCACCCTCAAGAAACTTGAGGAGCCGCCGAAACTCGAAACCAGCCCCGCCGCCGCAACAGCTCAGCCGCCTGCGATGCAGGCAGTTCAGTGCACCGCTCAAAATACGGTCAAGGCTGACGTCGTCGCACTCGCTCAACCGATCTTCCTGAACCGCCTCGGTACAGTGATGCCCGGCGGAATGCTTTTCGCCCTGTCTCGAGACACTGTAAACGGCGGCACTCAACTCCGCGCCGACAAACGAGCGCGCCCAATCGTGTTGCGCGCCAACGTTGGCGACTGCATTGAAATCACTTTGACGAACAACATACCGCCCGCCAACTTCAAAGTTACGTGGGCAAACCCAACTCCGCCGGGTCTCCCTTATCAAACGCCACAAGTATCGTTGCACGTCCAGGGTATGGAGTGGGTGACCGGGCCAAATGACGACGGCGCTTTCGTGGGTAAGAATAATTCGAGCCTCGCGATGCCGATGCCATCGCCCGCGCCTTCGCCAATGCCGAGTCCGCCGCCTAACCAAACGAAGTACAAGCTCTACGCAAGCGCTGAGGGAACTTTTCTCATGTACAGCATGGGCGACACGAGTTCCGTCGGCAGTCATATCACGAACGGACTCTTTGGCGCGTTGAATGTTCAACCCAAAGGAGCCGAATGGTATCGAAGCCAGGTTAGTCAGGCAGATCTGAAGCTCGCTACAACAGGCACGACTGCCGACGGCCATCCGATCGTTAACTACAACGCAGTTTATCCGGCGGGCTCCACCTATCCCGACGGAACTTCGATTCCAGCCAATACTCCAATCTTAAAAATGAAGGATAGCGGTGGAAACATCGTCTACACGGATCTGACTGCGGTTATCACCGGGCCAGGCGCCGGCAGATTTACCGGGACGGAAACGGATTGCAACGCAGGCGCACCGGTTCCAACAAACGCTGATCCGCTGTTCTGCAAGAATCCGGCGTCACCGGATCGACTACAACCTTATCGCGAGATCACCGTCATCTATCACGGCGCGTTGGGTGGTTCACTTGATGGAACACCGGGGGCCGCGACGCAGGCGTTTCCGATTCTCCAGTCAACCGATCCGGCAATACTCAATGCGACGATAGCTGGTCAGGACGCGTTCGCGATCAACTACGGCACTGGCGGTATCGGTGCTGAGATTTACGCCAACCGGATCGGTGTCGGTCCGATGGCAAACTGTATCGACTGCAAGTATGAAGAGTTTTTCCTGAGTGCATGGTCGGTAGGCGATCCGGCGATGATTGTGGATCGACCGGCAAACGTGAATATTCTCAATCAGAAGCCGCCCCTCGCGACTACTCCGAACAAGCCATCGCTAGCGCCACCGCCTCCCCTCTGTACCGGGGCACAATTTGGTGACACCGGCGCCGCTCCAGATCCGAATTGCGCAAATGCAAGAGTTCCGGCGCCACCCGCAACACCGTACTCACTCGCCGAACTTCCAAAAGCAACCCGAGTTTATTACCCGGACGATCCGTCGAACGTCTTTCATAGCTACATCAACGATCACGTGAAGTTCAGAATTCTTCACGGCGGTCGCGACGTGTCTCACGTTCACCACCAACACGCGCATCAGTGGTTGCAGTCGCCAAACAGCGACCAGGCATCCTATCTCGACAGCCAGATGATCAGTCCCGGCGCAAGCTACACGCTCGAGATGGTCTACAACGGCAGCGGCAATCGAAACAAAGTCGTCGGTGATTCAATTTTCCACTGCCACTTCTATCCACACTTTGCCGCAGGCATGTGGGCGATGTGGCGCACTCACGACACGTTTGAACCCGGTTCGGAACTGCAAAACGGAATCCCGGTAAAAGGCACGCGCGCATTGCCTGACGGTGAGATCGTGGCGGGAAGTCCAACGCCCGCTATCCTGCCGATGCCGACGCTTCCGATGCCGCCGATGCCTTCGGCGGTTTTCATCGACAATGGACAGATCGTTTTCGGAACTCCAGCCGCGCCCGATCCGAATGGAAACAACGTCACTGTGAATCCCGGCTTCCCGTTCTTTATCCCGGGCGTCGCGGGAGCGCGCGCGCCTCATCCGCCAATGGATTTTGCACCGGATGGAGCTGGTGGTCTTCTCGACGGTGGTTTACCGCGTCACGTCGTAACCGGAGGCACAGTCGCTTACGAAAGTCACGACACGAAAGACTGGAGTAAGGACCTGGCCACAATCAACGCAGTCAAGCTGCCGGAAGAGGGAACTAAGGTCGAGCAGGTTGCGATGAAGTTTTTCGGCCAGCGTTGTTATCCGTCGTTCCTGCCTGACGGCACTGCTGGAAGCTGTCCCTCTTCGAACAGCACGTCACCTCAAAGCACTTTGACTACGCCGCCGACAGGTTTCGTCGTCAACGGTTTGCCGCGAAAAATTCCTGGGGGCAATACAGCAGAGCAATTGGGTGCAACTCGCGGCGCTCCTTTTGCCGATCCGGCGATCGATGATAATGGCAACCCTGTCGGCAACCTGCGTATTTACAAAGGAGCCGCAATCCAGGCAAACGTTACCTTCAACAAGAAAAAGCTCGGCTGGCACTATCCGCAGCAGCGCTTGCTCACGTTGTGGGAAGATGCGTCCAAAACAATCGAATACACAACTACCAACGGCGCTTCAGGACGCATGCCTGAGCCGTTGTTCTTCCGTGGAAACACCGGTGACATCATTGAGTTCTGGCATACGAACCTCGTTCCAAACTATTACAACGTCGATGATTTCCAGGTGCGCACGCCCACAGATATTCTGGGCCAGCACATCCACCTTGTGAAGTTTGACGTTACTTCTTCTGACGGCGCGGGAAACGGATTCAACTACGAAGACGGCACGTTCGCCCCAGGCGAAGTTCAGGAGATCATCCGAGGGATCAATCACAGTCCGACAAACGGCTTTACTAACTTCCCGAACCAGCCGTTACTTGATCCAGCGAGCGCGCAGTACAAAGCGAAGTATGGACCACCAAAGCAAATCTTCGACTGTAGCCTCCCCGCGAATGCCGGTGCGATTCGCTGCCAGCCGTGCGCGGAGATAACGAGCGCGACCAGTCGACCCGTTTGCTTGAGCTGGTTGGGTGCGCAAACAACCATCCAGCGCTGGTATGTCGATCCGTTGGTTGACAATTCCAATCAAGACAGAACTCTTCGAACTGTCTTTACACACGATCACTTTGGTCCATCAACACACCAGCAAGCTGGTCTTTATGCAGGCTTGCTAATCGAGCCGCAGGGATCAACCTGGACGGGAAATGACGGAACACCATTCTTCACTCGTCCTGACGGTGGTCCAACAAGCTGGCAGGCTCGAATCATCACGCAGAATCCGAGTGACAGCTATCGCGAGTTCATGCTCGAGTTTCAGGATCTGCAACTCGCTTACAGGGTCGATTCGAAGGCTACACCCAGCGACAATCCGAAAGTCGGTTGGATTGATACTGCAAACGCCATCAATCCTCCACCGGGACCGTCGCTGATCACTACGGGAGTAAGCGCGCTTCCTGCGGGCACGCTATCGGTCAACTATACGAATGAGCCGATCGCGATGCGTCTGGGTGGCGCCTCGGCATTCCCGCCGCCCGATGCGCGGTCTGACTTGTCGTACATGTTTGATAACTCAGTGGTGAAGCAGATCAACGCGCTAATCCCGAACAACCAACCCCAACTTAAAATGCCAGAGGATCCGATGACGCCATTGATGCGTGCTTATCAAGGCGACAAGGTTCAGATCCGCATGTTGGTTGGAGCACACGTGTTCCAGCATCAATTCAACCTGCAAGGTCCGGTATGGTTCTCTGAACCGTCATGGGCAAACTCAGGATATCGAAGCGCTCAACCGGCGGGATTGTCGGAGCACTATGAGTTGCTCTTCAACGTGCCTTCATCGTCGGCGCCGAGTATCAATCGCAAGTGTCCTGATGGCACAAATACCAATGTGAATTGCGTCGACTATCTCTACAGTCCGAGTTTCGATGAGAGTGGTATCACAAACGGATTGTGGGGAATCTTCCGCGCATACGATCCGGACGCAGCACCAGGCGATCCGATACTTACCAGGGTCGTTCCCCTCCCGAATAATCCAATTGCACCGGGTACCAACACTACCTTTGCAACCTGCCCGGCGAATGCGCCGCAGCGAACATATAACGTCAGTGCCGTTACGGCGCAGAAAGCATTACCGAATGGTCGGATTGTTTTCAACGGTCGCGGCGACCCGTCGAAGGTTCTTCAGAATAACCTCGGAATCATGTATGTGCGTTCTGAAGATCTCGACGGTTCCGGCAAGCTGAAAGCCGGGGTTCCGGTGGAGCCGCTAATTCTGCGCGCGAACGCAGGAGACTGCATCACCGTTAACCTGAAGAATTTGATCCCCGCAAACTCGACAGTGCTGAACACTAACTTCTCACTGCCGCAGCCATTCACGGGAACTGTCAACCCGCACATCGTCTCGAGTTATGTAGGACTGCACCCGCAGCTCCTTGCTTATGACGCTGCGAAAGGTAGCGGTCTCAACGTTGGTTGGAACAGAGAAAACCAGCCGACGTCGACCGATCAGGTTGTCGGGTTCAACAAGACCAAGACATATCAGTGGTATGCCGGAAAGATCGATCGTGCGGCAAACGGCACTTTGACTTACACGCCGGTTGAATTTGGCGCGTTGAACCTGTTTCCGTCCGATATCATGTTCGCAAATCAAAATGGACTGTACGGGTCGATGGTGATCGAGCCTCAGAATTCGACGTGGCAGTGTGGTGATCCGTCGAATCTTAAGAGTTGTGATCCGACAGCTACTCCACCGTCGAGTCGAAGGTCGGCAACGATCACGCTCGCGGACAACTCAAAATTCCGTGAGTTTGCGTTGATGATCGGAGATTCAGTTCGCATCAACGGAAACAATACGGGGGCGGTCAATTATCGATCTGAACCGTGGAGCTTCCGTTATCAGAACAACATCACCGGCGACTTCTCGTGCATGTTGTCGAACCAGTTAACGTCAGCGACTTCAAGTCCGACCGGACCAACCGGTGATCCTCAAACTCCAATACTGACTGCGGGAGTCGGCGATAAAGTTCGATTCCGCATGACGCATCCATTTGGAACTGGAACATCGCAAGTCTTCTCGCTGCACGGTCACGTTTGGCAGCGCAATCCATACATCAACAACGGCACGCAGCTCGGCAACAACGTTCTTTCGCAATGGATCGGGTCGCGTGACAATCATGGCTCGTCAGATCACTTCGACATGTTGATCGACAAGGCGGGTGGATCATTCGGACAAGCAGGCGACTACCTTTACAGCGTCTTTGTTCCGACTCAGGCAAGAGATGGAGCCTGGGGAATCTTCCGCGTGGGTAATGCGCCCGCGGGCACGGTGCAGAATCCAGCTTGTCGTGCGCAAAGTGCACCAGGGTATCAACCACCGACACTACTGAAGGATGGCACTCAGCGTTTCACCAGACAGCCATTACCAATCATGAGACCGAATTAACAAGAGGTGTTAGGAGGAAAGTTATGGCAGCCAAGAAGAAGAAGAAAGGAAAGGGTAAAGGCAAAAAGGGGGGCGGGGGTGGTCCAGCACAAGATCCCGTTGCACTAATTGTCAGGAGAAGTTGTGCGCAAACGCTTTATAACATTCTGCCACCACTTTACAGGTGTAGCCCGGACCTGTTTCAGGCCGCAGCTCTCGCGCTTGGTCTGAGCGGCTCTTTGATGAAAGATAAGAAAGACAAGAAGGGCGGCAAGAAGAAGAAAAAAGCGAAATACAAGAAGAGCTGGAAGAAGAAAGACAAGGGCAAGAAGCCAAAGGGTAAGAAGCCAAAAAGCAAGAAACCTAAAGGCAAGAAGCCGAAGTCATATAAATACGACCGCAAACCCAAGCCCGGTAAACCAAAGCCTGGTAAACCCAAGCCTGGTAAACCTAAGCCCGGTAAACCTAAGCCCGGTAAACCTAAGCCCGGTAAACCTAAGCCCGGTAAACCTAAGCCCGGTCTAAGCCGAAGCCCGGTCGTAAGCCGAAGGGTGGGAAGCCTATTGGTGGCAGACCTCCGGGCGGCAAACCTACGGGTGTCAAAACTCCGTCTAGCAAATCCGGTGGGACTAAGACCGCTAAAAAAGGTAGACGCCGGTAAATAGTTAAGTTTCGCGCAATGGGGCGCCTCCGTGCACCGCGCACTCGTTCGAAGAGCAAGCTGAAGCTTGAACTCCAAAACGAGTACGTGGTGCACGGGGCGCTATAATCTCAACGGGACAATGAACAATGCACGAAGGCCCGCCCGTACGCCGGGCCAAACACGTCTCTTAAACCTTCTTACATCCGAGTTTCATAACCCTTCGCAAGTGTTTGAACTGATGGACGACTTCCTCGCACGTCCATCCTTCGACGCCTCCTTCTGGCAAAAACTGCTCGCGCTCGGCAAACAACGCAAAGGAGTTCCCTGGAACCTCAGAAGGCTTGCAATACTGATCCTCGAAAACCAGGTCTTAAAAGTAGACGCAGACGATCTGAAAACTTTTGATTCGTTACTGGTCCAACTGAAACTCAAGTCATCAGGCGTCGATCGTCCACTTGCGAAGTCAGTTCTCAAGGAAGGTTATTCCTCGACTGACTTGCGCCGCTTCGTTCCGGAGTTTCGCCGTAAACTCCAACGACTGAGTCGCATCCACGAGAAGATCAAAGGACGTCGAACTTCGCACACCGCGCTGCTCGACTTCATCGATGTCTCTCGCCAGCACTGCAAGCTTACTCTTGCCCGCTACTTGTTTACTCCAGAAGAAGTCGTAAATGAGATCATGCGACAAGTACGAGACACTGACGGCGTAAAAGATCTCGATCTCTCAGACCCGAAGTTCTTTCAACGGGAAATCGATCGCGCGATCGATCTACTGCCGGATTACGAAGCAGAGATTCTGAAACGGCTTGGCCGGACCGGGAGAATTTACTGGGTCTCTGAAAACACGAGTTCGCGTCTGAACGCACTCGTCGAGTATCCGCTTCATACGGTGGTGCTGGTTATCAAACCTCCCGGTAGTGAAGTCGAGTTTGAGATCAAGCGCGCGGGACTTCGTGGCGAGAATTCACTGGATGTTATTTGCCATCGCAATGGTTACTGGGTGCCACCTTCTCATCGTTTGAGTGGCGGAACGATGCAGTGGCTCTTGCGTTATGAGACGAGTGCGGCGATTACGCTCAGCCGTGCGTACCGTCTGGTACACGGCACGGACTCACCGATTCCTGCTTACGTCGCGCGATCGTCCGTTTATGCGATTCCGACTCGCAACGGCGAAGTCAGAACGATGGACTACTTCACCGACCGGCGTCGTTTTGGAGCACGATTCGATCAGATGCGAGCGGCGATGAGCCAATCGGTCGGGGCTTTCGCGACTGAGGGTCATGGCAGGTTACCGGATCTTCCGGATGGACTCGGACTTACGGCGCAATTTATCGGACAGGTTACGCCGGGGCAGTCAATCCTTACCGGTACGAGCGCATACCGTTTGGATAAACTCGATTCTTATCTGGCAAAAGCCGGCGCCGAGCGGTTTTTCAAAGCGGGTCTGCGTGTCAGGTATTCAGCAGATGAGGCAAGGCAATTCGCGGACACGATCCTTGACGAAATACTGGGTGTGTACCATCCACCGAAGGTTCGTTTTCGAAGTTACGAGCAATACCTGGCGGCTGCATTCTCGGTCGCGGAGAATCGTGCGCGTGCAGACGCGATTTATTTGTCCCTTGTGGATCAGATCGCGACGTTCTGGGGAACGTTGTTGATGCTCAGGGTTCATACGCGTGGGGAGTCGTTTGTAGCGCGGAACGTGGGCCTGAAGTCTTACTGGGATGACGGCGAGTGGAAAGTCAAAATCATCTTTATGGACCATGATGCGGTGACGGACCATTGTTATTTTGAGCACTTCTTTTACGCAGACAGTGCGATTCCCACGATGGCGCTCGATGAGAGTTACATCTGGGGACGCAATCCACGACATTTTCCGGGCAGTGATCTTGGTTATTTGCAGCGCATTTACCGGATTGGCAAGACAGTGGATAAGAAAGGCGACGAGATTGCGCGTCGCAGTTTGAAAGAAGCGTACGTAAAAACTCGCAGGGCATTACAGGATAATCAACGTCTGCGATCGATGTTTCACAAACGCTTTTTGCACCGGCTACTCGACTGGGATATGTTCGTCCACGGTTACTTGAACAATGGCAATGATGGTTGGAAAGAAAAGATGCGGGAGCGGTTTACGGCTCACAAATACAAACCGGGTGCTGTTGAGCGAATGAGTGAGACGGTTGAGAAGAACAGGACGTTTCTGGAAAAGTACGGGTTTCTGTTCGAGCCTCCGTATTAGTTGCTTTTGTGCCTTTTCGTGGCTCTTTGTGCCTTTTTGTGGCAAATGAAACTCTTGAATCATCAGCTCGAGGATTATGATCGCGATGGATTCCTGTTTCCGGTCGACGTGTTTTCCTCGGCTGAAGTCGCGGCGTTTCGTAATGCTTTCGAGACGCTCGTCGAACGCAGTCGCGAGTGTTCGCCGAAGCGTTTCGATCGACTGCATCTGTTTTTCGATTGGGCGAACGAGATCGTGACTCATGACGCGTTGCTGGATGTTGTAGAGTCGATTCTGGGTGATGACATTCTTGTTTATGGAACCCTTGTGTTTTCGAAGCAGCCGCATGACGCGCGTTACGCTTCGTGGCATCAGGACAGCTTCTACTCGGGCCTGCATCTCACGCCTTCGACGTCCGCATGGATCGCCCTGACGCGGAGTTACCCGGCGAATGGTTGCATGCGCGTGATCCCCGGTTCGCACAAACTCGGTCTCCTGGAGCATGACACCGTTGCAAACGATCCGAATATGTTGAATCGCCGTGGCGAGCGAATAAAGATTTCGGTCGATGAATCGGAGGCCGTCGACATCATCCTGCACCCGGGCCAGCTATCACTCCACCAGAGCACGATCATTCACGGCTCAAACCCCAACACATCCGACGAACCCCGTCTCGGCTTCATCGTCCGCTTCGTCACCAGTCAAATGCAAAACCCCAACCAGCACCTCTTACGCGTCCGCGGCAACGCCGACTGCCGCCACCTCCCCCTCGCCTCCCGACCCTCCCTAACCCCCGACGCCGCCCTCTCCTCCTGGCTCAGCTTCAGCTGCACCTGACTATGAGCCACAAAAGGCACAAAAAGCACAAAATGATTCCCCATGAGTAGTCTCTTTTTTGTGACTTTTGTGCCTCTTGTGGCTCTAAATCATCTGCAGAGCGTCGTTAGGTGAATCGAAGATGCGCGGGATGGGTTGGGTTACAGCTTTGCGATTGAAGATGTAGAACTTGTCGTGAAGATCACGCTTCTCACTCCGCGCGTAATCATTCGCGTCAAACCACGGTGTGAGGAGCATCGGTTTGCTCGTTCGTAACATTTGAGTGGCGCTTTCAGTTAACTGGACCAAACGCCGAAACCCGGTGGCGCAATCGTATCGCTCGCAGATGCGGAGATTACCGCGGATGTCCCATTCCTCGACGAAGATGTCGGCGTCGGAAAAGATCAGGAAGGAATCGCCAGTTACCTTCAACCCTGCGTCGAAGCAGGCGGTGCGGTTGAGTGGCCCGGAGTCCAGCAAAAACACATACTCACAGTTTGAAGGCAGTACAAGAGTCGGTTCACTGTCTTGTTCGACTACGACAACGGTTACGCCCGGCAAGTGTTCCTGGTAAAAGCGGATCAGGAACAGCAAATTCTGTAAATCGTTTTCACTCTTCCTCGAGTTTTGATAAGCGAAGATCACGGACGTTTGATCGAGGATCCGATCCATACCACTGCCGTGCAGCACCAGCGACTCCTTCAAATACCAGTGATACTTGTGTCGCACCTGGACGTCGGAAGTAACATCTTCGACCCACGCGAGGTGCGGCGTGAAGCAGTAACACGCATGCTCAGCCTGCAAAGTTCGGTTATTCAGATCGACAGCCGTTCGCGCGTGAGTATTCAGTTCGATAAAAGCGTCGAACACACTTCGATTCAGCGCATAAGCAAACGTCGAGTTCGCGCTCGTAATTCTTAAGACATTCGCTGAAACTTCGACCGGCGCCGCCATGTGATTCGCGCCGAAGTGCAACATGTCCCAATCCGTAGGCACTTGAGGAAAATACGTCTTGAACTTCAAAGCCAATTCTGCCTCGAGGGCAGCATCGTCTTCGAAGATGAGCACATTCGGCCAGCCGAGCCTGCGCGCTTGCTCGATCACGTCGAGATGACTCCGCAAACATCCGTAAGCACCGGCCGAATCGAGCCAATTTGCAGGAACAACTGCTTGTTGCCCATCAACACCCGCAAACCGTTGCACGTCTCGAATCCCTGAGCGCTCAAACTTCGCACACATATCGCTCCAGCGCTCCGGCCTTCGATCCAGATTGATACACACTTTGTGAGGAAAGACCTCGTTTATGTCGTGCATTGTTTAGTTGACACTTTTAAGCCCGCTTTCTAGACTGTCGCGCACGCACAACCTCAAAGGACTGAAGCACTCATGCTCGCGCAGTTTCCAGAGACACACAGGATCAACGTCTCGACATCTCTCGCAAGCGAACTTTTGCGCGCGGCGGAGCGCTTACCTCTCTACGATAATAAAGAATTTTATTCAACTGCCTTGCAAACATTCGTCCGTGATTCCATCCGCGCATCCAGTCCCGAAGGTTTCGACGACCTCATCGCCTCGATCAAAGCGCGACTCGCTCAACGACCCTACTGCGCGTTGATATCGGGTCTCCGCTTCGACGAAGGCAACAGATTATTCGTCGCAATCAATCGCGCTTTTGGCGAACTGGTCGCTCGCCCGTATGAAAAACCGCGCGCGCAGCTAGTTCACTACATTCAACCGCAAACTGATCTACCATCCACGCGCGGCGGTCGCGAAAGTGAAAGACTACACACTGACACCGCCGACTGGAAAACGCCCGTCGAGCTGATCTCAATGACCTGCGTAAACGCCGACAGCGCGGGCGGTGGTCGTTCGCGGATACTCGACGTCGATACCGCGCGCTCCGAAATCAATAAAAATCTCGGACCCGAAACACTGAACCTGCTCGACACCAACTCCGTCCCGTGGCAACTCGCGTCTTATCTCGGTGGAGGCGTCGCCTGGCGACCGGTCATTACAGAAAACACCATCTGCTGGCGTCGTTACACGATCCATCTCGCCATCACCGACGAAGGTGCAACCGTTGATGACGAGCTCCTGCATGTGCTCGACGAGTTTGAGCAAGTAATAACCAACACTGAGGGCACAATTGATTTTCTGATGCGCGAAGGCGAGTTATTATTCTCTGACAACACGCGCACGATTCACGCTCGGACTCCACTATCCAATCCATCAACCTCAAACCGGTTGATGATTCGTAGCTGGATCAAAACTTCGACGAACGGGAGTTAATGATTTGCAATTTGCTCAACTCAGCGATCGCGTTGAGACTACACAATCGCACGGCGCCATCACTGACCTCCACGCGCTTCCCGGAGTTTGGATCAACTCGAACCCTGACACGAACGGTATCGCGCGGTTAAAGGTCACTGAAGCAGACGGTCGACTCTCGTTACAAGCATTCGCCGTTGGTCCTCAAGGCTTGATCGATTGGGGCCCCACCGAGATGAAGATCTTTGCAGGACTTCCAACGTCGCAAGTCGCCGCCGGTTTCACTTGTCTTTTCGACTTCGGATTCGCTGAGACCGAGCTACAAGGAATGATCATGAAGGGCCTGCTGGTGCTGGCTCAATTCCATCGCTTCAAAGACGACAGCAAACGCGCCGACTACTTTGTGCGTGAGTACTACGCGCTCGAACATGGACGATATGACTGAACCTTTAGAGTTCAAACAAAACGGGCATCTCGATTCGGCCTTACTCGATCCCGCGGTCACCTCGCGCTCCGAGAAGTTGATCGGGCGTTGGTTGAACACTAATCCCGACACTCAGGGCATAGCTGAATGCGAGATTCAGCGTGACGGAGATCAATTCACGATCAAACTCTCCGGCGCCGGCGCTGATGGTCCAATCGTGTGGCCCGTCGCGCGAACGAAGGCGCTCGCCAATCTTGAGGAGGAAGCCGGCCAACGGACAATCGCGCTGGCTGCCGGATTTGAGTTTAGCTTCATGAAGTCTGAAATTTACATTCGCGTGAATAAGGGCGTGCTCGTTATCGTTCTTTTCAATACGTTTCAGGACGATAGCGGCCGCTCGAACTATCTCAACCGCGAATTCTTTTACCGGGTATGACCTTCACTTCCACCAGATTCGGGCAGTTCACGTATTTCTCGACTCAGCTCGGCGACTCGAACTGGCGCGGGAAAAACATACTGGATTTTGGCGGAAACATCGGCAACATCCTTCTGGATCCAAATTCAACGATCGATCCCGAACGCTACTGGTGTTTGGACGTCGACAAGGCGTCAGTCGAACAGGGCAAGGCGACCTTCCCGCGCTCGCACTGGCTGTTCTACAATCGCTTCTCGTTCTTCTTCAATCCAAACGGAACGCGATCGCTGCCGCTTCCCGAGCTGGACCAAACGTTCACATACATCGTTGCCTTCTCGGTGTTTACGAATACGTCAGAGACTGACATGATTCAACTGGTCGACGAGTTAAAAGCGAAGCTCGCGCCAGGCGGCGCGCTCGCGTTTACGTTCATCGATCCTTGCTACACCACGTGGGGCGCCGCGAAGGGCAGAAACAATCTTCAGTGGAGATTAGATCTTGAAACGGAGCGCAGACACATTTCAGCGGATCAAGCGAAAGATGTTGACAGACAGGCGCAAGGCGCCAAATGGTTCATCCTCGTAAATGGTGGCGATCTTTATGTCGAGACGGAAAATGTGCGGGCGTATTCATCCGAAGAGCAACGAACATTTCACGTGTTTCATACTACCGATTACATGAAGTCGCTGTTTCCGAACGCGAGGATTCTTGCTCCGGTAAATAACGAAATGCAGCACTGCTGTATCATCAGGAACTAACACAGTGGATTTTGTTCAACTAACAGAAGAGCAGCGCCGCTCGTTCGATGAGGACGGATTCCTCGTCGTCCGTAACGCTGTCGATAAGCAGAGAGTCGAACAACTGGTTGAAGCTGGTGATCGCCTCGCGCGTGCGTTTCTCGATAAACCTCAGGTTCTCGATAAAGAAGAGTACAACCACCTCGATCTGCGGCCGGGCTTGCTTAAAGAAAAGGCGCTGTTCTCACTCGTGACGCATTCGCCGGCCGTCCCGCTCGTGGTCCAATTGTTAAGCCCGAACGTTCATCTTCACTCGACCGCGTTGATCTACAAGCGACCGGTGAGTCCCGACGGATCGCCGTTCAGACGCGGATGGCATCGCGATATTCGCATTCCGCGAGACCTGGGCCATCGCGACCTGCCACGCGTCGGTATCAAGGTTTGTTACTGCCTGACAGATTTTCATAAACCCAACTCGGGCATGACGTTGTTTGCACGCAAGACTCATTTGAATAACGAAGCTCTCACGGTTGCGAAAGGGGCGATCGATCCGGAGAACGTCGAAGTTTGCGATTTGACACTGAACGCGGGCGACGCAGTGCTTTTCGAAAACCGCATCTTTCATACGGCTGCTCCGAATCGAAGCGATCGCATCTCACGTGTGTTGATGTATGGTTATGCGTATCGCTGGATGAAGCCTGAAGTTTACCTCGACACTCCCGACGAACAACTCCTGGCGAAGGCGGATCCGATCACGCGACAGTTGCTCGGCGGCTATCGCGACGTCGACACGGTGCCCTGGGCTTTGCAACGCTGGGCCAAATCGAACGGCGTCGAACCTGAACCGGTGCCGTGGATTGTCGAAGCGTGAGGGCGAATCATTGGTCAATTATCATTTGACAATTATCATTTGCCATTTGTTTCGGAAGCCGAAGGTCTTCAAATAGCAACTGATAAATGGCAATTGATAAATGACCAATGATTCGATTCTCACATACGATTACTCATGAACCTCAGATTCCACTGGATGCTCCCCAAGGGGGGAGAAGTCTCACTCAACGGGCGTCAAACGCCGCGTGAGGCAGCGAACTACCGGCTCGCGTCTACGCGCGCAGGCTCGCCCGCTCCGTTGCCGGACATTCCGGGTTGGACTCATTTCGGCAAACATGCGGAAGAAGCAGGCATCGATTCGTTGCTCGTATCATTTAGTCGTTACGAACCGGATCCGATATTGGTGATCACAGCACTTGGCCAAACCACTACGAAACTGGGCTTCATCGCAGCTTATCGTTCCGGGTTAATGAAACCAACCACCTTCGTTCAGCAGATCAACACAGTCTCGGCTTTCATGCCCGGTCGTGTTTCGATAAACATAGTCGCGGGCAGCTCGATCGCGGAACAGAGGGGTTACGGCGACTATCTCGCTCACGACGAACGGTATGTGCGGGCTGAAGAGTTTCTTGCAGTGTGTCATGCGTTCTGGCGACGGAATGGTGACGTCACTTTCGACGGAAAATACTATCAGGTGGACCAGGGCAAACTACACACGCCCTTTGTCGCAGGGGAGCGAAGCGTTCCTGAAATCTACATCTCGGGTCATTCCGAAGCGGCAGAACTGTTGGCGCTATCAAGAGGAACGTGTCTCTTGCGTGTTGCCGACACACCTGAGCGCTTGCGACCAGCCGTCGATCGCGTGCGACAACAAGGCATTGAAGTTTGCCTGCGCATGTGCATCATCAGCCGGCCAACCCGGCAAGAGGCGGTTGACGTTGCCGAATCGCTATTGCCGGACAGTGATCTGGGCCAGTACGAGCGAAGCGTCGCAGTGAAGAACGATTCGCAAATGTATCGAGAGGCATCGCAGGTTGAGAACAGGTGGTTGAGCCCGTTGATATGGACGGGCTTTGTTCCTTACTACGGTCCGGTATGGACCACCCTCGTCGGATCGTTTGATGAAGTTGCGCGCGCGCTTGTTGAGTACAAAGAGATCGGCGTGTCGCAGTTCATCATGTCAGGATGGCCCGAGCTCGATGAAGTGGTGAACTTCGGCAGAGAAGTCGTGCCGCGCGTGAGGAGAGCGGAAGCGCGAATATGAGTCTCAGATTCCACTGGATGCTTCCGAAGGGCGGTGAAGTCGGTATGAAAACCGCTCAGGAAACATCGCGCGTGCTCACGACGAAGAGCGAGTCGAAGGCCGCGCTGCCTGACATGGAAGGCTGGCTCAGGTTTTCTCGTTGTGCGGAAGAGGTCGGGATCGAGTCGGTCTTGATGTCGTTCAGTCGTTACGAGCCTGACACGCTTGTAATTGCCGCTGCGCTCGGGCAGGCGACGAAAAAGTTGAAGTTCATCGTCGCGTATCGCACGGGCTTCATGCAGCCGACAACATTCGTCCAGCAGGTAAACACGCTGTCAGGTTTGATCGACGGCCGCGTTGCTTTGAACATCGTCGCGGGAAGTTCGGCGGTTGAGCAGAGAGGTTATGGAGATTACCTGGACCACGATGAACGCTATGCACGGGCGGATGAGTTTCTCGAAATCTGCCGTGCGTTCTGGCGAAGCAAAGAAGCCGTTGCTTTTGAGGGCAAGTATTTCAAAGTCGAATCAGGGCATCTCTCGACGCCGTTTGTTGCGCCCGACCGAGGCGCTCCAGAGATTTATATTTCCGGACATTCAGAGCAGGCTCAGTGGTTGGCCCAACGCAGGGGCGACTGTTGGTTAAGGCTGATCGACACGCCCGAGAAGCTGGCGCCTTTGGTTGAGCGCACTCGAGAGCATGGGATCGAGTTATGTCTACGGTTGGGCGTGATATGCAGGCCGACGCGTGAAGAGGCTGTTGCAGCGGCGCGTGCGATGTTGCCGGACGAGGAGACAGAGAAACAGGAGCGCAGGATTTTGAACAGCAGTGAATCGCAAACGCTCAAGCAGGCGCTCGCTGCCGCGGATGACGTTGGTTGGTTAAATCAGAATCTGTATGCGGGTCTGGTTCCGTTTTACGGATCGTCGTCGATTACGCTGGTGGGATCTCCCGAAGAGTTGGCCGCGGCGTTTCTGGCTTACAAGGAGATTGGAATCACGCAGTTCATCATCTCGGGATGGCCGAAGCTCGAGGAGATGATGATCTTCGGCCGCGAAGTTATGCCGCTTGTCAACGCCCGCGAAAGCGGGCGAGAGCATAAAGCCTGGGGCGTAAGCCCCAGGTAGCGATTTATTAGTTGTGAGCCCGTGGAGCGGGCTGGAAGCGCTAAAGAAACCATGGCAACAGAAGCACCGAGAGCTTTCAACCGTGAGATGTACCACGACCATCCTGAAAACGTTTTTATGGTACTGACGACGGTTACCAGGATGGATCATTCAAAGAGTTCGATGACATCAGGGATCACTACGAATCTGTCGCACCCGAGCGGCGCGAGAACATTCACATGATCAGCGTCGTGGGCGGGCTCTACGGCTTAAATATGATCCCACTCTGGCGGCCGAAGTCGATCACAATCTTCGACATCAATCCAACCGCGATTACTTACTTCAAGATCATTCATCGCGTGCTCATCAGCAGTCGGGATGGTCAACACTTTCTCGATCGCTTAACTAAAGGCGACTACGAAGTTTCCACAGAGCGAGAGGAATTCGTCCGCGAAAACATCTGTCTCAAACAAGCCGGTCAACTGCCGCGCGCGCGTGGCTCAACGAAGCGTCCTTACGAGCAGAGCTGGCAAAACGTTTTTGCGAACTTCGATCTAACGAAACAGATACTCTCGGAAGTGCCGCTGAACATTCGCACCGAGCCGATGGAGAGTGAGGGCTTCGGCAATTGGATCCGCAACCAGAACAACCTCTGGATTTACGCTTCGAATATCACCGAGTTTCACTACTTCGATCTTGATTTCAATGATCCTACGAATGTAGTGGTCGTGCAGATCACCTTTCCCGCTCACGAGGCGGAGGTGCTGGATTTGAGTCCGCTCAGCGGTGGACCAGTAAAAGTGCACTTCAGAATTCCGCTGGAAGCGGAGAAGCTCCATGGTTAACAAAATAAAAATCGCGACGAACGCGGCGCCTCCGTCACTCGGCACACACTCACAAGCAATTCGCACAGGAGATCTGGTTTTCTTAACGGGTCAAACCGGTCGAGATCCTGAGACGGGGCAACTCGAAGAAGGACTTGAAGCGCAAACGCGTCGAATGTTGTCGAATATCGACGCTGTTTTGAACGCTGCGGGGTGCACGCCCGCCGACATCGTGAAGGTGACGCTAATGCTCACTGACATAAAGAACTTCAAAGCAGTCGACGTGATCTATTCGCAATGGCTTCCGGGACGCGGCGTCACGCCTCTGCCCGCGCGCACGGCCTTTGAAGTATCCGCACTTCCGGCAGGAGCGCTGGTTATGCTCGAAGTTGTGGCTGCTTACCCTAATGATTAGCCACAAAAAGGCACAAAGTAAACAAATGATTTTGAATCTGACTTCATGATTGTGACTTTTGTGCCTTTTGTGGCTAACCCTCTGCGAATAACCTTAGTGATTGGCGGCCTGGCGGGAGGAGGAGCGGAGCGCGTTTGTGTGAATCTCGCGAATTCGTGGGTGGAGCGCGGGCATCACGTCACGATTCTCACGTTTACTCAAAATTCGAGGAAGCCGTCGTACGCCATTGATCCGCGCGTGCAACAACGCGACATGGGTTGGCCCAGGCGACCACGCCAGGAGGAACTGACTGCGGCAGCCGTCGCTCCGATAATGCGTGGCCTTCAACAGGCGAGCCTCACGCAGCAACTCGTACAACACATCTCATTTCTTGCGATATTACGCCACAAGATTCTTTCCCAGGTGCCCGACGTCGTAGTCACTCATATCGACATCACGAATCTGCGCGTGCTTGCGGCAATGCACGACTCGAACGTTCCGATCATCGTTTGCGAGCACAGCGATTCAACGCGAGTCTCGATTGGGCCATGGATCGGAGTGCGTGCCGCGCTCTATCCTCGTGCTCATGCTGTTGTTACACCTCACGCCGACAGTGCCGATTGGTTGGCGAAGTACGACGCGAACGTCGTGAGGATAGCGAATCCACTCGTCGCCCCTTCCGGCGCGCGCTTTGAGCACAACGGCCATCGGCGCACGCTCGTCGCGATCATGCGACTCTCTCATGAAAAACGACCCGAGCTCGTCGTTCGGGCATTCGCGAGCATCGCCCACGAGGTTCCTGAATGGGACTTCGATATCTATGGCAATGGTTCACTTCACGCGTGGATCAAAAATCTCATCGAGAAACTCGCGCCAGGACGCATTCATCTTCGAGGTTTCACTGACGATCCTTATGCCGTACTTCGAAAGGCGGATCTTTACGTTTCGGCGTCGTGGACTGAAGGTTTCGGAAACACGATCTGGGAAGCGCTCGCGTGTGGTGTTCCGGTGGTGGCAACGGACGCGGGTTGCGCGGTTCGATCGCTCGTGCGCGACGGTGTTGATGGTCTTATTGTCCGTGAAGACAGTGTCGCCGGCGTTAGGTAAAGCGTTGCTGTCTCTCATGTGTGATGAGCCTGGAAGGCAGGCGTTCGCCGAGCGTGCTTCCGAAGTTCTTACGCGCTTTCCGCTCGAGGCATCGCTGTCTGCGTGGGACGAGTTGTTAAGTACCGTCGCTTGAGCTGTTCGTAGAAACAATCCTCCGGATACGAGGCGTTCTTGTCCTGGCGGGCTGCACGCCACCTCTCGTTCCAGAGATGAATCGCATAGGAGCGTTCGTTGAGTTTTAGATCCGCGCCAGGCTCCAGAACCTTCTGCCAGTCACCGTAACCAAGCGGGCAGAAGACTTCCGGCGGCTGCTTGTATCGTTCGAGTGAAAACTCTTTCACTGCCGCGGCAATCAGTCGTGGTCCAATTTCTCCCCACACCAACTTTTCCGGATCTTTCTGCTCGCAAACTGCCCACGCGTACGCCATCACGTCAGATTTTGCGGGAACTTTGCAGATGCCACTGTTGATAAAGTCCTGGCCCATGGCCATCTCGCTCGAGAAAACATAATCCTCGCAGAAATCAAACGGCTTCAAGCAAATGGTATCGATGTCGACCCACCAGCCGCCGCGCTCGAGCAGCAACTTGTAACGAAAGAAATTTGAAAAACCCGAGTAGCTCGGCTGCTGTTTGTACTGGAAGATTCTCGACGCGGGAAGTATTTCGTTTCCGTCTTTTACCACCGCGCCTTCGGGGATGTTTGCAACGTCGTCGTAGACGTAAAGATGATATTGATGCCCGTTCTGTAGAAACGACGACACGGAAAGCTGTTCCATCACGGAAAGCTCCGGGCCGACCCACAAACCCTGAATGATCTCGTTCATCCTGCAAGGCGACGCGTGATGAGTCGATCGCTGTGCGCGCAATCTCAGTTTGGTATTCGCGCAGGTAGTTACGCGGCCATCGCGTGATAGTGATAATCGCGCATTGCTTTTTCTCTGCACGCACGCGCATCAATATCGACAATATTCTCGATCGCGGCCGCATATTGACCTTCGTTAGCGCAAACGAAACCGACATCAGAGGTGATGATTTCGGGACACGCGCCGCGGTCGCTACAAATTACGGGCGTGCCTGACATGAGCGCTTCGACCATTCCCAGACCAAACGCTTCATCGATTTTAGTCGGGAAAAGAAAACCTTTGGCGCCGGCGAGCAGTTCGGCTTTTTCTTTTCCTCGCACATCGCCGACGTAATTTGCGCCCGCCTCGCGGCACATCTCCTTGACTTGCGCGATGCGCTCGTAACTCTCGCCGGTTCCTGCAACGACTAAATTAAAACCGAGTTGCTTCGAAAGTGAAAGGACGGTGTCGAGGCCTTTTTTCGTGCCCCAATCCATGGTCGACATAAACAGAAAGTAATCGTTTTTCGTCTCGCTGTAGATGTACTCGGCAGGATCGATTCCGTTCCAAACGTATCGTTCGCTTCCGTGCAATTGAGCGAGGGTGCGTGAAACGTAGATCCAGTTTTGCACGATCGGATCGCGCTCGCGGCCGCGCGTTCTATCGTCCATGTGACACGTTGCCACCCAGGGTTTGCGTGACTCTGCGATCAAAGCTGCGTCGCGACCGGAGATGACGTGGAGTATGTCGACGTCTTTCACCGGGCTGAAGATCAGTTTCACTCCGGGCGGTGCGGGCGCATGCGCATGACGGACGAGGTAAAAAACATCGTGGCCCAACTCAGCCAAACTTTTTGCTAGGAGATCGTGGAGGATGTAGCCGGAAGCCGGAAGGAAACTTCTTTGGATGCAAGCCGCTGCCGAGAGGAGTGGCGGCGGGGTATTCGTGATCTGATGAAAGTAAAACTCGCATGAAGAATTATTTGCCGCGGATTAAACGGATAAACGCAGATCAGCGAAACGAAGTTGGACCAGTCGCTGGATTTGCCGTGCGCACGCGATGTAAGCGGGCATATCTTTGCCAATCGGATCGTCGACGTCAGTCTGTGTGTCGAGACAATAGGTTTTGCCTGCGACTGATGGCAGCATCGCGACGACCGCCTCACGATGCGCTTTCGTCATGCAGAAGATCATCTCAGCTCTCTCTGCCAATACCGCGGTTAAATTTCGTGCGGCGTGTGGTTTCACCGGCACACGGAACGAACGCAGGACTTCGGCTGCCTCGTCAGTAAGCGGTGCTCCAACTCTCGCGGAAACACCAGCGCTCATCGCGCGCACGTTGACGGTTCCAAGTGCTTCGAACGGAATACCGAGTCGCGCGGCAATCTCTGCATTAGCAAACGCCGCCGCCATTGGCGACCGGCACGTGTTGCCGCTGCACACAAAAAGAAATAGTCGCTCCGGCTCTGGCGCGCGAACAAACCGGAGTTTGAGTTTCGCAAGATAGCGATCGATGTGATGTAGTGGCGAAAGAAACAGAAGGCGACAACGATCATTGTTGCGCTCGCCAGTTGCGCTTCACTGGGCGGGTTCATTCCAAAAATGAGTGCCAACGCAAAACTCGCCACCACGCCCGCCAGCAAGCTGGAACTTCGATTCAGCGGAATGCAGAAAGTATTTTCGCGGCAATCGAGATAAATGAGTGTTCCAAAACAATAAAGCGCCGCATACAAGGCCCCGATCAGCAACGCAGGAATCGTGACGCCGCCTGCACTCAGGCCGAGAAAACCCTGGCGCAGCTCCAACATGATTTCGCCTTGACCGATGATCGCGAACATCAAAGGTATCGTCACCAGGAAGAAGATCGCGGCCAGCGCCTCTTCAACAAAGTAACGATGGGTAATCTCGATGTCATCGATCTTAGCCATGTTGGTAAGGCAGGGAATTCGCAGCAAGTATCCGGAAAGGTAAGCGCTGATCGTCAACGCCGCTGATAGCGTGAGCGTGTAGTTGTTGACGTCGACCAATGCTACGAACATAGCGGGCAGCACGAGTCCGAACGCCACCCATGAAAACCAGCGAACGCGACGGCTATAAAGAATGTCGACCATCGGCGCCAGTATCAAAACCCCACCGCGCATCAGCAGTAACGCAAAAACGATCGATACGCCCTGAAGGCGAAGGATAACGTAGTAGTTGCGATGATGATCGCTGTTCCCAGACCCGAGAGGACCACGAGCCCACGTGGATAAGAACCACGAGGAGCATACTTCCACCAACCGTTGTAAGTGATGATCGAGGCAACAGGATCGCAGTTGCGATTAGTACCGCAGGCAGCAAACGAAAACCCGAAACGTCTTCCATTGATGCCGGGCCAGAAACGACTGGTAACGATCTTGATCAGGAAACTATAGGGAACGTAAAAAGCGAAATAGCCGAGCGCCAGCCACCAGATTCTGAGTTTGAAACGGCGATGAGGTTTCATAAAAGTTATGGTTTGTAGAAAGATGGATCGTGCGTTAGCCCTAAGACTGATTTGCCGATAGTTGCGAGAATCTGATCGTCGTTATCGTGACGTACGTAAAAAGATAGATCGCGATAGACTCGTTCCAGCACACTGGGACGAATCAAACAGCGCGCGCCACAAGCGCGTATGCAGTGCTTTAACCGTGTCTTCGGCGAGGTGCTCGACGCACGTGCCGCGCGCGGCTTCCCGCAATTTGCGCTTCCAGATACTTGCCCGATTCCCACAGATGCGCGACATGCCTCAACCACAAATGCGCCGTCTCAACATTCACTGACATCTGTCCGATGTGGTGCTGCACGTAAGGATCGTCGATCTTCTTCTGCGAGGTGATGTAATCGAGCGCGTAGTCGTAAGCGGCTTCGGCGGCGCCAAGAAACGTGGCGGCATAATGCGGAATGAAGCACGTTTGCCAGCCCTCCTTGAGATACTGTCCCGGATAGCCAATGAGATCTTCGTCGGGAATAAACGTGCGGCGAAAATGGACCAGGTGACTCACCGTAGCGCGCATTCCGATCGGATCCCACCAGGACGTATCGATCTCGACGCTTGGATCGGAAAGATTGCACGCCATCATCAACACTGAATCGAGAGCCGCGGCATCTGCGTGACGGACTCCGCCTGGCCCAGCCGTGTTGACGAGCAGTATGGCCCATTGCGCGCCCCCCGCACTGGTCGCAAAAGCCTTATTTCCATCGATGATGTAGCCGCCGTCGACTTTCTCAACCGTGGTGCCGAAGCGAACAGGCTCTCCGGGCTTGCGGGCCTGGGGTTCACCACTCCATGCGACCCACTTCTCGCCGCGCTCGACGACACCCTTGAACCAGCGCGTCTTTTGTTCTTCATTGGCCATGCCGTCGAGCAGCACGAGCGAATTGACGTGGCCTTCCCAGCAGCGAGCGAGTGAAAGATCGGCGCGCGCGATCTCCTTTGTCATCATCCATAGCGTGAACACGTCGCCGGTGTATGGACCAAGCCCGTATCCGCCGTGTTCTTTCGGAACCACGGGCGCGAGGAGACCCTCGCGGAAGAGATCGTCAAAGTCTTCGGTGGGGAACGTGGCGGTGCGATCGTATTCGGCCGCGCGAGCCGCGAATTTCTCACGCGCCAGTGCGCTGACGCGGTTGATAAGTTCCTCGGTGTTTTTTTTATCGATCGTCTAACATTATGACACGGATTGTCAGGATGAACAGGATTAGATCCTGTCGATTGCGTTTGCCGACATTTCTTTGCCGGTCATCATTCGAAACTGGTGGCGCACCTGTGTGACCAGGACGTCGCGGCCGTCGATCGCGATCTGTTGCCGGGCGCGTGTCGTGTCAACCAGTGGGGTCGGACGCGAACCGTAGACGAGATCGATCACGACTGCGCCACTACTCATCCGTTCGATCTGAAAAGGTATTTCGTCGGTGTCGCGACCCACGGGAGTAGCGTTCACGACGATGTCGTAACCCTCAGCATCAAAGTCGCGCAACGGAATATACGGCAGACCGAGCAGCGTCGCCGCGTGCTCACCGCGTTCGGCCCCACGATTTATCAATGTGACACCGGCGCCGGATTTCATTAGCGCCGCTGCAATCGCACGCCCCGCGCCGCCACAGCCGATAACGGCTGCACGTTTTTGTCTGACTGGTACTCTGCGATCGTGAGCGGCAGTATAGATCACGTCCGGATCAGTTGTATCAGCACTCCACCATCCATTGTTCCTGACGAGAATATTCGCGGCTTCAGCTTGCTGCGCCATCGCGCTGACCGTCTTCGCTTTTATCAATGCTTCTTCCTTGTGCGGCGAAGCGACAGTCATCCCGTTAATCGGAATTCCGAAAGTGTCGAGCTTTCGCGAAAGCACAAAGTCAGTCCAAAACTCCGCGAACGACTCAACTCGCAACGGCACGAACAACGCCGGATGCTCCATCGAACGATAAGAAGCGTTGTGCAAACGCGGTGACAGCGAATGAAATACCGGATTCCCGATGATGGCGAAGATTTCTTTCACTGGTTTGAGATCGGGAAGGTTGTAGTCGTCGATCAACTTGCGAATCGAAGGTTCCATATCGGCAGTCGACTCGTTTGTTGCTCGCCCATAAATGGCCGGTGATCCGAGTTGCAGTGCAACAAGACGATTCCAGAACCCGAGCGGCCCGATTGAAAAAGCGATAGTGTCGTCACGCTTCAACGAGTTCAGCAAAGCGAGCGGCAGAAGTTCTTCAGCGATGGAATCCGCGTTTGTAACGATCTTGTAAACTGCCGCCGGCACTGACGATATCTGCTCAAACCGATGTTCCAGGTACGGTAGTTCCTGAACATTGCCGTACCACGAGATCACGCGTTTCTGCGGATCTACGTGTTGCAATAGTTCCTCGCGGAGATCAGTTTCGGCCTGAAGTTCGACGCGATCGTAGAACTGCGCTGCGGTCTTCAAACGATGCGTGCGCTCGTGTCCATCTTCAGTTCGGAATGAATACAGCAATCGTCCGCCGAAGCGACTACGCAGCCAATCGGGATCGATGTCACCGACCCGATCCGCGCGCACTTCGAGCCAGTCAACTGTATCCGGCAGGGCAGTTAATTCTGTCCCCTCCGGCGACGGAGGGTCCCAAAGAGTTGCGATGAGTGAGGCGTGTGCCATTGTAAGAGTCTTTTTTCAGTCAGGTGATTTAAGCGCGCGAGCGCACCGTGAGAAATTAGCCGAAGAATTTAGAGCGGCGTAAATATACTTTGCTTGACGCGATTAGTAAACAAATTCCTCTGTAGTTGGTCTCCGAGCAAGAATTAGCTATGCTTAGACCAAAAAAAGGATCGTGCGATGAAGGAAGAAGACTCAACTGACAAGATTTTCTCGGTGGTGCCGCCCGCGCCTGAATACAATCCGGTGAAACAGGCGATCGCGAAGGCGGAGGAATTGGGCGAAAAACCGATTGCCACAACTCTCGGATTTTTCTCCACCATGCCGGCATCCACCGGAATTATCGCGAACCCGGTGTTGCATCACACGCCCGTCGATTGCAACGGAACGACAATCACCCTCGACATCCGATCATTCACGATCCGCGGCGCAGTAGCTGAGTCGGATATCGTAAACGGCAAGCTTAGCCCGCACGACGTAATCTTCTGCGGCCTCTTTGGTCAAACTGGCGCGAGCAAACCGCTCGCAGACTTCATCGATCAAAAGTTTTTCGAACGTCTGCGTGAGCCAGGACTGATTGAAGATGTGGCGGCGTTTGTCAAAAAGTATCCCGGGCTTGGTCCCGAAGTCGCGATGCACCACTTCCTGATCCTCGGCAAAGCGAAGCGTGGTCCTCTCGAGGGACAGGATCGCGGAATGCACGACGAGCGCGATGCGGAATCGTTGCTTGTCGAGATGATTACGCGTCACATGGAGAATGTCGCTGTCGGCGGTGTCTCCGCGTACATGAATTATCTCCTCATGCACAATCGAGATTTGAGCGAGACGGAACTCATTAACTCGACGAGACAATGTATCGAGGAGGAAGTCGGCCGCGGCAGCAACGCTTTTCAGGTTTCTTACAGTCTCATCCTCGGTCATCACGCGAACGAACACGAGCGTTTGATCCTCGAGCGAATGGGGACCATTCAGATCCATCACGGTTCGGCGGGCTCGAACATGGTCGCGCGATACATGGCCACTCTGCACACGTTCGCAGTGGAAGATTTTTTAATCGCGTCGCACATGGCGCTTGACGGCGCAAGGCATTTCGGCGCGATTCACGACATGTCCGATTTCGTTATGGAACTCGAGCCTTTGAATTCTGAACAACGTGCGGAGCGAGTTCGCGAGAAGATGTTGACTGGTGGACTGCCGACGTTCGGGCATCCTGAGATCTCAGCCGCTGGCCGCGGCAACCAGGTGCAACAGGATCCGCGACCGGCGATCTATATCGATCCCGTGTTTCAGAGCGATCGATGCCGGGCAGTTGAAAATGACGCCGCGCCAGCATGAGCGACTCGCGATTGCGCGGCTCATCTATCTCACCGCGTTCGTCAATGGCGTGTTGAAGCCGGGGAAGGAAGACAGTCCGCCACTCCGGTTGACCGCAAATACAGACTTCGGTGCGTGGTGCGTGCAGGAAGCGTTGGGAATTGAAGAAGTTGATCGAACGCTGTTGACTTACATCTTCAGAGGCTTTGGATGGATGATGGACGCGCGCGAGCAGTTACAACAAAAGATGATCCGTCCGGTGATTGCTCCCGATCCACAGATCGTGCCGAAGTCGAGTGAGGATTTGACGATACCTGATCTGGTATCCGGCGTTCATCAGCGACTTGTCCAGGAAGACCCGTTCGCGGCGAAGGAATAATTAGCCACAGATAACACAGATGATGACTGATTTGTTATCAAATCCGTCTTTATCCGTTTCATCTGTGGCTTACATTCCGATACCTTTCAAGTGATAGCGCTCGGTGTCGTAATACTTATCGACATCCACGAGATTGATCTTTCCTTGCACCGTGGCGATGTCGACGAGCGAGAGTTCACACGCCGGCGCCACACCTCTCGCCGAAACCATCGTCCCAAAGTTACCTTCAGCAACCGCCTCCGCCGCGCGTGCGCCAAACATCATTCCCATGACGCGGTCGATCGCACTCGGTGGACCACCGCGTTGCGGATGTCCCAGCACCACTGCACGCGATTCATAATGCGTCTCGGCTGCGATTCGTCTCGCCAGCACCTCGCCAAGACCGCCGAGTCGCACATGTCCGAACGCGTCGTGACGATCGTCGATCGTGACCATTTCACCATCTTCAGCGCGTGCTCCTTCAGCGACCACAATCACGGAGTAACGGGGTCTTTGCGATACCCCCCGGCTCAGATCCGACTCGCCAAGCCGCGCACTCAGCAAGTGGAAAACTCTTTCGTATCGAAACGGGTGTTCCGGGATCAGAATCAAATGCGCCTGGCCAGCAACCCCTGACCACAGCGCAAGATGTCCCGCGTGTCGTCCCATCACTTCGACGATCTGCACCCAACCGTGCGATCCAGCCGGCGTACGAGAGCGTTCGATCACCTCGGTGATATTTCTGAGTGCGGTATCAAAGCCGAGCGTGTAGTCAGTACCTGCGAGATCCTTGTCGATAGTTTTAGGAACGCCGACTATTTTCACGCCCGCCTGCGCGAGAGTGGCTGCGACGCCGAGTGTGTCTTCACCACCGCAGACGACGAGAGAATCGAGCTCGAGTCGCTCGATGTTCTCGACCACTTCGCCCGATCGATCCTGCGATACACCTTCCGCGTCTACTTGTTTGAAAGGATTTGTCCGCGACGATCCGAGGTTTGTTCCACCATCGCGATCCCAGCGACGCACAGTCTCTCGATCGAGTGGCAACACTTCAGGAGCCGGATTAATCAAGCTCCTCCACCCATCAAACAGGCCGATGATTTCGAGTCCGAGCTCCGAGCCTCGATAAACCAAACCCTTAATCGCAGGGTTCAGGCCAGGCGCATCTCCGCCACCGGTTAACACACCAACACGCTTTTTATCCGCCATCTTTTATGCCTTTTCGTGGCTCATTTCGTCGCATCGCTGATCAGTACGACATCGCTCATGATCACGCCGCGCGATGCAACGAGGCTGCCATCCTTCATCCAATCGAACGCAAGGATCAAACTGTCTTCAAAATTCGTTAACTGCTTCGGCGCGCCACCCTCGATCGGTTGACCCCAGATATTATCGAAACCGTCGCGATGGTCCACGTATGTGAGATATCTCCCATCAGGGCTCCAGTGCAATGGCGAATCCCAATTGACTTGCGCTGTCCCTGCGACGTCGAACACATTAAAAGTCGCACCACCCTCAAATTGGATCACCTTGAGTTTCCAGGTCGAGTTTCCCTGCTGATCGTTGTACCAGAACGCGATCAACTTTCCATCAGGTGAAATCGTTGCGCGAATTGCGACGCCGCCAGTGATCTTTTCCGGCGTTCCACCATCGACCGGAATGCGCCATAGAGTGAATGGTGTTCCCGGCTCGTAATGCTGGTAAACGATCCATTTGCCGTCCGGCGAAAAGCTGGGCCACGTACTTTCTGTACTGGCAAAAGTCAACTGCTTCGGGCTTGTACCGTCGCGCTCAGTTCTCCAGATCTGAAACACACCCGCGCGGTTCGAATGAAAGGCAAGATAACGATTGTCCGGCGAAACAACCGGCGCATAATTTCTTCGGCCTTCCGAAGTTATTTGCGTCGTTCCACCGCCACTGGCCGGAATCTCGAAGATGTCTGCGACGCCGGTCGCATCTGAGGCGTAGACGATTTTGTCGTCCGGAGTTGCGTAAAGATCAAAAAACCTGCTCGCGCCGGGGGTGATCGCCGTTGGTCTCGAGTCGCCTTTCCGCAACGTCCAGATCTTTGCGAGAGTCTGCGTTTGCACAGTAACGAAAGAGCTGCCGTCCGCACTCAAACTCAACTCTTTATAGTCACTAAGATCGTTTGTAACACTCCGCATCGATCCGTCGCGCGAGAGTTGCCAGACGTGAATGAAGGAGGCGCCGTAAGCCTTACCGAGCATGAGCAGACCGCCGCCATCGGGAAGAATATTCAAACGGCCGATTTCATCAAATTTTTGCGGGGTGAGCGGAATGTTTTTCTCGGCGCCACTCACGAGATCCTTTTCGACGATCGAAATGGAGAAGCTTGCAGACACACCGTTATTACTGCTTGCATCCGAACTCGCCATGGGCACGAGAAGCGACTTGTCGTCCGGCGACCACAGCGGTTTTGTTAAGCCATCCAGGGCCAGGGTCTCCGGCAATAAGCGCGAGGCGACAACCTGCTCGCCGCTGCCATCGGCGTTGGCAACCACCAGATAATGCTTGAAGGCGTCGCGATCGAAACGAATGAACGCCACTCGTTTCTTGTCGTGTGACAGCGCGGGTAGTCCATCCGTTGATTCAATCCTGATCGGAACCGCGCCAATTCCGAGTACCGGAATCCTGTAAATTTGCCCGGCATCATTGCGATCCGATCCCGCATATCCGAAGTAAATAAAATTACCATCGGGCCAGAATGCGATGCCGAGGTAACGGCCGGCTCTTGGCGCGATCAACTGCGCATTGGTATTGATCGCCACCTGTCGCAGCCACAAACTCGACTTGCCGCCTTCATTAATCACATACGCGACATACTTGCCGTCAGGTGACATGGCAGCCAGGACCGCATTTCCCGTAGTGGTCAACTTTGTTACGTCGAGCCGTTCGAAAGGAACACGGGCGGGGGTCGCGCTGCGTGGTCGCAACTTGTAAATGCCAAACCCGACGACTGCAACGATGAGCGCCGCGGCAATCGCGAACCACGCACGGCTGATCTTACGGGGTGGTTCCTGAATGATCGTTCGCGCCGCTCTCAGTTCATTTGTGTCGACAATCTTTTCGCGGCCCGTCGGAGCACGAATGCCTTCGATTGAAGTTGCCGGCGACATTGAACGCTCCAGCAGCGAATTGATTTCAAGTTCTCGCCGCAGACTGCGCAGATCGATCGCGACTTCCTTGACGATCTGGTAGCGCTCGCTTCGGTCTTTACGCAGCGCTTTCTTAACGATTCTTTCCAACTCCGCAGGGGTGCCCTCGACGTGTCGAGAAATCGGCGGCTGGTCTCGTTCCACGATCGACACCACCACATCCGTCGGGGTTTCACCCGTGAAAGGCGGGTTACCGGAAGCCATCTCGTACAGCACGACTCCCAGTCCCCAGATGTCTGTTCGCTCATCAACCGGAACACCGCGAGCTTGTTCGGGAGACATGTAAGCAGCAGTGCCGATCACCGTTCCAGGTGAGGAGTGGAACAACAACGTCGACATCGTCGTTTGCAACGCGCCCTTGTGACGCTCGGTCAGCTTTGCGAGCCCGAAGTCAAGGATCTTCACGTAACCTTCGGGCCGGATCATCACATTTTCCGGTTTGATATCCCGATGGACGATGCCGTTTTCGTGTGCGGCTGTCAGCGCATCAGCAATTTGGATCGCGATGTCTAGCACGTCGCCGAGTTTCAGTGCCTGGTTCTTCAAATGATGTCGCAGCGTTACACCTTCGACGTACTCCATCGCGATGAACGGCCGCCCGTCATCAGTCTCACCGATTTCATGGACCACGCAGACATTCGGATGACTCAAACGCGATGCAGCGCGTGCTTCCTGAGTGAAACGACGTAAGCGGTCTGCATCGTTCCTCACGAACGCGGGAAGAACTTTTAGCGCGACCTGGCGGCCGAGGATCGTGTCACTGGCGAGATAAACTTCACCCATGCCGCCTTCGCCGAGAAGGTTAATGATCTGGTAATGCTTAACGCGTTGTCCCGCGGCGAGTTTTTGATCGGCGGCGAGTGAGTCTGCCGCCTGGGCCACTGCCGGTGATTCCATGAAGCTGCCTGCGACTTCGTACGAACGCAGCAGTGATTCAACTTCACCGCGCAACGACGACTCGTCACACTCCCGATCGAGAAAAGCTTCGCGCTCGGCGCCTTTCCGTTCGAGAGCGCCCTGGAATATGTCCTTCACGCGATGCCAGCGTTGTGGATCGGAGTCGCTCATTTAGCAATATCGCCGCTAAGTTCGCGATGCAGCCATGCTTTGGCCATGCTCCAATCGCGTTTCACGGTAGCTGCTGAAATACCCATTACTTCCGCTGTCTCCTCGACAGTTAGACCACTAAAGTATCGAAGTTCAACAACGCGACTTTGTTGCTCGTCGATCTTAGCTAAACGGTCAAGAGCTTCGTCGAGTGCAACAACGTCGAGGTCAAGTCCTTTTACAGCGACGGTTGCCTCGTTGAGTGAAACTCTAACACCGGAGCCGCCACGTTTCGCGCGTTTTTTCGTGCGCGCGTGATCTACGAGTATGCGTCGCATTAGTTGCGCCGCGATGCCGAAGAAGTGTGCGCGATTTTGCCACTGGACGTTTCGCTGGTCCACCAGGCGAACGTAAGCCTCATGAATCAACGCGGTCGTTTGCAGCGTGTGACCGGGTTGTTCGCGTCGCAGGTAGCGCGCAGCCTGGCGGCGCAGTTCGTCGTAAACGATCGGCATCAACTGGTCGATCGCCTCTTTGTCGCCGCGACCGTAGCCCCCGAGCAGCTCGGTAATGTTCGGCTCTGACGACATGCGAAAGAGGATGCCACAAGACGGGAGACGGGGCGAGTGGGAGACGGGGAGACGCGGAGATTGTTACCCGTCTCCCACTCACCCCGTCCCCCTGTCTCCCCGTCACCCGTCCCCGCGTCCCCGCGTCTCGCTTGAGCCCCTTTTCCCGAAACTGTCGCGTTAGTGAGATGAAGGAGATTGGTATGCGAAATCAAATTTATCGAGTGATAGCGATTTTAGGTGTTTTCCTGGGCTTTGCGGGGGCAAGCGTTCACGCGCAAACAGCGAGCAGGGTTGAAGTTAACATTCCTTTCGAGTTCTCGGCGGGAAAGGAAACTCTGAAAGCGGGTGTCTACACGATCAAGAGGATGTCGGGTAATCTCGTGGCGATTCAAAACGTTGAAGACAAGTCAGCGGCAATCCTGAATGCGCCAGTCACACTCAGCTCTACGGATCCTGATGCGGTGGAAAGGTTGGTTTTCAACAAGCATGAAGATCGATATTCTCTCGCGCAGATCTGGCTCACCGCTGACAGCGGGCGCGAGATTCTGAGAAAGAACAAGGCGGAGAAATCTGAGCTCGTGGCGATTACTCTTCGACGAAATTAACGGGTTCGATTCGTCCATAGGACTTATGGTTTAGAGAGGACCTATTGCCTCGCGCGCGTTTCCGAGAGTATTGTTTGGCGCGAGGTCAATCATGAAACACTGGTTAAAACATCTCTCCGTCGCGCTTGCGCTGCTCGCAATCGCCGGATTCGCGGCAGCGCAAGAAAGCACGAAGGTACTCACAGGCGCCGAGCTAACACGAGTTGTTCCGTCAGGCTTTTACTTTCAAGGCCTGAGCGCGCCAACGCAAATGCGCAACTCCGCTGCCGTACGTTTCGGGAAAGATCGTTTTGTAATTGCGGGGCTCGTTGACACGTCTGGTTACTCAGCTGATGTTCGTGAGAAGTACGTCGGTTTCCTGATCACTGATTCTGCGATCACTCTGAACGGAGAATCTTTGCCGGCGGGTGCTTATGGATTCGGTTTTGCCACTGAAGGCAAGATGACTGTCATGGACCTTGCCGGAAAAGATCTTCTCTCCGTCGCGATAGAAAACGACAAGTCAATGCGACGGCCACGTCCGTTGATGATGTCAGCAGATCCAGGTGGCGTGCGGTTGTATAACGGCAGGAACTATGTGGTTATCGCCGCGAAGTAACAGCAAGCTCGTATCGCTCGTTTGCTTTTCGTTCCTCGTTCCGTTTGCCCTGCTTGCGCAAACAGCGCCAAAGAACCCTGAGTCTCAGGAACCGGTGGGTGGCGTCAGAACCGGTCCGGCCGTGAAGTACACTTCGCGCCGAACAATTGACATCACCGATCCGCGCGCGCCCGTAGTCTTCGAAGACGTGACCGACAAGACGCCGCTCGCGAATTTTCGGCATCGCTCCGGGGAAGCGGCGAAGGATTACATCTTTGACACTCCTTCAGGTGGTGTCGCGATCTTTGATTACGACTCAGACGGCCGCGCTGATGTCTATCTCGTGAACGGATCGACAAGCGCAGCCATGCGCGGGAAAGAAAAGTCTCCGCGCGCCGCGCTCTATCGAAATCTCGGCAATTGGAAGTTTGAAGAAGTTACGGACAAAGCCGGCGTCGCTAATGAGCGTTGGGGTTTCAGTGTTGCCGTTGGCGATTACAACAACGATGGCCGCCCGGATATGTTCATCGGCAACTTCGGGGTGTCGCGTCTTTACCGGAACAACGGCGACGGCACTTTCACCGATGTTGCTGAGAAAGTCGGCGTCGCTCGCAAAGGTTGGAGCACGGGCGCGAGCTGGGGCGACTACGACGGAGATGGCCGGCTCGATCTCTTCGTTCCCGGATACGTTCAGATCGATTTCGCTAATCTGCCTCCGAGTCCGAGTGAAGCAGGGAGAGCCGGTAGCGCCGGGTGCCAGTTTCGTGGTGTGCCTGTGATGTGTGGTCCACGTGGACTGCCGGGAGACGGCGACGCGCTCTATCATCAGAAGCCTGACGGAACGTTTGAAGACGTAAGCGTCAAATCAGGAGTGAACGACACCGAGAAGTATTATGGTTTCGCTTCCGTCTTCGTTCACGTTAACGATGACAAGTTTCTCGATCTCTTTGTTGTGAACGATTCGACGCCGAATCAGCTTTACATAAACAAAGGCGACGGCACATTTGAAGAGCTCGGTTATGCGTCAGGTACGGCAGTCAATGAGAATGGGCGCGAACAGGCGGGCATGGGCCTCGCTGTTGGTGATTACGATAACGATGGCCGTGTTGATTTTCACGTCACCAACTTCTCCGACGATTCGAACACGCTTTACCACAACGACGGTGATAACAATTTCACTGACGTGACGTTTCAAGCGGGGCTTGGTGAAGTATCGATTCCGTTTCTTGGCTGGGGCACGAGCTTTCTCGATTTTGACAACGACGGGTGGCTGGACCTGTTTGTAGTGAACGGGCATGTTTATCCTGTCGTTGATTCGCATCAGTGGGGGACGAGTTACGCACAGCAGGCACTGCTTTTTCGCAATCTCGAGGGGAAGTTTGAACGTGTAGGCGCGCCACCGGGCAATGCGCTGGCGAAGGCGTGGCCCGGACGCGGACTCGCTGTCGGAGATCTCGATGGTGATGGTAGACCCGATCTCGTGATTAACAATCTCGATGCGAAACCGGTCATGCTGCGAAACGTTGCTGCTTCAACCGGGCACTGGTTGGGTTTGCGTTTGGTTGGCGACGTTGCGAAGAAGAATCCGCGTGATGCGATTGGAAGTGTTGTTTATGTGACGGTGGGGAAAGTACGTCAGCGGAGAGAAGTTTTTAGTGGTGCGGTGTATTGTTCACAGAATGATATGACCTTGCACTTTGGGTTAGGTGGAGCGACGAAAGTCGACAAACTCGAAATCAGATGGCCCGACGGGAGTAGCGAAGTCGTTCCCGTCTCTGCCGTCGACAAAGTTATGACGATCACTCAGGGCCAGAAGAAGTAGTCCCCGTTCGGAGTTCAACCTTTAGGTTGCTGTTTCCGTAAAAACAAGCTAAAGCTTGAGCTCGTGATGCCGAAAGATTTTCCCACGCAAAGGCGCAAAGGGGCAAAGCGCTACGCGTTTCCAAAGGGTTTTCTTTGCCGCCTTTGCGCCTTTGCGTGAGAAACATTTCGTCGCTACATGCGACTCGAATACTTTTCCTAATCATGCGACGACTCGATCTCAGAAAGGCTCAGGCCGCACGGCTCAATACGATCCGCGACATCAATCGCCAGATCGTGTTGAACTACGTCCGCGAGCGCGAACCGATCTCGCGCGCTGAGATCGCACGCGAAACGGCGCTACAACGATCGACTATCTCCGCGATCGTCGAGGCGTTGAAGACCGAAGGCTTGATCGAAGAAGTCGGAGAAGGTGAGTCGACTGGCGGGCGCCGTCCGACGATGCTGAAGCTGCGTGCTGTTGGTCCAATCGCGCTTGGCGTTTCGTTGACGCCAACATGTACTACGATCGCATCAAGCGATCTCGCGGGTCGTGTGATCGATCAGGAAGAGTTTCCCACCGACTCGGATCACACACTGAACCAGGTCATCACCGTACTTCGCGATTTCACTGCTCGTTACAAAGGCTCGATTGAAGGTGTAGGCGTGAGTCTACCCGGCCTGGTTGATCCATCAACTGGAAATGCGCTTTACATTCCTTACTTCCTCTGGCGCGATGTCCCGATCTCGGAAATGATCTCGAAAGCAGTTGGATTGCCGGTCGTGATCGACAACGACGCGAATGCCGTTGCACTTGCCGAACTCTGGTTTGGCAGGCCGGAGGTTAACAACGCGAGAGATTTCATACTCGTGCTGGTCGCGGAAGGTGTGGGCACGGGGATCATTTTTGACGGGCAGGTTTATCGCGGTCAGTGTGGCGCGGCGGGTGAGTTTGGACATATGGTGATCGGACGTGGAGCGCCGGTGCCGTGTTCGTGTGGCAGTGACGATTGCTGGGAAGCGTTTTCATCCGAGCGCGCCGCGGTCGCGCGCTACTTGAAGTTGTCCGGCAGTTCGACGGCGATCACGTTCATCGAACTCGTCGATCGCGCGCTTGCGGGTGAGGGAAATGCGAAGGAAGCCCTCGTCGAAACTGCTCGCAACCTCGGTGTAGGAATCTCAAACCTGATTATCGGGTTCAGCCCGGAGGCGGTGGTCGTTGGGGGCGAGATCGCACGAGCCTGGGATTTGATCGAGAGCGCATTGACGGAAACAATTGGAAAAAGCGTCCGCCGGGGCCTGCCTTCGGCGCGAATCCTTCCCTCAACCCTGGGCGAAAAGCCCACCCTTCGCGGTGCCCTTAGCCTCGTCCTCGCCAGTAAATTCGCCGCTGCCTTCGCCGCATAGCGTAATCCGAGCGCCGAAGGTGGGAAATAGATCCAAGCGCCGAAGGCGCGCAATATGACAGCCAGGGGTAAGCGCCGAGCGTAGCGAGACGCGTCGCCCCTGGGAACGAAAGAAGAATATCCATGAAGCTCTGAAAGAGCGGAATAACGATCAATTGTATTTCGCACTTTCAGTGCTCTCTCAAATTACTCCGGCTACCAGGGGCGACGCGCTTCGCTCCGCTCAGCGCTTGCCCCTGGCTGTCATATTTCGCGCCTTCGGCGCTGTTAACCCCAAGCAAGGCGCTGATAACCCCACGCAAAAAGCTATCCAACCCAAAAAAATCGTTGACAGCACTATAAATCTAGTTTAAAAACTTAGTTCGCTGAGACAACAAACAAAGTTTCCTTCAGAGCGCAACAGCTCCGCGCCCGTTATCCGCTTAATTCAGTAATTGAGGACTCAAAGATGAGAAAGTTACTCTCCGCCGCTCAACTTCTCCTGCTCGGACTCCTGATTTCCACGTCCGCCTTCGCCCAAAACAACAAAGGCACCATCGTCGGGACAGTCAAAGATCCCCAGGACGCACTCGTCGCAAATGCCCAGGTCAAAGTCACGAGCGTGAAGACTGGCGAAGTCCGCAACGCTGAAACCAACGATGAAGGCACATTCACGATCACAAACCTCGAACCTGGCGCCTATAACGTCAGTGTCGAAGCGCCCGGTTTTCAGTCTGTAAATGTCGAAGCAGTGCAAGTCGAGACTAACTCGCGTCTGCCGCTCGACGTGAAGTTCGCAAGCGTCGCTGCCGGTAGTGCGTCAGTGACGATCACCGCCGAATCAGCACCGCTTGTAGAGAGTGAGACAAGCGTCCGAGGCGACCTGATCACTGGCAGGCAAGTAACCGATCTCCCAATTCAGCAAAGAAACTTTACGTTGCTCGCCGCTTTGTCGCCGGGCGTCATCCGACCAAACCTCGGCCTTCTCGGCGGCGGCGGTAACTTCGTTGCCGGCGGTGGCGGACAGAACAACACCGAATCAACTCGTTTCCGCGAGTCAGGCGGTTCAGTCCTCGTCATTAACGGCGCGCGCGCCACCAATAACAATTTCACTCTCGACGGCGTCGACAACAACGAATCTCAGTTTGGACAGATCGCGATTTACCCGCAGCCCGATGCGATCGCTGAATTCAAGATCGAGTCGAGCGTGCCGTCAGCGGAGTCAGGACGTGCAGGCGGTGGTGTGATCTCCGCCACATTCAAGTCGGGCGGCAATGATGTGCATGGCACACTCGGCGAGATTTATCAGGGCCGATTTTTGAGTGCGGCCGCAAGCAGGTTTGACGATCCAAATTCACCACCAGTGCCAAACTACGTAACCCATAACTATTACGCCACTGTTGGTGGTCCAATCTTCCTTCCGCGACCCGGTGAAGGTGGACCAGTTTGGTATAACGGCCGCGATCGTTCGTTCTTCTTCTTCTCGCTGAACGGCCAACGAAACAGCACGCCGATTTTTGGCGGCACTGGTGATCCGCAGTCAGTTCCCGTTCCCACTGCCAGGATGCGCGTCGGTGATTTCGGCGAGTTGCTTCGTCCCGGCACGAGTCGCGTTTACCAGCTTGCCGGCGGCGGAACGGTGACCGCGCCAATCGGAACGATCTTCGCTCCCAACGGAACACCGATTCCCGGAAACGATCTGCGAAACTGCCCGAGCTGTGGTCCATTCTCGCAATTTGCTCTCAACTACATAAACGCGTTTCCATTTCCCAACCTTCCGGGCCCGGGGCGAAATTTTGTCACCAATCGCACTGAAGGCGCGAACGTCGATAGCTACGACATCCGCATCGATCATCGCATCACTCAGTCAAACACGATCTTCGGTCGCTACAGTAAATCCGACACCGCGCGTTCCCGCGACAACTTCTTCCCGCTCGGTAGCTCGCCAAACGGCAACGATCTCCCCGCTGGTCCATCGGCCGGCGACGAATTTGGCGACTCGAAAGGCTTTACGCTCGGCAACACGCACATCTTTTCTCCATCAGTCGTTAACGACGCGCGCTTTGGTGTAACGAGAGTGCAGATCGGAATCTTCAACACCGGTGTTAACGGTACCGGCGGCTTCAGTGAAAATGTTTCAGCAAACCTGGGCGCCCCGAACATCAATCTTGGTCCAAACAGCAGCGGTATCGTGCTGGTGGGAATCGTCGACGAGCTAACCGGTACTGACCGCGCGACTGAATTCACCGGGGATGGTGGTCCATTTTATTTTCTCTCAAACAACTTCCACGTCGCGGATGCTGTTACGGTCGTGAAGGGCAATTCGACATTCAAATTCGGCGGCGATTACCGTGTTCGCCAAAACAGTAACTACGACGGTGGCCGCAACAACGGCACGAAGGGCAATTACCAGTACGGCACGACCGGCAGCGGGTTCGTTTCGGGTAATTACAACGGTATTGGACCAAACGACACCGGCTCCTCGCTCGCGAACTTCCTGCTCGGTTACCAACCGGGCTTTGTCGGTCGAGGCGATCCAGGTGGTCCATACTTCCAATCAAGTAAAGAGATGGCGTTCTTCGTCCAGGACGATTGGAAAGTCAATCCCAATCTGACGCTGAATCTCGGTCTGCGCTACGACGTATTCACGGCGCCGACAGAACGATTTGATCGACAAGGCAATTTCGATCCCGCAACCGGAACCATTCAGATGGCGGGTGAGAACGCGCCCGGCGGGCGAGATCTCGCTCACACGGACAAAAACAATTTTGGACCACGTTTCGGTTTTGCATACAGCGGTTTCAAAGACGACAAGACACTTGTGCTGCGCGGCGGTTACGGAATTCTTTACGCCACCGACGTCAGTGCCGCACAACCGCTTACCGCGAACCCGGGTACCGGTGCTGCGAGCTTCGCGTGCACCCCGATTACGAGCCCGAACAATTGCCCGGCTGTGTTCCGCGCTCGCAATCCGTTTGATAACGGCATTCCGACGGCCGCGTTTACTGTTGCTGCGCCCGGAACTACTGTTCCGGCGCCAACCACCGGCGGACTCATCCTCTTCAACGATCCGAATCGAACCGATGAGATGTATCAACAGTACAACTTAACGGGACAGTGGGAGTTTCGACAGGGTTGGTTAGGCGAAGTCGCTTACGTCGGTTCGAGGGGCAGAAATCTTCTCACCCTTCAAAATATCGGCACAAACAACGACGAGGGCGGACCGGGATCGCGTGAAGTTCCATTCGGTCAAGTCATAGCGACGCGTTATACGGGCAGTTCGAATTACAACGCGTTGCAAAGCAAGCTCGAGAAGAGACTCAACAAAGGATTATCGATTCTAACGTCGTATACATGGTCACACGCGATCGATGATTCGCCCGGCGGAATTTGTAAGAATGGCGCCAGTGCGCGCGATTGTGGTCCTGATGATCCTACGCGGCCGGAGCTCGAGCGCGCCAATTCCGATACTGACGTGAGACACCGTTTCACGTTCGCTAACGTTTGGGATCTGCCGTTTGGTAGGACAAGACGTTGGGGCAACGATATGCCGAAGGGCGTCGACCTTGCATTGGGTAACTGGCAATTCAATAACCTCGTGCAATGGCAGACTGGTCCGGTTTTCGACATCACGTGCAATGGTGGTCGCGTGGATCTCATCGGGGATCCGACTCCGACCGCGGAGCAGGAAGCGCAGGGACTCGAGCTCAATCCTTTCGCATTCAGGTGCGCGACCGCGCGCGTCTTCGCGAACGATCCGAATAGCCCGCACATTGGAAGTCTGGGCCGAAATGTCTTCCATGGGCGGCCGCAGTTTTACTGGGACGCTTCATTCTTCAAGAATTTTCCGATCACCGCGATCAGCGAAGCGTTCAAGATTCAGTTCCGGTTCTCAGCGTATAACGTGCTGAACCGCGTGAATCGTTCAGCGCCGAATGGAGACCTTAACAACTCGGGTGATCGTGGCCGCGACATTAATGAGCAGCGGCGCCGGCAGATGGAGTTCTCCCTCAAACTCATCTTCTAAAGTTAGCTAACAACAAGGCACAGAAAGCACAAACGCATTTACTGAATCGTTTGTGCCTTTTGTGCTTCTGGGTACAATCACGCAGTGCGTTTATTCCATTGCTTAGCTTTGTTTTTCTCGTTGTCGCTCGCAACGTTTGCGGCGATGCCTCAACGTGGTGTTGACGCGGCGTTGAGTGAGGCGGGCGCCCTCGTGCAGGCCGGCCGTCTTGAAGAAGCTGAGGCAGCGACACGGAAAATCATTGGCTCTCATCCGCGCAATGCAGAAGCGCACAGCTTGCTGGGTGTGATTCTCGATCAACGAGGGCGCGCGGGGGAAGCTGAGAAGCAGTATGAAGCAGCGTTGCGTTTGCAACCGAAGCTGGTAAGCGCTTTGTCGAATCTCGGCGTGCTATTGGCACGCACCAATCGTACGGCTGAAGCGATTGCGAAGTTTGAAGAAGTGCTGCGTCTCGATCCAAAGCACGAACGCGCGATCTTTAACCTCGGAGCTTTGTACGCTGACCGTGGAGATTACAAACGTGCCGTCCCGTTGTTGGAGAAGACCGCGGGCGCTCCGGCGCTTTTTACTCTCGGACTGAAGTTGGCAGAGTCGCAGGAGTATGCGGAAGCCGCGCGATTGTTTCAGCGCACAAACGAGTTGCGCCCGCAGACTTATGAAGTTCTATACAACCTCGGTTTAGCACTCTACAACCTCGACCGTCTCGATGAAGCACGACAGGCAATGTCGTCTGCATCGGCATTGAAGCCGGGTGAGGCTGATCCTTATTACCGTCTCGGTCTCATTTCATCAGCGCAACGCGATACGAAGTCGGCTTTGACTTACTGGGCCAAAGCGCTCGACTTCCGGCCACTGTTTGCTGAAGTCAACTTTATGATCGGCGAGGAGCTGTTGAAAAACCAACTCGCCGAGAAGTCACTTCCGTTTTATGAGAAAGCACTCGAGCAGTCGCAGGGTCAACTGATTTATCACCTGCGTCTCGGAGTTGCTAACGTTCGTGGGCAGCGTTACGAGCGCGCGCGCGAAGTCTTTACGAAAGCACTGCAAGTTTATCCTGACAACGCCAACCTTTATTTTTTGCTCGGTTACACGGGACGTGCTGAGGGTCAGTACGATCACGCAGTCGAGAATTTCAAGCACGCGCTCAGGCTGCAACCAGATAATCCGGACGTACTTTCGAACCTCGGTTACATCGCGAGCCAGCGCGGTGAAAACGTCGAGGCGGAGCGCTTGCTGCGGCGCGCAATTCAACTCGATCCGAAGAGTTATCCCGCATATCACGATCTGGGCCGTTTGCTTGTGAAGTTGAGGAGATATGAAGAAGCGTTGCCGCTACTGACGCGTGGGGTCGAGCTCAACGCGAAAGATCCAGGGGTGCATTACCAGCTATTTCTTGCTTACTCGCGACTCAAGAGGAAAGAAGAAGCAGATCGAGAGTTGGCGGAGTTTAAGAAGTTGGACGAAGTGAACCGTCACGTTGCGACACCGCTTTCGGGCATGAAGGATGGCGAGACATTGCCGCCTCTGCCAACTGCGGCGGCCGGCGATAGTGCGAAACCTCGCACACCTGGAAACTAGCGCATGAAGCCAAACAGAACCGAGCGCGGTAGCGCCGGGTCAATCCACGCCACCATCAATCGTAATTCGTACATTTACCCGGCGCTACCGCGCTCGGTTCTGTTGATTCTACTGTGGTTCGTTTTCGTCTCAGCTCAAACGATCACAAAAGTTGATCCACCTTCATGGTGGGCCACACACACGATCAATCCTGTCAGGCTCTTAGTTCGCGGTACGAACCTCCAGGGCGCGCGCGTAACTTCTTTAAATCTTCAAGAACTGCTCGTTTCGAACGTCTCAGTTAACGAGAAGGGAACCTATCTTTTCGTTGATGTCAGGATCAGCCCTTTAATCCGTCCAGGCAAGTATCCGCTGATCGTCAGGACGCCAACAGGGTCCACCATGATCCACTTCAACGTCGAACCTCCGCTCGACGCGAGTACAAACTTCGGTGGGATCACCAATGACGACATCATCTATTTGATCATGACCGATCGTTTCGTCGACGGCGATCCCTCGAACAACACGCCTGCGAACTCGCCTCGTGACGCAAACGATCGCAACAATCCGCGCGGCTTTCATGGCGGCGACCTGCGCGGAGTAATCAACAATCTTCAATACCTCAAAGATCTCGGCATCACCGCCATCTGGTTAACTCCCTGGTACGACAACTGGAACGGTCTCAATCGCTGCGATAAAGCATGGTGTCCGAACACCTACTACCACGGCTATCACGCGATCGATTACTACGCGGTCGAAGATCGGTTCGGCAATATGGCGACGCTAAAGGAGTTGGTCCAGAAAGCGCACGCGCTCGGCATTAAGATCATTCAGGACCAGGTCGCGAATCACGTGGGTTCGCAACATCCGTGGGTCAGCGATCCGCCACTCAGCAACTGGTTTCACGGCACACTTGCAAACCACCAGCGCAACAAGTTTCAAAACAGCGTCCTGCTTTCGCCGCACTCCAATGAACTCGAGTTTCGCAACGTGCTCGACGGGTGGTTCAGCGACGATCTTCCTGACATGAACCAGGAAGAACCGGAAGTGGCGCGATACGAAATACAGAACGCGCTGTGGTGGGTTGGGATGACCGGCATCGACGGCATTCGCCAGGACACGATTCAGTACATGCCGCGATTCTTCATTCGCGATCTGTCCAACGCGCTTCATCGCCAGTATCCGAAGCTGTGGATGGTCGGCGAAGTTTTTGAGCGCGATGCCGCGCACACGGCTTTTTTCATTGGCGGCCACACAGGGCGCGACGGCATCGATACGAAGCTTGATTCTGTTTTTGATTTCGCGTTGTGGGATGCGTCGCTTTCAGCCTTCACTAACAAGGCGCCGGTGCGTTCGGTTCGTGATGTTCTGAAGTACGATGCGCTCTATCCCGATGCTTCCAAAGTCACTTTGCTGGCGAACAATCACGACACGCCTCGCTTTCGTTCGCTCGAAGGTGCGACTGCAAATGGCGCGATGTTGCATGTTGCCTTCATCCTGAGCATGCGTGGAATCCCACAGCTTTATTACGGCGAAGAGATTGGGATGGAAGGCAAGGAGGATCCGGATAATCGTCGAGATTTTCCAGTCACTGCTTTCAAGACGCGCAAGCCGGAAGAGCAAAAGATGTTTGAGTGGACCCGGCAGTGGATTCAATTGCGGCGCGAGCATGTATCGATTCGATCAGGGCGGTTGATCGATATCTTTTTTGACGATGAGAGTTATGTCTTCGCGCGACAGCAGGGTGATGAGACTGTGATTATCTCGATCAACCGGCAGAATTCGAACAAGTACGTGAGTGTTCCGGCGCGGTCACTCGGATTGAAGGATGGTGTGACGTTGAAGGCTGTGCTCGGCGTCGATGTCAGCAGCAGAGTTGTTAATGGCGAGGCAACGCTGATCATTCCGCCGCAGACCGCCGTCGCATTAAAGGCATTTAGATGAGTTTTCCCAGGTCGAGCGGAATCTTGCTTCACCCGACGTCTTTGCCGGGGCCTTACGGCATTGGCGATCTTGGACCAGAGGCGTACAAGTTTGTCGACTTCCTCGTCGCTGCTGGTCAGAGTCTGTGGCAAGTGCTGCCGCTTGGGCCAACCGGGTACGGCGATTCACCGTACGCGTGCTACTCGGCTTTTGCGGGGAATACTTTGCTTATCAGTCCGGAGCAATTAGTGCACGAAGGATTGTTGGACTCGCCGCCTTCTTTGGACACGCAAAGGCACAAAGTGGATTTTGGGGAAGTCCACAAATTCAAAGAAGACTTACTTCGCGAAAGCGTACGAGCGTTATAGGAAGACTACAGACACCACGCTGCGGAGCGCGTTCGAAACATTCGTGCAGGAACAAGCTCACTGGCTCAAGGATTACGCACGGTTCCGCGCGTTGAAGGATGCTCACGGTGGCGTGGCCTGGAACGAATGGAAACTGACGGAACCAAGCCGGGAAGAAGTCGAAGCGCACATGTTCTACCAGTTTCTCTTCTTCCGGCAGTGGTTCGCGTTGAAGAGTTACGCTAACGAGCATGGGGTCAGCATTGTCGGAGATCTGCCGATCTTCGTGGCGCATGACTCGGCCGATGTTTGGACCAACCCTGAGCAGTTCAAGTTAGACAAGAACGGAAAGCCGCTCGTCGTCGCAGGTGTTCCACCCGATTACTTCAGCAGCACGGGACAGCTCTGGGGCAATCCGCTTTACAACTGGGAACGCATGCAGGCCGACGCATTCAAGTGGTGGATCGAACGCGTGCGTGCGACGTTGACGGTTGTTGATGTCGCGCGTGTGGACCACTTTCGCGGGTTCGCGGCGTGTTGGGAAATACCGGGCGGTGACAAGACCGCCGAGCGCGGTGAGTGGGTCGAAGCGCCGGGAAGGGAATTGTTCACCGCGATTCGCAAAGCGCTCGGTGAGCTGCCTCTCATCGCTGAAGATCTGGGTGTTATCACTCCTGACGTGGTTGCGTTACGTGAGGAATTCGGTTTCCCCGGCATGCGAATTCTGCAGTTCGGTTTCGGAGGGAATTCGAAAAACATCGACCTGCCACACAATTACGTTCCGAATGTCGTGGCGTACACAGGTACACACGACAACGACACGACTGTTGGCTGGTTCGAGAGTGTTGCGGGAGAAGGTTCGACACGCACCGCGGAACAGATCGAACGCGAGCGAAAGTTTTGTATGGATTACCTGAATACGAAGGGCGAGGAGATTCACTGGGATTTCATTCGCACCATACTGGCGTCGGTTGCCAATACAGCGATCGTTCCCTTGCAGGATCTGCTTGGACTGGGAACGGAAGCGCGCATGAATCTTCCAAACAGCACCGAGGGAAACTGGGCGTGGCGATACGAGTCCGGGATGTTAACTGTTGAAATCTTTAAACGGCTGAGAGAATTAACGGAATTGTATGGACGCGGATGACACAGATGAAAAGCACGATTTTTAAAATCATAATCTGTATTTTCTGTGTTAATCCGTGTCCTGTTTTTGCGCAAAGTCCGGAGATTCTGAAGGTCGATCCGCCGAGCTGGTGGACCAGAAGCTCGATGAATCCAGTGCGTGTGATGATCCGCGGAAGAAATTTGCAGGGTGCGAGGGTGCAGATCAGCGGGGCGGGGTTGCGAGTAGCCGGCGCTCCGAAGATCAACGAACGTGGCACCTATATTTTCGTCGACGTTTCAATTGCGCCAAACGCACAACCGGGAGAACGCTCGATATCAGTCACGACTCCGCGTGGTTCGGCAAGCACGACATTCGACGTTTTACCTGCATTGAATCGCGCTGGACGTTTTCAGGGCTTTTCACCTAACGACGTGATGTACCTGATCATGATCGACCGTTTCGCGGATGGTGATCAGTCAAACAACGATCCATCGCAGTCGCGCGGCATCTACGATCGCAGGTACAAGTTTTACTATCACGGCGGGGATCTTCAGGGCATCATCGATCGCTTGCCTTACTTGAAAGAGATTGGCGTCACCGCGATCTGGCTCACGCCGTGGTACGACAATTACGATCGCCTCAATCAAATCGAGCTGAAAGAAGACAAACCGAGCACAGGGTTTCACGGCTACAACCCGCAGGACTTTTACGGTGTCGAGGAGCACTTCGGTACGCACGCAAAACTGCGCGAGCTGGTGGAAGCAGCGCATCGCTCAGGCATAAAGATCATCCAGGACCAGGTGATGAACCACACTGGTCCATATCATCCGTGGGTTGAAGATCTGCCGACGCCGACGTGGTTCAACGGCACTAAAGAACGCCATCTGAAGAATGTGTTTCAAACCTGGGTGCTTCACGATCCGCGCCCTGTCGATGGCTTCAAACGCGAGACCATGGAAGGTTGGTTCCTCGACTTCCTTCCCGATCTCAACCAGCGCGATCCGGAAGTTTCTCGTTACCTGATTCAGAACACGTTGTGGTGGATCGGCACGACCGGCCTGGACGGAATACGCATGGATACGTGGCAGTACGTGCCGAACGCGTTCTGGAAAGACTGGAACGCGGCCGTAAAACGTGAGTTTCCGAGTTTCAGAGTCGTCGGCGAGGTGAAGGATGGCGACGTGGTCCATACTTCGTTCTTCCAGGGCGGCAGAGTTCGTTTTGACGGTGTGGATTCAGGTCTGGATTCACTGCTCGACTTTCCGCTCTTTTATCCGATTCGACACGCGTTTGCTGAAGGCAAGCCGATCGATGGGATTCCAAAGACGCTCGCGAAGGATTATCTCTATACCAACTCTGAAATACTTGTGACACTGCTTGGCGGTCATGACGACGGCCGCTTCATGAGTGAGAAAGGTGCGACGCTTGCTGGTCTGAAGTTGGCAAATGCGTTCGTGTTGACCACGCGCGGTGTGCCGCAGCTTTATTACGGCGACGAGCTTGGGATGGAAGGCGGAGACGAACCAACCACACGCGGTGACTTCCCCGGTGGATTCCCCGGCGACAAGCGAAACGCTTTCACCGCCGCGGGCCGGACCAAAGATGAACAGGAGTTGGTTGAATACATCAAGCGCCTGACGAGTCTTCGTCGCGAGCTGACGCCGCTTCGAACAGGGAACCTCGTCAATCTTTACGTTTCTGAACAGCAGTATGCGTACGCCCGATCGACAAAGAATGAGGCTGTGATTGTCGTCATCAATAACGACGATAAGGCGGCGGCGGTCGAAGTTGACATCTCACGGTTTGGTTTGAACGGCCTCGCAACGTTAAAGGATCGACTCGGCGACAGCGCTGATGCAGTGATTTCCGATCGTAAGCTGAAAGTACGTTTGGCTCGACGCTCAGTAGCAATCTTCGCAGGCGGCTGGAAAACATAAACCCCTTAAAAGGTTTCTCTTATGAACAAACCACGCTTGAGCTTCTGGCAGATCTGGAACATGAGTTTCGGGTTCCTCGGAATTCAGTTTGGCTGGGGTTTGCAGCTCGCGAACATGAGCCCGATTTACAAGTACCTGCATGCCGAGGAAAGCCAACTCCCTTACCTTTGGCTTGCTGGTCCAATCACAGGTTTGATCATTCAGCCGATCATTGGCTCGATGAGCGATCGTACCTGGAACCGGCTGGGTCGTCGACGTCCTTACTTCCTCGTCGGCGCGATTCTCGCGAGCATCGCACTCTTCTTCATGCCTGATTCGTCAGCTCTATGGATGGCTGCCGGTCTGCTCTGGATTCTCGACGCGAGCATCAACATCACGATGGAACCGTTTCGCGCGTTTGTTGCAGACAAGCTGCCGGAAGAACAGCGCACGCTCGGATTCGTGATGCAGAGTTTTTTCATCGGCATCGGCCAGACACTCGCGAACGGTTTGCCTTACCTGTTCACCATGATGGGAGTTGTGGGGGTGATGGCGACTGGAATTCCGCTCTCGGTCGACTACTCATTCAAGATCGGCGCGGCGGTTTTTCTTATCGCTGTCTTATGGACCGTGGTGAGCACGAAAGAATATCCGCCCGAGGACATGGAAGCCTTCATGCGGATGAGGGGGGGAGAGAAAGGGATGCCTGGCAGGGTTTGCGGAGATCTTTTCGGCCGTGGCGGAGATGCCTTCGACGATGAAGCAACTCGCGGTGGTCCAATTCTTCACGTGGTTTGCTTTGCCTTGCATGTGGCAGTTTTTTGGAATCGCCATTGCCCGTCACGTCTTTAATGCCCCTGATGAAAGATCGCCCCTCTTCGCGCAGGGTACGGAGTGGGGTGGTCTGTGCTTCGCTGTTTACAACGTCGTGTGTTTTGTCATCGCGTTCCTGTTGCCGTCGTTCGCGAAAGGGACGAGTCGCAAGACTGTTCACATGATCGCGCTCGTGTGCGGCGGCATCGGACTCATCTCTGTCCTCTTCATCACGAATAAATGGGTGCTGTTTGCGAGTATGGCGGGTGTGGGTATCGCCTGGGCGTCAATTCTTTCGATGCCTTACGTGATGTTGTCGACTGCGGTACCGGCGCATCGAATGGGCGTCTACATGGGCGTGTTCAATCTGTTCATCGTGATTCCGCAGATCGTGATGTCGCTCATCGTGCCGAATATCTTTAACAACGTGCTTGGCGGCGACCCGCGAAACGCGGTCGTGCTCGGCGGGATCAGTTTGTTAGTTGCAGCGGTTACTGTCTTGGGAGTGCGTGATGTTCATGCCACGGATTAAACGGATTTTTGGCGGATTTTTGTGCCTTTTTGTGGCTGCATCTGTCTGTTTGGGGCAGCAATCCGCACGTCCTGTGCGCGATTGGGTTCGCGATGGCGTGATCTACGAGATATACCCGCGCGCGTTTTCACAACAGGGAAACTTCAACGCTATCACCGCGCGGCTCGATGAGCTTAAAGATCTCGGCGTCACCATCCTCTGGCTGATGCCCATTCATCCCATCGGACAGGAAAAGAAGAAGGGGACGATCGGCAGCCCCTACGCAGTACGCGATTATTACGCGATCAATCCTGACTACGGCAATGCCGCGGATCTGAAACGACTCGTCCGCGAAGCGCACGCGCGCGGGTTGAAAGTGATCATCGACATCGTCGCCAATCACACGTCGTGGGACAGTGTATTGATGAAGAACCCCGAGTTCTACAAACGCGATGACAAAGGCAACATCACCTATCCATACGACTGGTACGACATCGCCGCGTTGAACTACAGCAACCAGAAGTTGCGCCGTTACATGACCGACATGCTCAAGCACTGGATTCGCGAGTTTGATCTCGATGGATTTCGTTGCGACGTGGCGGCAGAGTTGCCGACCGATTTTTGGGAGAACGCGCGTCGCGAGCTCGAGCAGGTGAAGCCTGACATTGTGATGCTGGCCGAAGCACACAAAGCCGAGTTGATGGTGACGGCTTTCGATCTCGATTACTCGTGGCCGCTTCACAGTGCTTTGACTCAGGTGCTGCAGGGTCGTGCTCACGCGTCCGTGTTGCGTGACGAGTGGGAGAAAGAAGTGAAAGCGTGGCCGCGTGGCGCCCTTCACATGCGTTTTTCCGATAATCATGACGAACGCCGTGCCATCGCGCGTTTTGGAGAACCTGCGGCGATCGCTGCTTCTGCATTTGTGTTTACGCTTGATGGAGTGCCGATGATCTACAACGGCATGGAAGTTGGCGACACGACTGAGTCAGGCGCGCCCGCACTGTTTGAGAAGTTACCGATCTTCTGGCCCATTGCCGAACGACGTCAGGAGTTTCCACGTTTTTACAAACAGATCATGACGTTGCGAAGATCGAGCACCGCGTTGCGGCGCGGAAGTCTCGAGTGGCTGAAAAACTCGGATGACGCGCGCGTCGTGACGTTCCTTCGGCGCGCGCGGGAATGAAAGAGTTTTAGTGGCGATTAATTTTTCGAATCGACCATTCTTTGGAACTGTTGAGGTTCCGGACGCGGCTGCATTCGGTGAAGCGTTGCCCGTGCTGTCTTTGGATGCGTGGGGATACAGGATTTTTAAACAGAGATGACGCGGATTTTTTTACTGATACTGATCGTGAGTAGTTCTGTGATGGGGCAGGATGCGGATTCGCACTGGCCCACTGCGGCGAAGAATGGTTTTGGCACGTCCACTTCGCTCAACTCGAAGGTGTGGTTCACTCTTGCCAACGGTGTGATGACGGAAGTTTTCTATCCGACGCTCGATGTGCCGAACGTGCAGAAACTCGAGTTTTTCGTAATCAACGACGGGAAGATTGTCGACGAACAAATCAACCTGGTTCGTAGCCTTGAGATACCGAATTCAAACTCGCTGACCTTCAAGCAAGTGAACCGGGCGAAAGGCGGTGCGTACACGATTTCGAAGACGTACATCACCGATCCTCGCGAAAACACCGTCTTGATCGATGTCGACGTGGATGGTCCATCGGATCTCCCGTTATACGTCTACTACGATCCTTCACTGAACAATAGCGGCTTGCACGATACAGCATGGAACGAGGGCGATGTGATGCTGGCGTTTGACGGCGACAAGGCATCGGCGTTGTTATCGAGTTGCGGCTTCAAGGAAGTGAGGACCGAACGCATTCATAAGCTTGCAAGTGTTCGACCCACAGGCAATGTGATCCAGGTTGTCAGACTCCCTCGAAACCGGTGTACGCTTGCGCTCGCGTTTGGTAAGACCGTTACGGAGGCATTGAGTGCCGGACGTTCATCGCTCGCGCGAGGCTTTGAAGCGGTAAGACGTGAATATGAAAGCGGCTGGGAAAGTTACGTCGCGACCTTACCGCGCATCGCAAAACATCAGCAGCAGTTCAATATGGCGGCGATGGTCCTGAAGGGACTCGAGGACAAAACCGTTCGCGGAGCGTCTATTGCTTCGCCGTCGTCTCCCTGGGGTGGCGGACCAAACGCAAATGAACCGACAGTCAGCGGATATCATGCCGTGTGGGCGCGCGATCTTTATCACGTCGCGACAGCATTCTATGCGATGGGAGATCGTGCGACCGCGAATCGTCTGCTCGACTATCTGTTCAGAGTTCAGCAGAAGGATGACGGCAGCTTTCCGCAAAATTCATCGGTTGACGGGCGACCAATTAACAATGGTCTGCAGATGGATCAGGTCGCTTTGCCTCTTGTGCTTGCGTATCAACTCGAGCGCACTGGTCGACAGTCATGGCTCAGGCACATCAAACGTGCCGCAGATTTCATCGTGCGTCGTGGACCACGAACGGATCAGGATCGTTGGGAAGAGAAGCCCGGCTATTCACCGTCGACGATTGCTGCTCAGATTGCAGGCCTTGTTTGCGCCGCCGAGATCGCGCGAATCAATGGCGACAAGTCGTCAGCCAATACTTACCTGAAAACCGCGGATCACTGGGCCGCGAACGTTGAGCGATGGACCGTGACCCGAAGCGGCCACACCGGGCGCGGCCATTATCTGCGTATCACCGAAAACGAAGATCCGAACGATGGCGCAAAGCTCGAAATCAACAGCAGTAGTCTGAAGGTCGATGAGCGAAAAATCGTCGACGCGGGGTTTCTGGAGTTAGTGCGGCTCGGTGTGAAAGATCCGCGCGATCCTTTGATTGTGGAATCTCTGGCCCTTGTAGATCAGTTGATCAAAGTCAAGACTCCTGTTGGCGAAGCGTGGTATCGATACAATCACGACGCGTACGGGGAGCAGCCGAATGGGGATAAGTATGATGGCCGTGATGGTGTCGGGCGTCTTTGGACATTGCTGACAGGTGAACGCGGAGAGTATGAGATCGCAATCGGTGATGTTGAGCGCGCGCGTGAACGGTTGAATACGATGGCGGGGTTTGCGAACGACGGGATGATGATTCCGGAACAGGTGTGGGATCTAAAAAAACCTCCGCCTCTTGGTGATTTTCGCTTTGGTGCAGGCACAGGATCGGCGACGCCGCTCGCGTGGTCCATGGCGCAGTTCATTCGGCTGGCCATGAACATTCAGAACGGAAGGAATTTGGAAACACCGAAGGTTGTTGCGACGCGGTATGCACAGAACCGAGCGCGGTAGCGCCGGGTAACTGATGCAATACAGGCTACAGCGACTAAACATTTACCCGGCGCTACCGCGCTCGGTTCTGTTGTGGCTATGACCAGCAACTTACACAGGTTGATCTTTGCTGCCGATCTCGGCGGAACGCACCTTCGTGCGGCAACGGTCGATCGAAAGGGAAAGATTCGATTTCGTTTCAAGCAGAACACGCCGCAGGCGAATGATGCGAACGAGATAGTCGACGCGATCGTCGCCGCTGTTCACGAAAGCCAGCAGCAGAACGGTGGCGGTGACGAAATATCAGCAGTGTCGTTGGTTGTGCCGGGAACGGTTAAGGTCGAAGAAGGCGCAGTGGTGAAGGCGCCCAATCTTCCGTGTCTCGATGGTTTTCATCTCGCCACGGCGTTAACCGAACGTCTTGGTCTTCCGGCGACGCTCGAGAATGATGCCAATGCCGCGGCGGTCGGTGAGATGTGGCAGGGCGCGGCTGTTGGTTGCAACACGATCATTTGCGTGACACTCGGCACCGGTGTCGGAGGCGGAATAATACTGAACGGCAAACTTTGGCGCGGAGTAGATGGAGCGGCCGCAGAGATCGGGCACATGTGCGTCGATCCTTTCGGCGGTGTTGCGTGCACGTGCGGCAGTCGCGGGTGTCTCGAAGTGTTTGCGTCCGCGACGGCGATCGTGCGAATGACCCGCGAGGCTAGTCCGCGTTATCCCGATTCGATTCTACAGGGAAAGGAAGATCGGACTGCGGAGACGATCTTTTCCGCAGGCCAGGAAGGTGATGAACTGGCGCTCGAGATCTTCAGGCGCATGGGTGTTTACCTTGGAATCGGGCTCGCAAATCTCATCAACATTCTGAATCCCGAAATGATTGTGATTGGCGGTGGAGTTGTGAATGGATGGGATTTGTTTGAGAAGCACATGCACCAGCAGGTCGAGGAGCGCGCGTTTCCGTTGCTCGCAGCGCGCGTGAAGATCGAGCGGGCGAAGTGTGGAGATGACGCAGGTCTCCTGGGCGCCGCGCGCCTCGCTTTCTCCTAAAGATCCTGTTCATCCGTGTTATGAAAAAACTACTTTTGCTCCTGGTATTCGCAGGGAACGTCTGCGCTCAGGACATCACGACGCTCGAGCAGATTGGGCCGGTAGCTCGTCACGACAGGTCCAACAACTCCGTAACGCTTCACTGTCGCGACAACTCACAAGTCCGCCTCACGATCCTTGCTCCCGATCTGATTCGCGTCAGAGCCTCTTTCACAAAACCCATCCCTGCGAAAGATCACTCATGGGCCATTGCGAAAGAAAACTGGCAAACACCACGCTGGAACCTCAACGAAACTCCCGACTCAATAACGATCACAACAGACGAACTCGAAGTCGTCGTGCGCCAATCGCCTTTGCTGATCGAGTTTCGCGATGCGCGCACGCGGCAGTTGCTCAACGCCGACGAACGCCCGATGTCGTACGACGCCAAAGGCCTGCTCGCCGGCATGATGTTCGATCCGAAAGCCGGGACGTTCGTCGCCGCGTCGAAGAAGCTCGGCTTCGACGAACACTTCTACGGTCTCGGTGAAAAAGCCGCCCGTCTCGACAAGCGTCGCAGCTCATTCGTCAACTGGAACTCCGACACGCCTGGTTACGTCGAAGGCAAAGATCCCATCTATCAAACAATTCCTTTTTACATCGGACTTCAAAAGGGCACAGCGTACGGGGTTTTTTTCGACAACAGCTATCGCAGCTATTTCGACTTCGGTAAGTCGTCGCAGCAGCGCGCATGGTTCGGCGCTGAAGGTGGCGAGATGAATTACTACTTTTTCTATGGTCCGGCCATTAAGAAGATCCTGGGCCGCTATGCGGATCTGACCGGCCATATGCCTATGCCCCCGATGTGGGCGCTGGGAAATCAACAGAGTCGCTGGAGTTACTATCCCGACAATATGGTAGAAGAAGTCGTGAACGAGTATCGCAAACGCGATCTTCCTCTGGACGTGATCTACCTCGACATCGATTACATGCACGGTTATCGAGTTTTCACCTTCGACAAACAGAGATTTCCCGATCCGAAAGGTCTTACAGAAAAGTTGGGAAGGCAGGGAGTGAAGGTCGTAACGATCGTCGATCCCGGCGTCAAGCACCAACCGAACGAGAAGGGCTATCACGCCTACGATCAAGGTGTGGAGAAGAACTTCTTCCAACGACGTCGCAACGGTGATCTGTTCGTGCCACGCGTTTGGCCGGGTGAGAGTGTTTTCGTCGACTACACGCTCACGGAAGCGCGTCGCTGGTGGGGTGATCTGCATCGTGTCTACACAGACAACGGCATCGCCGGCATCTGGAACGACATGAATGAACCGTCTGACTTCGTCGATCAAACCGGCAAGAACCAACTGGACGTGGTGAGCTACGACGAAGGTGAGAAGACAACACACGCGAAGAATCGCAACACGTTTGCTCTACTCATGTCACGCGCGACGTACGAAGGTCTCGAGCGTCTCCAGCCGGATCGACGTCCTTACGTGATCACCCGCGCCGCGTATGCGGGAATT
>CAVSKT010000015.1:0-347525 GCA_963728575.1 uncultured Acidobacteriota bacterium
GTGTCAACGGTTTTTCAACTCAACCTAAAAACACGGTATCCGCCAACGGACTCACAATTTCAAACTCAGTGCCCAGCTTGCGGCCAGAAACAAACTTTTTACGAGTGCTCGCTTAAGGCAGACAAAGATGCCACCCTGTACCATTGTCGCACTTGTGACGATCTCTTAATCGTAGTTTGCGACTGGCCATCCAAGAAATGGACCGGGCCGGGTTATCGACTTAAAGATTATTGTATCCATAGCAAGGCTGACTTTACTTTCCGTCAGAACCATTTTCCTGCGCCGCTTTTGTTTAACGGGCACCCTGTACGCTCGCAAGCCCGCATCCGATCAATAGCCCTCTGGATAGCCTCAGTGTCGTCCTTTTCTCCGTCGCCGCCTTCAATAACAATTACGAGCTCTTCTAGCTCCGCTTTGTCTGATTCCGTTTGCATGGCGACATCTTATGCCGCCCGTGAGATTTATTTTTACCAGTCCTATCTGCCCCCCCTTGCACAGATGAAACAATGTCTCTATAGTGGTTCGCCTCGCTAGAAGCGGGACTGGCAAGTGTTGACTAGCACTCACCAGCCCCTACACGACCGAATCCTGTTTGGAGGAATCGACCATGCAAGACGATCCGTAACACTGACAATCCGACAGAAACGAAGCCGCTAGACACCGAAGACTGGGAAATTGCCCTTGAGCCTTATGCGGGCGCATCCCGGCGCGGCGCTTATGCTTGGATTTAACTTTATGGTGCTGCTAAGCTATCTCAGACATCGAACCGATCGAGGTCGATGAAGCTATCGAAGGAATTGATCGCGGTGTCGACGGTGTTGTTCCAGCACACGCAGTTTCATGAGAAGTGCTCTTGAAATGTTTCACAGATTAGTAGAGGGTGAACTGACGCTTGAAGAGGAAGAACAATTGAAGGCGCTGGGCCTGCGTTTCTAAATTCGGTCCTTTCCCTCAAATCGAGTTGACCGCGATTCGCGGTTTGATGATCGGTCAACTTGCTTTTTGAGGCAAAAGACGGTGTTTAGACCTTTTTGAGGCAAAGCCCGAGGCGTCGGCTTTGCCTTAAAAACGGCGTGTGCCCCGAAAAGCAGAGTGAGCCGAACGGGAGCCACCCCTAAGAATGGCGAGATCGGGGCGGCAGCCCATCAATTTCTTCGTAAAGACTCGCCAGAAAGCGAGTAGCCTGTTGTTCCATGCGCTTCAATTCAGCCAGAGGCATTTGGTCCTTTAGGTTGTCAGTAATTATGTAGGTGGTTCTCAGGTCAGAGTGATGGCAGATGTCTTTTCGCCTGCTCTTTTGTGAGGCAACCGTTCTTAACGAGAAGTCTCAAGACAAGTTGCCCAGAAGAACAGTCAAGGCTAATAGCTGTCCCTTAATCTCCGGTTCGCTAAGATGGAAATAGATCGCGTTGCTTCATTGAATGCGCGTGTTATAGATCTTGCGAACGGGCTAGTCAACGTGGCTCTCTCACTGGTAACTGAAAGGCCGATCTAAAGTGTCGGCCTTTTGGGTTTGCGCTACACTTCTAAAGGCTAAAGCCGCAAGCGGTCTCACTCCGTTGCGGCTCTAAATCGAAGCGCGTTTTGCGCTCGCATGGTTGACCGAATTCTAACACATGAGAGGTCAACTATGGGCTTTCCTGTCAGCGAATCACCAAACCAAATAATCAAGACACAGTGCGCGGCAGCGAGCACTTGCGCGGTAGCAATCACTAAGCGAAAACGGCAGTCACTTAATTCTCAAGTAGTTAGTGACGGCGCGGCAGTTGCTCAGAGGCTTGCGGATACGCCTAAAGCCTCTACAAAGGATGCCTTATTTCCTGTGTCTGCGAACAGCCTCTACTTCGGGGACAACCTCGAAATACTGCGAAACGACATCAAGTCTGAAAGTGTTGACTTGGTCTATCTCGATCCTCCGTTCAATTCAAAGGCCAATTACAATCGCTTTTCCGATCTCCGAATGGGCACGAGCCTCATGCGCAGATAACAGCCTTTGAAGATACGTGGCACTGGGGCGAACAGGCAGAACGCGAGTTTACTGAACTGGTCCAGCAACCAAACACTGATGTGTCGGAGATGATCCAAGCGTTAAGGCGGTTTTTGGGTGAAAACGATGTGATGGCCTACCTAACCATGATGGCAAACCGACTACTCGAACTAAGGCGCGTGTTAAAGCCGACCGGGTCTCTGTATTTACATTGTGATCCTACGGCGTCTCACTATTTCAAGATTGTTATGGATGGTGTTTTTGGCAAAGAGAACTATAGGAACGAAGTTATATGGAAGCGAACGAGTGCGCAGAACGATCCTAATCGCATACAGGGAGAATTCACGACATTTATTTTCTTATACGCACAGAACGTCGATACGAACTAAACGCTTCAACGTCAAGTATGTGGATTACGCCGGCATATATCGAAGCTGAGTTCCGCACGGATGAACAATGGCGATATCATTAAATACGACTACGGCAGCAGGGGTCAGACGGCTCCGGGCGCCGGAGCGTGGCCATCCGCAAAATGAATGGATGGGCATCGGGCCGTCTGCGAATCGAATTTGAAAACCTGCCAACCAGAGAAATTAAAGGACTTCTCGACGGTTAGGTCGGATCATAACCAAGAACACGGCATGCCACGCGCTACAAGCATACCTAAAGAATTACCGGGCACGCCATTGCAAGATATATGGAACGACGTTAACAGGATAACAATACCTCCACAGGAACGCCTAGGCTACCAAACACAAAAGCCCCTTGCGTTATTAGAACGAATTATTCAAATAAGTAGCAACGAAGGCGATACGGTGCTCAATCCGTTCTGCGGATGCGGCACAGCGATTCATGCGGCAGAAAAATAAAGCGAAAATGGATCGGTATCGACGTAACACATTTAGCGATCAGTCTTGTTGAAAACCGATTACGCCATGCCTTCCCCGGCATCAAGTTTGAAGTACACGGCACACCCAAAGATTTGGAATTGCTCGCGATCTGGCTCAGCGGGATAAGTATGAGTTTCAGTAGTGGGCTTGTTCACTTGTGAACGCGCAACCATATCGGGGAAAAAAGAAAGGCGCAGATAGTGGCATTGATGGCGTGATCCATTTCAGGATGATAAGACCATAAAGAAGATCATCGTCTCAGTGAAGGCCGGGGAGAATGTTAGTGTGCCGATGATCCGGGACTTGGGCCATGTGGTTAACCGTGAAAAGGCATCGATAGGATTTTTCATAACCCTCGACTAAACCTACTGGACCAATGCGCAAGAGGCAGTCAAAGCAGGATATTACGTAAGTCCTATGGGTGCTCCTTCCCCTAAGATCCAAATACTCACAGTCGAAGGTTTGCTAAAAGGAACCGAGCAGCCACATACTTCGACTTAACGCAAGGTGGTCTAATGTCGCGCAAAACCGAGCGCGAAGTAGATGCGATCCAACTTGGCTTTGATTCTGCCGCCTACTTGGCTCCAGTTCAAACAACCGAAGACGCTGGCCGCAAGGGTGCTCGTGTTGCGCGAGCAGCAAGACCACGTAAGGCGGGCAGGAAAATCGCTTAAGAGCGTTTCGTGGATTTAGAACGCTTGTTCTGTCGCGGTCTGTTCCAATAAGGGCTTTTGCACTTCGGGCACCATGTAGGCTCACCCTCCCCCTTTGGAGGCCACTCATGATCGCAACGTTCACATTTCCAATACCAAACGATCTTTTTTACTCTAGCCATCGGCGCATCTTAGCGCACAAAATATATTATCGCAAGTAATATATTCGCTTGACTCCGTATGTTACTCAGAGTAATATATCCCGCATTGAAAAAGGCCCCAAGAGCTAGTAACAATCAGAGCCTAATTGAAAACAAAACACGATTGCTCGCATCAGGATCAGCCAAACCCATTGTGAGCCATCGCCAAACAAAAGGCAAGAAGACACAATGGAAAACACTATCCCTCAACTATCCGAACGCGAAGTTAAAGCCCTGCAAATAGCCGCCAAGTCACCAATCAAACGTAAGGGGAATGTGTGGCTAGTTCCTTCGCAAGCAGGACAAGGCGAATACCAGGTTAATCTCGATCCTGATTTTTTCAATTGCACTTGCCCCGATCACGAATTCACACAGATGCGATGCAAACATATTTTCGCTGTTGAGTATGTGATTGAGCGTGAACAGACCGCAGACGGCCAGACTGTTGTCACCGAGACAGTGAAAGTCACACGCAAGACTTACACTCAAAATTGGCCTGCGTACAATGCCGCTCAGACCAACGAAAAGTCTCAGCTACAGGCATTGCTCTATGAACTCTGCCAAAACCTTCCTGAGCCAGAACAGAAGCGCGGCAGGCCACGTCTGTCACTAGCTGACATCATCTTTGCCAGCACGTACAAGATTTACAGCACGGTTAGTCGGGCGGCGCTTTGCAACGGATCTCCGCGAAGCGAAGCAACGTGGTTATCTGTCACGCTTGCCGCACTACAATTCAGTGTTTCGTTACCTCGAATCAGAAGCACTGACACCGTACCTGTACGAACTGATCAAGCTAAGTGCAGCGCCTCTCAAATCAATTGAATCGGACTTCGCGGTCGATAGTTCGGGATTCAGCACCGGGCAGTTTATGCGTTGGCTAGATGTGAAGTATGGCAAGGAGGAAGATCGCCGCATGTGGCTAAAGCTACACCTAATGACGGGCGTCAAAACCAACATCGTGACATCAGTCGAAGTTAGCGACGGGTACGCGCACGATTACCACTACTTCAAAGGTTTGGTGAATCACACGGCTGAAACCGGATTCAAGATGAAAGAAGTAAGCGCGGATAAAGCGTATCTCGGTGGCGAGAATCTATTGACCACGCTACGGCATGGTGCGATCCCCTACATTCCATTCAAGTCAAACTCGGTATCAAACTCTCGTGGTAGCTATGGCCCAAAGTCGGAACTATGGACGCGTATGTTTAATTTCTATACCCAGCACCGCGAGGAATTTTTAGCGCACTACCACAAACGGTCAAACATTGAAACGACGTTTCACATGATCAAGAGTAAGTTCGGTCAGAGGTTGCGAAGCAAGACACTAACGGCGCAGATCAACGAGGCTTTGTGCAAGGTGCTTTGTCATAACCTGTGTGTGGTCATTCAGTCACAACACGAGTTAGGCATCGAAACCGACTTCACAAACGAACTGGCGGCGTAATTGGATGGGATTGACAGGGAAGATACGAATGTTAAAAAGGCTTGAAAGCCGCATCTCGGTAATCGGTGCGGCGAAACAGAACCTCACGGCTCTTAAGTTGATTGGAATATATCAGTTTGGGAGTTGCTGTGTCTACATTGACGTTCTTTGCCTCAGCCAAATATAATCCGCTTGCCCTTCCCATCCTCCGTATATTGAGGCTTCTTCATCTGAGCACTGAAAACAACGAACATGTCAGCTAAACGTCTATAAGTTAGGCAATGGCCCAACTGAGATAGATGTATTTGCCTTAGCTCCGACAGCTGCTATCTCTTGGAAAACTCATTCAGGAGAGCAATCAAACCTTGTACCCTGAAGGCCATCAGATCGCTGTGAATGTTAAACCTTTTCGGGAAGGGTCTTTCATTGTTGACATCACCCTTTTTCACGCAGAAAGCCTTCTATCCCATCTTCGCAATTGGCAAGGACATTCCGCCGAATCAGATTATTCAACATACTGGGAATGATCTGGCCTCATTAAAAACACGAAGATAGTCACCGATGCGGCTAATAGTGTCATTGACCTGATCAAGAAGCTAAAACGGTAAGCCTACAAAAGATGAAGAATTGCAGGGCGGTGATTATCGTTACACTACCGGAGAAAAAAGCATCACGGTTAGAGCGCCCATCCATAAGCTGATCGCAAAACAATCAAGTTACAATTAACCTTTACAATGCCGTGGCCAAGCCTTTAGAAGAGACGGATTTTAAGGAGGTCGAAGGTTATATCGAAGGCAACGAACCCGAAACCTCAGCTATTGTCACCAAAGAGGATGTCCCGTCCTTGAAAAACTATGCTACACCTTCGCAAGGTGAAGAGAAATGATGGAAGAGAACATTCAAGAGAATGTCCTGCTCAATCCCAAGCGTGGAGCGTTTGAAGGGGACGGATCGCAATGGTCGTTTCATCGAGGTTCGGAAGTAATTACGGCAACGGTCAGAGATCAAAAGTTTCTAAAACAGATTGAGTTAGGGGAGATTCGTCCGAACCATTCCGATTTAATGAAAGTCAAATTTAAAGGAAACGCAGAAGGTTAGTAGTGTACTCAAATAAAAGGCTCTAAGTGGGAAGTTATGGAAGTCACAAACTACAAGGTTGGCCCACGCCAAATGAACATTGAAAGCAGTCAATCTTCTCTTATTGAAGCGAAAGAGCCTAAAGCCTTACCGCCAGCCTCAGACACCGATCAAGTAATTATAAGCAGTCAATCTGCTTTTTGACTCCTATCGGGTAGTGTTCGTCGCCGCAATAGTTTGGATCGGTTAGGTAGTGATGGATCTCCTTACAGCCATCACAGCCGTTTGGGTTGTCTGTGCCATGGCTTGCCCCCTTGCACAGATGAAACAATGTCTCTATAGTGGCTCAGCCCGCTAGGGCGGGACTGGCAACTGTTACAAGCATCGCCAATCCCTTCACAGCCAATCCTGTTAGGAGGAATTGACCATGCCTGAATACGATAACACTGACAATCCGAGTGAGACGAAGCCACTAGACACCGAAGATTGGGAAATCGCCTTTGAGCCTTATGGAGCGCATCCCGGCGCGGCACTTATGCTTGGATTTAACTTCATGGTGCTGCGAAGCTACCTAGACATCGAACCGATCAAAGTCCATAAAGCGATCGACGGAATTGATCGCGGTGATCGCGGTGTTGTTTCAGCACTCGCAGTTTCACGAGAAGGCTCTATGAAATGTTTCACCGATTAGTAGAGGGTCAACTAACCCTCGAAGAGGAAGAACAACTGAAGTCGCTGGGCCTGCGTTTCTAAATTCGGTCCTTTCCCTCAAATCAGGTTGGCCGCGATTCGCGGTTCGATGATCGGTCAACTTGCTTTTTGAGGCAAAAGACGGTGTTTAGACCTTTTTGAGGCAAAGCCCGAGGCGTCATAATATGTATTATCAGACGCAGCTAGTCCAGCCGAACCCTTCACATCATTATCAGCGGCCCTCCTCTTCGCTCGCCTTTGAGTCCATGGTTGGATGCCCGCCGAAGCAGATGACGTAACCGTCGGGGTCCTCTATGTAAAAATCCTTCGTACCCCACGCGGTGGGCGCGAGTGGCTTCAGAATCGTTGCGCCATTCGAGACGCATTGACTGAAGAAAGCTTCGATACCATCGACGCCAGCGGCGGCGTCGAGGTGCTCGTTATCCCGCCGGTGTCGACGCTCGTTTTCGTTTTTAGGCGCTTCCTTCAGATGTAATTCCAATCCATCCAGATAGCCGATGGCGTAGAAGCCGTCCCACGCCTCGCCAAATGTGAAGCCAAGCTTTTTGTAGTAGCCAATCGAGCGTTCAAGATTGTCGACAAGAAACTGTGGAGCGAAGGAGGTTACGCGCGGCTTCATTGCAGTAATCATACACCTCGCGTGCCGCTCGAGCGATTGTGGGTGAACGCGAGTCGCGTTCATCGCTTCGGCGGTTGGACCAGGTGCCTGGTGGTGTTCTCCGTCACACTGGTTGGAACCCTATCCGTGAAGTCTGCTTCATCTAATAACTTTGAAGTGGAAGCGGATTTCAACGTTAAGGGCGTTTCCGTCAAAGGTGTTCTTCTCTTCCATTGCTGTTTGAGCGCCTGGGTTCTGATCAGGGTCTGAATGTGCCAGCCGCCAATCGCAATTAAGAGGCCGGCCGTTACATAGATCAGCGGATGCTTGTCTGGCACAATCGCAAAAAGCAAAATCGACAAGGTGAAACTCACAATTATCGTCAACGTATTCAGAACCGTGTTTGCTTTCAAGTGATCTTCAGGCGAAAGCTCACGTTTGAGCGGCTTTGATAAATCGGGCAGGAAGAGCCCGCACTGCCGGCAGAAAGTTTCAGCCACCTGTTCCGCTTTTCTGCATCGTGGGCAATACATGCGATTCAAAACGCACATGACCACTGAAAAGTTTATAAAGAAAAAGAACCGGGAGGCTGAGTGGGCCTCTCGGGTTCAGTTTTATTGAGTTGTATGGTGGCAACCCGCTCCGATGCCTCTAGGCTTGGGCGCTCGTGCTCTCTACGTCCACCGATGCCGAGATCGTGCCAGGATCGCTCGCCGCAGGACATTCGCCGAAATTACCCGACAAGCCTGGACCGAATGTAACTATGATTGATAACAATAATTCAAGCATCTTCGTCTCCTTCATGGACGCCAGTTCATGTTGTATGCAGCGTCCTTTGCCTTTCACTATTAATAGCGACAAAGATTTCCAAAATGTAGCACCCGTGCTGAAGAAATTTTTTTCGGCACCACAAAATCCGCGAGAATCAAGACGAGGCTTCAGCTCGACTGCGGAGGACTTTCAAGAATGCGGCGGCGGCTGGTGAGAAGTTTGCCCCACGACGGTGGGCCGCCCACAGCGTCCGGTTGTGAGTAAGACCACGCACGGGCACGCTGACCAACGTTCCCCTCTCTAACTCCTCACGCACACACATACGAGGGACAAATGCCAGACCCACTCGCTTTTGCACGAAGCGCTTAATCGTTTCGATCGTCGCAAGCTCAAGACTGATGTTAAGCGGCGTATGTTGCCTCGCAAACGCTTCGATCACTTTCACACGCGATCCCGACTTAACATTGTGGGCCACAAACGATTCGGTCCCGAGGTCTTTGATCTTAACTGAAGGACGCGCGGCTAAAGCATGCTTCGGACTCATTATCAATACGAGCTCATCCTTCAAAATCGGAAACGCCTCCAGATCGCGATCCGCCGGCTCCGATGCCATCAACGCAAAGTCGACGTTGCGCTCTAAAACCTCACGCGGCAGCCGGCTTGAAACGTGCCGAAATATCTCAACCTTCACGTCCGGATGCTGCTCGCGAAACTTCAGGATCAGTTCAGGCAAAAGATAAAGCGTAGTGCTCTCATTCGCGCCAACACGAATCAGTCCCCTCTTCAAGCTCTGCATTTCCGCAATCGCCTGCCCCACCTGGTCGCGCAGCCCGAGAATCCTCTGCGCATAGTCGTAGACCACCTGCCCTGCTTCAGTAAGCACCGGACTCTTCTGTGTTCTATCGAGCAGCGGCAACCCAATCTCTTCCTCGAGGCGCCGGATCGCGATACTGACGGCAGGCTGGGTCCGAAACACCTTATCCGCAGCCTTTGAAAAGCTTTTTTCCTCTACTACTCGCGAGAAGTATTCCAACTGGGCCATTTCCATAGCTCTGTTTTTACCACAATCTGGCCGAGGTAGTCGATGAGCGAAGTTTATTATCCTCTTAAAAGAATAAATTTTACAAACACCATCGGTTTGGCCCAAAGTAGGCGGCCATGCTCGCTCAGCAACAAATTCTCGATCGTATCGAAAGCCCACTCGTAGCCCAGATGCCGACGGGCGCCGAAATGCTTATCGAGGCACTGATCTTCGAAGGCGTCGATACAATCTTTGGTTATCCAGGCGGCGCGGTTCTTCACATCTACGACGAACTCTGGCGAGCCCGCGATCGAATCACTCACTACCTAGTTCGACACGAACAAGGCGCTGTACACATGGCTGAAGGTTACGCTCGCTCGACTGGACGAGTGGGCGTTGTGCTCGTGACGTCTGGTCCGGGCGCGACCAACGCGGTTACCGGTATCGCAAACGCATACATGGACTCGACGCCTCTCGTAGTGATCACCGGTCAGGTGCCGAAACACTTGATCGGCACTGACGCGTTTCAGGAAGTGGATACAGTCGGTATCACTCGCCCATGCGTTAAGCACAACTATCTCGTGCGTGAAGCGAAGGATCTTCCGGCCGTGGTTCGTGAGGCGTTTCATCTCGCGCGCTCAGGTCGACCTGGACCAGTCGTAATCGACATTCCCAAAGACGTCAGCGGGGCACGCGCGAACCACTCACGATTGGACCATGTGGACTTTCCCTTCTCTACTGAACCAACTCCGGTCGATTTCAACTCAGCTGAGCGCGCGTTGAAAGCTATCCTCAAAGCGAAGCGTCCTGTTCTTTATGTCGGCGGTGGCATCGCAAACTCGGGCGCGGACGAATCGTTGCGGTTATTCGCCGAGGCGTTGCGTCTTCCGGTTGCGCCGACACTGATGGGACTCGGCGGATTCCCTTCCTCGCATCCGCTTTGTTTGGGCATGCTGGGAATGCACGGAACATACGCCGCGAACATGGCTGTGGCTGAAAGCGACCTGCTGGTCGCGCTCGGCGTGAGGTTCGACGATCGCGTCACCGGCAAACTGGCGACGTTCGCACCACAGGCGAGCGTGATCCACGTCGATATCGATCCGGCAAACATTGGTAAGAATGTCTTCCCTACTCTCGCGCTGACCGGCGACGCGAAACAAGTGTTGGACCAGTTTCTGTCGCTCACTCGGGCGTGAGCGAAGCACACAGGTGTCAATAGAGCTTTGGTGGGAGCGGATACGTTACTGGCAGCGATCGCAACCGTTGCACTTCTCCGGATCCGAGAATCAGATCAAGCCGCAAAGTGTCATCCGTGAATTGCATCGTCTCACAAAAGGTGAGGCGATAATCGCCACAGACGTGGGCCAGCATCAGATGTGGGTGGCCCAATACTATCCATTCACAAAAACACGACAGTTGATCACGAGTGGCGGACTCGGAACGATGGGATTCGGTTTACCCGCGGCTGTTGGCGCACAGCTCGCATTGCCTGATCAACTGGTTGTCGCGGTGGTGGGCGATGGCGGGTTTCAGATGACGAACCAGGAACTCGCAACCGCGGTTCAATACGATCTACCGGTAAAGATACTCATCATGAACAATGGATACCTCGGCATGGTTCGGCAGTGGCAGGAGATGTTTTACGACCGCACGTACTCGGAGGTGGACATCTCAGTTGCGCCTGACTTTGTGAAACTTGCCGAGGCATATGGAGCCGCCGGTTTTCGGGCGAAAAGACCGGACGAGCTTCAGGATGTGATCGAGGCGGGCCTGAATCATAAAGGTGTGGCGGTGATGGATATCGTCGTCTCGAAAGAAGAAAACGTTTTTCCAATTGTTCCGGCGGGCGCCGAATACGCGAGACATGATCTTGCAGGATTAACAGATGCGGCACACGCTTTCAATAATCGTCGCTGATGAACCGGGAGAGTTATCGCGGATCGTCGGTCTCTTCAGCGCACGCGGGTTCAACATCGAAACGATCTCGGTGGGGGAGAGTCTCGATCCGCGCTGGTCACGTGTCACGATTGTCACGCGCGGCGACGATCGCACGATCCAACAGATCGTTAAGCAGTGCGAACGGTTGGCGCGCGTGCGCGAAGTGCATGACGTCACTACACGTCCACACATAGAACGTGAAATGGCGCTGATCACGGTCTCGGCAAGCGCCGGCGCCGAACGACAGGAGGTGCTGAGTCTTGTCAGCGTGTTTCGCGCCAAGGTCGTCGATATTTCTCATACACAATTGATTGTGGAAGCTTCGGGAAACAAGGAGAAGGTCGACACTTTCATCGAACTGCTCAAGCCGATTGGAGTCACAGATATAACCCGCACGGGGCACATTGCTATTAACAGATTAAGTGCCTCATAAGCATCTTCCCTCGCAAAGACGCAAAGGAGCAAAGCTCTGCGCCCTTTGCGCCTTTGCGTGGAAATACTTCGTTAGAACGGACGTGCTCAAATGAACATCTACTACGACAAAGACGCAAACACATCTCTCCTGCACAACAAACAGATCGCCGTGATCGGATATGGCAGCCAGGGGTTTGCGCAAGCGAATAACCTTAAAGACTCAGGCTGCAACGTCATCGTCGGCTTGCGTAACGGAAGCGCATCGTGGGGAAAGGCCGAGAACGCTGGTTTGAAAGTGTTGCCGGTCGCCGAGGCCGCGGCTGAAGCAGAGATCGTAATGATGCTCGTGCCGGATGAACTCGCTCCAGACATTTACGGACGCGAAGTGGCAGAGTCGATCACGCCGGGCAAGTATCTCGCATTCTCTCACGGGTTCTCGATTCACTACCGGTTCATCGAACCACCGCGCGACGCGAATGTCTTCATGGTCGCGCCGAAGGGACCGGGACATCTCGTGCGTCACGAGTACAAGCGCGGCGCCGGCGTGCCATGTCTTCTTGCTATCAATCAGGATCCTACGGGCGACACGAAGTCGATCGGGCTTGCGTATGCTTCGGCAATCGGCGGCGGACGTGCCGGCATTATCGAAACGAGTTTCCGCGAAGAGACGGAGACTGATCTCTTTGGTGAACAAGCCGTGCTGTGTGGTGGTCTAACTTCACTGATCAAAGCCGGTTTCGAAACGTTGACTGAAGCGGGCTATTCACCGGAGATGGCTTACTTTGAATGCCTGCACGAGATGAAACTGATCGTCGATCTGCTTTATGAGGGCGGCATCTCTGAGATGCGTTATTCGATCTCGAACACAGCGCAGTTTGGTGATATGACGCGTGGTCCACTGGTAGTGAATGATGAGACCAAGCGTCGCATGCAGAGTCTACTTTCTGATATACAGTCAGGAGCTTTCGCGCGCGATTGGATGAAAGAGGCCGGCAATGGTCGTCACCGCTTTCAAAAGCTCGACGCTGAGGCACGCGAGCATCCGATCGAGCAGGTCGGCGCGCGTTTGCGCGGTATGATGCCGTGGTTAAGCGAAAGCAAACTGGTCGACAGAACAACGAATTAGAGTGTCTGAAGAAGAATTGAAAAAGAGCGAGGACGCGCGCAGTCACAGGATCACACGAGGCGTGGAGCGTACGCCGAATCGGGCGATGCTCCGCGCTGTTGGCTTCAAAGACGCCGATTTTGAAAAGCCAATCATTGCCGTCGCCAACGCTTTCAGCACGATCACTCCCTGCAACGCGGGGTTAAATCGTCTGGCAGAGACGTCCTTCGAAACTCTTCGTGATGCCGAGACGATGCCGCAGATCTTCGGCACGATCACCGTCAGCGATGGCATCTCCCAGGGAACAGAAGGGATGAAATACTCCCTAGTCTCTCGCGAGGTAATTGCGGATTCCATCGAAACTGTTTGCCAGGCCGCATCAGTCGATGGCTTGTTAGCGATCGGCGCGTGCGACAAGAACATGCCAGGCGCGATGATCGCGATCGCTCGTCTGAATATCCCGTCAATCTTCATCTACGGTGGAACGATCAAAGCCGGCCGCTTTGAAGACGAAGACCTGACGATCGTGAGCGCGTTTGAGGCGGTGGGCCAATATTGTGCCGGAAAGATCAGTCACGATCGATTGGTTGGAATTGAACGAAATGCGTGTCCCGGCGCCGGCTCCTGTGGAGGTATGTTCACCGCGAACACGATGTCAGCGGCGATCGAAGCAATGGGAATGGCGCTTCCCTTCTCTTCTACGATGTCTGCTGAGGACGACGAGATCGTAGTTAATGCGGAGGCTTCAGCAGAAGCTCTCGTGCATGCAGTTCAGCACCAGATTCTGCCGCGTCAGTTGTTGACGAAAAAAGCTTTCGAAAATGCGGTAGCGGTTGTTATGGCCGTAGGCGGATCGACGAATGCCGTCCTGCACTTGCCGGCAATCGCTCATGCAGCGCGCGTTGAGTTGACGCTTGATGATTTCGAGAGAATCAGGAAACGAGTTCCGGTCATCTGCGATTTGAAGCCTTCAGGATCATTCGTAGCCACTGATCTGCACGAGGTCGGTGGCATACCGCGAGTGATGAAGATGTTGTTGACTCGTGAACTATTGCACGGCGACGCACTGACGATCACGGGCAAGACGATCGAGGAAACGTTAGCTAACGTTCCAGAGAATCCATCGAGGCAGCAGAGCGTGATTCGTCAATGGAACGAGCCGCTTTACCCGGAAGGTCACCTGGTAATACTGCGAGGCAATCTTGCGCGCGAAGGTGCAGTCGCGAAAGTTTCGGGGCTGAAGAACACGGCGATAACAGGTCCGGCGCGAGTTTTTGATTCTGAAGAATCATGCCTGCAGGCGGTGCTTTCTTCACAAATCAAGGCTGGTGACGTCGTCGTGATCAGGTACGAGGGTCCAAAAGGTGGCCCCGGGATGCGCGAGATGTTGGCGCCAACTTCCGCCATTATCGGTGCGGGGCTTGGCGATTCGGTGGGACTCATTACTGATGGGCGCTTTTCAGGCGCCACGCACGGAATGGTTGTAGGTCATGTTGCGCCCGAGGCCGCAGTTGGTGGAACCCTCGCACTCGTCCATCAAGGCGACTCAATCACGATCGACGCCGAACACAATCTCCTTCAACTCAACGTGCCCGAGGATGAGATTGCTCGAAGGCAGGCTGCGTGGCAACCACCAGCGCCACGCTACACCAGTGGCGTCCTCGCGAAATATAGAGCCCTGGTCGGAAGTGCCAGTTTCGGCGCAGTGACCGACGTGTGTTAATTTAAGCCGCAGATTTTCGCAGATGAAGGCAGATCAGATTCGCGTTCATCCGCGTAAATCTGCGGCTTTGAACATCTTATCCAGGAAAGCAATTATTGTGGCGATACGCATTGAAAATCAGTATGAGGGTTCGTTACCGAAAGGTTCTTTGGAGCAGATTGAAAACGCATTCGACAGTCTGCCCCGCGAGCATACACGCGGTATCGAGCGAATCAGGTTAGTTCCGTTCATCACCGATCCGCGGATCAAAGGGCCGTTTCAAGCAACCGAATTGCCGGGACTGTATCACCCGCGCCAGGGACCGAAAGGCGCGTGGCTCGAACTCGCAATCAACGTTCTGTTACCGGCTGACAAGCCGTTTCATAAAAGAATCATTCCGAGGCTGTCGTTCAAGAGCAATCTCGTGGCACTCGTGTTTTCGTTAGTCGGACAGCATTATCACTTCACGCTGAAGCACTCTTTGAAGAAAACTCAACTCGAGCCCGCGGTGCGAATGTACACTGAGAAGCAGTTGAAGATTTGGAATGAGAAGAAGCACAGCTTCAGGGCGAGGCTGTTCAAGCCGCTGCAACCAACGTTCGAGCGTTGGGCGAAGTCGTTACAGAAGCGTGCGGCGGCTGAGAAAAAGAAGAGCTTAGCGAAATAAAGAACACGGATGACACGGATTAAATCCGGATTTTTTCCGTGTTATCCGTGTTGTGGTTCGTCGTCGATCTCGTCGGCGACGGCTCGGAGTATTAAAGCGACCTCAGCATCACTTACCTGCGAAGCACGAAACTTCACTTCAATATTGAAATCCTTATCAGGAGACGCGTACTTAAACACGTAAGGCTTCTGATCCGGAACCACGCGCGGGCCCATCTCCTGACGTCTCACTTCCCTCGCGTCATTTCTATTCAACCCACGCGATGCAATCTCCTTCGCGAAACGTCTCATCGAATCATCGTCAGGCTGGCGCACGATCTGAAGTAACGAAGACTTCGCCGCGATATCCGCCGCGCGGCAAACTTCTCGCACGTCTTCAGGTATCTTCGCGATCGCGAGCGCCTCGGTAACAGTCGTCCTACTCTTGCCAACTTTGCGCGCTACATCGTCGTGTGTGTAACCGAAGCGTTCGCACAACGCTAACAGCCCATCAGCTTCTTCCCAAACCGTCAGATCCTTGCGCTGCATATTTTCGATCAGCGCGATCTCCGCCACAGTGCCGTCGTCAACTTCCATCTCGACGCACGGAACTTCTTTGAGTCCCGCTTTTTGCGCCGAGCGCCAGCGACGTTCACCAGCGATGATCATCCAGCGCCCGGTGAGTCGATTCGGCTTCACGAGCAAAGGTTCAAGCACGCCCTTTTCAGCTATCGACGCCGTTAACTCGGTGAGGTCGCCGAAATCAACACGCGGCTGGTCCGGATTCGGTTCGATCTTGTCGACCGGAATCATTCGGCCCACCTGCTGCGGCCGGTGTTGCGACAACTCTTCCACGTAGTGTGCGTCGTGACGCATTTGGAGTCCTGTCGGTAGTCCTCTCTTAGACACGGCTAATTACCTCTTCGCAAAGTTTTGCATATTCAATTGCTCCCGATGAGTTGGGAGCAAAACTAAAAATCGACTCCTTATAGGCAGGCGACTCTTCAAGTCTGACGCTCTTTGTAATCACGGTATCGAAAAGCTTTGGACCAAACACAGATTTAATCTGTTCGTGAACTTCACGCGCGAGCGTGGTTCGCTTGTCGTGCAGCGTCACTAACACACCGAGCAATTCCAGGTTTGGATTAGGACGCGCTTTGACTTTCTCGATCGTCTCGAGGAGATCGTCTGTGCCCTCGAGCGCGAAGTAAGACGACTGGATCGGAATTAAAACGTGAGTAGCTGCGACAAGGGCGTTCACTGTGATCAGACCGAGGGTCGGCGGTGTGTCGATCACGATCACTTCGTAGTGCTGGCGGAATGGTTCGAGCCGGTCTTTGAGACGGAACGGCGCGTCAAAGTCGCCGACTAACTTCGCCTCGAGTTTTGCAAGGTTGATGCGTGCCGGAACGACAGACAGGTTTTCGACCGGTGTTGCGTAAACAGACTCCTCGACCGGCGCGAGTCCGTCCATCATCAACTCGTACACTGATCGTTCAACTGTAAGTGGATCTAAAAACGAGATGGAACTATTGGCTTGAGGGTCGAGATCGAGAAGAAGGACACGTTTTCCCTTTCGGGCAAATGCGGCAGCCAGGTTGATGGCGGTAGTGGTTTTCCCTACCCCACCCTTTTGGTTGGCGATGGCGATTACCATTCGCTGCACAGTGGCAAACTAACGCTCCATAGGTTCAATTGCTCATCCTTCTTCTCTGTGCAACCTCAGTGTCCTCTGTGTCTCCGTGGTGGGACCGATTCATTTAACCACAGAGACACAGAGGACACCGAGGTTGCACAGAGAAAATCACATCGGTAAATCCCCGGCCTCGCCGATAACGTCCGGCCATTCCTCTTCGCCCGAAGCCGTTTCGGCCTCCTCGCCCTCTTCAGTAGGCATCGTATTGCGCGACGCTTTGATAACTTCCATGTCAACGTAAATCGGGCAATCAGCTCGCAGCGCGAGAGCAATCGCATCAGATGGACGCGAGTCGAGCACCATCCGATCTCCGTCACTATTGCGCATCTCAATCACCGCGAAGAAAGTATTATCACGCAAACTCGTCACAACCACTCGATCCACCTGCACTCCCAATTCTACGATCAGGTTTCGCAGCAGATCGTGCGTCATTGGTCTTGGTGGCGCGATCTTCTCGATCTCGAGCGCGATCGCGTTTGCTTCATAAGCACCAACCCAGATCGGCAGCATCGTATCACTCTGGACGTCTTTTAAAATAATAATTGGAGTTCCGCTGTTCGGATCCATCATTAACGCTCGGATCTTTACCTCGATTTCCATGCACGTACCCCTTACACTACCGCTGAACGATTGACCAAAGTTCCGTAGAGGCTATTTGTCTTTGCTGCCGTTACCAGCACGTCAACTATCTCACCTTCTAGACTGCGATCTCCTGAAAAGTTGACGACCTTGTGACACGTTGAGTGTCCGGTTAGATCGTCTTCGGAACGCGCGCTTTGTCTCTCCGCAAGCACGCTGAGCGTGCGTCCGACGTAAGAACTGTAAATCTTTTCCTGGGCTGCGCGATGAACTTTTTCGAGTTCGAGGAATCGAGCAGTCTTTTCTTTCTCGGGTACATTGTCGTGAAACTCGGCGGCAGGAGTTCCTGCACGTTTGGAGTATTTAAAGATGTAGATACTGTCGAAGTCACATTCCCGCACCAGATCGACGGTCTGCTGGAAATCCTCGTCAGTCTCACCCGGAAACCCGACGATGATGTCGCTCGTCAGAGCCATGCGCCTGCTTGAATTCTTCACACGTCCGATTCGCTCGAGGTAATCGCTTCGCTTGTGTCCGCGGCGCATCAGTTTCAGGATGCGATCGCTTCCCGATTGCACGGGTAAGTGAATCCAGTCGCAGAGATTCGGATTTTCTTCGATGGCGGAGACAATGTCAGGGTGAAAATCACGTGGGAATGAAGTCGTAAACTTGATGCGTGGCAGGCCTGTGGCCGCGACGGCGCGCAACAGACGACAGAACGGCGTCGCTCCGGAAAATCCCTCGAGACCGTCTTCGACGCGTGGCCGGTAGCTATTCACATTCTGGCCGATCAGATGGATTTCTTTGTAGCCGAGCGCCTGGAGACGTCTTGCTTCAGCAGTGATCTCGCTCGCCGGCCGGCTGCTCTCGCGCCCACGTGAATAAGGCACGATGCAGAACGAACAAAACTTGTTGCAGCCTTCGATGATGGGAATAAAAGCCACGTGTGGTGAGTGTCGCTCGACTGGAGAAACATCCCACGAGTCGTTCTCTCCACGCTCGCCAAGATCAAGGACTTTTCTCTCGCCTTCGCGCGCTCGTTCGATCAGTGTGTGAATGCGATCGGTTGCGCGAGTTCCGATCACCATATTCACCGATGAAGCGTGTTCGAAAACTGATTCGCCTTCGAGTTGGGCCACACAGCCCATGACACCGACTAAGAGATCTCGTTTATCAGGTCGCGCGGCGCGCACCTCACCAATGCGCGTGTAGACTTTTCGCTCTGCCTTTTCACGCACTGAACACGTGTTGAGCAACACGACGTCGGCATCGTCAATCGAGTTGCAAAGGTCGTAACCGGAGGCTCGCAAACCAGTGGCAGCGCGCTCAGTATCAGCGACATTCATCTGGCAGCCAAAAGTCTCGATGTAAACTCGCGGCTTCATTCTTCAAATCACGTTGACAGTATCGACAGTCTACCAGAAATCATTTCCAGAACGCGATAGCGAGACTTTTAATAGTTGATGCGAACACTTGTGGAAAACTCGGGTGCAGATTTATCACCTTTAAAAATTGGATCGCTTGCTTCTTCAGATTTTAGCGTAGTAGTATCGCGGGGATTGGTAAACCACTAGAAAAGAAAGGCTCCTCATGTCCTTTAATAAAATAATTGTCGTGGGAAATCTCGGCCGCGATCCCGAGTTGCGTTATACCGCCCAGGGTACTCCCGTTTGCAGTTTCAGCATGGCTACGAATGAACGTCGCAAAGATCGAAACGGCGAAATGCAGGACCATACGACCTGGTTCCGCATTACTCTTTGGAACCGGCTTGCGGAAACTGCCTCACAGTATCTGCAAAAAGGTAAACAGGTCTACATCGAAGGTCGTCTGCGCGTGGAAGAGTACGTTGATCGTGACGGCAAACCGCGACACTCGTTAGAAGTGTTTGCGACAGACATGCAGTTCATCGGCTCGAGAGGCGACGATGCTGCTCCGTACGAACGAGCGGCATCAGCGGGCGCGAGCCTCGGGTCCAGCGGATTCGCAACCAGACTTGTCGGACGAAGATATCCCGTTCTGAGTTTAGTTAATCGTTTTGTGCGCTATCCTGGCCGTCTGTACCCCAGCGACCAAAGTGGCGGAGTTTGCTGTAGCGGCGAGTCAATCGATCTTCCTGTGAACAACTGACTGCCTCGGCGAGTCGCTCACTTAATGCTGAGTCGAGATAACGAGCCGTTTGATCGTAGTCGTTGTGAGCCCCGCCTTCGGGTTCGGGGATGATCTTGTCGACGATTCCTTCCGCATGAAGATGCTGCGCCGTGAGTCGAAGTTCTTCAGCCGCACGATCGGCTTGCGATGAGTCCTTCCACAGAATTGCGGCGCAACCTTCAGGACTAATCACCGAGTATATCGAATTCTCGAGCATCAGAACCTGATCGCCGATGCCGATTGCCAACGCTCCTCCTGAACCACCTTCACCTATTACAGTGACGATGATCGGAACCTTGATCTTTGCCATCTCGCGAAGGTTGTACGCAATGGCTTCGGCTTGGCCGCGTTCTTCGGCGTCGATGCCTGGATACGCGCCGGGAGTGTCGATGAAAGTGAAGATCGGGCGTCCAAACTTCTCACCGAGTTTCATGACACGCATCGCTTTGCGATAGCCTTCGGGTTTAGGCATGCCGAAGTTTCGATAGCTGCGTTGCTTTGTGTCGCGTCCCTTCTGATGTCCGACCACGACAACCGGTAGACCATGAAAGCGTGCGAGTCCGCACACGATCGCCGGGTCTTCCGCGAATCTCTTGTCGCCATGCAACTCGACGAAGTCCTCAAACAAACGCTCGATGAGATCCAGTGTGTACGGCCGGTTAGCGTGACGCGCGAGTTGCACGCGCTCGAAAGCGGTCCGCTGCTCAACCGGATTCACCGGCTCGGCCTGGCCTTTGTCCTGTTTATCCTTCGCCATTTGGTCTCGCGTTCGAAATCATCAATCGTTATCAGACGCGCGCGTGTCCATTCGTCTTCTCAAAGGTCACGACGCAACCCAATTCTTTCAATGACTGTTCTAACTCGCCACTTCGCCGGACCTTAAGGCGTTGTTCGGTCTGATCCTCACAACAGTTCGCTCTTCGATCAAGGCCTCCATCACTACTTCACAGTCGCCGGCATTAGCGCTTAAGAGCGTGAGAATCGAATCACACAGTGTCGAGAAATCTTCATGTTGAGGCGTGCGCAATACCATGAACTCATTGTTTCTCGCCGCACCTTCGATGCTCTGCAATTGATCGACGATAATCGTCGGCGGATTATCCTCGCTCAACTCCAGCCTGCCGACCACAACCGCAGGCAACTCATTCTGCACCAGCGGTGAGTGTTTACGGTAGGGCTCAGGCCACAGAACGCACTTGGTGCTCCCTGCCACGTCCTCCAAACGGAACAGGGCAAACTTGTCGCCTTTCTTCGTGGTTCTGATCTGCACGTCGCTGATAATCCCGCCTGACGTGATGCGCACTCCACTCGTCAATTCAGGAAGATCCGCCGAGCCGACAGCCTTCACATTCTGCAGGACCTCGAGGTACCGCTCCAGCGGATGCCCGGTGATGTAGAAGCCCAGGGCGGCTTTTTCCGCAGCTAACATTTCACTTGAAGTCCAGCCTTTTGCTGTCGGTGGAACCTCGTTCGCAAAGTCGATCTCTTCCGGCATTCCCCCAAACAAGCCGCTCTGTCCAATTGATCTCTCGCGTTTCACTCGTTGCCCACGTGATAAGGCGGCATCAGTCAAACCGTGTAGAGCGCCGCGCCAGTCGCCGATCGATCTCCCATCCTTAAGCGAATCGAAGGCGCCGGCACTCACGAGACTTTCAAAAACACGCTTGTTTAAGGTTGCAGATTCAACCCGCTCGGCAAAGTCGAAAAACGAGCGGAATGGACCACTCTGTCGTGCTTCACAGATCGCATTAACTGCCGATTGGCCTAAGCCCTTAATCGCGGTCAGACCATACCTGATCGCTCCGCTTAAAGGGGTAAAACCGGAATTGCTTTCATTAACGTCCGGCGGAAGCAGCAAAATCTTCTGTGCGCGAAGCTCCTTCGAGTACTTAAACACCTTCGCCGCGTCCTGAGCCTCGCTCGAGAGCACGGCGGCGTAGAAGTGTTCAGGATAGTGTGCCTTTAAATAGGCCGTCTGAAATGCCAGATACGCGTACGCCACGCTGTGGCTACGATTGAATCCATAATCCGCAAATTGAGCCATGAGAGAGAAGACCTTCTCGGCCTTTTCCTGTTTGATTCCGCGTTCGACTGCCCCGCGGATAAACTTTTCCTCATGGACCGCCATCTCCTCGCGCTTTTTCTTACCCATCGCGCGGCGCATTAAATCGGCCTCGCTAAGTGTATATCCCGCCAGCTTCTGCGCGAGCTGCATTATCTGCTCCTGGTAGACGAGGATCCCGTAAGTGTTGCTGAGGATCTCCTTCATCTCCGGCACGAGATAACGAACAGCCTTCTTCCCATGATGGCGCTGAATAAACTCATCCACCATTCCACCATCGAGTGGGCCAGGACGATAGAGCGCATTGAGGGCCGCGAGATCTTCGAGTCCCTTCGGCTTCAACTTCCGGCAGATCTCCTGCATTCCCGACGACTCAAACTGGAAGACCGCCTCAGTCCGCCCTTCAGCAAAAACAGCAAGCGCTTTAGCGTCGTTAAGCGCTATATCCGACCACTTAATCTCTTCACCAAGCAGCTGTTTAATGCTCGTTAAGCAGTCATTTATAACGGTTAAAGCGGTAAGCGCTAAAAAATCCATCTTAAGCATGCCGGTTTTTTCAAGGTCCGACATGGAATATTGGCTGGTGAGTTCTTCCTTTCCGGAGACGGCGACCGGGATCAATTCCTGAAGTGGAAGCGGCGAGATAACAACCCCGGCCGCATGAACCGACGAATGGCGCGCGCAGCCCTCAAGCCGCATCGCGATCTCAAGTATCTCTTTAACTTGAGGATTCGTTTCCATCTCACGTCGTAGTTCAGGTACTTGTTCAAGTGCCTGGGTAAGACTGACGTTGCGTCCACGCACCGGCGGAGGGACGAGCTTCGCGATTCTATCGACCTCGGCGTAAGGGACCTCCAAAGCTCGGCCGACGTCCTTGATCGCAGCCTTCGACGCCATGGTCCCGAACGTGATGATCTGGCAGACAGAGTCGCGGCCGTAGAGACCAGCGACGTGGTTGATAACGTCGCCCCGTCCACGGACGCAGAAGTCGATGTCGATGTCGGGCAGCGACACGCGGCCAGGGTTCAGAAATCGCTCGAACAGCAGGTCGTACTGGAGCGGATCGATGTCAGTGATGTCGAGACAGTAAGCGACTAGGGACCCGGCCGCGGACCCTCTTCCCGGTCCGACCGGGATCGAGTGGTCCTTGGCGTAGCGAACGAAGTCCCAGACGATCAGGAAGTAGCCGGCGAAACCCATCTGCTTGATCATCTGGATCTCGCTCGAGAGACGAATTTGGTAATCGCTCAATGGTTGTTTCAACTCACCTCGCGCGGCGAGTGTGTCCCACACCTGTTGGCGGCGGCGCTCAAACCCTTGCCGAACCACTTTCTCAAAGTAGTCGTCAGCCGACAGGCCTTCTTCCGACTGTGGAATCGGATACTGAGGCAGGTAGTTGACGTTCTGAGGAAGTTTCAGCTCGCAGCGTTCCGCGATTTCGACCGTGCGAGTGAGCACATCCGGAAGCTCGTCGCCGAAGATGCGCCACATCTCTTCAGGCGAGCGCACATAAAAGTTAGGACTCGCATAACGCAGTCGATTCGCATCGTTGACTGTCTTCCCCGATCCGATGCATAGAAGCACGTCGTGTGCGCGCGAATCGTCCGGCATCAGATAATGCGCATCGTTCGTCGCGACGAGCGGCACCCCGGTACGTTTTGAAAGATCGACCAGCGACTTTCTGATGCGACGTTGTGGCTCGAGACCATGCTCCTGTATTTCGAGAAAGTAGTTTCCCTTACCGAGTATCTCTTCAAACTCGATGGCCGCCTTTGCCGCTTCATCACACTTGTCCTGGGCCAGCATCGCCGATGGCACACCCGACATACACGCCGACAGCGCGATCAGTCCCTTGCTGTGCTCCGCGAGCAGTTCCTTGTCGATACGAGGCTTGTAGTAGAAGCCCTCGGTGTAGGCTTTCGACGTGAGACGTACGAGGTTCTGATAACCCTCGTAGTTCTGCGCCAGCAGGATCAGGTGAAAGTTTGCTTTCTCACCCGGCGCGCTCGCCGCCTTCTCCTTTCGATTGCCGCGCGTGATGTAAGTCTCGCAGCCAATGATCGGGTTCACACCGTGACTCTTCATCGCGTTGTAAAAAGAGATCGCGCCGAAGATGTTTCCATGATCGGTCATGGCACACGCCTTCATCCCTAGTTCTTCAACTCGATTGGAGAGAGGTTTGATTTGAATAGCGCCGTCAAGAAGACTGTAGTCAGTATGAAGATGAAGGTGTACGAATTGTTGGTCCGGCATATTATGTTTGTAATCTGTGGATTGTCTTACTCCCACTCGATGGTTGATGGTGGCTTGGAACTTATATCGTAAACAACTCGATTGATACCGCGTACTTCAGAAACGATTCGCGCTGATACGCGAGCGAGTAGATCGTGAGGTAATCGTGCCCAGTCGGCAGTCATGCCGTCGATGCTTGTAACGGCGCGAATCGCGATTACCCGTTCATATGTTCGCTCGTCGCCCATAACACCCACACTCGACACAGGCAGTAACACCGGAAACGACTGCCAGACGGAGTTGTACAGTTCTGCGCGTCGCAACTCTTCGTCGAGGATCCGATCCGCAGCCTGGACCAGACGAATGTTCTGCTCGGTTACTTCACCAAGAATTCTTACAGCTAATCCCGGACCTGGAAACGGATGTCGCCCAAGGATGTCTTCCGGAACGCCCAGTTCCCTTCCGATAACTCGAACCTCATCCTTGAACAACTCGCGCAACGGTTCAATGAGTTTGAGGTTCATCTTCTCGGGCAGTCCACCAACGTTGTGATGGCTCTTAATCACCGCCGATGGACCACGCACTGAAACCGACTCGATAACGTCAGGATAAAGCGTTCCCTGCACGAGATACCCGACGTCGCCGAGCTTACGTGCTTCTTCCTCGAACACATCGATGAAAACTTTTCCTATCCGTTTCCGCTTCTGTTCCGGGTCGGTGACACCTGCAAGTGCTTCGAGAAATAATTGACCGGCGCGAATGCCACTGATGTTTAAATTCATACTCTGCCGCAGCAGAGCGAGCGTTGATTCAAACTCACCTTCGCGTAACAAACCATTATCAACGAAGATGCACGTCTGGCGATCGCCGACCGCTTTGTGAACAAGCGCGGCCGCGACAGTCGAATCGACCCCACCTGACAACCCCGACACCACTCGCCCTTCTTCACCAAGTTGCTCGCGAATGCGTGCGACCTGCTCCTCGATCACTGCTTCAGGTGACCAGTCACCACGCAACCCGCAAACAGAAAACAAAAAATTGCGCAGCACTTGAGCCCCGAGAGGTGTGTGGGCAACTTCAGGATGAAACTGCACACCATAAATGCCGCGCGATCCGTCTTCCATAGCGTTGAGTGCGTCGTCAGTGAGTGCGGTCACCTTAAATCCGGGAGGCACTTCAGTGACGTGATCTCCGTGGCTCATCCAAACGTCCATCTCTTCGGGGAGGCCCTGGAACAAACGGCTCGTTACGTCCAAAATCTTGAGTCGCGCATAGCCAAACTCACGATTCGGAGAGGCAACCACATCGCCGCCAAGCTCACGCGCAAATACCTGGAACCCGTAACAAATGCCGAGCGTGGGACAGTCGATCGATTCGATCAATTGTGTGTGTGGTTTTGGGGCATTTTGGTCGTAGACAGATGACGGACCACCTGAGAAGATCAAACCCCTGGGCGAACGCGCATTGATGGTTTCAATTGACGCGTTGTAGGGAAGAATTTCGCAATAAACACCTGCTTCCCTTACCCGGCGTGCGATGAGCTGTGTGTACTGCGATCCGAAGTCAAGTATTATGACGGTTTCATGTGCGCTGGTCATTTGTTGGAAAGAACGGTGATTATACTTTCGAGTTGAGAGATCGCAAAGAAGTGTCACGCAAAGGCGCAAAGACGCAAAGAAAAGCCGCAAAGATTGAGTTTTCTTCCTTTGCGTCTTTGCGCCTTTGCGTGAGAGTTTTTGCTGTTGTGTTATGCGCCATAGTTGCTCTAAGTGGCACTCAAGCCACCACCGACGTGCTTCTTTCCCAACCACTGACAGTTCGCTGGCGGTACGAGTCAAACGTAACGCTTAATCTCACACCTGCTTTTGACAACGAACGGATCTATCTTCCACTTGCTGGTGGCGTGATCGTCGCACTCAAAGCGAAAGATGGCCAGCTCTTTTGGCGAACTGAAGTTGGTGGTGAACTATCTGCCTCACCCGTAGCCGATGAGAATGCGATCTACGTTGCGTCGGAAACTGTCGGACAGCCGAATGCACCTGCGGGTGCGTTGCGCGCGCTCGGACGTGAAGGAGGTGTGACGCAATGGATGACGCCTTTAGTCAGACCACTCCGCGGCGCGCTCACGATCAGCGGTGGAAAGCTTTTTGCGGGTGGAAGTGATGGCCGCGCGTATGCTTTCGACAAACGAACTGGTGGCGTATTGTGGTCCATACCGTTTGCGCTCGTGTTTGGCGGCCAACCTGTCGTAAAGGATGGCAAAGTGTATCTCGGTAGTGAAGACGGTACGTTGCTGGCTTTGGATGAAGCGACTGGTCGTCTTTTGTGGCGCTATCGAACGAAAGGAGCCGTTCGTGGACCAGTGGCTGTGTCTGGCAACAATGTGTTTTTCGGATCAGGCGACGGGTATGTCTATTCAGTCAGCAGCGACAAAGGCCGTCTGAAATGGCGCAAGCGCACGGGTGCTGGAGTCGAAGCTGTTGTGCTCGTTAAGGATGCCCTGCTCGCAGCATCGCTGGACAACTTCGCCTACCTCCTGGACCTCGACGGTTCAATGCTCTGGAAGAAACAACTCCCCGGACGCATCTCCGCGCAGCCACTCACAGTCGCAGAGGCTGCCCTCTTCACACCTCTTTCAAGCACTGCGGGGGTTGTGCTCGGATTGAAAGACGGAAAACAAATCAATTCTCTTCCAACAGAAGACGAGCTAACAAGCTCAGCCTCCCCAATCCTCGTCGGCGACGCTGTGATTCTTACTACCGAACATGGGTTACTGGCATTTGCAGACCCACTGACGGACTCAACTTCAAAGTCAGAATTAGCGCTAACGAGTCATCCGGCAAAATCGTTAGCTCTCGCATTGGGTGAGGATTTCGTGGGCATCGATGAGACGTGGCGAATTAAGTCTTGTATAAGATGTCTACTGCACGTCGAGCGTACGGAAGCGCTTCGGTCTTTTTACTCTGCTGCAATAAGCGCGCTGGCTAAGTAGTGGGAGGCTGCGCAATCAATTCTAGACGGCCCATTCTTGGGAAAGAGCAACGCCTCACGCGCAACTGGCTTCCGCGCCTTCCCAATCCTCGTGTTCTCAATACAAACCAGCGAGATTACCGGTAAATGGCCATCCCTTGACGGTTATCGCGCAATCGATCAATCCGCAAGGCTTCGCGATAATCGCGCTCGGACCGTCGAGGTCACCAGACAAGCGCTCGGAATCAGCAAGGGAAGACAAGTCGAGTGCGAGATCATCGCTCTCGGCATCCAAGGTACGTCAAAGCTCCACAGCTTCGCGATGGGCGGCGATGGCCGCAGTGTAATCCCGGGCTAATCGGTGACCAATCCCCCGCAAATGAGTTGCGCCGGCCCGCTCACGGGTGCCCATTTTCACTTCGAGCCAATGCGCCTCGGCGCGCTCGGCGCAGGCCAGCACTTCCGCCGGTTGTTTGCGAAGCGATGGATAAAGCCAGCATAATAGGCACCCAGCCAGCATGCAAAAAATCATTCGCCGATCAACGGACAGCCTTCCGCGTCCGCGAAAGGGCAAGCCATCTCATCCCAGCGCCCAGTGAAATTAAGAAAATCGACAAGCGCGTTAATAATAGTCTTGAAGCGGTCATTCGGCCCAGCAAGGAAACGTGGCAGGGCAGCTGCGATAGTTGGGCCAAGCGGCATCCAGAACGGGGAAACGGTCGAACTTCGGTAACCATTCTCGACCACAAGCGGGTAGGCATCATTCCCCAGCCGATCACCTGTCTGTGCCACAACGTCGGGTTTTTTCTTGCGCAAAAAGTCGGCGACCAGCGGCACAAGCACTGAAAGTCTTTAACTCCTCACTCGGAACCACCAGCGAGCGATTAATAAGGCTGCGCAACGCGCGGTCGGTTTCGGTTTCGGAGAAGTCAGCAAGTTCTGCAATATGTTTGACTTTCGCTGGCAGAGTGAAGTAAGTCAGTGCGCACAGGACAAGCGTTTCAGCTTCACTAAAATCCCCTACAAGATCACCGAAAACGAATTCAAGCGGGTCATTTTCGTTTGGGCACGAGCGGAGAAAAGCGATTGCGTCGGTAGGGTGAGACAACTGCCTCGCCCGATTTGTCCGGCGGTCCATCGTAATAACAATGGGTTGCCGCCGGTCTCCCGGCAAAGTAGGATACGTTCTGCTTCGCTGGTCTTCTCAAGGATGGCATTAGTTTCTGCGATTTTTGCAAGCGTCGCAAGCGCGGCTTCTTCGCTGAGTTTTTCGAGGATCAGTTCTCTCGCCGCGGACCCAATACGTCCACGAGCGGTCAAAATAGCCTTGCAGCCAGGCGGTAGTTTGTTGACAAAAGTAAATACTATATCACGTTCGCCTTTCACAGACTTTCAAGATTGTCGAAAATGAGCAACGTGCGCGTGCCACGAAGAGCATCGAGTAGAAGCGCGGGCGTTGGTCCTCCGGCGCTTTGCGATATCTGCGTGTGCCAGCTCGCGCGCGAGTTCGTTCAGAGCTCGGCGAGTCCGCTTATCAGAAACCCACTCAAGTCGCGAATGCCATCGTCGTCAAGCTCGCGCGACTTAAGCGAGACAAATGCGATTTTTTCGAAATCTTCCGGTGGCGCGTCGTAAGCAGCCCGGACTGCGAGAGAGGTCTTGCCCATGCCGCCGGGCCCATCGATTAGCGCGCCCCAAGTGCGACTCTCGGGATCAAGGGCGTCGGCTATTTTTCGCAGTTCCTTCTTCACGCCCGAAGAACGGCTGCAGCGAAGGAAGATGGTGCGGAGTCGGGGTGCGCGGCGTGTCGTCGGTATCCAGGAATTGTGCCACCGAGCCATCGAACTATGTTCGCGAAGTCCCGCTGCGCATGAAAGCGATGATAGCGATCGAGCTTGTTCCGGAATCTGCGTACGTCGGCTTCATCGAAAAGAACCACGCGAATTTCTTGTTCACGCCACCGGCATCGTAGATACGTGAACGAATATCGTCGCCTTCGCAGGCCGACCCAATCCCTTGCCAACCGGTGACTGCTTCTTGTCGAAGCAATGGAACCACGCATAAGTGCCGATAACGAGAACAAATTCGGTTGTCAGTGCGCGATCGCTACTCCATTTGTGCCAGCGATCATCTGGTCCAGCCGGATGTTCATCAAGGAATAACTGATCGAGAACGACCCTAATACCACAGTTTCGCAGACGTTCACCGAAATCGCGCACGCGCTTCAATTGCGCGTCATCCGTTTGACGATAACTTATGAAAACTTCAGACACAGGCACGCCTCCAGAGGATGAGTGAGAACGGCTAGCCTAAATACAGAAAGAAATCTTAACCAAGAAACCGAAGAAACACCTAACTTCCAGATCCTCGCCGCACAGGCTCAATCTTCGCCTCCGCAGAATCTCCACGCCGCCAGAACATACTCGCAACGCGCGACAGCAATCCGTACAGCACATAACTCACCACTATCGCCAGCAGCACGTAACGTGAAAACAAGAAAATAAGCAACAGCACCGACAGCGCGAAGATGATGGGACGCATGCTGCCACGGCGCGTGCCGACCGTCTTGAAGCTCGAGAAGCGCAGCGTACTAACCATCAGAAAACTCAAGAACCCAACCAGGACCATCAACAACAGCGAGTAGATCCGCGCCCTTTCAGCTCCGAAATAAAGCAGCGGCCACGGTGAGAAATGGACCAGCGCGGCAATCAATCCACCGGCAACTGGTATCGGCAGACCGACAAAGCTCTTCTTATCAACTTTGATCGTTCCCTCGGCAAGCACGCGCGGTCGCGATGCCTGCACGTTGAAACGCGCTAACCGAAACGCGCCACAGATCAAGTACATAAACGAAAGGAAGAATGCGAAACGATGAAGATCCGTATCTTCAGGAAGCGTCGATCCATATCCCCAAACAAAAGCGAGTACGGCGGGTGCAACACCAAACGTTACGACGTCAGCTATCGAATCGAGCTGAACACCAATCTCAGTCGTCGTTTTTGTAAGCCGCGCGATTCGGCCGTCGACCATATCAAATAAGAGAGCGAATCCGATTGCGATCGCAGCCTTGTCAAAGTGCGCGCCCGCACCCGCAAGATCCGGATTAACTCCTGCGAGCAACTGAAAACCGCGCAGCGACTCCATAACGGAAAAAAAACCCATCCCAATGTTGCCCGCAGTAAACGCCGACGGTACGAGATAAAGCCCTTTCTTCAATCCTCTTCGCGGCGGATTCGGGCGTTCGTCTGATTCATCTGTCATGAGATTCTCCCAATGACCGTAATTCCCCCTCGCACGCGATCGCCCACTTTCACAGTTACTCTTACATTGTCAGGCAACAAAATATCCGTGCGAGAACTGAACTTGATCATTCCAAACGGTTCTCCCAACCGCACATAATCACCCGCTCTCTTCCAAACAACGATTCGACGGGCCAGGATTCCCGCGATCTGCTTGCAAACAACCGTAATCTTCTCGCCTTCAATCGTCAACGCATTCTGCTCGTTTACGAGGCTCGCCTGGTCCTTGGTAGCCATAAGAAACTTCCCGCGCGAGTACATCATGTCGACGATCTTGCCGGGAATCGGTGAGCGATTGATATGGACGTCGAGGGGAGACAGGAAAATGCTGATAACCGTTCCCGAAGGCACTGATTCGATTCGCGTTACGCGTCCATCGGCCGGCGACACAACAACATCCGGGTCGGAGGGCGGCACACGGTTGGGATGGCGGAAGAAGTACGCCATAAAAAGCGCAACAATGAAAAAAATCGCCGACACATACCAGTAGCCAAACGCCACCGCGCCCGTGGCTAACACAAGCGGGACCAGGATATATGGAATGCTTTCTTTGACTAGGCGCACGCTGTATCGATCATTCACCCGGCGCTTACCGCGCTCGGTTCTTACGTCAAAGGGGACGCGCAACTCTTGTTCCACGTCCCCTTCAATCCTTTAACGCTCGGAGAAACTGCCCGAAGCAGTTTCAGTGACTCAAGCTTTGAGTTTTCTGGTACTGCAGCATCATTGAATACATCTGATCTTTAAGTGCCAACTTCTTCTTCTTGAGCGTAATTTCCTCCAGTTGTTCTTCGTCACTCGGATAGGAGAGAGCTGATAATTCACTCAAACGTTCTTCGTACTTATGATGTTCTTTTGCTAATTCCCTGAATTCTGGGTCTCGATTTATCAACTCTTCTTTCAAACTATCCGTGGTTGCAATGTCCATGTTCGTGCATGTCTCCTTTCAGACGAATGGAAGTGGGCTGGATGGTTTGCGGAGGTCGTGGCCAAACCTCGTGGATTGTGTCGCACGGAAAAATGGTAGCCCAACGGGTGAGGCAAATCAAGCCGGTAATTCACCCCAGCACGAGGCTCATAACTACAGCATCCTCGCGGGGTTCTGAGTAGTAATTGGCCCGCCGCGCAATCGCCCTAAAACCGCTTTTTTCGTAAAGCGCCTGAGCCGCGAGATTCGCGCTGCGAACCTCCAAAAACGCTGCCTTCGCGTTGCGACGGCGCGCTTCCTGAAGGATCCGCCCGAGCAACGCAGCCCCAATTCCACGTCGCCTGTACTCTGAACGCACCGCGACGTTATTGATGTGCAGCTCCCCTGCCGTTTCGCGCGCCACGATATAACCCGCTATCGGCGCAGCGTCAAGAACGTATAAAGGCTTCGCAATCAACATCAGATCGTGGTTGGCACCCTGCAATTCAGCGTGGTAAGCGGCCCAACCCCACCTGCTCAGACCTGACTGTTCCTCGATCTCGACAACCTCGAGCAAATCGTGCTCCGACATACGAACTATCGTTATGCCTTCAAGATCCCGAGCTGCTCTCTGTTCAGCCATACCTATTGGACTTTTAACTCAGCGTCTGATGGTCGCACGTAAATCGCCTGCAGAGCATCCGGATGTACCACTTGATTTTCACGAAACTCGCTAAGCGCCAACCAGGCGACGTGCTCAGCGAGATTCGAAGACGCCGGAGCGATGTGCCAACCGGGTTTAGTTTCCAGCAGCGCTCGGTTAGCTAATGCTCCCTCGCCGCACCACAACACACTCTCGTGCGAACCATACTTCTTCAACAATCTTTGCGGAGAGATGTGCGTCGGGTCATCCGATTCTGTTACGAGTCGTTCTTTTGTTACAGAAAAAAGTTGAGCGAAAACTTCTCCGCGCCCCGCGGGTAACAAAGCCACCGTTCGATCCGACTCCCCTGCCGACAAAGCAACTGCGTGAAGTGTCGGAACTCCCGCACACGGACGATCCAATGTGGCTGCGAGACCCTTAACGGTCGCGATCCCAATCCGCAGCCCCGTGAAGCTTCCCGGTCCCGTGGCTACGGCAAACAGATCGATCTCCGATAGTTCCACCTGGGTCTGGTGAAGCAGGTTGTCTATGTCGATTAAAAGCGTATTTGAATGTGAAATTCCGGAATCGCCCGCGAACGCCGCCACAAGCTCGTCGCCACGCGATAACGCCACACTCCCGGCTAGCGTCGCGGTTTCAACACTGAGAATCAATGGTCCCTGTTTAATGGTCATTTAATTCCGTGCTCCTGAGGCTGCGATCGAGATCTCGTCAAGCCACAAGGTACCGAAGATCGGACACGGCGATGAATCACAGTCGCTTCGATGCAATCGTATGACAGCCGCCCTGGACGTTTCCAGTGCCGTGAAATCGAAAGTTAGCCTCACCCACGAATTTGTTGACGGAAAGTTCTCAGATCTTCCCATTAACTGTCCATTTGTAGCATCGTTTACAGTCAGCATGAGCGGACCACCAGTCACAAGATCCTTTGTCTTTAAACTGAAAGTGAGCGCATAAACCCTTGCTGGTTCTATCAGAACTGTTTGAGACAACAACTGTGTTCCCGCATTCCACTCGCCGTCGAAGTTGAGTTGCAGACTGCTGTTCCCGCTGAACTTTTCATTCACGTCGATGGCCAATTTGATCTTGCTGTGTCCCGGGGTGAGATACCAGCCACCGAACCCTGGCTCTGTAAGAATCCTGGAGTCTTCGAACCCCGGATTGACTACTGAGGGTACGCCGGAATACGGCGTTGAAGCCCCAATATCAAAAGCCTCGGTATAAGCCTTCGCTGCGAAGAGCAGAGCGACGATCTCATCTTTCTTTCTTTTGTCAGGTGCTGACGTCAACTGTCTCAACTGGGCGATCACTTCTTTTCCGTTTCCTTTCCTTGCGAGAAAACGAATGAGTTCGAATCGCTCAGTATCACTCTTAATTGAAATCAGATCTTCGGCAGCTTTGGCGTCTCCACGTGAAATTCCCCACGCGAGATCGATCAGACCCGGCAGGTAACTACGATTTGCTGCGCCAGCACTGCGCAACTCTCCAAACGCTTCAGCAGTTCTTCCCATGCGTAACAAAAGATTGCCGCGTTGCCAGTGAGTGTGCGCGTAATGCGGAGCCCAACGCACCGCCTGATCGAAAGCAGCGAGTGCACCCGCGGTATCTCCAACTTCTTCGCGTGCGTTTCCAAGCTCGAGCCACAAAACGTCGTCGCGAGATCGCAAGCGCGTTGCCGCTTCGAGAGCCTTGACAGCTTCAGCGTATTGTCGCCGGCGAGTCAAAACCGTTGCGCGGGTGCGGTGTGTGTCAGGATCGGAAGGGCTGAGTCGAACAGCTTCGTCTGCGACGGGAACTGAATCGGCGAGCAGTGCAGACCTAGCGAGTAAACGTGAGAGACCGAATCGAGCCGAAGCTTGTATGAGGAACAAGCAAGCGGCGATTGCCAAAACTCCGACAAGGATTCGCATCGGTGGACGGAAAAGTTTCGCGCAAATACACAAAGACGCAAAGAAAAACCGGGTTTCTTTGCGTCTTTGACCCTTTGCGGGAAACAGTTTAATTTCTACTTACGGTGTTGCTCCACTCGGATTGTCCTGGAAGAAGAAGGGCGTCACTGCCACTGCGCCAACGCCCGCAAAGATCGCGATCGTTGCCGCTCGACCAAGTCCGAACAGACCGCCGCCGCCGGCGCCGCTACTTGTCGGATTCGCCGGCGCAGCGCCAAAACACATCCTCAACACGCCACCAGCCGCAGGATCATTCTTCTCTGACTTGCCCTGCTCGTCTGCGACTTCACCTTTCGTGTCCTTGCTCGCAGTCAGCACCGCGCAACCAAAGATGACCAACGCTTTAACGTTTCCGTTGTCATCGTAAGTAAGAACGAGCTTTGTGTTTGGAGCGATGTCAAGCGAACCTAGTGATCCGAGATTGACAGTGGCCGACGTATCAGCGCCAGTTTCGATCGTAGCGCCGGTCAGGATCGTAGCGCCTGTTGTCGCGCTAACTCCGTTAACTGTGATCGGCAGATTGTTTCTCGTCGTTAACCTTGCGACGACTTGTTGTGGGACTACTGTAGGAGGCGTCGTGTTATTCGGTTCCGCAAAACCGATCTGAAGACCAATTTGGGTGATGGAGAAAAGTAGTAACGCCGCAATTGCTCTGGGACCATTACGTCGTTTTTGGTTCATCTAGAATTCCCTTCGTTGGAAGAAACAACTCAGCAACCTTCAGACTCTTCGCCCTTTGCTGGCGTAAGTCTACTGTTCCTGAGCGTTTACGTCAATAACTTTTACTTACTTCTTTATGTGTCGCTGAAAAAAATCATCCGCTAACTTCGCATCGACCTTCTTCAGCTTGTTGTACTGCTCCAATGCCGCTTTTCGATCGTTCAGAGCAAGGTAAGCAAGTGCGAGATTGAAATGCGCTTCGCCGTAGTCAGCCTTAAGCCTGATCGCTTCCTTGAATGACGCAGCGGCTTCCTTGTAACGCTTTGTTCTGAAGTAAACGGTGCCGAGATTGTTGTTTGTTTCAGGGCTGCCTGGCTTGAGCGAAAGTGTTTTCTTGTATGCTTCGATTGCGGGCTCGAATTGCTGGTCCCTGTAAAGCGCGGAGCCGAGACTGTTGTAAGCGTCAGCATAGTCTTTCCTCAACTGAACAGCTTGCTGAAACTCAGGCACGGCTTCCTTAAAGCGCCCGCTGTTGTAAAGCGCTGTACCGAAGTTGTAACGGGCTTCAGGAAAGTCGGGCTTCGCACGCGTTGCGCGCGCCAGAACGTCCGCTGCTTCTTGATACATTCCTAACTTGTTGTACGCAGCACCGAGGTTGTTCATCGCCTTCACATAATCAGGCTTCAACCTGAGCGCTTCCGAATAAGAAACCACCGCTTGCCGGAGCAACTGGGTCGCCGCATCGCCAGTCGATGCTTCAGCGAGCTTCACGTACGCGTAACCGAGGTTGTTGTGTGCAACCGGACTATTCGCACCGAGCCGGATCGACTCCTGAAGCTCTGTCACTGCATTTCGGTGTTCACCGAGAGCGATGAGTAAACTGCCGAGGTTGGTCCGCGCTTCAAGATAACCAGCACGCAACTCAATCGCTTTGCGATAAGCAACGACGGCATCGCGATGTTTGCCGCTCATGTAATAAGCGTTGCCGAGGTTGTAGTAAGCATCAGCGGAGTCCGCTTTCGCAGCGATCGACCTGAGAAAATTCTGAACCGCACGGTCATACTGTTCGACAACGTAAAGCACCGCGCCGAGATTGTTTAGTGCGTCAGCATCGTTAGGCTGGAGGCGCACGGCATTGTTGAAGGCTTCAATTGCTTCCTGGTACCGACCAGCTCTGTACAGCGCCGCACCGAGATTGTTGAATGCGGTCGCGTCATTCGCGTCGAGGTTGACTGCGTTACGCAGGGCCGCGATCGACTCCGGTCCTTTTCCGAGTTTGTCGTAAGCAAAACCGAGATTGCTGTACGCGGCGGAGTTGTTCGGCTCCAGCCGAACTGTTTGTTCATACGCGCTCGCGGCTTCTGCATAACGGCCGAGCGCAAGATACGCATCACCGATTGCGCTTTGAGCTTCTACGTCTTGCGGTGCGAGTTTCAGTGCGGCCTGATAAGCGTCAAGCGCCTGTGCAAACTGCCCTGAGTCGAGGTAAGTGTTTCCCTGGTTTTTGAGAGTGTCGTTTGACGCGATTGCAGCGGTGGTGGATGGCACTGGCGGACGGTTTGTATTTGTATTCGGGCGGTTGTTTCTCGCGACCTCACTCGGACGACTCGCGCGCGATGGGCGCCTGGTGGCCATCACTCTTGCAGCGCCGCCGACGAGATCTTTCACGCGTTGCGGAGGCTTGAAGATAATTGCGGCTCCGCCGACGATGTCTTGTCCCTGAAATGCGAGTGAGCCGCCGATGTCCTGAATGGTTACTGCTCCGAGCGATGCGCTAAGCGCAAATGAGATCATCAACGCAAAGGCGCAAAGGCGCAAAGGAAATCTCATATTCCCTCTTTGCCCCTTTGCGCCTTTGCGAGGAAATTCCCGGTCGCCAACATGATCAAACTAAGAAACACGACTGCATTAATCATTATATGCAAACCGAAATCGACGAGGCTGTGCGCAGCAACACCTGCAAGACCTTGCACCGCGCCGTATCTTACAGCGCGCTCGAATTCGTCAGCGGTAAGTAAATTCTTACGAACTTTTCGAACGACCATCACGATGAACCACACGCCGATCGCCAATCCAATCAAGCCACCGCTCGATAGTAGTTCAAGATAATCGTTGTGCGCCTCCTGTGGCGTCATGCGGCCCGACGCATCGTGATATGCGGTAATGCCGATCCAGTAACCTCCCAGGCCGACGCCCAGAATTGGATGTCCGGCAAACATCTTCAAACTCGCGCGCCAGATCTCGTTTCTGCTCACACGGTCGCGTGATGCGTCTGCGTTGAACTCGCGCGTCGTGGCCTCAAAGTTTGAGGCAAGTCGTTCACCACCAATCCACAACGTACTGACCAACACTCCTGCCACAAGTAGAACGATCAGCGCCACTTTTAAGATCGACGAACGTGCCACCACGGGTTCCTGGACATTCAACATCAACAGGGCTGCAACGAAAACCTGGACCAGCATCGCGAGAATGCCACCACGCGAGTTGGCGAGTATAAATGCAATCCAAATCGGAAAGAGCAAGGCGAGATGGAGCATGCGACTGTTTCTCATGGACCTGCCAGCAACCAGAGTTCCGAGCCCAAGACCGAATCCCATCTCCATCAGATATGCAAAGTGGTTCTTATTGATGAACTGAGCGAAGCCCTGGTTCTGCTTGAGTAGCGGCAGGACGAAGCCTGTTGCATGCTGCGTTGTTTGGCGGAAGATTCCAAAGATAGCGCTCACAACCGCCACACCAAGGATCGTGTAAACCAACAGACGCACGCGCTTCCGGGTGTTTACATAAATATAAAGCAGCGCGAGAAAAGCGGTCAGCGCAAGTAACTGAAGAGCAACGAAGCGTGTTTGAAACGGATCAGCGCTGATGGCGTCTCCGATCGAGATCGTTTGCAAAAACGCGAGCACTGACAGCGCCAGCATCGGCAGTAAAATCGATCCCCCTTCAATGCCACGCGCACCGCTCACGAGGCTCTCGACAATGGCCACGATGCAAATCGCAAACACTCCACACACGAAGGCCGCCTTCCACCAGGGCTCGATTGTTCCGTACGGAATGGCGGCTAAGACAATCAACGCAACGAGGGCCGCGAAAACTGCTTTGCCTATCAAAACGCTAATTCTCAAGCCCGTGCTTTCTGTGCTTTTTCGTGTGTAAGGTCGGGAACGGTTCGCGGTTCTTCCTGAACTGTGAAGATCCTCGCAGCAGCATCCGTAAATTCACGTCGAAACAGATCGCTCAAGTAGTTGATATCAACCAGTAACGGTTCGCTATCGAAACTGCGGTAGAGATTCACCCAACCCCACTCAACTCCATCCTTCACGAGGGGCAGGCGAAAGCTCCACGCAGAAAGTGGGGCCTCATCACCATTCACGGACCACGACCAGAACACTCGCCGTCCGGGTTGGCCCACCTCGGCGTTTGCAAAACTGAACTCACCAAAATCGAGCAGGAGTTGCGTCGCTTCAAACATTTCGTGAAGATTTGAAGCTTTCGATAAGGCCAAAGCTGCGCGTCTGACACGAATGTTATTCGCCACTCTCGATCGCCGATCACTAACTGTTCGCTTCACGCCCGCTCGCAGCTCATCGACCTCGTGATATCGCAGATGGCCCACCGCGATGATCACCGCGACGGAAATCACGAACAGCATGAACCCGGTGAGCTTCGATCCAGTGGCGGGAAACATTAACGCCGCTAAGCCAAAGAGCGCACAAACGCTATAAAGCACAAGAGCCGCGCGACGTTGCGACCAGCCCCGCGCCAGCAGCATGTGATGTATGTGTTCGTTGTCGCCTTGAAACACTGGCTTTCGACTCAGCACCCGCCGGCCCATAGTCATCGCCGTATCAACCACCGGAAAACCGAACGCCAGAATCGGCACGACGATCGCCACCGCTGTCGTAGCCTTTTGAGTTCCAAGGACGGACAAAGCTGCGAGGAGGAACCCGGTAAACAGTGCTCCGGAGTCGCCGAGAAAGATCGATGCGGGGTTGAAGTTGTAACGAAGAAATCCAGCGAGCGCGCCGCAGAGCACAAGCGAGATCACGATCATCAACGTTCGTTCCTGCGAGATCGAAACGCCCAGGATCACGAGGGACGAAAACAGCGCGGCGCCTGATGCGAGGCCGTCAAGTCCGTCGATCAGGTTGAACGCGTTTGTGATGCCGACGAGCCACACGACGGTGATGACGAACGACACAAGCGGACTCAACTGCACCGAGCCGAATAGCGGAATCGATAACGCGTCGATGCGACCGCCCATCGCGTAGAACAAAGTCGCGATCAATCCGAGGCCAACAAACTTTACCACCGCGTTCGCACCGCGCAGGTCGTCGTATCCCCCGAGGAGCAAAACAAGAGTCGCGGGTACAAACAATGTGAAGAACTCCGCTTTCATCGTGCTTAGCGTCTGCGTGAGAAGGTTATCGACAAACGGGAGCAGCGAAAGCGCCGTCAGACACGAGAGAAAGAGCGCAAGTCCACCGAGACGAGGAACGGCAGTCCGGTGAATGCGCCGGCCATCGGTGGGAACGTCCAACAGTTTGTATCGCTGGCAAAAACGCCTGATGAGTGGCGTTGAAACAAGTGAAGCGATGGTCGCGATCGAGAAGAGGGCGAAGTAGGTTTTCAAACGGATCCTCCTACACGTTCCTGCAATCCTGAAAAATCTCGAACATCCTGTACTGCTTCAATGATTCCGATTAACTGCGGCAGCAACTCCTGCTTCGAGAACGCACCCGTTTGCAGTTCAAGCTTTAGCTTGCTCTGCGGGTATTCAAGGATCGCTGCAATCACACCTTCGACGTCGCCATGGCGCGTGAGTGAAAATTGGCCCCGCTGTATTGCGATATCAGTGACGTGACTTGGCTGTGGGCCAATGTAGAGAGTTGGAGCCCCAACCCGCATGATGTTGTAGACCTTGCACGGGTGAACAACTCCCACAAACTCTTCACCCATCACCACAACATGAAGATCGGCGGCTGATAAAGAGGCTGACAATCCGTTCAGCGGCTGGTATGGCAAGCACTTTATATTTCGCAGTTCGTGATAAGCGGCGAAGTCACGAACCTTAACCTGCTCACTACCACCACCAACGAAACAGAACACGATCTCCGAGCGCGGTTTTAATGCGAGCGCCGCTGCGAGCAGAGTGTCGAGCGGATGACACGGGCTGTGGTTCCCCGAGTACATCACGACGAACTTGTCTACTAGTCCATGCTCCCGGCGAAACGCTTCCCTTCCCGCTTCCGAATAACTGACGTTATCGTCGTGAGACCAGGGCGGAATGATCGCGATGCGATCGGGATCGACACCTTTCGAAACAACACGCTCTTTCATGAAGCGATCAAGCACGATCGTTTGGGCGGCGTTGTGAAAGCTGTAATTCAACAGTCGTTGTAAAAATCGGGTTGTTGGCGAGCGTTCGTTGAGCCAGCCGGCGGCAATCGCCTCGTCAGGATTGAGGTCCATTACCCACGAGTAAAAGTTTCCGCCTTTGAGTTTTACGAAGAGAGTCGCGAGAAACGAGATCAGCGGTGGTGAGGTGAGCGCGACGACGACGTCGAATCGCGGAAGAGCAAGCAGTCGAAGGCCGCAAATCAGCAGAAAGCTTCCAAAGTTAAACGCGCGCCGCCATCGTGTGCTCTTTCCGAGCGACATCGTCGGGATGCGAATGATGTCTATACCATTCCACTTTTCGCGACGTGCGAAGCCCTTTGCGGGATCGTCGTAGCCGCGATCACTCGCGACGACTGTTACTTCGTGGCCACGTGAAGCGAGTGCTTGAGCGAGATCGGTGAGGTGTTGTGCTGTAGAAACCACATCAGGGTAAAAGCACTGGTTGAGAAGGAGGATCCTCAAATCAAGGCAAAATCATTGGTCAATTATCATTTGACATTTATCAATTATTATTTGAAGACCTTCGGTTGCCAGAGTCCTTAAGCCTTTCGGAAAGCCGGAGGTCTTATATGGGCCAATGACAAATGTCAAATGATAATTGACCAATGATTCTCGTCTCGCAACCCTTTAGGCGATCCGCTTACGAAAATCTTCAACTGTCCTCTTCAAACCTTCGCGCAACGGTATCGTCGGGTTCCAGCCGAGCGCGTTCTGGGCTTTCGTGATGTTCGGTTGGCGCTGACGCGGATCGTCTGCCGGCAAAGGCATGTAAGTAAACTCCGACTGCGATCCGCAAATGTTTCTCACCTCTTCAGCCAACTGCTTGATCGTGAACTCACCCGGATTGCCGAGATTCACCGGCTCGTGGAGGTTCTCGACGTTCATCAATCGAATCAAACCTTCGATCAGATCGTCCACGTAGCAAAACGAACGCGTCTGCTGCCCTTCGCCGTAAAGCGTCAGCGGCTTTCCGCGCAACGCCTGCACAATGAAGTTCGAGACGACGCGACCATCATCTTCGAGCATGCGTGGTCCATACGTGTTGAAGATGCGCGCGATGCGGATGTCGACGTTGTTCTGCCGGTGATAATCGGTCATCAACGTTTCCGCCAGTCGTTTGCCTTCGTCATAGCACGAGCGGAGGCCGATCGGGTTGACGTTGCCCCAGTAGTCTTCAGTTTGCGGATGGACAAGGGGATCACCATAAACTTCCGACGTCGACGCCTGTAGAATGCGAGCGCGCACGCGCTTGGCGAGCCCGAGCATGTTGATGGCGCCCATCACGGACGTCTTCACTGTCTTGACCGGGTTGTACTGGTAGTGAACTGGGGAAGCAGGACAGGCGAGATTGTAGATCTGGTCCACCTCGAGCAGTATCGGCTCGGTCACGTCGTGCCGGATCAGCTCGAAGCGCGGGTTATCGAGCAAATGAAAAATGTTTTCGCGCCTGCCGGTGAAAAAATTGTCGAGACAGAGGACTTCATTTCCTTCGCCGAGCAATCGCTCACACATGTGCGAGCCGATGAACCCTGCGCCACCAGTGATTAAGATCCGCATCATTTCCCCTTTAACGCATCCATGATTTCAAGTCCTTCGCACTGCGTAATTCCCGAGATAAAGCACATCCATCTTCGTTTTCCGAAAACACTCGATCGCTTCCTGCGGTGTGCAAACAATCGGCTCGTTCTCGTTGAACGACGTATTCAGAATCACGGGCACACCTGTCAATTCCCCAAAATCTGAAATCAACTGATAATAACGCGCATTCACTTCTCGCGAGACTGTTTGCAACCGTCCCGAGCCATCAACGTGCGTCACCGCCGGAATTTCACTTCGCCGTTCCGCTTTTACCTGGTAGACCATCAACATCGTCGGAGCTGTATGTGTCTGTTGGAAATAATCACCCACACGCTCTTCGAGTATCGAGGGTGCAAAAGGTCGAAACGGCTCGCGCTTCTTGATTCGATCGTTCAGAACGTCTTTCATCGCCGCGCGCCGTGGATCGACTACAATCGATCGATTACCAAGCGCGCGTGGTCCAAACTCCATCCTTCCCTGAAACCATCCAACCACTAAACCACCGGCCATGTCCTGCGCCGCATGCTTTGTCAGTTCCCGGTCGTCGTAATGCTCGTACGCTAACCCGCTCTGTTCCAAAACAGCGTGAATCGCGTCATTCGAGAACTCAGGACCAGTATAAGCTCCAGCCATCACTTCCCGGCGCTCGCCGTTAAGAATGCCATTATAAATCTGATAACAAACACCCAGCGCGGTTCCGCTATCGCCCGCCGCAGGTTGGATAAACAGGCGCTTGAACGGCGTGTTCAGCAGTATCTTCCCGTTCATGACCGAGTTATAGGCGACGCCTCCTGCGAGACCCAGATCAGTTAACCCGGTCTGCTTGTGGAGATGATTCAGAACGTGAAAGCCGACTTCTTCGAGACGCAGTTGCAGGCTCGCTGCAATGTCGCGTTCGCGATCCGTCAAACTGGCACCGGCGACGCGCGCTGGTCCAAAGAGATGTTCGTACTCATCCGAAAAGATTCGGCCGATGACTGGTGAACCTGCATCCCACGTCATCTCGACACCCTCCGAGTGGTGACGAAAGTAGTCGAGGTTCAAACGAAACTGTCCGTTCTCTTCTGTGCGAATGATCTCCCGAAACTCGTTTATGAATCGCGGTTGTCCGTACGGAGCGAGGCCCATGACCTTGCCTTCGTCGCCGTAATGCGGAAAGCCGAGAAACTGTGTCGTGGCTGTGTAAACGATGCCTGTTGAATGCGGATACTCGACCTGGCCCAGCACTTCAATCGAGTTCCCTTCACCTTGCGCCCACATCGTCGAGATGAAGTCGCCAAAGCCATCGATCGACAACAACGCCGCGCGTTCGAACGGCGAGACAAAAAAGCAACTCGCCAGATGTGCCCGATGATGTTCGATGTTGTGAAATCGCGCGCGCAGTTGTTTCCTGGAGGTGTTAAATGCACGCGCGAGCTCATCCTTCACGTCGCGCACCTTTGCAGCGTTGCCGAGGCGATCCTTGATCTGCCTTGCGTGACTAGCCACACGCATCGCAGCAAACAGGATCTTCTTGTGCAGGTGCGCTGATGGGTCTCTCGAGATCCCGACGTGGTCCAGGGCTTCAACGCCGATTCCCGCCGCTTCGAGACAGTATCTGATCGCATGGTGCGGAAATCCCGCGGAGTGCTTACAACGATTGAAGCGTTCTTCTTCAACCGCGGCGATCAGGCGGCCATCTTTAATAATGGCTGCTGCCGCGTCGCCGTGATAGGCGTTGATGCCAAGAATGTGCATACCTAATCCGTTGTCATCCGTGTAATCTGTGGCTCAACATCAGCTCGGCCATTGCGCGCTGGAAGGCGTAATAAAAACCGGCCCGACCGTCGAAGATTCCTCCGCGAATGATAAAGCAATAAACAAACATCGCCGGTGGCATCACAAACCGCCAGCGCCGGAGCCGGTCAGGGAAATTGAGCTCGGCGCGATTGGCACTGCGGAGTTTTTGCGCTTCGAGTTCGGTGTAACGTGCTTGCGCGTTGAACCAGACCTTCAGCGGCTTGCGATCGTCGTGAAAAATCGGTGCATTCAAGTTTTCAATGGCACCTTCTACCGCGATTCGCTGCGTGTGCCCGTCTTGCACGTAAGACGCTGCATCTCGACGATAAAGAACGGTGACAGGAGGATAGACTCCGCTCTTCAGTTGTTTTCCGTTGATGCAGTAAATGAAATTGACTCGATAACCAGCGACGTCACTTGAGGGTGTCAACGTTTTTAATTCCTCGACCAGCTCATCGGAAACAACGTAGTCAGCATCGAGCGCGAGCACCCACGGGGTTGTGATTCCAGTTTCCTTAAGTCCAAACTCCCACTGGTTTCGATGAGAATCAAACGCTCTTTGAATAACGCGCACCTGGGGAAACGATGCCGCGATCTCGAGAGTGTCGTCGTCGCTAAAGCTATCAACCACGACGATGTCTTTGGCCCAACGCACACCCTCGAGCGTGCGCGCGATGTTCGGCGCTTCGTTGTACGTGAGAATTAATGGCGTGATCTGGTCCAACATTTATTGAGCTGCTTTGCGGGCGTGGCAAATCATGTTTTTCCAGAGCCACGGTGCTCTTCCATAGAACGTGAAATTCAGATCCTCGAACCCATGCCTTCTCATCAGAGTTGAAAGTGTCTTCACGCTAAAGAATTTTATGTGACCGCCGTCGTGCAGTGCGGAAAAATGCGAATCCATTTTTCCTACCGCGGCAAGAAGAAGATTCTTCAGATATCCGTGGTACGGCGTCCCGATCAGGACGTGTCCTCCCGGCTTCAAGATTGATTGCGCAGTTTCGAGTAGATCCGATGGACGATACATGTGCTCGATCACGTCGCTGGAGATTACGAGATCAAAATCTCCAACGTTTCTGTTGCCGTCAATAAGTCCCTCGATGAACCTGACATTCGGATACGCACCTCGTGCAATCTGAATCCCGCTTGCAGACGCATCAACTCCCGTGACGTTGTATCCCAGCGCCGCCAGTCTCCCGCTGATGTGACCATTGCCGCAACCGAGATCGCAGATCGATTTCACGCTGTGGAGTCTTCTGACGAGCTCGATAAAAACACGAGTTAGCCGCTCGCCGGATTCGCCATTACCGGCATCCTCCGTCTGCCACTCAAACTCAGTGTACGTTGGTGTGGCCATTCTTCTGAGTCAGAACTTCCCTGTACAGTTCAACCAAACTCTGCGCTGCATTTTCCCATGAATACTTTCGCGAAAGTTGCTTACCGGCTAGACCTCGTCGTGTCCGTTCCTCATCATCGTTGAGCGCTTCCGCAAGTCGTGTGGTGAGGGCTTGCTTGTCTACCGTCGCTATCCAACCAGCGTTCGCCAACACGACCTCTTCAGCGAGATTGACGTGCGGGCTCACAAGCACGGGCACAGAACGTGACAGCGCTTCCATCACACACATTCCGAAGTTTTCCTGGTGCGACGGCAGCACCAGTAACGAAGCACCACTGAGCACCGCGTTTTTCTCTTCGCCATCTAACCAGCCGGTGAAGAGAACTCTGTCACTCTCGCCAACCATTTCCCTGAGCTTCAAGACATGATCCTGCGGCCCATCGCCGGCGACGACTAAACGCCAGTGCGCAAACCTTTCCTGTTGGACCAACGAAAGAAAAGCGTCGATCAAAACGTCCAAGCCTTTTTTCGGATGCAGGCGCGACATTACGAGCGCATAAGGGCCTTCGGGCAGAATCGGCGGATGGCCGGCGAGTTTCTCTTTTGCACCGTCATTTATTTCGACGCCAAGTCCGATCACTTTTCCGTGATTCAAGCCGAGCAAGCCTTCAGTCGAAACCTTCTCAGCCTCTGTCGTGTAATGGATAGCAGCCGCGCCTCGTAGCATCGGCTTTCCAACAATCTGCCAGAACACGCGTTTGCGAACGGACTTCTGCGTCATGCTCCATCGCTCGAGAGTTCCGAGCGGTCTGACGACGTACGGAACGCCGGCTTTGCGACAAACATGCGCCGCAGCAATGGAAGAGTGATTGAACACCGCGTGAATGTGTGCCAGGTCGAATTCGCGCGCATGTGAATTCAACCACGCGGTCAGTGGTCGTGAGTATTTGAACGACTCTCCGAGTTGAGACGGAAAGAATTTCGCAGGCACGCCTTTGTAATCCACGTTCTCGCTTGCGTCGCGATCGAGGCCGGCGTCGGTGGTGATCAGGAATACTTCGACGTCGTGTTGCTGCAGTGCGCGGCACATCGGGACGATCGCAGTCGCTGGTCCACCCGAGCGTTCAGCAACCGACGGTATGACGTGCAACACTCTCATGACGTGACGCGATTGACCTCACACCACTGCGCCAAAACGTAAAGCGACCATGGACGCGACCATCCGATCGCACGTGGCTTTTCGAGAAAGTCGTCCCAGACTTTTTCTACTGCACTCACATCCAATCCCGACATCGACACACGACTCCGATCTCTCAACACCGAAGACACTTCAGTCCGCAAGTTTCTCCGCAGCCACTTCTCAAAAGGCAACGTGAATCCCATCTTCGGCCGGGCAATGAAATCGCGCGGTAACAGATCAGACACTGCTTCTGCCAGTAAAGGCTTCGGCACTCCTCCACCCAGTTTCCATTCGCCGGGAAGCGAAAGCACGTGATCGACCAGTTTTGTATCGACGAACGGAACACGTACCTCGAGCGAGTGGGCCATGCTCATCGCGTCTGTATCACGCAGCAACGTATTCATCATGTAGCCTTTGAGCTCGAGCCGCGAAATGGCATTCACGATGTCAGTTGAATGGTTGTGTCCGTTTTTGATGAGGGCTGGTCCAGCATCGCGCCCGGTCATTCGACTTACAACATCACCAGAAAAAAGCTGGCGCGAGATGCGACAGACATCTTCCGGCCGGCACTCACTCTGTGCCAATTGCCAAAACTTCTGTCGCTGCACAGAGCCGTTCAAGGCGATCTTCCCGAACCCTGACGCCACTCGCAGGACTTTCTTCGACATTCGCGAGCCGAGCTTCGTCGCGCGACGGAAACTCGGATAACCCGCAAACAGTTCGTCTCCACCGAGACCGGAGAGTGCGACAGTAATACCGGCGTTTTTGACCGCGCTGGAAACGACGAAAGTGTTGATTCCATCCATCGTCGGCTGATCGATCGCGGCAATCGCGTTGGGCAGGAGATCGATTAAACGTTGTTCACTGAGACGTATTTCGGAATGATCAGTTTCAAATCTTCCTGCTACTGCTCGAGAGAATGGCGCTTCTGTGAAAGCGTTTTCATCGAAGACAACGCTGAAGGTTTTTGGTCGCTGATGGCTGAACCGGCTCATTAATGCGACGAGGGCGCTCGAGTCCATGCCGCCGGAGAGAAACACACCGAGCGGCACGTCACTCACGAGATGAAGTCGAACCGTTTCTTCGAGCTCGGAACGCAACTGTGCGACGGCGGCGAGCCTGTCGCGGGGCGCACTCACTTCTCTCGGCACAGCAAACTCAGCCTCAGTTACCTGAAGCTTCCCGTCAACCTTCACCTGCAAATAATGACCCGGCTTCAACTGCTTGATTCCATCTACGATCGTGAGAGGACATTCAACCGATCCGGTAGCGAGATATGAATCAATACCTGCCGTGCTGAGGCGGCGTGGCGTTAATCCGCTCGCGAGCAATGCGCGCAATTCGGATGCGAAGAGGAATCGATCATTGCTGGCGTAGTAATAGAGCGGCTTGATCCCCAACGGATCTCGTGCAAGCACGAGTTGTTGTTTCGCCTCGTCCCACACGGCAAGCGCAAACATGCCGCGCATCCTTTGAAACGCATCAGCACCCCACTTGTTGTAAGCGCGAAGAACGACTTCGGTGTCAGTGTTCGAAAACCACGGCGCGTCTCCGATCTCTCGACGCAGATCTTTGAAGTTGTAAGTCTCGCCGTTGTACGTGATCCAGTTCGCAGTTTCCGGATCGTTCATTGGCTGATGTCCCGCGGATGAGGTATCGATGATCGCGAGCCGCGTATTTCCGATGACGAGTTCTCCATCCGAAAGCTTAATTTTGGCGACACCGCGATCATCCGGTCCGCGGTGCGTTTGAGCGGCGTTCATGCGCTCAACTGCCGACCCTGGGTCGGTGATACAGATGATTCCAGAGATGCTACACATCAAGCGTCACTTGGGCAGGATGCCAATAACGACTCTCGCGCAAAGCGCGCGAAGAGTCCCGCTCCATTCTCCAGCGTATGCTCTCGAACACTCTCACGCGCCCGATCTCTCATTTCATCCAACCGCATCGACGCCGCTTCTCGCATCGAGGCAAACAGCGCCTCTTCGTCACCAGCACGAATCAGCCAACCATTGCGACCGCTCTCTATGAACTCCAGCGCCGCGCCCATTCGATCGGTTGCGATAACCGGCAAGCCGGACGCTAACCCCTCCGGCACGACGAGCCCCCACCCGTCATACCTCGATGGAACACATAACACGTCTGCACGAGCATACTCGCGTGGCAACTCATCCCAATCTCTGAACCCCACAAACTCAACGCGGTCTCTCACTGGACCAAGCGACTGCTGCAAGCATCTGCCGCAGTTCCCCTTCTCCAACGATCCTTAACCTAACATTATCAACTTCGCTGGCTAGCCTCACGAAAGCTGTCGCCAGCAGGTCCACGCCCTTGCGCGCGATCAGGGATCCCGAAAACAAGAACACGCGCTCCTTTGTTTCTTCACGATCAAAACCGGCGAACCGTTGAAGATCCGAGAAGTAAGGAAAGTTGAAATACGCGCGTTGCGATCCAAACTCTTTGCGATATCCATCAATCGCAAACTTCCCAATCCCCCAGATCGGCGACGACGACGCATGCAGTTTCGACAGTTTCCACTTGCGCATTAGACGCCCAGCCCACGCCGGCTGATGAAACCCCGGCCGCTCACCCCAGAAACACCACGGCCCACCGGATGTGGCTCGCTCATCAATCAGCCGTTCGGCATTTGCGTGCATGTAGTAATTGAACACGACGAGATCAGCCCGGCCTACAGCTTCACAAGCGCGCGACAATCCGTCACGTGGGTCGTCTTCCAGCTCTATCGACTCATGTCGAATCGCCGGCGACTTCCACTTCCTGTTTGGATCGCGACTACGAAGATAACCAACCTCCAGCGAACATTCCCCGTCCGCTTCGATCTCATTAAACAACTCCACCTGGTATGGCGAAGGACAGTCAGTAAGTACAAAGACTTTCAATTCGCCTTTACCTGTCTCAACTTAACAAACAGGTGCGACAAACCCACCCACGCGAGCACCACGTAACTCACCAGAATCAACTCGAGAATCGATCGCATTCCGGAAAACAGCGCCATCACGACAATGCTGTAGATCACAAGCGCGCCCTGCGTCGTACAACGCGCGAGCAGTCCGCTCGCCATGGAAGCAACGCGTCCATAAAACCATCCGCCTAGCGCAATACCGAGCAGGCCAAGCGACATGTAGAGCTCACCGATCACGGAATACGAATACGAAACACCCTGCACACCCAGGACACTCGGCAAGTCGAATCCAGGATCTACAGGCTTCTCTGGCCAGAAGACACGAGGCACCGGCCGTACGATCACGTAGATGAAATACTTGTGATAAACGAACGGGTACGAATCGGGTATGAGTTGAATGATCTGGCATAGGCGATAGAAATTATCGTCGACGCGCAGGTGTTGCTCTTCGAGAATCTGCGTCTTTGCATGTCGCGCACTGGGCATTTCTTCCTGGCCAACGAGAACACTTAACCCGAGGTTCCGGTATTCGAGCATTAGCTGTAGCGCAAGGAGCAGTGCGACGATCGCGAACGTGGATGTGAGCAGGTGCTTCACTCGTATTCGCGGCTGGTCCAACACCCACAGGATCAGCGCCATGCCAGCGACCACACCAATCACACGCCGGCTGCCACTCTGAGCGAGGAACAGTGCGACTACGACTGACATTGCAATGCAGATCACTGTTCGCGGGTTGCGTAGGCCAACGCGCCTCCCGATCACCACCGTCAGCACGGGCAGCAGATAACCGAAGTACACCAAGTGATCCAGGAACGCATCCCAGCCGCCGAGTTGTCCGCGTCCCCATGGCACGGACCAACGCTCCTGGCCCAGGTAATGGACCATCTCAAACACGTTGAAGTTGCACGGGATCGCAAACTTCAGCATCCCGATGAAGAAACACGCGACCGCCAACCCAAAATAGGTATTGATCGAAAACTCCTGCGAGACGGAGCTGATCAGCAATCTCGGTATTTTCCACGAGCGACGTATCGCGCCAAACCAGACCATCACAACGAAGAGCCCAATCCCCAAGAATGCAATGCGCACTTGATCGGCGGTGATCTCTTCCAATCCGTAAACGCCTTGGAGTAAGTCGAGCAGGAGCCAGTAGATGGGCGCGAGTGCGAGAAGAGACTCGCCGCGCAAGAGTGTTTTCGGATATCGGATCGCAGCGGCGATCGGCGCGGTCGCGAGTCCGGCGGACATTATGAGCGCGGGATAGAACAACGCGCCTTCGCGTGCGGGACTGTCGGGGATCAAAAGAATCGAGAGTGTGGTGCCAATGCCTGTACTCAGAATCGCGAGGAGCGTTGAACGCATTGTGAGGGCGGGCGTCGTTACGACTCCAAGCGCCGGGCGATTCCACGTTAATGATTGCATTTAGGTTAGTTCAGAGTTCAACCTTTAGGTTGCTGCCTTCGGTAAAGGCAAGCTAAAGCTTGAACTCTGAACGCAGGTCTGAACCGAGACGAGTCAATGATGCCGCAAGCGTCTGCATACTAAACCTATCGTCGACTCCCGAATTCAGGGACATGGCGCGAAGTGTGTCAGGTGATCGCAGGAATCCGCGCAATACATCTGCGATTGCGTGCCCGGAAACCTCTTCGAGAATCACGCCGTTCACGCCATCACGGACGACTTCTCCGCAGAAACGCGATGCGACTACAGGCAGCTTCCACGCCTGTGCTTCCAACTGCGTCAATCCGAATCCGTCAGAAAGTGTTGGAAGAATGAACACGTCCGCCTGCTTATAGTAAGTCGCTACTTTCGCGCGTGGCGCGGCTCCAAACCATTTCACTGGCGAGTGATCTTTCAACCAACTCGGGATTGAAACCTGTACTGGTCCAACAAACCAAAACTCGATTTTTTCTCCAGTCAAGAGTTGAATGGCCTCAAACAATTGCCCAACTCCCTTTCGCAGGTTTACCTGGCCTAAAAACAAGACTCGAAGCGGACGGGCGGAAGTGAAAGTGCTCGGATAGTGACGTTGAAATGACGTCTCTTGTCTCTGGTAGGCCAGAGGCAGGACGTTAATTTTTTCCGCGGACACACCTTCAGAGATGAGTGCGTTTTGCGACCAATTTGAATTAACAATAATTCGATCAGCAAGATCGCATTCAGTCTTCCATGTGTCCCAATACTCACTCGGCGCAGGTTCCCAACCATTTCGCTCAGCGGCAAACTTCTCGTTCAGACCAGAAACGATTCGTTCCTCTGCTGGACCGGGATCGATCTGGCCCAGGACGGTCTTCCAACCTCGATCGCGCGCAAACCTGAAGATTTGTTCCGCGGCATAGCTGTAAGCAAAAACAGTGCGTGGCCCATTCGAAGATCGCTTGTTGAGGTGTTCGAGTGTGCGATGCTGGAACCATTCATTTCGGCGTTTGATGAGTTCCCAACCGGAGAGATGCGAGGCTCCGGCCTTTAGTTCAAAGACGAAGCTCGCAAGGTTTGGCGCGATCACGTGCGCTTGCAAGAGATCAGGATGAAACCTGCCAAACTTTCCTGAACGCATCCAGAGATCGGTAATCAACTCACCGAGCAATCCGCGGAGTTGAAGCGCCCGCGGAACTGCATAATGCTCACGCGCTCCGATCTGGCAACAGGTCCATTTCATAAGTTCACTGTCACCGGCGCTCGTCGCAGCTTCAAATACGAACGTACGGCGATCGTGCTCAATGGCGATCGATACTGCTGATTGGCGCGGAGGTGTGCAGGGATCATCGTCAAGCCTTTCCAGATCCCCCGACGACGACCGTGACGCAGCAACCAGAGCAAGCGATTCGCGCACTGGCCCACACCGATTCCCCAAAGCGATACCGGATACCGCAGGTAGGCGAGCAATGCGAGATTCGCAATGCTACCCGCCGTCACGCGCGGATCCGCGTGACGCATCAAGTCGGTGTTATGAAACACGCGCAACCAGGGCGTTGTTAGAATCCGGCCGCCACGCGAATGGAGTCGAATCGCGAAATCAACTTCCTCCATTCCATACGCGACCGGCAAAGGGACGTATCCTCCAGCTTCAAGGAACTCGCTTCGACGGAAGACGCAAGCACCACCTGAAAAATCAGCCGTCCACTGTGCGCTGCGATCATCGAGACCGATCGATTCGCCCATGTGGTAAAGGGCCGCGCAGATCACCGAGGCTTCAGGAAATCTGTCGAACACCGTGCGCGCACGTGCAAAGTAGTCAGAATCAATCGGGTAAGAGTCGTCGTCGAAGCTTGCTACATACTCAAACTCCGCGGCCTGCACCAATTTGTTTCGTCCGCCGCCTGGACCGACGTGGTCACTGCTACGCAGGACGCGAATGTCTGGAAACGAATTTTGGATTGCTTTTTCACATTCGAGGTGGTTCGCGTCAACATGGACCAGTATTTCGTCGGGTGCCGGAACACAGCTCTGAAGTATTCTTAGTGTGGCAAGTGTTTGGACGATTCGATCGTAGGCAGTGACGATGGCTGAGATACGCACGATCTTAGACGGCGCTTACTCGAGATTTACCCGGGGCTACCGCCCTCGGTTCTGTTAAGTATTCGCGGAGTATGTTTGCGAGGACACGCGCGCCGGTCTCGTTCGGATGAAAACTGTCGCGATAGAAAAGATCGCCATTGGCGGGCAACAGTGAACCCCAGTCGAAGAACTCCGCATTCTCGACAGTCGCGATCTGCTTGACCCGCTCATTCACGGTTTTGAAATACGCGGGCGAACCCGGAAAGCGCGCCTCGTCCACCGGCAGCAGTCCAAGAACAACCACTCGCGTATCAAGGACACGTAGTCGCTTGATGAGATCAGTCAAATAGCGACCAAGCTGGTCCAGGTCAAGCAACGGCTTACCTGGGCGAGCCTGCAACAGCTTGCGCCGCGTGCGCTGTTTCAACGAATCAATCGAACTCTGCTTCGCTTTGCGCCACCAGGTTGTGCTGAAGTAACAACGAGGATCCATCGCCGCGTAACCGCGCCACGAACGCGGCACCCACCACGGCCAATCATGTTCCAGGAACATCGCGGGACGAATAATGCTTTCGAGACTTCCTCGAAATATCACTACCAGTTCGGGACGCAGTGCACTGATCAGCGGTAACCATCCAAAATCAGTGCCGATCATTTGTCCCTCGCAGGCAAGATTCCATAGCCATAAATCCACCGGATGCTGTTGTTCTTCACCGTTGATGAGACCAGCGACGTTGAACTCGATGTCGGGGTTGAATGATCTGGAGTCGACGTAACGCAAACGAAACTCATGTACGTTGAATTCAGGCGCGGCCCCGCGGAGTTGATGCACCAATTCCGTGACGTGACTGATTCGTTTGGATCCGACGCCTTCGGTGAGGCTGTCGCCAAGAAACACCCAGTTGTGAACCATTCAATTTTTCAGCCGTGCCGGATTGTGGCTACTCATGCAGGCTAAGAAACCACGCACCCGTCCTGACCACGCGCGTGGAAGGTCCGGACGCGCCAACCCGCGTCGCAGACTCGCGAGTTCGCTCAGGAATTGGACCAGTGCCCACAAACCGACGTGCGCGAGCGCCGCGTAGCGACTCTTCTGCATCGTGATCGTCAGTATTCCAAACCGCGCTCGCATCGTAAGATACTGCTGCCGGTCTGGCTCTTCGCGTCCCGCCGGAGACTGATGATGAACGCACTTCGCGGAGGGCACATAAAACACCTTCCACTTGCGACTGAGACGATAGCCGAGATCCAGATCCTCGCCCGGCGAACTTCCCGTAAAGAACGATGCAAAACCTCCAACCGATTCGAACGCGTCGCGACGCAACGCACTCGCTCCTCCACCAATCCATTCGCACGGTACCGGTTCCTGAGCCGTTGTCGGAAATCCGTTTGGAAGCGCAGCCCCGACTAGCCGCCCGGGTTCGAAGCCCTTCGCCCTGCCGTGCAGAAGTATTCGATAGATTCTCCAGAAGAACGTCGGTCGCGCCAGTGGCTGGTTAACCAACCGGCCCATCGTTGCGCCCACTGTCGCATCGTTCCAAATCGGTTTGAAGAGCTCCTCGACCCATTGAGGATCAACTTCAACGTCATCATCGACCAGCAGAAGGTTGTCATACTGCGCGCGTTGAATCGCGAAGTTACGCTGTTGTGCGCAGTTCCTCTCTGCGTAATAAAAGTATCGAACCGGCATCCCTGATTTACACCAGTGTGGATCGTTCGTCATGGCGAATGTCTCAGCGTCGTCTCCACAATGAACTACAACTACTTCCGACACGCGAACCGTTTGTTTCAAGAGACTCTCGAGACAGAGCCGCAGCAGCTCAGGGCGACCGACAGTTGCGATGATTGCGGAGATCATGCGACTCGCCTCATCCAAAAACTGGAAGCGCGCTGATTCAAGTCGTTGGGCCAAAGACCTGCCGCCCTCTCGAGATGGTCGAGGCTGATCCAGTAATTCGCTAACTCAACACAGAACGTTGTGCTAAACGCCAGAAACGCTTCAAGCAAGTACTGCTCGTTCAGCGCGAGCCTGCGATTGATGAGCCACTCGACCGGGTAGTCATGCGGAAAGAAAATGTCGTGTACGTGGACCCAAACACCTGGTCTGAGACGCGGCAGGATCTCGAGAAACTCGTAACACACGTCACTTCCGAACTTCACTGTGTGGCTCGAGTCGATGAAGAGAATGTCGTTGGTTTCAAGGCACGAGAAGAAATCAACGTCGATCTCCTCGACTCGTCTTGTAATCAGTTCGATGTGGAGATCTGCATTGGAAAGTCTTTCTTCCGGGTACGGCTCGATACAGGTGAGGGATCCTTCCCGGTTAGCACTTAGCGCCTTTGCGGCGATGCGCGTAGAGTAACCACCACCTATTTCGATAATTCTCCGCGGTTTCAGGTGACGAACAAGTGAATAATAGACCGCTGCGTCGAAGCCACTGAAGAAATTGTTACTGAAGTCGAAATCGAGCTTCGTGAGTTCGTCGCGATAGGCTGCCAATTCGTCGAGCAGTATTAACTGGGCTTCCCACCGGAAATCGATCGCGGGATAAGTGCGCTTGCGCTTGATCTGATCTGCGGTGATCGAGCGAAAGTCAGGCAGCGGCTCGTAGTAATGAATCGGACGAATGTGATAGCCCCAGCGATCTGAAAGCTCAGGACGGCTTTGAGCCAGGAATAGCAGGTGATGCGCCGCGCGGGTCGGAACCGTTTTGAAAAGAGCGAGTGCGGTGCGGTCGAAAAGCGATTTCACCACGGATTACACGGATTGCAGAACGCGATGGAATACTTGCTGCACGCGTTCGTGTGAGAAATACTCGTGACCAACGTCGAGCGCGCGTTTGCCGAGTGAAACACGATGCACAGGATCGCTTGCGAGACGGTTGATTGCTTCACTAAGATTCGACTCATCTTCGACTACTTCAGCAACGCCTTGATTCTCACGCGCCCAGGTAACTGCCGAACAGTAGCGCGGTCCATATATCAGTAGCGGTAAACCCGTTGCGGTGCAGTCTGCGAGTTTACTCGGGAACGCCATTTCCATGTTCGTGCGGTCGCAAGAGTCGAATGACATTGGCACGAACAGCACATCTGCCTCGTCACGAAGACGAGTCATGAGGTCAGTCCAACTCAACAATCCGCAGACCTCGGCATCAACCAAACCACTTTGCCGGGCGGCGTCGGGAGTAAGTGGTCCAAAAATAAGTAATCGCCCGCTGACGGGCTTTAGCGCATGTTGCAGTGCGAGCAGCGCTTGAATGTAACCGTTCGAATTGATTGTACCGGCAAAAGCGATAGTAAAGGGTTTACCATTGCGCGCGAGTCGCTCCGGTGGTTCTTCAAACTTTGGACAATCAACTGCTCTGCTCGGATAGATTACCTGCGCTGGTTTGCCGTACCAGTCTTCGTAAGACTTGCTCATCGCTGGCGAGCCACACAAACGCGTTCGCGCCTGGCGGTAAACACCAGCGAAACGCGCGTCAAGCCAGTTGCGAAAAGCGGGCGCGATATCCGCCGCGCGTGGCCAGTCGTCATGGACCATCAAGTGCAACGGGACTTTTCTCTCGTTCGCGACACGGGCTGCAGCTAGCCAGCCAAACCCATGCGCAACCGTCAACACACCTTCGACCTTAAGACCATTGAGTGACTGCGAAATTCGTGGACCAGTACGCTTGCCTGCGTGGGAGAACCACGCAACCGCGTACGGATGGAACCGCGTGTTCAGCCAGCGCTGTTTACCAATCGGATGCGAAACGTAAATGACTCTTTTAAGCCGGCGTGTTGGTTCTGAGGGCGTCGCGGTTTCGATGATCGTCAAGCGTTCGGCTGGATAATCAGACAATAACCGGTGTAACAGCGCCGACCCGTGATACGACGCCTCGACGGGCACATCACCGACGTAGAGCAGATTTGTAAACACTTCGCATCCAGTCGCTGTCAGGCTCATTCTGCGCATTGTTTGTACATCTCGATTATCCGCGGCCTGAGCTTGGCCTGGTCCAAACGCTCGTCGGCGATCACTTTGTTGAGTTCGAAAGCGCGGTCAACCAGATCGTCGTCAACCAACGCTCGCTGAATCGCCCGCGCGATACTCGATGGATCCTCGGGAGGTACTAAAAAACCATTTTCACCATCGCGGATCCATTCGCCGGTGGAGACAGTGTCAGACTGAATCGGAAAAGCGCCCATTATCATCGCTTCCAACAACGCGACGGGACTGCCATCAGTCAGCGCGATCCCGATCGAAATGCGCGCGCGCCCCATCAGTCGAATGATCTCGTCGTTCGGACTCGGCGGAAGAATTCTCACGTTAAGGCTGGTTTCATTCGCGACCTCTTCTGCGCGCGCCTTCACTTCGTTTGTCGCCGAGAATATGACGACCTCAAATCCTTTCAGTTGTGACGCACTCAGGCGTAAAGCCTCGACCGCGTTCAAACCTCGACAGCCCCATTCGTCGTCCTGATATCCCTTCACGGCAATCACTTTGCGGGATGATGCACGGAGTCCTGAACCGAGTCGTCGCAGCCGTGTCAGGTCGAATCCGCCGGGCGCCGGCATAACTCCGAGCACCTTGCCACGCAAGCCGAGATCTCTCGCAAGCTGCACGTCTCTCTCGCAATCCGCGATGAAATAATCACAAGATGAAAGCACTTCACGAATTCGCGGCTGGTGATCCTGACGGCGGCCGAAAAAGAAAATGTCGCTGCCCCATGAAGAGTAGATCCACGGTGGCTTTGGATAGCCATTGAGCAGTTTGCGACTGGCGAGAGTCAGGTATGCGCAACGTTGCATCTCAAGACTGTGAATCACATCCGGTTGCACCTCGCGAATCACGCGCGCGAGACGTGCGGGCTGCTTGAAGTAATCGAAGCTCTGAAGCATCGCTGTCGTGCGACGTCTACCGCGCGGAAGCGGCCAACTCAAACCAGTCTGTCGCACGGAGACGTTTTTTCCCGGTGGCTGCACGAGAGTGTGGAAGGTCAAATCTTCGAGTTCGGGATGGATTTGATCGTATGCGCTGTGAGGAAATACATGGATGTCCCACGCTTGCCCTTGCAGCTGCTTGATCCAGCGCGCGGCATGAATGCTCTCGGCTAACGTGACAAACAGGATTCTCAACTTTACTGCGCGCCAGGTCGCCAGGCGCAGATAAGCAGATACTGGTCAAACTCAACCTTGCTGTTGGGCGCACTCGAGGTTTGATGGAGGAGGTCGACCCATGGACCATACGAGCAAACTGAGACGCGGAAGTTCTGATCAGCAAGGGTCTCCAGAGTGCGGACAAGATCAAGTGGCTTTGCATTACTCAGATGAAACTCTATGACGAGGTTGTCGAGGTTGCGCAGAGTGTCGCGGCAGTCGACGATCACTTCGGCTTCCGCGCTTTCGATGTCGAGCTTCACGAGATCAAACTTTGTTTGCGCGAGGTAATCTGCGAGCCGCACGGTTGCTACCTCGAAGCGCTTGGCGGTTGGCGTTAGAGTTGTAAGGTGTCTGAGCTCATCATCAGCTCGGACCACTCGATTCGCATCCGCACCTTCGGAGAAAAAGCTTGTACGACCGTTGCTCGTCCACAATGCTTTCTCGACTACTTCAACATCATGAATGTTGTTTGCGATGAGGTTGCGCCTCAATAACTCGCAGGCCCTCGGATCAGGTTCGAAAGAAGTGATGACGGCGCCGGGGAAGAGCCTTTTATAGTGGATGGCCGTGATCCCGATGTTCGCGCCACCGTCGAGAATGACCGGCCGCTGCTTCACGCATCGAAAGTCGTTCCAACGCTTGACGACGACGTTATCGAACGCCGACAGCAGCGACGTTGCATCGAGATAATTCAACTGCCAATTCCCGGCTGTAACCATGCCGGGCTGATACCGCGGCACTCCAGCCAGTTTCATTTGAAACTGCCGGTACGTAACCAGATCCTGGTTCGATCGCTCGCGCAGCCTTGATTTAACTAGCGAGAGTACATTTCTCATTCCATCGCGCCCGCCGCCGCGGGTTCGGGAGTCTTAAGCTTCTTTCTGGTAATACTTCCGGCCGTAATAACTCTGGTAGTAGTAATAGTCGTGTGACTGGAGGTTCACGTTGTTGAGGACAACGCCGAAGATCTTTGCGCCGACATCGCTCAGTAACTGCTTCGATCGCCTCACAATGTGCCGCGAGCTTCTGCCGCCGTGCACAACAAGCAATACACCATCGACCATAGTCGAGATCAGAACTCCATCAGTAAACGAACTGACCGGGGGCGAGTCGACGACGACGTGCGTGTACTTCTGTTGCAGCGCCGCAATTAGTCGACGCATCTGATCCGATCCAAGCAGCTCCGCGGGGTTCGGCGGGATTGGCCCCGACGTCAAAACACCCAGCCCACTCACCTCATCAATGCGAATCATCGCGAGCATTTCTTCTTCCGAAACTTCGCTCGACAGGATCGAACTGAGCCCCTCCTGCCCTTGCATGCCGAAGATTGACTGCAAGCGAGGACGCCGCATGTCAGCGTCGATGATGACAACACTCGCTCCAGTCTGGGCCAAACTGATCGCAGTGTTAACGGCGGTCGTAGTCTTTCCTTCTCCGGGCAGACTCGAAGTGACGAGCAGCGACTTCGGCGCGCGACCCGCAGTCGAGAGCAACACCGACGTGCGCAGATGTCGATACGCTTCCGCAAGCGGCGAACGACCATCCATATTCATCAACAGTTCGGCATTCCCTGCACCGTTTCCATTTGTGTGCTTCTGCAACGCGGTCGTTCCGGGAAGCACGCGCCGTCGTACAGCGCTGCCGACCGAAGGAATTACCGCGAGAGCCGGCAGGTGCAGCACACGTTCAACCTCTTCAGTTGAATGCACGGTGTCGTCGAGATATTCGAGGAAGAGTGCGAGCCCAAGACCCAAACCGATGGACAGGAAGAAAGCGACGATCACTGTGCGCGTGCGGTTTGGTCCAACAGGACTATCGGGCGTGAGCGCGTAATCGACGATCGAGATGTTGTTCGGTTTTCCTGCGAGCACTACGTCGTTCTCTTTTGCGCTTTGAAGCAGTCCGTTCAGCAGCGACTTGTTCGTTTCGATCTCCTGCTGAATGATGCGGTAGTTGATCGCCGCTTCGTTTTGCGAAAGAGTTTGAGCGCGTTGCTGGTCAAAGGCTTTGCGCAAAGACTGCTCGCGTTCGAGTGTCTGCCTGTAACGCGTCTGCAGATTCGTCAAGAGCGTTGTAGACTTCCGAGCGCGCGATTCTTTTAACTGGCGATCCAGTTCCGTTATCTGCTGGTCCACCTCTTTAACTTCAGGCGCTTCTTCAGTTGCTTCCACCAGCAATAGCGCGCGCTTTTGGCCCAACTCTCCGAGTTTGCCCTCGATCTCACCTGTTTGTTTCGAACCGTCGTCGGTTAAGGCACTCGCCGCCTCCGGGGCTTTAGCGGCGTTGTAAGCGGCCTCAGCAGTTTTCCGATCGTTTTCAGCTTCGAGCAGTTGCTGGTTAAGTCCTGCGAGCCGTTCGACGACGGTGTTCTGATTTGGATCGAGTGAGATGATCTGATTGTTCTTCGCGTAGTTTACGAGCCGTTCCTCGGCAGTGCGGATCTGTTGTTGCAACTCGGCTATGCGCTTCTGGAGAAAGTCGCCTGTCGTGCTGGTAACTTCGGTTCTCTTCTCCAGATTTGAGTAGACGTAAGTATCAGCGATCGCGTTCACAACCTTCGAGGTAACTTGCGGATCGGTGTGCGTGTACCCAACGTCAATCAGACTCGTTTCTTTGTAGTAGCCACGCGCCTCTTTTACTGGTTCAACTTTTAGACCAGCGAGGATCATGTTGACGTATGGCGCGAGACGCTTTGCTTCGTTCAAATCTTCACGTGCTGTTGCCTGTGCGACGCTCGTCGTAAGTGGCAACTGGTCAGGCGCTTTCGTTTCGGGGTTTTGCTGTGTATTGCCGAGCCCGACCATCTTACGCAACGTTTGCCAGGTTGATTGTCGTTGAGCCGGATTGCCTTTGAAGAAATCGGGGTTGTGTTCGAGATCGAGCGTGCGGACAACGCGGCGCATCAGTCCGGGGCTGACGAGGATCTGAAGCTGCGTGTTGAAGTAAATGGGATCGTCGGCAGGACGATACACGGGACGATCTTTGTTAACGAGTGCGCTGGTGTCTTCGAGATCAACCTGAACGCGGGCCTGCGCCTCGTAAAAATCAGGTTTACGCGCGACATAAACGACCGCGAGCATTGTCACCAATGCGACGATGCCGAGGACCAACCACAGTCGCTTTCGAATCGCGCGCCAGTAGTCAAGCAGGTGTACTTCGTTCTCAGCGTTTGGGTCGACGCCATAGTTGTAAGACTGCGGCGGCTCTACCGGCCGATCCAACGCATCAACCGCATTCGCTTTCTTCGCTAACTCAAGGGAGGGTTTCATTGTTTTGCCTCAAAAGTCCTAGCCACAAAAAGGCACAAAAAACACAAATGGATTCGTTGATGTCTATGTGCTTTTTGTGCCTTTTCGTGGCTAAGGCACGACTCGTACAGGCAACTGCCCTACGCTCGGTACGAAGCCCTGAAACAAGCCTCGCAAGAAACTCTTTCCGGCTGACGTCGGCACATCGATGATGTCGTTTGGCAGCAGTGACAAATCTTCAGAACTCTTCTTCTCGATCGCAGAAAGATCGACAGTGATCTCTTTCCTCACTGTCGTTCCAGGTTCCTGGCGCAGCACACGAATCTTGTCTTTGCGCGTGTCCTGCTTGAGACCACCGGCCATCGCGATCGCACGTGTCAACGTGACGGGTTCGCGAAGCGGAATCGTGATCGGCTGAAAAACGTTTCCCACAACGTAGGCCTGATCCGCTTCAGGAATGGTCACGATATCTCCAGCTTCGAGATACGGATTGGATTTCGGATCGCCTTGCAGAACGTCGCTCAACTTGTAGCTGGTGAATGCGGAAGCGGAGTCACTCTCATCAGTTTGCTGACACGAAGACGAAGTCGTCGCATGGACAATGTTGATCGTCTGACCCGCTCTTATCGAAGGGCCTTTGGCAAAAGTGAGCAACTCCAGCAGTCGCACGCGGCGTTGCAATTTAAAACGACTCTGATCGTTGACGGCGCCGATTATCGCGACCTGCTGCGCGTTGTATTCTTTAATGAAGACATCAACCTGAAGGTTCTTGTAAAACTTCGCGTAGCGCGTTGAGATCTCTTTCGCCAACTCACCTTCGGTAAGACACGAAGCTTTGATATCTCCTTCGATGAGGGGCATCCGGATCATCCCATTACCCTCAACTCTCACGGCCTCGCGCGAGAGCTGTGGCCGGTTGTAAATCCGAATATCCAGCACATCACTCGGCCCAATGCGATAACGATTGTCCGAGGGCTGTGCGTAAATGCTCAAAGGAGCGAAGAAGGCCAAACTGATTAATGCTTTAATAATTTGCATTTCTCTTTGTGGTTTCTATGGTCACTTGCCCGCCATCCCAACGCGCCGCGACAACAACGCCTCACGCATATGATTCGGGTGCGCCAGATTCAGCACCGTATTACTCAACAACACCATCAACTCTTCGTGCTCTCGTCTGAACAGTCCGGTCAACGGCTGCTCACCGGTCTTCGTCACGACACCTTCTCTCACCCACTGCCAGAACTGTGTTTGGGTAGTCCAAAACTGCTTCCGGTCGCGGCAAATCACGAGCGCTGTTTTCTTCTTGCGTTTCTTTTTCTTCGTCGGAATTGAGCTTCATGCGCAGATACACCTCGGCCCTTGCGTGGCGCCTCGGATCAAAGGACCGAGCGGCCACACACAGTACCCCGTGGGGAAGCCTCTCTTGCGAGGCAGCATTAAGTTGTCAAACTCGCAGACAAATCCCGGTACACTCAAAGCGTCACAATTCGACGGGTGTTTAACTCAGCGACTGATTGAAGTGAGTGGGAGTTGGATTCTGTCTTGACGTTAGGAAATGCTTTTTTAAAAAACACCATGTCTCAGTGAATCACTGACGGCGACGTGTTTGTCGGGGAAGCTCCGCGCAATCCAAAGGACCCAATTGAATGTGCGTGTACAGACTAATGACATCTATTACTTGTGTCAAGTTTACTATTGACTAAAGTAGTTGTTCACGAAATTTGATCGACCATCTCACACCACAGATGCCCGATCGTGATGTGGACCTCCTGTACTCTCGACGTTCTGGTTGAAGGAACTGCGACCGCAATGTCGCAGATTGATGCGAGCGGTTCCGCGTTCGCGCCGGTCAGTGCGATTGTCTTGCAACCCACTTCCCTCGCCTGCTCGGCGGCGCGCAAAACGTTTTTCGACTTGCCACTCGTACTGATCGCGACCAGCAAATCGCCCGGTTGCGCGAGACCCAAAACCTGACGCGCAAACACTTGTTCGTATCCGAGATCGTTGCTGACCGCAGTGAGTGCTGAAGTGTCAGTGGTGAGCGCAATCGCCGGCCACGAGCGTCGCTGCTTTTCGTAACAACCAACAAGCTCTGCGGCAATGTGCTGGGCATCGGCGGCACTGCCTCCATTTCCGCAAAGTAAAACTTTTCTACCACTCGTCAGCGCCTCGCAGATCAACTGACCTGATCGTTGGATATCAGGAAGTTTAGAGTCGACGACTTTTTGAATTGTGGCTAGATGTTCTTGCAGCGAATTGGCCAGAAATTCCACGCGGGGAAGTTAACACAGATTGCCGCCGATGCACACAGATAATCTGTTTGAAATTGTGTTAATCTGTGGCGCCTTACTCACATATGAATAACTCAAATTCAACGCCTATGCTGCGGCAGTATCAGGAACTGAAGCAGCAACATCCCGGGACCTTGCTGTTTTTTCGTCTCGGCGATTTTTATGAACTGTTTTTCGACGACGCTGTCACCGGTTCTCGCGAACTGCAAATCACACTCACGGCTCGGCACAAGGACAGCGGCAATCCCGTTCCGATGTGTGGAGTGCCACATCATTCCGCGGCGAATTACATCGCGAAGCTCGTTCGCAAAGGTTATCGCGTCGCGATCTGCGAACAGACGGAAGAGGCGGGAAAGACGAAGAAGCTTGTGCGGCGTGAGGTTGTGCGCATCGTCACGCCGGGAACGCCGATCGATCCGCAGTTACTGGAAGCCCGCGAGCCGGTGTTTCTCGCTGCGATTTGTAGCGCAGGAGAGACGATCGGGGCGGCGTTCCTCGACATTTCGACAGGCGAGTTTCGAGTGACGCAGGAGACCGGACGCGATTCGTGGACGCGCATTCGCGCGGCGCTCGAATCGTATGCACCGCGTGAACTGTTGTTTCCGGCGTCGCTTGGTGCGCTGATCAAAAGCAGTCTGACGGGCAAGGTGCAAACAGTCGCCTTTGCCGCTTCACGCCGCTAATGACGGAGCGCCGACGCTCAAGAGATGATTTTGGTTTCGATGCCGCTTTAACGCCGCTCGAGGATTGGCAGTGGCAGAAAGACGATTGCGCTACGCTGCTTCTCGATCACTTTAAAGTTCGAACTCTCGACGGTTATGGCCTCGCTCGCAAGGATGAAGCGACTCGCGCGGCCGGAGCGTGCCTTCGTTACGCGCGAGATACGCAACGCGCAGCGGCCGAGCACGTTACTGATCTCATCTACTTCGAACCGCAGGATCATCTCGTGCTCGATAGCGTCACGGTGCGGAATCTTGAGCTCGTTGAATCGCTCGCTGGTGGCAGTGGTCGCTCGTTATTGCAAGTGATCGACGAAACGGTGACAGGCATGGGTGGTCGATTGCTTCGCTCGTGGTTGCTGCGTCCGTGCGTTAAGCGCGGTGAAGTCGAAGCGAGGTTGGCGGCAGTTGAGGATCTGTTTGCGTCGCACGTGCGGCGTGACAAACTGCGATCCCTCTTAAAAGAAGTGTCAGATCTTGAGCGCGTCATTGGCCGAATTAGTCTTAGGCTCGGCTACGCCTCGTGATCTGATTGCAATGTTGCGTTCACTCAATCAGGTGCCCGCGATTCGTGAAGTGTTGCGCGGCCTGGATGCTTCGCTGCTCGAAGTGCTCGTCGAAAACACTGACGAACTGCCCGACATCCGCGAACTCATTGGACGTTCGATCAACGACGATCCTCCCATCAAACTCACTGACGGCGACACTATTCGTGAAAATTACTCCGCAGAACTCGACGAGCTGCGTTCCACCAGTCGCAATGCAAAGCAAATCATCGCCACACTCGAAGCGACTGAACGTGCGCGCAGTGGAATCAACAACCTGCGCATTCGCTTCAATGGTGTCTTCGGATACTTCATCGAGGTTTCGAAAGCGAACGCCGCTCGTGTTCCAGGTAGAATATGAACGCCGGCAGACACTCGCGAACGCCGAACGCTTCACCACACCGGAGTTGCGCGACTGGGAAAAGAAAGTCCTCGGCGCCGAAGAACGCATTATCCAGTTAGAAACCGAGCTGTTTACAGACGTCTGCCGCCAGATCGCCGCAGAAACAAAACGCATTCAAATGACAGCTCGTGCGCTCGCGGCGCTCGACGTGCTCGCGTCATCCGCTGAAACGTCTGCGCGTCGTCGTTATTCGCGACCGGTGCTTCACGACGGCGACGAGCTCGAAATCATTCAGGGTCGCCATCCGGTGATTGAGGCATTCATCGACGAGCCGTTTGTGCCGAACAGTATTTATCTCAACAACTCGACCGACAGGCTGCTGATCATCACCGGTCCAAACATGGGTGGCAAAAGCACGGTGCTCCGGCAGACGGCGATTATCTGCATTCTTGCCCAAACCGGATGCTTTGTTCCTGCCGACCGTGCGCGGTTGCCGTTGTTGGACCGCATATGGACCAGGGTGGGCGCTTCGGACGATCTGACGCGCGGTCGTTCGACGTTCATGGTGGAGATGACTGAGACCGCGGCGATCCTGCACAGCGCAACACCGCGTTCGCTCGTGCTGCTCGACGAGATTGGGCGCGGCACGGCGACCTTCGATGGATTGTCGATCGCGTGGGCAGTGGCGGAATACCTGCACAACTCAGCGGACCACGCCGCAAAGACTCTGTTTGCGACGCACTATCACGAATTGACAGAACTCGCTGAGCGACTGCCTGGCGCGCAGAATTATCAGATCACAGCAACAGAACGGGAAGGTGAAGTAGTTTTCCTGCATCGTCTCGAGCGCGGGCGTGCTTCGAAGTCTTACGGCATCGAAGTCGCACGTCTCGCAGGTTTACCACCCGTCGTGATTGCGAGTGCACGCGAAGTGCTCGCGCGCCTCGAGCGATACGAGTTGGATATCTTTGATAACGATGAGAGTGGCGCGCTCAGGAAAGCCGCGCGTCGCCGGGCCGCAGCCCAAGCCTCGCTGTTCGATCTCGCGTCGCCTGACGCGACAGTTGATGTGGCCACAGATGACGCGGATTTAAAATCCGGATTTTAAAATCTGTGTCATCTGTGGCTTATCATTCACGCGAAACCAATCACCTCGACCATCATTCGTCCTCAACATCCTCAACATCTCCTCGAGCGTGAAGGGCCGCGCACCCCTCCTCCCAAAAACCGAAACCTGGTTTCCACTCTCATCAACCGCGCGGTCGCGATCGAGCGGCTTCGAGATCCCGAGCGCTTCCCCTTTCGTCTTGAACGTCGCAATCAACACCGGTCTCGGTCGCGGACTGAACCCTGCATACTCCGGCATGGTCTCGGGCGACGTGAGTTGCAGAATGCGCATGCCATTTTTCCCATCCGCAACGTACGCAAACAAACTCGCATTCGTCATCGCAACCTTCACCTGGTGCACGTCGTTCAGTTTTCCTTCGGCGTTGTACGTCTGATCGAGTCGCGGCTGCTCAGGATGTTCCACATCAATGATCGCAATCCCATCTTTTCCATTCGCGACGTACGCATAAGTCCGAGCGACATAAACATCGTGTGCATCCGCAAGCGCAACGGAAGCACCTTCAATTAGCCGCGCCTGTTCCGGCAACGTAACGTCAACAACCTTCAACCCGTCATCATCAACAACAAACGCATATCGAAACTGAATCGCGACGCTGCGCGGATTCTTGAAATTGATTCGATTCACAATACGCGGCTGCAACGGCTCGTTGATGCTTACGATCACCAACGCCTGGGCCGTCGTGACATACGCATAGTTTCCCGCGATCACGATGTTGTTCGCGTCGTTCAGTGCGCCATTCGGATTGAACGTGACGGCGCGCTTCAAGTAGTTGTTCAGCGGATCACCATCGAGCAGTGTGGCCGCGTTCACGAGAATCAAACCTTCATGTTTATCGACGACATACAAATACCCGTAAAGCGGATGAATCGGCTGCTCCTCGTTTTCTTTTAGCCTCGTGCGCGCCGGATCGACCGCGAGTGTCGTCGGAGCCGCGACCGCCGTCGCATACTTCGTCTTCACCCAAAACTTCTGACCAAAGCGCGACACGGGCGCCGTTACGATCCTCTCTGAAAATCCTTTTTGATCGATCTGCGCAACATCGTAAACACGCAACCCACCTTCACCCGCGGCCACGTACGCATATTCACCACGCAACTGCACCTGCAACACGCGCGGGTTCCCCACGTGCTCGTAAAACGTCTTCAACTCTCTGCCGCCACGAACAAAGCGGTCGTAGTTTGACGGATACGCAATCTTCTGCAGCGTGCTGCCCATCACCGACTGGGGCTCGTCACGTTCGGTCGCCACGACGACATCAAGTGAATGGCCGGCCGCGATGTAAACGTAGCGGCCCATGAAGTTGACGAAGTTTGTCCCTTGCAACAGCAACTGCGCGAGCCACGCATTGTTATCGTTCTTCGCAGACACGTGACAGTCGCTGCACGCTTTCGTTTCGGTCGATCGCACGGTGTGCGGCACGTGTGTGTTGAAAGCCTGGCCTGCGAAACCTTCAGCCGAAGTCGTCTGCTGCTGCGAATAGATCCACTCGCGATTCTGATTCTGCGAACTCACGAGCACTGCCGACGAGGAACGCACCGGAGCGACGCGATTTCCCGTCACCGTTCCATCACGACCGAGCATGAAGATGTCATCGCGCAAGACCTGATAGTTGTATTGAGTGAAGTTGCGAGTGTCGCCGCCTTCGAAGTGACGGTTCGGCATCTTGCGATTAGCCTGCATCGACAGGTGACAACCAAAACAGCTCGTCACCCACGACGAATGACATGAGACGCACGTCATGTTGTTGTCGCGATGCGCGAGTTGATTGCTATCGCCTGGAACATCGCCCCAGGTCGTGTTGTCTTTGCGAATGGTTTTCGCGTACCGAGATTGTTCGTTGTAGTCGCGACTGCCCTGCATCACTGTGTCGACTGTTTGCGGTACACGCCACCAACGCCCCGGCACGACCATTGAGTTCTGCATGATGTCGCCGGTTTTCAAATCGACGTCAATACCTTTTTCGTCTTTGCGTTTTCGATCGCGAGTGACTCGTTGAAAAAGCGGGATGCGAGCCCCATCAGGATCGCGAACGCGAATGCGCGTCAGATCCTGGCCGGTTAAAGGTTGATTCTGTGATTTGCGTCGCTCGGCAGCATTACCCGTTGCGACTGCGGCGGCCGGGCCTGAAGTAAACAGCGTCGCTTTTTGCTGGATCGTTCCATGACAGTCTTCGCACGCGATCTCGATCGCGGCGCGTGGCTCGTTGTAGAGATTGCCGTCGCCGTGTGAGTCCTGGCGGAAGTGGCAATCGACACAGTGCATTCCTCTTTCGAGATGAATGTCGTTGAGATGCACAGCTTTATTGAACTTCTCTGGATCACCGGGCGAGACGATGTTGCCCTGCGCGTCGAGCAGGTTCCCTTTGCGATCGCGTTTGAAGACTTTGCGAAACATCCAGCCGTGGCCGTGCGAGTCGGCAAACTGCGTATTCTTCAGCAACGCATTGAATGCCGGTGTTCCCGTGTCTTTCAGGAAATCAAAGTCGGACCACCGACCTCGCACGCTCGCGCCTTCGGGATTGCGATCGAGCTTCTGCTGCTCTTCATCCTGGCTCGGATTGTGTTGCGTGGCCGGATACATCTTCGAGCCATCGCTTTCATTGTCCCACCAGGTCAAGCCCTGATAAGTCGCGACCATGTTTGTTCCCGGATGCATGTGACACACCATGCACTGCGACGTCGGGATCTGGCTGGTGAACTGGTGTTTGATCGGATGTCCTGATTCGTTCTTCGAAATCGACGCGTCGGCCGTTTGTGAACGTCCGAGATTTCCCGCTTGATTGTAGAAAGCCGAATGCGCTGGATCGCGATCGTTCGCGTAGATGACGTGACAGGCGGAGCAACCCGACGAGCGATAGTCGCCGGGATGATCGTTGGTGCCGAGAAAGTTCAACGTGGGGTCGAGCAGGCGTGTTTTCTGTAAGCCAAGGAAAACAGGATCGGTGCGTTGCGCAGTGCCCAGGCCGCGCGGGCTAAGACCTTTGTCAGGCTTGCCCGGTTCTTCTTCTTTGTCAGGCAGCCCGACTTCGAGTCGTCGTTTGCCGCCACGTTCAAACACGCGCAACACGTTTCCTGGTTGAGAAATTTCCCAACGCGGAATCGGATCGAGCAAGCTCAAGAATCCTTTGAGGCGTCGATCTTCTTCGGTGGTATTTTGCAGGAGCGTCTGGGGCGCGCCTGACTCACTGTAGCTTTCGCCGAAGCGCGCATCTTTCAAATGAAAACTGCCGTTGTTGTAAAGCGCGGCGCCCCAGAGCATTGCGCCGTGCGTCATCATGCTGCGCGCAACATTTCTTGACTCGACGTCATGACACGCCGAACCCGCACACGTTTTGCCAACAACACGCAGATCACCCGGGTTAACGAACCTCACAAACTCCCAACTCTCGCGCGCCAGCAGCGTGTTCGATCTTTCCGGATTGGCCCCTGAGTACTTTCCACCTCTTCGCCACTCATCGGGAAACTTCGCCTTCACATGCGCTGCCTCTTTAGTAGTTGCAACCGGATTACCGCCGTGACAAGCAGTACAACTCAACCCAACCGCATCCTTTCCATCCTTAATCTTCTCGAGCGTCTCCGTGGTCCCATACTTATGCATCGGCTCAATCAATCCATGACACCCGACACACCCCTCAACCTTCACGGGTTGCGTTTGATTCGACGCAGCCGACGGCCAAGAGGCGACAACGATCACAACGCCAAAGAAACCGACGAGACCTACGATAATTCGCGCCATCTTTTGTTTTCTCTGTGCAACCTCCGTGATCTCTGTGTCTCTGTGGTTGTTGTATCTCCAGTTGCTACAACCACGGAGACACAGAGAACACCGAGATTGCACAGAGATGGATCAAAGTACCCTTCGGCGTATTCCGTCTATAAGAACAAGAACGTTGAAATTGATGAGCAATCCAACTTTCCACCCACCTACACGAAGGTACGTTAGCAACTGAGCCTCATGAACCGGAGCCAGTGCTTCTAAGGCTTTTATCTCGACAACTACAAGATCCGCGACCAAAAGATCCACACGATAACCGCAGTCTAGCCGAATGCCCTTATACTGAAGCGGCAATCCGCATTCCTTACGGAAACTGATGTCTCTTAGCGACAGCTCTCTGGATAGACACTCACGATAAGTCGACTCCAGCAATCCCGGACCGAGTTCTCTATGTACTTCAATCGCTGCTCCGATGATTTCATACGTAAGCTCATTGACGTGAGGAATCATGGCTTCTCCTTCTATTTTTAGAATACTAACTTCACCTGCCCGAACATCGAGTAAAGCATCTTCTTCGGACTGATCACATTCGGTTGGCAGAAGTCTTCGACTCCCGGCGGACAGTTGCGCGACGCATCAGTGAAGATGTCTCGAAAACCGCGCCCCGTTTGCAAAGTCGAAGCGCCAAAAGTGAGCGTGAAGTTATTGATCAAAAACGGCCGGTAGGCGACGCCTAAACTGTAATCCCATCCGATATCGTGACGAATACGATTCTGAAACAGCAGCAACTCGAGCGGCTCCGTTCGATGAAACCGGAGATAGTTGATATTGATCACTGCCTTCACACGCTGCGTGACTTCAACATCCAACCCCGCGTTGTAAACAAAGATGCCTGGATTAACGAAATTCGCCTGACCCTGAATTTTGCTGCTTCTCAAACTCGGCAACAAACTGTTCGGTTGGACCAACCCGACGCCGGTTTGCGACAGACGAATTCCATTTCGAACCCAGAACGAGAACTGCCCGCCGGCAAAATTCGGATCGTCGAAGATCGCGTCAAAGCCCGATGCTCGCTCATCGGTCGGATTACTATCGCCCTGCGCCCAAAAGAACGAGCTCTTGAACCGAAGATAATCGCGATCTACTGAAGCTTCGACCGCGGCCATGTTCGTTCTCACTTCCACGCGCCGTCCGGCGATTGGATTGCGCTCGTCATGACCAAACGCAAAGTAGTAAGCGTTCGAGAGATTGAGGCGGCCAAGGTGTCCATCGCCGCTGATGCCGAGATAACCAACCTTGATCGCGTGTGGCCTAACGTCGCCAACCAACGCGGGCCGCACCAGAAAACCGTTGCGATCAAACTCAACCGTGCGCCGATCGTCGTTGTAGTGAAAACTGCCCTGAACCGTGTAGCCCTTGCGAATGAAGTCCTGCCGAAAAAGATTGGCGATGTAAACGTTTTGATGGCGAGTGTCGAAGCGATTCAGACCACTGTTAGTGTCTTTCTCGAGCATCGAGAAGTATGCGGCGTTGAATTGATAACGGTTGTTATCGAACGCTCCAAACACGCGCGCGCCGAGGTTGTTGTCGGAAAAAAGAAATCCACGAAAGTCGGAGACGAACGGCTGAATTCCGGCACGCACGGAAACGAAATCGTAGTTTGCGTTTAAGTCTGCCAGCTTCACTTCACCAAACGCTTCTTCGAACGAAGCGTGCCAATCAGTGCGGTTGGTCCCACGACGCACGTCAATATTAACGACGCCGTTTTCACGCGCATTCAGGTAGTTTGGAATGCTGAAGGTCGGCGAAATTTTGATGGCCCAGTCGCGCGGCTTGAACGTGGTATCACCATGAAATAGTTCGAAACTGAATTGCACTGTTTCGGTCGCGGCGAACTGTTCGGGACGACCAAAGAATTCGGCACTTGCAGGATCAACGCTACTGACGTCGGATGGTGCCGGTGCGCGTCTTTGCTCGACGTTCGTCGAGCTGACAGCGCTGAGGATCATGAAGAGCTTGTCGCCCTTAATAGGGTAGTCGCCCTTGATAACGCTTTGATTGTAAGGATCCCACCAGCGGCCTCTTTTGAACGGGATGTCGCGCCCGCGCGCCCCACGATCGCCGTAGCGATCGTATTCCGGGAAGGTGACGCGCCAGCGATCAGGAGTTTCGCGACGTTGTGGTGACGACGCTTGTTGGCCGGGTGGCGCAAGAGGAATTTCGACGACCGTTTCTTTATCAGCCTCGATGATTACATTTTCGAGCGTGTCACCGCGCGCGATCGCAAAGTCGCCGTAGTTCTTGTCTTTGTCGAATTGCGCGACGTGTGGTTGGTCCAACGCAAGCCGATACGCGCCGGCTTCGAGGGAAGCGGAATAACCGCCATCGGCTTCAGTGCGCAACCGTCGGATTTTGCGTGTGACCTGGTTTGTAACGATAACGACTGCGCCGGCGACGGGCCCGCCGGTGGAACTACGAACGACAACTTTGAGACGGCCGGACCCTTGCGCAAAGACGGGGAAGCCACTCGCCATGACCAGCAACATCAGCGCTGTTTGGACCGAGTGACGGATCACCTAGTTTGCGTTTTACCACAGATTACACAGATTCCACAGATAAAAAATCTGCGTAATCTGTGGATTGTGTTTGTGGTACATTGTGAATCCATGAGGCTTGTGGCATTCGTGCTGGCGTTTCTGCTTCTCGCGTTAAGCCTCATCGACTTCGATCGTGTTGAAGCACAAACCTCGCGGCCAATACTGATCAGTCACGCCGACTCAACGCGCGCGATCGCCTTCGAATCCGTAACACGTCAACGCGAACCATTTACTACCACGGTCCAGGTTAAGTTTGGTTCAGATTCAGCAACACGCATCATGCTGTTCGCGCTGAATTTGCAGTTGCAGCCGGGAGAAACTGTCACCGCCGATGCTGAAGACGCAACACGGACCATCTATCCACTGACGGTCGAACACGTCGCGCACTGTTCCCGATCAACCGTGGGCTCTATCGCTCGTGATGCGTCTCCCTGAAAACCTGCCTCACGCGGGCGATGTACTCGTGCGGATCAGGTATCGCGGAATGGATAGCAATCGTGTACGCGTGGGCATCGGCCACATCGGTGATGGACCACCTGACGACACTGGCGCTGTGCCAACACCGGGCATCGTCGATCCCGCACCTCCGGTTGGTATTGCCGCAACAAACCTCAATCCAACCGACGTGCAGACGATCCTTCAACAAGCTGCATCGGCAGCGAACGCGCTCAATAAACCCGTGACAATCATCGTCACCGATCGTGAAGCAAACGTCCTGGGCTTCTTTCCTATGCCGGGCGCGCCTGCTTCAACGACGCTTCGGAGTGTAGGCACGTTGGGCCAGAGCCTTGAAGGCGGCGTAGTTCCGTCAACTGAAGCAGCAGTAGCGAAAGCATCGACTGCCGCATTCTTCAGCACGACCGGCAACGCGTTCACGACGCGCACCGCCGGCTTTATCATTCAGGAACACTTTCCGCCCGGAATAAGTTTTCGCTCTGGTGGTCCACTTTACGGCGTTCAGTTCTCTTCCCTGCCTTGCAGCGACATCAAAAAGCCTTCAGCCCGGCTCGGTCTGGCAGCGGATCCCGGCGGCTTGCCGATCTACAAAAACGGACTGCCCGCGGGAGGCATTGGCATTGAAGGCGATGGACTTTACACAGTGGATCGCAATACGACTGACGACGATCAGCCCTTCGAAGAACTCATCGCGGCATCGGGCGTTCGCGGTTTTGAGGCGCCAACAGGCATTCGTGGAGATCAAATTCTCGTAGACGGCATCCGGTTGCTTTATTCGAACGTGACGAATCCGCCTGCGCCAACAACTGTCGCGAGTATCGCGGGTGCAACGATTTCATTCGGACCCGGAGGAATACCGCCGGATTCAGAGTTTGTTTCGCAGGTAGTCGGCGGCATCGCCGGTGAAGTGAGTCCACGCTTCTTTCCTTTCATCGCGGGCACCGCTCCCGCGGGACCGAATGCACTGACAGCAAACGACGTCACGACGATCATTTCGCGCGCGGCGCAGCAATCAAACATCACCCGCGCGGCAATCCGCCGCCCGCTCGGAAGCAACGCTCGAGTGACGATCGCGGTTGTTGACACCGCGGGAGTGGTGTTGGGAGTCTTCAGGCAACAGGACGCGCCTGTCTTTGGATTTGACGTCGCGGTCCAAAAGGCTAGGACAGCAGCGTTCTTCTCGGGTCCGAGCGCGGCGACATCACTACGCGCAGCAGGGTTTGGATCTTATGTCGATCGCGCCGTGGCGGATGGACTGCGATTTGACGGCGCATTTGCATTCAGCGATCGTGCGATCGGTTTTATTCATCGTCCATTCTTTCCTGACGGTATCAACGACACGGTGGCTGGACCATTCAGCACCGCGCTTGCTAACTGGAGCCCCTTCAACGTCGGCTTGCAGCTCGATTTGATCAGGACAAACTTTCTTGCCGCGTTAAGTGGGCCAGTCGCTTCATGCACGTCGATACCCGGCTTGACCAACGGAATTCAGATTTTTCCCGGGAGCGTTCCTCTTTACAAAAATGGAGTCCTGGTTGGCGCTATCGGTATCAGCGGCGACGGTGTGGACCAGGACGACTTGATTGCAGCGGCGGGCGCGAATGGTTTTTCACCACCAGCGGGAATTCGATCCGATCAGATTTTTGTACGCGGCGTGCGTCTGCCGTTTTTGAAGTTTCCCCGAAGTCCGAATCTATAAACATGAATTCTTCTCTGTGCAAGCTCTGTGTTCTCTGTGTCTCTGTGGTGATCTTTTGCGGAGAATTCTTAACCACAGAGACACAGAGAACACAGAACTTGCACAGAGAAGCAGTTTCCCAAACGAGTCCAACCGGTGTGCTTCGTTTGCGCGTGCGCGTGAAAGCTGACGACTCGTCGCCAATGCGCGGACTCGCGCGCAAACGCTTCTTCCTGATCCCCGGCACACTCGAACAAAATCGAGCGCTCATCGACGCGATCGAACGCCAGCCACTTACGACCAGAGATTGTTATTACAAGAAACTCAACGCCACCGCTGCGTTAATCCAGTGGCTGAAGGAAGGCGATTGCGAATCCGTTTACTGTCGCGCGGTTGAGAAGGATTTCCTGACTGGTCCAAAGGCGGTGCCGGAATTTGTGGCCGCATTTGCGGCGAGTCAAAAAGAGTATGCCAGTGATGAGACGGCACGAAAGTGGCTGACGACAAACCTCACGTCCGACGTTCGGGATGGTTTTTACCGAGATCGACAGCGTGTTATCGAAACGCTTCTCAAAAACTCGAGCGCTCAAGTCTATTCAGTAATGACGGATCGTAACGGCACGGCTTACTTCACGGATCTTGGACCAGGAACCTACGTTCTGACGAACCTCGTGCCAACTGAGCTGAGCCAAACTCTGGCGAGCTGGAATTGTGAGGTTCAAGTCAAAGCGGACGATCTTTCGACGGAAACTCCATACAACGTTTCGAATCGTAAAGATAAGACTGTGAAGTGTGTTGCGGTTGAGAAACCGATGCCGGTTTGTAACACGGATTAAACGGATGAAAAAACCGATTAATAACATAATCCGTCTTCATCTGTGTTTATCTGTGGCCCTGTTTTTACCCATCGATTATTCGAAATTCTCCCACTCAACCCCGAAGCACCGGGCGACCTGCAACACGTGTCACAAGATACAGTTTCCGGATATCAACGATTATCCCAGCCACGACGCATGCGTGAGTTGCCACCGGCCGCAGTTTTTCAAGGGCGCGAAACCGCCGATCTGTTCGGTGTGCCATTCAAAGACGTCGCCGCGAGATGATGTTCGGTATGCGTTTCGCAATCCTGCGTCGAAGTTGCAGTTCGACGTCGAGTTTCCGCACGACAAGCACCAGGACGTGATCGCTCAGTTGCGTTTCGCACACGGTCCACAAGGCTACTACAACTGCTCGATCTGTCACGCATCACGCACGGCAACGTTCAAAGCGTCTCCAGCGGATCACGCTTCGTGTTTCAACTGTCACTGGAAGTCGCAGGAGCCAGTAGCTGCGAATTGCAATGGCTGCCACAAACTCGCGGCGAATCCTTACTTGTTGACTGAGCCGGCGCGCATCTCGTCGAAGTTCAATCACGAGACGAAGCAGCATATCTGGGAATGTACGAAGTGCCATATCAACATCACGAAAGCCGCATCGCTCCGCGGTCTCAAAGCTGATGTTCCGATTACGGCGTGTACCGAGTGTCACAACCAAGTCGGTTCGCGAGAGGATCTGAACACGGAGTTGCTGGCGATCGATAAGAATCGGAACTTCGTCTGCGAGTATTGCCACGCACCAAATGTTGGCAGCAAGGATCCTCCAGCGAGTCACTACCTGATTGCCGAGCGACCTGTGCTGAAACGTAGAGACATCAAATGACCAGATTTTCTCAGTACAAACTTTGTGTCCTTTGTGTACTGGTTTTCACCCAAGGCCCGCAACCCGACTATTCAAAATTCCTCCACACGAGCCAACGACACAGTTCGCTCGCCTGCAACTCCTGTCACGAACGAACGGACAATTCCGCAACGCCACGCTTCCCCGGTCACAAAGCTTGCACTGATTGTCACCGCACTCAGTTCACGACGCCTGCGATCCCGATGTGCATCATCTGCCACACAAACGTCTCGGGCAACAATCCTCCGTTGAAGAATTTTCCAACGAGCTTTGACGAACGATTCAACGTGCGATTCGATCACGCTCAGCACAACACTGGTTCTGCTCGACCGCAGAGAGGTTGCGCAGGTTGTCACACCACACCGGTCAATCGCGGGGCAGGATTGTCGATCCCCGCGAACATCACGGCACACAACAACTGCTACACGTGTCACACTCCCGAGAGTAAATCCAACGCGGGGCGTGAAATGGCCTCATGCGGAGTGTGTCACGAGCAAAAAGCATATCGACCCACGGGCACCAACGCGCGTTCGTATCGATACGCATTCAGTCATGCGGACCACGGCACGCGCGAACGACTAGCCTGTGCAGACTGTCACCGTCTGACCGCCGGCGCTGCTCAAACACGACAAGTGAGCTCACCTGCCGCCGCCGAACATTTTGTGACGGGGCGCGGGATGGCGTGCCTGAGTTGTCACAACGGAAGGAAGTCGTTTGGCGGCGATCTGGCATTCAAGGACTGCCGCAAATGTCATTCTGGTCCAACTTTTCGTATGCCGATGTAGTAGCAAAACAAAAAAATTGACAGGCTCTGAAAGACCTATCTAAGATTCAAGACATGAAAGTTCTTCTTATCACTCTCCTAACACTCGGTTCCGTCGGCGTCGTTAGACAGGAACTAAGCAAGGTCCAACCAAAGGAAATGGTCCTTGCCAAAGATAGCCAATCGGATAAGTACGGCGAGGTGGCATTCAATCATGAGACACACTCGTTGAAGAAATACAGCATCGATGGGCAGAGCGTGCTTTCGTGTGTCGAGTGTCACCACACGGACCAACCAGCAGCTGGTTTGAAAGCGCCCTTGAAGACTTCAGAGCGCGAGGTGGTATTGACGACCGAGGCGCTCGCGGCCGCGGATGCGAAGGGCGTAAAGAAATGCCGCGCGTGTCACCTGCAGGCTGGTGACGATAGCGCGCCGATGCCGGCGATTCAGTATCCTGATAAAGCCGCGCCAACGAAGCTCAATAATGAAGTGGCGTATCACTTAAACTGCAACGTTTGTCACGATAAGGCGATCGCCGCCCGCCCTGCACTCAAAGGGAAAATCCCCGGTTCCAACGACTGCGTCCCGTGTCACAAGGCATTGAATTAGCCACAAAAGGCACAAAAGTCACATAACGAAAAGAGAGTCACGGTGCATAAATCACTTTCGTTATGTGACTTTTGTGCCTTTTGTGGCTAAAGAAGTGAGCTGTTCCAGCGTGTCGGATCTTTAATGTGTTGCACGTGGCATGAGGTGCAGTTCGGTTTATCGTTCGCGACGTGGCAAGCGGCGCAAGTCGTCCGTGGCGTGGTCCTATCAAGAGGATCGAACGACATGTGGCAGCTCGAACACGAGAGGCGTCCCTCAGTATTCCCTTTCAACCCAGCTACGAGCTTCACGCGCTGATCGTGTAGCGCGTGAAACTGGTTGCTTCGCCATTTTTCATCCGTATCCGCCGCCTGGCGCGTGGTGCCGAGCTGTCGCAACTCCCAATCGTCATCGCTGATCGACTTCGGACTCCACGAACCATTCACCACGGGATAACCAAACGTTCCACCGTGCGGTGTTCCAACCTTACGGCCGTTGTAGAGTTTTGGATTGCTGTCGTTGTGACAGGCGGTACACGACGCAAGCGCACCAGCCTTCGCGCTAAACTCGACGCCTTGATGCTCAGCATGACAATCGACGCAACCGATCCCGGCGGCCTCGTGCGGCTTGATCATCGTCGCCACAAACGATTCCGTGTTGTGACACGAAGCGCAACGCTGCTCGACCTTCGTAGTGAACGAATGACAATTCGTACAGGAACCAGCATTCGGCGTGGTGGCAACTGCGGGAGCCAAACTCAACTGGTTCGCCGCATGTGCTTTCGAAATCGGCGCAGGCGCAAAAGCATTCGTGTACCAGTAAGCAGCACCAACTGAAACTAACCCGACAACCAGTAACGACCATGTAAAAACCGCCACGGGCCAGCGTGACATCAGATCGGTCGTCGGGGCCCAATTAAACTGAGCCTTGCCACTCCGTCTTCCGCCTTTGGGATACAGCGGTGACGGCCGGAACATCTTGCCGACTTCACGCATTCGCTTGTCCCAAAAAATGTCGAGCGCTTTGGTTCCGGCGATCGGCGCGGGCCGTGCTTTTTTCTTCAAATCGGGCGCTACAAGATTGTCAGTAGTCAACCCCGGATCGCTGACGTCGATCTCCGACAGCTTCATGCCAATCTGAAGTTCAACTCGTATGGCCAGGGCTTGATCGGTGGTCTCGATCTCCAACCGGAATGGCCCAACCTCGATCACGTCGCCCGACGCAAGCGCTTCGTTTTCTTCAACTGGTTTGCCGTTCAGTACAACAGGATTGCGAGGTCGCAGCGCGAAGAGGTAATAGTCGTTGTCAACCTGCTTGATTCCAGCCTGAACGCGAGACACCGATGGATGATTCAGCAGCACTTCACACTGCGGCAGGCGTCCAATCATTAACCCTTCGGTGACGACCGTGACCGGGTCAACCGCTAAATCATCACGAATGATGAGGTATTGATTCATTGGACTATGGGACGTTGAAGAAAATCACTTGCCCCACATGCACCAGCATCAGTGCAAGCATCAACGCAGTAGACAGGATGTGCAGCGGAATCCACACGCGCAGCAGCCAGTGTAGCGCCAGCAACGCATCGACACGACGCAACGTCACCGCCGCTTCAACAGCAGAAATCAGAAGATCGCGCTCTTCCTCGGTAGCTGTTCGAGTGATGCGATCTTTAAATTCCTGCCGCGCCTGGGCCAGCAGCGCCTTCAACTCCTCGCGCCTCGAAATCTGTCGCCATAAAAACCCGTACGACAGAAAACGTGGAAACACCCGATCGCGCAGTTCCTCTTTCAACCATCCTTCGCTCTTCTGGTAGATCGTCCGCGTGTCTTGTCGCAGTTCGTCACGGCGCTTCTCGAGATCTTCCACCAGCAACGGCTCGCCTTCGATGCGCGTCATGATTCTCGGCGCCACGAGGTAAGCAACCACGCCCAGGAGTCCCGAAATGATCGTCATGTCAAACGCGACATATAGAAGGCTAGTGAGCAACCCTCCGGTCCGCGTGCCCGAGTGCAACAGCAGGATCACCCCGGCAATCGCTCCAACGTAGACATGGGCCAGCAGCCAGTAACGCAACGCGCCCGCACGTCGACGATATATCTGCTTGCGAAACGGATACGTCATCACAACGACGACGCCACCCAGCCCGACAAGCCCCGTGAGCCAGCGCATCGTCAGCCAACTTCCGGCCAGCACGCCGTCAAATCCGTATTTTCGAAGACCCCAGACCGTCGCAAGAACGCGAGGATCGTGAAGGCTATGCCGCCAATGTGCCATGCCCGTGCGAGTGGATCGTTTTTGTGAATGTTGCGGCCAACGGCGTGAGTCTGATCGCGAAAGACAAATCCCTGTGTTGGTCCAATCTCACTGAAGTACTCGATCGGATCGACACGCACGAGCGCCCCTGTCGGACAATTCTCTTCACACGAATACTTTTTGCCACGCGCGCCCGGTGGATTAAGCGGGGTGTCTTCACAAAGATTGCACTTGATGGCGACCAGATCGTCAGATGCTTCCGGCGCCGCTGGTGGATCGATCTTAAACTTGAAAGCAGTTCTGAGTGTTGACGCGAAGCCATTGCTTTTCGGGGGCGCTGCACGGGGAACCATTGTGATCGCGTCGTAGGGACACTGAGTTGCGCAATCGTAACAACCGATGCACGTGTGAGGATTGATGTCGATGTGTCCGACAGCATCGCGAAAGATCGAGCCCGTCGGACATCCGGTCATACATTCCGGATCTGCGCAGTGCATGCATACTTGCGGCACCAGCGCATGCTGCAAACGTTTCTTCCCCATCGCGACTGGTCGTTCGATCTGAATTCCGCGACGCAACAGACGCGATTGACCGTGGACCTTGTGACATGCCAGGGAACAGTTGCCGCAACGGATGCAGAGGTCCATGTCCATGACGAGGACGTTCGACCCGTCGATGATGCCAGTCGCAATCTCTTCTTCCGACGCCTTCAACGCGTTTAGATCGGGAAGCAACTCGATCGTCGGTCGGCGAAGCACTGCCGGCGGTCGATAGCGATGAAAAAGTGTTGGCGAGTTGTTGACGCAAATCCGGATCTGGCGAGAACTCATCCAGCAGGACCTCGAGCACTTCAGTCCTTGCCATGAGGCTCACCCTCGATCTCCACTTCGCGGGTTGAGTGACTCCATCGAGTCCAAGACAGTTTCCACCGCCGAGAAAATCCACGCCGATCGATTCATCCACTCCCAACACAACTTCAGGCGACGCGGCGTGAAAAGGAACGCCACGCGAACGCCGGACCCAGCCACTCTTGATCAGGATCAGTCGATCGATCGTTTCGCCTTCTTTGCACAACTCGTGATTCTTGCCGTAGACCATGTACCGCGCGGTGCGTCGCAGCTCTTCCGCTAGTGGTCCACTTAAAGGCTTACCTGTGATTGACGTGAGATCTTCGAGTACGCGGGCGATGCCGTGAGCACGATAGGTTTCGTCGAGGATGTTTCCGAACGTTGGCAGCTTGCGGAGTAGACGGAGCGCAGGGCGCGTCACTTCGAGCACTACGGCTTTCTGATTTGCAGGCACTGACACCGTCGCATTGCGCTCGATACCTGCCAGCAGCGCCATCTCACCAAAGCAAATTCCGGGATCGAGTTGGCCTATCTTCTTCTGCCCGGCGCCGTCGCGCACGTAAACGTCGAGCGCGCCCTCGACCGCGATGTAGAAAGTGTTTCCGCCCCACTCACCCTGGCGCATGATTTCTTCGCCGGCGTCGTACGTGAGCAGCCGTACGTATGGACCAACGCGCTTGCCGTTGCCATAGTCTCTTCCCTGAACGATCACTTCGAGATCGCTGCCGTATTTCTGTTTGCCGTTTTGTTCTTCGAAAAGTTCAGAGGTGAGAGCGAGATGCTGGACGGCTTCAACAACGCGACCCCGATCGGTGATTTCGCGAGGCATCAGTTTGTTTATACTACAGTCCTGTAGCCGCAAAGAAGGAAAAAAGGTTTCTTGTGCCTTTTTGTGGCTATGCTAAACTCCTCGCAGAACGAGATGCTTCCAGAAAATCTATACGGCCTTCCGCTCGAACAACAAATCGGACAATTCTTATTCATCGGACTTCCCGGCACTGAGCTCGATGCAGACACACGCGCCATGATCGAGGAGGTGAAGCCCGGCGGCATCATCATCTTCGGCCGTAACGTCGCGGGTCCGGAACAACTACGCGCGCTGCTCGACGGCGTCCGCGAACTTGTTCCAACACCACCGCTCTTCGGCATCGATCAGGAGGGCGGCCTCGTCGACCGGCTGCGCAGAATCTTCACGCCCATGCCGGCCGCGCGCACGATTCGCCAGCACGGCGACCTCGCTGCCGCACGCGCCCTCGGAAGAATCACCGGCGAAGTGCTGCGCATGCTCGGTTTTAACCTTAACTTCGCTCCCGTGATGTCGATCATGACCGAGGATCGGGATCTACTGTCGAACGGTCTGTATTCGCGGTCTTATGGACGCTCGCCCGGCGAAGTTCTTGGTTACACAACGGTTTACATGCGCGGATTACAGGGCGCCGGGATGCTCGGATGCCTGAAGCATTTTCCGGGAATCGGCGCAGGTGAGGTCGATTCACACGAGGAGATGCCGGTTGTTCACCTCTCTCACGACGATCTGATCGCCCAGGATCTCGCTCCGTATATCGAACTCTTTCAACGTCGAGATGATCGCGTGCGCTGCGTGATGGTGAGTCACGGCGGTTTTCCAAACATCGACATCAGGGAAGGACTCACCGGCGGTTTACTCGAGCCCGCCTCACTGAACTACAACATCGTCACTGAACTTCTTCGCAAGGAGCTCGGCTACAAACACCTTGTGGTTACAGACGATCTCGAGATGGGCGCAATTGCTCGTCACTGCGAAATCGAGGACGCCGTCGTTCGCGCAACAAAGGCGGGCGAAGACATGCTTTTGATTTGCGCCAGCCCGGAGAAGATCCGGCGGGGCTATCACGGATTACTCGCCGCCGCTAAAAACGGCAAGCTGCCGGAAACACGAATGAAACAGTCTCTGGATCGGATCGCGCGGACAAAAACGATCGTGCAGCCGCCATTCCCACTCGATATGGAGCGTTTTCAGAAGCTGGCTGATGAAGTGGTGCAATTGAACGCGAAGCTCAACTACGTTTATGGAGGCGCCGTTAAGTGACCAAGAGCAAGTTTGTCGCCGCCGTTGTTCTCGCACTGTTGATGATCGTTCCGGCGGGCTGTCGCCGGGGTAACAGCGACGCATTTGTAATCGGTCTCGGCGATAACATCCGCACGATCGATCCGATCGGATCGCCTTCTGTCGACGCGGCAAGCGAACGAATCCGCACGTTGATGTTCAACTCGCTCGTCAGGAAAGATGAAAAGTTTGACTACTCCGGCGAGCTTGCTTCAAACATCCTGCGCTCAAATGATGGCCTGACTTTCACGTTCACACTCCGCGATGGCGTTAAATTTCACGACGGAGCCACGCTCAGCGCTCAGGATGTGAAGTACACGCTCGACCTGCTCTTCTCCAGCAACTTCGCGAAGTCGGCGAGTTTTTTGGAAGGAACCGGAGAGGGCAAACGCAGTTATATCCGAAGCGTAGATGCACCGGATGCACGCACGGTCGTCGTGACGTTGACGAAGCCCTGGGTTGGCTTGCTTTCAAATCTGGTTGCCATCCCAATCATTCCGAAAGGCAGTTACGAGTCGCAAAAAACTCACCCGCTTGGCAGTGGTCCATTCAAGTTTATCAGCTACGACAACACGCAACAGGTTTGCGATGTCGAAGCCTTCTCCGACTATTGGGAAGGCGCTCCAAACTTGCAAAAGGTTCGAGTTCGCGTCATCGCCGACATGAATGCCATGCAGTCGGAGTTACAGGCGGGCCGCGTCGACATCGCCCCGATGCCGACGAGTCTTTTACCCGACGCAGTCAAGCGTCTCGAACAGGATCCAAATCTTCAGGTGAAGGTTTTCAACGGTTCAAACGTGGTGCTCCTCACGTTGAATACAGCGTCAGCGCCCATCGACAACGTAAAAGTTCGCCAGGCGATTGCGCATTCCATCGATCGCGAAAGCCTGATACGCGACTTGTTACTGGGATACGGCACGATCGCGCATTCGATCATTCCGGAAGGATCGTGGGCGTACACGCCTGGAACAACGTATTCGTACGATCCGGCAAGAGCAAAGCAACTCTTGGACGAAGCCGGGTTTCCCGATCCTGACGGTGATGGTCCAAGAGTTCGTTTCAGCAAACCTGTGGTCTACAAAGTTTCCGGGAGTAGTATTGCAGGCCGGCAATATGCGGGAGTGATTCAAAACTATCTGAAGACCATTGGCGTCCCTATGGACATTCAGACGCCCGAGGCAAACACTTTGTTTGACGAGCTGCGTCGCGGCAACTTTCAGATCGCTTATTCGCAGTGGGTCGGCGGCAATCAGGATCCGATCTTTTACAAGGACCTGTTTGCGACTTCAGAAATACCGACAGAAACGAGACCTTCACGCAATCGCAGCCGTTTCAGCAATAGCGAGCTCGATACGGTGTTGGAGGAGGCCGTGAACACCTTCGATCGCCAAAAAGGCAAGGAGCTGTACACGCGAGTTCAGGAATTCGTGAGCCGCGACGTCCCTGTTATTCCGCTGTGGTACCAATCAAACATCGTGATCGCGAAGAAGAACGTCGGCAATATCCAGGTGAATGCAAGCGGCGACTGGGGCTTCGTGCGGAACTTAACCGTCACGAATTAATGGGGTGAATCCTGTATTCATCCGCGTAAATCCGTGCCTTTGATCGTACCTTCGCGAACGACGCGCGGTGGGGATATCGTGACATCGAGCACGGTCGAAGGCTCTATCGCGGTAACCTCACCATTGTCGATCACGAGATCAATCCGTTTCCCGAAATACTCGATCACTTCCTGCGCCGATCGCGCCGGTTCGCTTCCCGACGGATTAGCGCTCGTGGCCGTCAGCGCGCCTCCACAAACTCTAACCAGCTCACGAACATCATCGTCTGCCGGCACGCGCACGCCGACGGTGCCCGTACCTGCCGTGATCTCCGGCGGTAGGTTTGCGACCGCGAGGCCAACGATCGTCAACGGTCCCGGCCAGAACTTGCCTGCCACCTCTTCAAATGCTTTTGAGCGATCGGCAATAAAGCGATCCGCAATGGTCGCATCCGAGAGCAACAAGAGTATCGGCTTATTCTCTTCCCTGCCTTTCAACTCTCTGATCCTCGCAACCGCAGTTGCGTTGAAAGGATCGGCGCCGAGCCCGTAGAAAGTATCAGTGCGAAAAGCGATCACGCCGCCTTCTGAAACTATTTTGGCTGCGCGCGAATTCATGGATGCTTCCAGTTTGTATCCAGCCGCGTTTTCTTCAGCGCAGGTGCGTCCAACACATTCGAGTCGAAACCCGACACGTAAGGCTTTACCAACGAATACGACGACGCAAAATAGATCGGAACCGCCGCAAGGCTCTTCAATGCCTGCGCCTCGGTTTCCATGACATTCTGTTTTTCTACAATCGCGGGCGAACTCTCCGGACTCGGCGACGCGATCGGTATCGCAGTAACATCGCGCTCAAACATCATTCTGATATTCATCAGCTCGCTCGTCGTTTGCATCACAACACCGCGCCGCACGATGTCGTAGTCGCCTGCGTTAATGGCGGCTTCGTACTCGTCCCAGTTGCGGATCACGATTTCAGTTTCGACGTTTAGTGCCGAGCTCCACATCGCGGCAACCGACTCCGCGACGATCCGCTGCTGCTCGTTGCGATTGATCAGCAACCTGATTACGGGGAACCCTTCGCCGTTAGCGTAACCGGCTTCAGCGAGAAGCTTTCGAGCTTTATTGACGTCGTACTCCAGTCGCTCTGTTTGATCCACGACAGGCTTTTCGCCCGACATGGCTTCCGGCAAAAACTTGCCCGCGGGCTCGGTTGCGCCTCCGAGATCGTCACGCGCGACACGTTCGCGATCGATCGCGAGGGCCAGTGCTTCGCGCACGCGGACATCGTCGAACGGCTCACGCGAAGTATTGAATCCGTAGTAAGTCAACGCCCCGAAAGTCGAGCGGCGGAAATCTTTGTACGGAGCCAGTAACTTGAGTGCGAGTGGTTCGAAAGGCGCGTTTGTGATCGCGTCGATCTCGCCTGCTTCATAAGCCGAGAGTGCGTCTTCTGCGTTGGTAGTGTTAACAAAAGTGACGCGCTCAAGGGCGACGGATGAGTCGTCCCAGTAGGTTTTTGCGCGTTCGAGTTGGACTTTATCGGTTTCCGTCGCGGACAGTAAAAACGCTCCGTTCGAGATCAGATCGTGCGACTCGAGCCGGTTTGTTTGATCGGCATCCGGGACTTTCACGGGACGAAACACGGGATGTGCCACGAGCGCGGGGAAATTGTTATCCGCGTGTTGCAAAGTGACTTGCAGCGTGTGTTCGTCGATTGCGCGAGCGCCGAATTGAGGAGGAGCCGGTGAGTCTGCAACTGGAGTCGCACCTTCTATGTTGGCAAGAAGCTCTGTGTGTGGAGCGAGTGGTCCAATCTTGACCGTCCGTTCCCACGAGCGCACAAAATCGCCAGCCGTGACTTTGTCGCCGTTGGACCAGCGCGCATTTTCTCGCAGGTGAAACGTCCAGACGCGTCCCTCGTCTGACGACTCCCAGCGCGTCGCAACCGCGGGGACTGGTACGAGGGTGCGTGGATCGTAATCGGTCAGTCCTTCAAAAAGCGCCCGCACGGCATCGGTGTCGGGCGGTGCAGCGGCAAACGCTGGATCGAATGTTTGGGGAAGCCCGCCGTTACTCCAGCGAAACTCCTGAGACCTCGGCGGCACAACTTTGCCGTAGTAGATCGAAGGCTCGTTGACGCTGAAACAGCCCGTATGCGTCAGGCAAAACGCGAGCAGGAGCGAACAAAAAACTGAGAGTCGGGAATGTTTCGCGTTCATCTGCGTAAATCCGCGTACACATGTTCTGTTTGAGCTCTCGTGAGCTCGAATCCATCCGAAGTATCAATCAAATAATCCGCAAACTTCTGTTTCTCTTCCTGCGGCATCTGCGAATCGATGCGTCGCTGCGCTTCATCGCGTGAGAGTTTGTCGCGTAGCATCAGACGTTCGAGTTGCACTTCGGGGCGGCAATGGACCACGATCAGTTTATCAAACCGCTTGTAACCACCCGACTCAATCATGAGCGCCGCATCGACGATACCGGTGCCGTCGGGATCCTTCGCTTCCCACTCGTTCAGGATCTCATCCTGGCGCGCGATGATGAACGGATGAAGAATATGATTCAAACGTTGGCGCTGACTCTCGTCTGCAAAAACGATCGCGCCCAGTTGCTTCCGATTCAGCGTTCCGTCAGGGTTAAGAATCTCTTCGCCAAACGCGTTGACGACGGCCTTTAATCCCGCCGTGCTGGGCATGACAACTTCGCGAGCCGTTTGATCCGCGTCAAGAACATGAGCGCCGAGTTCCTCAAACACCGATGCGACGAACGACTTACCAGTGGCGATGGATCCTGTCAGGCCAACGCGAAGCATAAGTCACTGACGTCTCAAACGCGCGGCTTTCAAAGTGTTCTTCATCAACATTGCGACGGTGAGTAAACCAACACCGCCAGGCACAGGCGTCAACATACCGGCGACTTCCGCGGCTTCCGCCGGATGCACATCACCAACGAGCGTGAAGCCACGTTTCTCGACGACCTCCAATCGCTTTTCGGCTTCGCTACCGAACAGTGCTTGAACGTCCCCAGCCTCGGAGACTTTATTCATTCCGACGTCGATCACAACTGCGCCAGGTTTGATGTGCTCGCCGCGTATGAAGCCTGGCTCTGCCGATCGCTACCACAAGTAAATCCGCCGTGCGCGTGACAGCAACCAGGTCTCGCGTTCGCGAGTGACAAATCGTTACCGTCGCGTCACGCTGCAGGAGTAGTTGGGCCATCGGGCGTCCGACAATCTGACTGCGACCAACAACACACGCATTCGTTCCGCGTAAGTCGATCCCGGCGTCGTCGAGCAACTCAATAACTCCTGCCGGCGTGCATGGCACGAACACCGGTCGTCCCATTGCCAACTTTCCCGCGTTAACAGGATGAAACCCATCGACGTCCTTCGCGGGATCGATCGCCTCAATAATCGCCGTCTCATCAATCCCACGAGGCAACGGCAGTTGCGTCAATATCCCATCAACGTCGTCACGTGCATTCAAAGACTGGATCAACTCAAGCAATTCACCGGTGTTCGTAGACTCCGGCAACGCATGATGCTCTGAACGTATCCCAACCTCTTCGCACGCGCGAATCTTGTTCCTGACATAAACCGCCGACGCGGGATCCTCGCCAACACGCACCGCAGCGAGAGTCGGCTGAACGCCACCCTCAATCTCTTCTTTCACGTGGGCCTTAATCCGAGCGGCAAGCGACGCCGCCTCAAGGAATCGTGTCCGTGGTTTAATATTTTCTGCAACCATCTTTCAGTATGCTCTTTGTGCCTCTTCGCGCTCTCATTATAATCACAGACATGAAATTCGCGAGTCTACTACTTTTATTGGCGTTTGCCTTGCCCGCTGTCGCGCAGTCGCCCGATCGGATCACGGCGGCTGTCGAAGCGCAGGATTGGCAAACCGCGCGTGCCGAGATCAATAAGCTTCGCACGTCGAATGATGCGCTTTTTCGTGAGAAGAATTACGAATACCTCCTCGGACGTATCGCGGAACGAACCGGAGATCTCGCAAGCGCCACAGCGAGCTATCAAACCATTGCTTCAAAAGATTCGCGACTGAAGCAATATGCTCTGTGGCGACTCGCAAAGCTCGCTCGCGCAACCGGCGACCTCGTACTCGAACGCGAACGCATTCAGCAATTATTAACAACTCGTCCGACAACTCTTCTCTACGAAGCTGCCACTCTCAGACTCAGTGAGAGTTTTTTCGAAAGCGGCGATTTTGGCGGCGCAGCAAACAGCGCGAGGCCTCTGACGCTCGCAAAAACCCCAAACATAGCTCGAAAAGGCGCGACATTGATCGCGATGGCCCATCTGCGCGCAGGAAAGACGGCGGAAGCGCGCGACGCTTTTACAAAGCTTGTGATGCAGATGCCGGATGCGTCGCGCCCGGACGATTTCGCGCTCGAAGCTGTGCGCCAACTCGATCTACTCGACAAAGCATCTGGAGCGAACCTCTCCGAAGCGGACCATCTCCTGCGTGCTTCTGTCTATCAATTCAATCGTGATTTCTCAGGCGCGCGGTTTCACTACCAATCCGTCGTCGCTCGCTTTTCGGAAAGCAGCACAGTACCAAACGCAAGTTATCAAATTGCCCGCGGTTTTTATCTCGAAGGGAGGTATAACGACGCAGTAACACTCTTTCAGACGTTTCCGATATGTCTCTCGCAGTCGTCAACCGCCCGTGATGCGGTAAGTTTTCTCGGCTCCAGCTACATTCGCATGAAGCGGACGGACGACGCGGTCGCAGCCTACAAACTCTTCATCGATCGCTTCCCCGATGCGCCAAACCCGGAACGGTCGTACTTGAACATCATCGATGCGCTGCACGAAGCCGGACGTTATCCGGAAGCGCTGAACTGGGTCCAACAAACACGCACGCGCTTCAGAAACGACATCGGCGGTGCGCTCGCCTTATTTGCGCAACTGCGCATTAACATGGCCCAGCAAGCGTGGTCCAACGTCGTGCGTGACGCGGACGAACTATCAAAGCTTTCGGATCTCGGCGGCACGCGCCTCCCGGGCGGCACGAACCCGGTGGAAGTCAGCTTTCTACGCGCCTACGCACTTGAACAACTCGGACGGACCGAAGAGGCCATAGCCGGTTACTTGTCGATTCCTGACGGACGCAACGAGTATTACGGCACACGCGCGACCCAACGACTGTTGGGTTTAGCGAACAACGAGAAGGCGCGTACGCTGGTGAAGATGCGTCTCAACGCACTGGTGAACGAAAGCAAAAACGCAAGCGCGTCAAATCAGTTCGAGCAAGCGCGCCTCGCTGCGCAATCGAGTCTGCGCCTGACTAACGATCCACAACTTCGAGCCGAAGCGTTAAAGACATTGCAGGCGGCGTACGACGCGCTACCTGCTTATCGAGTGCCGAAGTTTAATCGCGTCTCTTTGCTCAAGAACTCGGCCGATCCGGAAAAAGATTCGCCTGACGCAGTTTCTGACAATCTTTTAGTTCTCGGACTTTACGACGAAGCGCTTCCCGAGATACTCGCGCGCCCTCAAACCAGAACGCCGGATGAGGAATACACGATCGCCTCGCTGGCCCTGCGCGCAGGCATTCCGAATCGCGCGGTGCGTTTTGGAGAGCAGACGTGGAAGGCAATGCCTGCCGATTTCGTGATCGAGCTGGCGCCACGCGATCTGCTCGAACTGGTTTATCCTGCGCCGTTTCGCGACTCGTTTTTGAAACATGCGCCGGGCAGAAATGTCGATCCGAGATTCCTGCTCTCAATCGCACGACAGGAATCGCGTTTTCAAACCGACGCCAAATCAATCGCGGCTGCTCGCGGGATGACGCAGTTCATTGCATCAACCGCAAACGAGGTGGCAGCCCAATTGAATGTGCAGCAAGTTCAACCAGGACGATCTTTACAACCCTGACACAGCGATTCTCTTCGGATCGCAATATCTCTCAAATCTATTTCAACAGTTCCCGAACCAGCCGCAAGCTGTTGCGGGTGCGTACAACGGCGGTGCCGACAATCTCACACGCTGGATCGCGCGCGCACGCGCGAATGAGGCCGACCGCTACGTTCCGGAAATCGGTTTTACCCAAACGCGCGACTACGTTTACAAAGTGATGGCAAACTTCTGGACCTACCAACGCCTCTACGACGCCCAGCTCCAACCTAAATGAGGCCACAAAAAAGCACAAAAGGATCGTTGGCATTAATCGGCTGGTTAATCGCGTGTCTGTGCTTAAGTACGTCCTGCGGCAGAAGCAACGAGAAGCGCTTCGAATTGAATGGCAAAGTGGTGTCAGTCGATCGAGATAAGTCCCAGGTAACGATTTCTCACGGAGAGGTCAAGGGCTATATGCCGGCGATGACGATGCCATTCAATGTGCCGAGTGAAGCGGATATGCAGATTCTTGCGCCCAATGATCAGGTCAGCGCCACGCTCGTTGTCGACGGTTCAAAGTCGTGGCTGGAGGATCTCGTTATATCGCGGCTGAGTGGAAATCCAGTTGAGATGCCGGCGGTCGCTGCTGCGAAAGAAGGTGACGAGGTTCCCAACTTCACTTTACGCAACCAGGACGGTCGTGAGATTCGCGTTCACGATTACCGCGGCAAGACATTGTTACTGACGTTTATATACACGCGTTGTCCAGACCCGGAATACTGCACGTTGATGAGCAGCAACTTTGCGCAGGTGGATCGCGACCTCGGACAGGATGCGGAGTTGTATGCGAAGACGCACCTGCTCAGCATCAGCTTCGATCCTGATTACGACACGCCGAAGGTGCTGCGCAGTTATGGCGCGGCGAACACCGGGCGCTATGAGAAAGAGACGTTTGCGCATTGGGAGTTTGCGGCGGGAACGAAAGATCAAGTGAAGGAAATCGCGCAGTACTTTGGGCTAACGTATTACCCGGAAAAGGATCAGATCGTTCATGGATTGAGAACGGTGATCGTTAAGCCGGATGGAAAGATCGCGAAAATTTTTACTGGAAACGAGTGGAAACCCGCGGATGCTATCGATGAAATGAAGAAAGTGACCACGGATACCACGGATTAAATCCGGATTTTTATCCGTGTCATCCGCGGCTAGATACCCTTTATCTTCTTGATCTCTTCGGTGAGTACGGGAACCGCTTCGAACAAATCCCCTGCAATCCCGTAATCCGCGATGTCGAAGATCGGTGCTTCGGGATCTTTGTTGATGGCGACGATGGTGCCTGAGTTCTTCATGCCGACGAGGTGCTGAATCGCGCCTGAGATGCCGAGTGCAACATAAAGCTTGGGCGCGACGGTTTGTCCGGAAGATCCAATTTGACGATCAATTGGTAGCCATTCGGCGTCGCAGATCGGGCGCGACGCTGCAAGATCGCCACCTAACACTTCCGCGAGCTTCTCAGCGAGAGCGAGATTGTCTTTACTCTTAATCCCTCGCCCGACTGCCACAATCACTTCAGCCTTCGTGAGATCGACGGCCTGCTTCGCCTCCTGGAATGGAGGCTCGGGAACCATGCGCACGTCGCCAATTTCAACCGAGACATTTTCGACTGCCGCGCTGCCGCCTTTGGTCGCGTGGTCCGGACGATACGCGCCACTTTGAAAGGTCGCGAACACCGGCGGCTCGCCATCCGAAATCACATCCGCATCGAGCTTGCCGAGAAAAATTCTTCTCGTGAATCCGATTTTTCCGCCGTCCGCTTTAGCACGGATGCAGTCGCTAATCAACGACTTTCCGAAGCGCGCAGCGAGCTTTGGTGCGAAGTCGCGCACCTGGTACGTGTGCGTCATGAAAACGAAACTCGGATCGACCTGCTTGACGATCTGCTGCATTCCGTCAGCGTATGCATCCGGAGTGTACTCAGCCAATTTTGGATTCGTCGCCGCGATCACTTTCGCAACGTCATACGCCGCAAACTCCTGCGCCACACCTGCGACATCCGCGCCGAGCACGACCGCACTCACAGGCTGCTGCAATTGCGATCCCAACGCCTGCGCAGCCGCAATCGCCTCGATCGAGCTCCGATTCGCAACCCCATTTTTATGCTCAATGAAAACCAGTAATCCGTTACTCATCTGTGTAATCTGTGGTTAAAAAACCCTCGCCTCAACATGTAACTTTTGGGCCAACTCCGCGGCTCCCGCTTTCGCGTCGCCATTCCCAAGCATCTGCGTCTGCTTCGTCTTCTGCGGCAGGTAAATCTTCTCAACGCGCTGATGCGAAGCCCGTCCAACAAGCTCCGCTGGCGGCACCACTTCCTTTATCTCCTTCTTCTTCGCCGCCATGATGCCTTTCAACGTCGCATACCGGATCTGGCTGATGCCCGACTGGATCGTCAGCAAGGCAGGCAGTTGCATTTCGTACCACTGGTACCAACCGCTTTCCAGTTCTCTCTTCACTCGAAGCTTGTCAGCCGAAGCGTCCAATTCTATGACGATCGTTGCGTGCGGCAATCCGAGCAACTCCGCCATGATCACACCCGTCTGACCGTAACCGTAGTCATCCGATTGCAAACCAGTCATCACCAGATCAGGTTTCTCATCACGTATCGCGTCCGCGAGCACAGTCGCAGCGGCGTAAGGCGTGAGATGCGCGAGATTATCGCCAACAACGTGAATGGCCCGATCGGCGCCGCGTGCGAGCGCGTCTTTGATCACACTCTTCACACGTTGCGGACCCATCGAGCAAACAACAACTTCACCGCTGAGCTTCTCGCGCACGCGCAACGCTTCTTCGAGCGCATACCCGTCTGACTCGCTCACCTCGAAGGAGAGATCGCCCTCCTCGATCCACGTCGCATCTTTATTAATCCGCAGGATCGCATCCTTATTCGCGACCTGCTTCATCATCACGAGGATCTTCATTTACTCTTCCACCTCTTAAACAACAGCGCCGCATTCGTTCCGCCGAACCCAAAGCTGTTCGAAAGCACGTACTCAACTCTCGCTTCACGCGGTTCGTTTGGAACGTAGTCAAGATCACACTCCGGATCCGGATTCACGTAATTAATTGTCGGCGGCAGAACGTTCCGGTGCAGCGCGAGCACACTGAAAACACTTTCAATTCCACCAGCCGCGCCCAACAAGTGCCCTGTCATCGACTTGGTCGAGCTGACCGCAAGCTTGTACGCGTGTTCGCCAAACGTGTTTTTGATGGCGAGCGTTTCAAACTTGTCGTTGTAAGGCGTCGATGTGCCGTGCGCGTTAATGTAGCCAACCTGGTCCGGTCTGACGCCCGCGTCTTTCAAACACCTTTGCATCACACGTCGCGCGCCCGATCCAGTTTCATCGGGCATGGTGAGATGAAACGCATCCGCTGCGGCACCGTAACCAACAATCTCCGCGTAGATCTTCGCGCCTCTTCGCTTCGCCGACTCGAGCTCTTCGAGGATCATGATCCCCGCGCCCTCGCCGATGACGAATCCATCCCGGTCACGCTCGAACGGTCGCGATGCATGCACCGGATCGTCGTTGTTCGTCGACAACGCTCGCATCGACGCAAAACCGGCGATGCTCATCGGCGTAATCGCCGATTCCGCGCCGCCGCAAATCATGATATCGGCATCGCCGCGTTCAATGATCTTGAAGCTGTCGCCGATTGCGTGCGCGCCTGCTGCACAGGCAGTTGCTGTGGCGGAATTTGGTCCTTTTGCGCCGAAGCGAATCGAGACCTGACCCGCGGCAAGATTCACGATCGCCGATACGATAAAGAACGGAGATACGCGATCTGGTCCATCATCGAGCAACTTCGAGTGCTCGCGCTCGATGGCCCAGAAGTCGCCGATGCCACTAGAGATGTACGTCCCTGCGTTCTCAGAGATGTCGTCAGGAAACTTGCCCTCGGGCGTGAGCTGGATGCCGCTATGCGCAACCGCTTCAATCGACGCCGCAATCGCATAATGAATAAAGGCGCCCATCTTGCGCGCCTCTTTCTTAGCGATGAATGTCAGTGGGTCGAAGTTTTTAACTTCGCAGGCGAACCTTACTGAGAACCTCTCGGCGTCAAACTTCTTGATGTAGTCGGCGCCACTGCGCCCGCTCATCAAGGCAGTCCACGTGTCTTCGACAGTGTTGCCAACAGGTGTGACGAGGCCGAGGCCCGTAATCACGACACGACGTGTCAAATTAAAACTCCTTGTAAGCAATCAGGATGTTTTGATCGATCTACTTCTTGTGCTGATCGATATAGTTATAGGCATCCCGCACACTTTGAATCTTCTCAGCGTCTTCGTCGGGAATCTCTATGCCAAACTCCTCTTCAAAACGCATCACGAGTTCGACCGTATCCAACGAGTCGGCCCCGAGGTCGTCGATGAATCGCGCATTTGGAGTCACCTCGTTTTCATCTACACCAAGCTCATCGACGATAATCTGTTTTACCTTGTTCTCGATCTCTTGATCGGGCATCGTGTTTGCTCCTCTGTGAGTTTAATTTTGACTAATCAACCTACGCAGCAAGTCCCACGCGTGTTGCCTCCAAGCTCGCTGCATCCTCCACGTTCAGTGTCTTAACGTCGCGATTGATCTGACGCATAAGACCTGTCAAAACTTTTCCCGGACCCGCTTCGACGAATGTATCGACACCTTGTTGCACAAGCAACTGCATCGACTCCGACCAGCGCACTGGCGCTGACACTTGCCTCAAAAGCGCATCTCGCAATTCATCCGGCGCACTCGTCGCCCGCGCGTCAACATTCGTAACCACAGGCATCCCCGGTTCATTGAACTTCAATGCTTCGAGATCCGCCTTCAGGCGATCCTGCGCGGGTTTCATGAGCGCGCAATGAAACGGAGCGCTTACGTTCAACTTGATAACTCTTTTGGCAATACCCTTCAACGACTCGATCGCGCGATCCACCGCCTCGGCATTGCCCGCAATCACAACCTGAGCAGGTGAGTTCAAGTTTGCCAGCGAACAGATTTGCGCGTGACTCGCCTCTTCACAAACTCTTTCAATCTCCTTCAGCTCGCCACCGATAACCGCCGCCATTGCACCAGTTCCAATCGGCACCGCCTCCTGCATGTAACGTCCGCGCGCGCGCACAGTTCGAACCGCATCCGATAAACTCAAAACGCCGGCGGCGACCAGTGCTGAATATTCACCCAAACTGTGTCCTGCGACAAATGCAGGCGCACTTATTCCCGCTTCCATCATCGCGCGAAATGCGGCCACAGAAACCGTGAGAATCGCCGGCTGCGTATTCTCGGTCAACTGCAACTCTTCTGCTGGACCATCGAAGCACAACCGCGAAATCGCGAACCCCAGCGCGTCATCAGCTTCTTCAAAAACCTGTCGCGCGACCGCGAAATTTTCAAATAGCTCTTTTCCCATCCCCGGCGCCTGCGATCCCTGCCCGGGGAAAACTGTTGCTATTCGTCGAGGAGAATCATTTGTCATATATCATCTGACAATTGTCATCTATCATTTTTTCGGAAGCCGAAGGTCTCAAATGTAAAATGATAAATGTCAAATGATATATGATGATATATGACAAATGATTACCACCTCATAAGCACGGCGCCCCACGTCACGCCACCGCCAAACGAAGCCATCAACACCAGATCTCCTTCTTTGATTCGTCCGGCTTCGACACACTCATCGAGCGCGATCGGGATCGATGCCGACGAAGTGTTCCCGTGCACAGCGATGTTTGAATAAACCTTTGACATGTCCACGTTCAACCGGTCCGCAACAGCTTCAGTAATCCGCTGATTTGCCTGGTGTGGAATAAATAGACTGATGTCATCCGACTTAACACCCGCCCGCTCCAAAACGTCGCGTGAAATCTCTGCCATCGAACGCACGGCAACTTTGAAAAGTTCGTTGCCTTTCATTTTGAAGAAGTGGTCGCCGGCGGCAATCGTCTCTGCGCTTGGCTTCCTGCGAGTTCCACCACCGGGTGAAAAAAGCTGCTCTTCGTAACGCCCGTCAGACTTGATCTTCGACGCGAGGATGCCGCGATTGCTATCGGTCGCACCTAACACTGCTGCGCCGGCACCGTCGCCGAAAAGCACGCATGTTTGTCGATCGGTGTAGTCGACGTACTGCGTCAGGATCTCGGCGCCAACGACAACTGCATGTCGCACCTGGCCTGTTTTGATCATCGAGTCGGCAAGCGACACGCCGTACAGGAATCCCGAACATGCAGCAACGACGTCCATTGCCGCGGCGTTGTGTGCCCCCAATTCTGCCTGGATGATGCAGCCAGTTGACGGAAGTATCTGGTCAGGTGTGACGGTGGCGCAAAGAAGCAGATCGATGTCTGATGGATCCAAACGAGCGCGCTCAATCGCCTGCTGCGCGGCGCGCACAGCAAACATTGAAGTGTACTCATGCGGCGCAGCCTTCCGACGTTGCTTGATACCGGTGCGCGTTGTGATCCAATCGTCAGAGGTATCGACCATCTGGGCGAGATCCGCATTCGTCAGAATGCCTTCGGGATATGAATGGCCAGTCCCCAGAACTCCAGCGCGTTGATTAAGCATGAGTCCTCAATATAGCAATATCCGTGTTCATCCGTGTAATCTGCGTTTGATTTAATCCCAATTCAATTCGCTCGCCGGTCCGATTTTCTGAAAACTCCTTAACACTCCTGATCGCGTTTCGAATCGCACGCGCATTTGATCGTCCATGACCTATCACGACGATGCGACTCACGCCCAATAGAGGCGCGCCACCATATTCAGAATAATCAAGCCGCTTCTTGATATTCCGAAACGCCGGCTTCGCCAGCACTGCGCCCGCTTTCGTTACAGCGGTTTGCGTCAACTCGCGTTTCAGCATCGACAGCATCGCTTCAGTCAAACCTTCTGACAGTTTCAGCATCACGTTTCCGGTAAAACCGTCAGTGACGATCACGTCAACCAATCCGGAAAAGACATCACGGCCTTCGACATTGCCGACAAAATTGATATCCAACTGCCGCAACAGCGGAAACGCCTCTTTCGTCAGATCGTTTCCCTTCGCTTCTTCCTCGCCGATACTCATCAGCCCGACCGTCGGCTTGACTGTCCCGAGCACCCAGCGCGAGTAAGCATCACCCATGATCGCAAACTGGGCCAGGTGATGCGCCTTGCACTCCGAGTTTGCTCCTACGTCGAGCAGCAACACGGGTTTCGCCGCCTTCGTCGGGATCATCGCCGCCAGCGCCGGACGATCGACACCGGGAAGCATGCCGATAACCATCTTCGCGGTCGCCATCGCGGCGCCCGTGTTGCCCGCTGAAACAAAACCGTCAGCACGTCCTTCCATCACGAGCTTCGTGCCGATTCTCAAAGAACTCTTCTTCTTTCGCCTTACGGAAGTTGCGACTGGATCGTCCATCGCGATTACTTCCGCCGCATCTACTAACTCAATCCCTCGATCGCCATCGCCTCGCCAACCACATTTACGCAGTTCAGGCTCGACCTTGTGGGCCTGGCCCACAAGAATAACTCCGACTCCGAAGTCGCGCGTCGCAGCAAGCGCGCCGTCAATCTCAACGTGCGGCGCTTGATCGCTTCCCATTGCGTCGAGAACGACCTTTCCCGTCAATGGGACCTGTTGCTTCGACTGACTTCGCACGGACTTAGTTTAGCTTTGTTCGACCTGCATCACTTCGCGACCTTTATAAAAGCCGCACTTGGGGCAAACACGGTGGGGCATGCGGGGTTCACGGCAATTCGGGCACAGGGTGGTTTGCGGGATTCGCAGCGCATCGTGCGCGCGGCGTTTGTCTCGACGAGCTTTCGAATGTCGTCGCTTAGGATTTGGCATAATTACTCCGTTGTATTTAAATTCTTCAGGGCCGCCCACCGCGGGTCAATGTCATCTGTAACGCACTGGCAGTCGCCCGTGTTCTTATCAATGCCGCATTCCGGGCAAATGCCTTTGCAGTCCTCGCGGCACAACATGCGAGTCGGCACGGCCAACAGAATCTGCTCTTTCACGATCTCGTCGACGTCGATTGCTTCGCCGTCAAACACCGAAACCGACAGCTCCGCTTCGGTTAGTTCCGCCACGTCGCTGGATTCGTATTCCGACCCGGAGATGTACTCCAGCGCGAAATCGCCGCTAACCGGGAGTTCAACCGGTTGCAGACAGCGATCACACTCGACTTGCGCTCGAGCGTCGAAATGCCCGTTTACAAAGACCTCGTTGCCGGAAAGCCTGATTTTCCCTTTCACCGCGGCGGGCCCAGCCAGCCGTACTCGTTCGTCGACCGGATTCAGCTCTTCAGGCTGATAAATATGGGCGAAATCGCCCTTGCCACCCTCCAGGTTCTCCAGCTTGATACGCATAGATCTTTTTGCCGCTATGCGCGCAAAAGGGCCATTATAGCGAGGAGAAATGCGCTGTCAACGCAGGTAGGCCACAGATAACACGGATGAAGACCGATGATCCGCTTTCAATCCGTAAAATCTGCGGTTAAAGCATCTTCCCGAAGTGCGTCCGCCAATCGTTTGTCGGCGCCCGAGATTAAACGACGGGCTCCAAAAAGATTCGCGACCCTGCGGTCGGCCTTCTCCAAAGCCTGGCGCGCCAGGTCCTTTCGACCCGTGCGCTCATAAGCTTGCGCCAGCAGGTAATACGCCTCCGCGTAACCCGCATCCATCTTCGTAGCTTTGCGCAGGTGTCGAACTGCAAGCGAGTCGCGATTGAGTTCGTAATAGAGACACCCGAGAACGTAATGAGCTTCGGGCGACGGTCGGACGGTCAGCGCGCGCTTGAATTCACCAAGCGCTCGCCTCCAGTTTTTCTCGGTTACGAACACCCAACCCAGTCCATAGTGGCCGGCGAAAGAAGACCCACCCTGAGCTGTCGCAGAACTCAAAAGGTCTTTTGCGAGCTCAACCTCGCCGTCATCCGCACAGGTCAATCCGAGCAGTAGAGATACGCGCAGATCATCGGGCATGGCTTCGTGAGCCTTTGCCAGGTACGCGCGCGCTTGTTTCGTTTTACCACTGCGGAAGTAGTGTTCGCCGATATAGAGATTCAACGTCGCGTTTTCGTCTCCGAGCTCCGCGGCGCGTCGAAGTTTATCGATACCTTGCGGAACCTGCTTGTCTTCAATAAGCAGGAAGCCTTCATTCACCAACTCTTCAAACGTTTGCTTGTCGCGAATACCTGCGCCGGCAAGAATCCGCAAACGCAACTCATCGCGATGAACGTTCTCTTCCTGCTCGTCAGTATCTCGCTGGCAACGCTCGCTCCACATGCGTTCGAGCCGGTCAGTGTCAACGACACCGTCTTCAGTCAAAAGACTCACAAGGGCGCGCATGAGCGAACGATCGAAGTAAGCATTCTGTGCGTAACGGAGAAGCAAATCGAGACTACGCTCGAGACGTTCAGCTAAACGCGCGACACGATTTTCCGCTGCGGAGATGCGTTCGAGAAGATGTTCGTCAGTGGAAAGACTTGATTGACCAGTTTCAAAGCGCGCCGAGCTCGGTTCGACAATGATCATCAAGCGCGTGCCGCAGCGAGTGCAAAACTCCTGGCCCAGCGGATTTGCTGCAAGGCACTTTTGACAGTAATGCGAGATAGTGGGGCGCATTCAGTATTCGTAAAACCCGCGGCCGCTCTTCCTGCCTAACCAACCAGCGTCGACGTACCGCTTGAGCAGCGGGCAGGGCCTGTACTTGGGGTCTCCGAGACCCTCATATAACACATTCATGATGGCAAGGCATACATCCAAACCGATAAAGTCGGCGAGCGTAAGCGGCCCCATGGGGTGGCTCATGCCGAGTTTCATGATGCCGTCGATGCTTTCGCGGCTCGCTACGCCTTCGTAAAGAGTAAAAATTGCTTCGTTGATCATCGGCATCAACACGCGATTCGAGACGAAGCCGGGTGAGTCCTGGCAGTCAAGCGCCGTCTTGCCCATCTGTTCAGACAAAGCTCTTACGCGTTCATAAGTTTCATCTGACGTCTGAATACCCCGAATCACTTCGATCAGCTTCATCACCGGCACGGGATTCATGAAGTGCATGCCAATGACTTTGTCAGGTCGCCTCGTTGTGGCGGCGAGTTTTGTGATTGGAATTGATGAAGTGTTTGAGGCGAGTATTGCGTTTGCTGGGGTGATCTGGTCGAGAGTTTTGAAGACCTCAGTTTTTACTTCCAGGTTTTCTGTGACTGCTTCAATCACGAACGCCGCATTGCTGAAGCCTGCGAAGTCTGTTGTCGTGCGAATCCGTTCGATGATTCCTTGTTTACCGGCCGCGTCGAGCCGCTCTTTATCAACGTCGCGTTGCAAACTCTTGTCAATCGCATTCATCCCGCGCTCGAGAAACGCTTCGCTCACATCGTGCAACGCGACACTGTATCCCGCGCGAGCAGCGACTTGGGCAATCCCATTCCCCATCGTCCCTGCGCCAACCACACCAATCATTTCATCTGCGTTCATCTGTGTTCATCTGCGTTAGAAACTATCTCTCAACCGCCATCGCCACCGCATTCCCACCACCGAGACACAACGCAACAATCCCTCTTCGCGCGTCTCGTCGCTTCAACTCATACAACAAACTCGTCAACAACCTAGATCCTGATTGCCCGATCGCATGGCCCAATGCCACTGCACCGCCATTCACATTCACCTTCTCGGGATCGAGCCCAAGCTCACGCGTCACCGCAAGCGCAGCCACGGAAAACGCTTCATTCAGTTCAACCAGGTCAACCTCACTCCCCGACCACCCAGTCTTCTTCAACAACTTCCGCACAGCTTCAACCGGCGCCATCATCACGAGGCGCGGCTCAACTCCAGAAACTGCCTGCGCAACGATCTTTGCCATCGGTTCGATACCAAGCTCACGCGCGCGGCGAAGTGAAGTAACTACCACAGCAGAAGCGCCATCGTTAACACTTGGCGCGTTTCCGGCGGTTACCGTTCCACCTTCCTGCTTGAAAGCCGGCTTGAGTTTTCCGAGCCCCTCCATCGACGTGTCTTCGCGCACAGTTTCATCCGTATCAAAGATCAGCGCAGCGCCCTTCTTCTGCGGGATCTCAACCGGCACGATCTCATCCTTAAACTTGCCCGCCTTGATCGCTGCCGCAGCCTTGCGATGCGAGTTCATCGCAAACTCATCCTGCTGAGCCCTGCCTATCGAATACTCTTCAGCAACAACCTCACCCGTGCAGCCCATATGGTAATTCTCAAACGCGCACCAAAGCCCGTCGTTAATCATCGAATCGACGAGTTCGCCGTTTCCGAGTCGATAACCTTCGCGCGCTTTCGGCAGGAGATAAGGCGCGTTACTCATCGACTCCATGCCGCCCGCAACAACCATCTCTGAGTCGCCGAGTTGAACTCCCTGTGCGGCCATCATCACTGCCTTCAAACCGGAGCCGCAAACCTTGTTAACTGTCACTGCTGCAACCGTCGACGGAATACCCGCATTCAGCGCTGCCTGGCGCGCAGGGTTCTGCCCGAGTCCCGCCTGAATCACACATCCCATGATCACTTCATCAACGTCTTCAGGCTTCACGCCGGCGCGCTTCACAGTCTCGCGAACGGCTATCGCACCCAACTCGGTCGCTTTGAACCCCTTTAACGATCCTAAAAACTTTCCAACCGGCGTACGCGCCGCACTGATAATTACTGCCTCGTTCAATTCCGGCATTTCAAACTCCCATATGCTAGACTTGGTCCGATATTAGACTTTATTTCATCTTTCATAAAGCATGCAGGCACTCATTCTTGCTGGTGGTAAAGGTACGCGCCTTCGCCCGTTAACGGTTTATACCCCCAAACCAATCGTCCCGATCTGTAACCGGCCGTTTCTGCTTTACCAGATCGACACGCTCAGACGCGCGGGCATAACTGATATCACACTCTCGCTTTCGTATCAGCCAAACAAGATCGAGCAACTGCTCGGCGATGGTTCTGATTACGGCGTGAACCTGAAGTACACCGTTGAGCCGCAGCCCATGGGTACCGCGGGCGCTTACAAGTTTGCGGAAGATTTAATTCGCGAACCAACCGTCGTTTTCAACGGCGACATTCTTACCGACCTCGATCTCAAAGCTGTGATCCGCGAGCACAACGAGCGACAAGCAACGGCGACGATCGTGCTGACTCCTGTCGCCGATCCTTCAAGCTACGGTGTGGTGGAAACTGAAAAGGACGGAAAAGTTCATCGCTTTCTCGAAAAACCAAAAGCTGATGAGATCACGTGCAACACCATCAACGCCGGAACGTACGTGCTCGAGCCCAAGGTGCTCGATTATTTGCCGCCGGGTGAGAATTACTCGTTTGAGTACGGCCTGTTTCCCGATCTTCTAAAACGCGGCGAGGCGTTTTTTGCACACATTCCTTCGCGCACTTACTGGATCGACATCGGCACACCGGAAAGATATTTACAGGTTCACTCCGATCTTCTCGCGAATCGCGTAGGACGGTTTCACATCAAGGAACGTCGCGGTCAGTTCGATGCGGCGACGGTCGCCGAGATCGACGACCTCTCGTTGATCGGCGACGATTGTCAGATCAAACCAGGCGCGCAGATTATCAATTCGGTGTTGGGGCCGGGATGTTTTGTCGAGGAGCGCGCGCGAGTTGAAAATTCAGTGATCTGGCCGCACACGCGCATCGGTACTACCGCACAGATCATCGGCGCGATTGCCGGTCGTGGCTGTCACATCGGTCGTTCGGCTGTAGTTGGACCAGGGACCGTGCTGGGCGACAAAACGTCGCTGACCGACTACACGTTCACTTGTTCTGAGTTCAACCTTTAGGTTGCTCTTTCCGAGAAACAAGCTAAAGCTTGAACTCTAAACTAGATTCAAAAATGGATTCGATTATGAACTGGGAAGTTTTTCGAGCATACGACATTCGCGGCGTTTATCCGACGGATATCGATGAAGACGCTTACTACAGAACCGCGAAAGCCTATGTCCACCTGTTCAAGCCTTCGACAATGGTTGTCGGCATGGATGCACGCATTTCGTCACCTCAGTTGAAGGCGAGTTTGACTCGGGGTTTTCTCGATGCGGGTGTGGACGTGATAGACATCGGTGAGATCACAACCGACATGCTGTATTTCGCGGTGGGCGAGTACGGCTACTCGGGGGGGGTCGTGGTTTCGGCTTCGCACAATCCGAAAGAATACAACGGCATGAAGATGGTGCGGGAGAAAGCCGCCGCTATCTCGTCTGAGACCGGTTTGTTTGACATTCGCGACGCACTAAAAGCCGGCAAAGACGCTGAAGTTGCTTCCGACAAGAAAGGCACGTGCACTGAGCGCGACATACTCGACGATTATCTCGCTCACGTTTTGAAGTCTGTCGATAAGAATTCGATCAAGAAGTTTACGTTCGTCGGGAACGGAAACTTCGGTTACGTGTGCAGACCGGCTGAAAAGCTCGTGCAGGACCTCGGACTGAATTTGATACCCCTAAACTTCGAACCCGATGGTACGTTTCCGAAAGGCCCGCCCGATCCGATGTTGCCGGAGAATCGAACTGAGACAGAAGCTCTCATCAAAGAACGCGGCGCTACGTTTGGCATAGCATGGGATGCGGACGCCGACCGCGCGATGTTCTTCAACGAGAAGGGCGACTTCATTTCAGGCGCCTACGTAACAGCGCTGCTCGCGGATATTTTACTGACGAAGTACGGCAGCGATAACACGATCATCTTCGATCCAAGAGTGATATGGCCCACGGTGGATGTATGCAAACGAAGGGGCGCAACACCCATCGTCGCTAAGAGCGGTCACGCATTCATGAAAGATATAATGCGACGCAAGAACGCGTTGTTTGCGGGCGAGATGAGTGCGCATTACTACTTTCGCGACAACTTTTACTGCGATAACGGCATGATTCCCTTCCTGCTCGTGCTCGAGCATCTCTCAACGCAGGACAAACCTTTCTCCGAGATCATGGCGCCGTACATGGCTGGTCATTACATGTCGGGCGAGCTCAACTATCGCGTCAAAGACATTAAAGCGATCATCAGCAAGGTTCAGGAAAAGTACCGCGCTGAGGGACAGGAAGATTTCACCGACGGCTATTCACTTGAAACCCCTGAATGGCGTTTCAATATCCGCGGCTCAAACACTGAACCGCTGTTGCGCTTGAACATCGAGGCGCGCAAACCGGAATTAGTGGATCAGACACGGACCGCGATTGAGGAAATTATCAAATCCATTTAATCCGCGTTAATCCTGTCAAAGATTTACCTGTATGCCCGAGCTACCTGAAGTCGAACACGTCGTCCGCGCCCTCTCGCCCGTGATCGTCGGACGTCGCATCCTCGCCGCCGAGCTCAACCTCAAACGCATCGCTCCAGGCATTTCGCGTCCACGGTTCGATCGCCAGCTTCGTAATTCACTCATCACCGCGGTCGGCCGTCGCGGCAAGTACATCCTTTTTCAACTCGAATCAGGACACGTGCTCGCGACACACCTGCGCATGACCGGTAAGTTCGTTTCACTCACCACCGATCAATCCTTGCCGCCCTACGCACACGTGATCTTCTATCTCGACGACGAGCGACGGCTCGTCTTCTGCGACATGCGCCAGTTTGGACGGATGCGCATCTTCGCGAAGGCTCCGAAAGAGCTCCAATCACTCGCACCCGAGCCTCTGACAGACGACTTCACCGAAAACTATTTCATCGAGACGCTCTCCCGCTCACGTCGACCTTTGAAACATTTGTTATTGGACCAGACACGCGTTCTTGGTCTCGGCAACATCTACGCCGTCGAAGCATTGTTTCTCGCGGGCGTCAATCCGATGACCGCGGCGAATAAATTATCGAAGCCGCGCGCGCGCAAGTTGTACCAGGCGATTCGCGACACACTTCAGGAAGCCATCGATGCAGGCTCAACTCTGCGCATCGATCTAGCTGACGGCAATGGGAGTTACTTTGAAGCTCCTGAACGTTTCTGGCGCGTTTATGAACGTGAGGGCGAGCCGTGTGTGAGGTGTGGGGCGAGGATCAGGCGCGTGGTCCAGGGCGGAAGATCCACGTACTACTGTCCGCGTTGTCAAAAAAGATAATTGCACGGATGAACGCGGATAGATCTGGATCGTGAGTAACAATTTGTGTTACCCGCGACTAACAGTTTGTGGCACCTTACGCTTCCTCTTCCCCTCCGGAATACGGAAATGCCTCAGCGAGCACGGCCCGCATCTTTACGTGGCCGTACAGCACTTCGAGATAGCAGATAAAGCGGTGTAATAAGGGCTTCGGATCGAGGTTATTCTCAATCGCCGTGATGACTTCCAGGGCCAGGCTTTCGTAACCGCGCCAGTCTTTGTACATCAAATACTGCATGCTTCCGTCTCTAAACTCGAGGATCCGTGTGGTGACGGAGCGAAGAACATCCGGGTCGCCATTGGCTTGAGCGAGACGCACAAACCGCATCAGCGACGACAGGTCTTTACAGAGGACCAGCGACTGCTGAAGCCTGAGTTCGACGTCGTTGAAAAGCTTCGAGGCGTCGAGCTCAGGCTTGAAGACTTGCAAGAGAGTGATGGTGGACTGTTGGAAACAATTGGTGAGTAAACCATGCGCGTGCATGATCTTTCCATAGACGATGGGAATCGACTGCTCAGTGACCCCTCGAACCAGCTCGCGCTCGAAAATCCGGCGCAAATCGTGGTTAATTCCGTAGCAAATGCCGTCCAAAACATCGTGCAGCCGCTCGTTTCCATTGGCGACTTTGATGCATTTTGCGTCGATATAATCGGTTAACGAGCGGGCTTCAAACTCGAGGACTTCGAGGAGTGAGAGACTTTCGAGGAGGGTGTCGAGCTTATGAAGGTTGGTCTCGATTCGCGCGAGCCAGTCGAAGAAGCGAAGCATTTCGGCGAGGATTGTCTGTGAGATTTCGCGCAGTTCGGGATCGGTAATTTGAGTAGTGATGGAGTCGATTTCGTTCTGGAGATTGGCCTGGACCTCCCGCTGAAGCTGGCTCTGCGGATCAACATGGACCACGTCACAGAGCAGAGGCACCTGGGGATCGGGTTCGTGGGTGATGTAAGCGAGGGATGTGGACATCGAGGACCTCCACCCCTCCAAACGGCAATGCCCGTGCCAATGCCCTGCCAATGTAGCCACAAAAGGCACAGAATCCCTTTTTGTGCCCCTTTGTGACTTACAGGTTCTCCACAATAAAGTCTGTCATCATCTGCCGCATGTGCTTCAACAACAACGGATCGTTCACGCCGTGGCGGGATTTGGGGTAGAGCATGAGCTCGAACTGCTTCCCCGCTTTCTGCAACTCATATACAAACTGAATCGTGTTCTGCATGTGAACGTTGTCGTCGATCGCGCCGTGAATCAGAAGCAACTTTCCGTGCAGGTTCTTCGCGGCGTGTAACGGTGAGCTCTTTTTGTAACCTTCAGGATTGTTCTGTGGCGTTTGCATGTAGCGCTCGGTGTAGATGCTGTCGTAGTCGCGCCAGTCGGTTACGCTTCCCCCTGCAATGCCGATCCTGAACGACGTGCTGTGCGTTAATGCATAACTCGTCATGAAGCCACCGTAGCTCCAGCCCCAGATACCGATCCGCGATCCATCGACGTACGACTGCCTCTTCAACCACGTCAGACCATCCTCAATATCGCGCAGCTCCAGCTCGCCGAAGTTTTTGTACACCGGCCACGTCGACTCGAGCCCTTTTCCGCTTGCAGTTTGATTGTCACAAACCCAGATGATGTAGCCCTTCTGCGCGAGCATTTGATGCCACATGTACGTCTGCGATCCCCAGGCGTTGCGAACCTGGGGCGCGTGTGGTCCACCATACGTAAAACTCATCACCGGATATTTTTTCCGCGGATCAAAATCAGGCGGCTTGATCATCATTGCTTCCATCACGAAGCCGTCCCGATTTTTGACTTGCAACAGTTCCGCCGTTCCGAGTTTGTACTGCTTCAGCGCATCGACTTTGTTTTCACTGATCACGCGCACGAGTTTTCCTGCTGCGTCGAACAAGCGAACTTGCGAAGGCGTGTTGAGGTCACTCCAAACGTTGATGAAGTAGTTATAAGCGGGACTCACATCGATCCGGTGAGTTCCTTCCGTCATCGTCAGACGCTGCAGCCCGGTCCCGTCCAGCTTGATGCGATAACCATTCGGCGCAATGTGACTGTGCTGAGTGCCGGTGAAGTAGATAAAACCATTCTGCTCATCCACACCCTGAATCGAACGCACTTCCCACTTGCCGTCAGTCACCTGGCGTAAGAGTTTTCCATCCGCTGAATAGTGGTAGAGATGCTCCCAGCCGCTGCGCTCGCTGGCCCAAAGAAAAGTTCCGTCCTTTAGCCAGATCGGATTCTCATTGATTCCCACCCAGGCCTTTGAAGTCTCGTGAATGATGTTTGTCGACTTACCGTCGCGCGCGTCCGCGAAGTTGACGTCGAGAAACGTTTGTTCACGGTTCTGCGCCTGGTAGACCACCTTCTTACTGTCAGGAGTCCACGCGACACGCGAGATAAGCATATCGGCAGGCTGATATTTGAACGTGTCGACCCAGCGGATATCACCACCGGCGGCACTAACCACACCCAACTTAACAATCGGATTCGGGTCGCCGGCCTTCGGATACGGAGTGGTCTCGATTGTCTGGTGGTAAGGAATGTGATCGACTACAGTGAACTGCGGGACCGGGTTTTCATCGAATCGAAGAAACGCTATGGTCGTCGAATCAGGACTCCACCAGTAAGCGCCAAAGTTTCCGCGTCCATAAAGTTCTTCCTGATAAACCCAATCCAAACGCCCGTTGAGAATCTTCTCGCTGCCGTCGCGCGTCAACGCACGTTCCCGACGCTGCATCGCGAGCTCTTCCACGTACAAGTTGTTGTCACGGACGAAGCTGATCATCCGCCCGTCAGGACTGAATTCTTCACTGAGCTCCTCTTCAGGATTATTGGTCAACCGGACAGCACGATCGCTGCCAAACTCGTAGTAAAAGAGATCGTTGGACCAGTTGATCAGAACACCGGTTTGAGCGGGATTGAGATTGTAGTTGCCTCGATTCGCGAGTTGGCGCGCATTCTCTGCCGTCACTCCCGGCAAAGCCGCAAACGCCGCCTGCATTTTCGCGGCGTCAAAAAACGGCGTGGCCTCACCAGTCGCGGCGTTTACCTTCTGCATTCGCGGCACGTCTCGACGCGAGGCCTCGTTAACTAGCAAATAGTGATTGCCGTCTTTGAGCCAGCGAACTGTCGGAGTCGTTCCGTTGAAATTAACGCGTTTCGCGGGATCGAAAATGTCGTCGATGGTGAGGAGTTTTTGTTGGGAAAGAGCTGTGGCTCCCAGCGACAAGATCAAAATTGCCGCGAGGTAAAAGTGTGAACGATTGAGCAACGCGTTACGCTCCTGTCAGTTTGTTTTCGTCTGGTATTAACTTTTTGATGAATGGCGCCAGCACGGCAAGCAGGATCGCCGCGGCGATCAATGCGACGGTGGTGCCGATGAAGACCGTCGGCACCTGGTCCAGCTTCTCCGGATCGACGCTGCCGCCAACAAGACCTGCGATCAAGTTGCCTACCGATGTAGCCAGAAACCAAATGCCCATCATCTGTCCCACGTACTTGCGCGGGGAGAGCTTCGTCATCGTCGATAGACCCACAGGGCTCAGACACAGCTCGCCTATTGACTGTAGGACGTAACTCACAGTCAGCCACATCGGCGAGACCATGACCGTGCCGCCACTGCCGAGGATCATATTCGCTGCAGGAATCATCACCGCGAATCCAAGACCCGCGAAGAGTAGTCCAAGTGAAAACTTCAACGGACTCGAAGGATTTTTACCCCGTCTCTCAAGCCACACCCAAAGCGCGGCAAACGCCGGCGCAAACAGAACGATGAAGACCGAGTTAATAACCTGGAACCAGATGGCCGGTATCTGCCAACCGAAATACGAGCGCTGGGTGAAGTCGCGTGCGAACAGATTTAGCGAAGTGGGTGCCTGTTCGAATCCAGCCCAAAAGATTGCGGCAAAGAAAAACAGGATCGCGATCACAAAGACGCGTTTCTTTTCCTCGCGATTCAGACCGCCGAATATAAACACATATGCGAAGTACAGCAGTGCCAGAGTGACCAAAACGTAAGTCATGTTTCGGCCAATTCCCTGAGGGTTGAGTTGTATGGATCCGACAGAAGCGAGAACAATGACGAGCACAAGGACGCCGAGCCCGACCGCGAGCGCGAGTTTAATTATCCGTTCCTGACGCGACTGCTTAACTGGATCGGGATCTCTTGTAATTTCGAGACCAATGTTTCCGAGAGTTCGTCGCGAACTGATCGCAAACCACACGAGACCGACCAACATTCCCACACCGGCGATGCCGAATCCCCAGTGCCAGCCAAGTCCTTCGCCTAACAGGCCAGTCAACAATTGACCGACGACAGCACCGCTGTTGATCCCCATGTAGAAAATCGAGAAACCAGCATCGCGGCGTGCGCCACCTTCCGGGTACAAGTCGCCAACCATTGCTGAAATGTTTGGTTTCAGCAGGCCCGTACCGAGAACGATTAAGATTAAGCCGATAAAGAATGGCGTCCGTGAGTGAGCAAACGATGAAAGGCCGATCGAGATGTGGCCCAGCGAAATGAACACTGCACCGAGCATGACTGCGCGTCGTAAACCAAGCAGTCGATCGGCGACCCAGCCACCGGGCAAGGATGCGAGATAAACACCAGCCGCGTAAATTCCGACAATCGCAGACGCCTGGGTTCTTTCGATTCCGAAACCGCCGTCAATAAGCGCGGCCGACATGAACAACACCAGGAGCGGGCGGATGCCATAGTAGGAGAAGCGCTCCCAAAACTCCGTAGCGAAGAGTGTCGAGAGGCCCCATGGATGCCCGAAGAACCTACGATCTTCGATGACGGCAGTGTTGCCACTCCCACCTCGCGATGTGCTCATAAAGAAAGGTTCCTTTTGTTCAGATGGCGGAGCTTAGGGAAAGACCGTGAGCATTCAGCCAAATTGTGAGGAAGGCTGTCAAGGGCATTGACATTAGATAGTTTCGCCGTCCAGCTACGTGTAGAAGGAGTGGGCCATACCGCATTCGCGTCGCTCGCCGCCTGCGATAAGATCTAATTGGTGGATTGTTTGCCTTACCGTGAGTTTTCAGGGGTATTTTCGACCCCTGGCGTCCTGATAACCGATCACATCAACCCGGTGCACCATTAATAGATCCCGGAGAGAATCCAAGTAAAGTTCGCGTTTATTCAGATCACGATGAAGTTCGGCTTCAACAGAAAGCGTTTTCGTCTCATTCCTGCGCAAGTCTTCTATGGTCCAAATCCAATACGATGCATCTTTGTCCGGCCCGTCCCCGAGTTGTAGGCGAGGCTCGTTGATACGAAGCAGGTCACTTACTTCTAACGAAACTTGAACTTGCCTTGCGTCCGAATCGCCCACATTTGTCACCGTCACTACAAAAGAGGCGACTCCTCCTTCCTTTTGAGGCCAAGCGCCAGCTTTTACGCTTGCCCTTATGATTGGAGCGATTAACGGTATGGCAATTAGTTGCGGTGCTACAAAATTTGCGACCTGATTGGAAACAGGGCTTCGAAATTCTCGGCTCGGAGGATTGAAGGTCTGGTTATTAAAATCCGGCGTTACCTTGTATGTATAAATCGATTCTAGGCCATCAAATGAGTACGAACCTTTTTCATCTGTCTCAGTGGTAGCTGATGTGCGTGGTTTCAATCCTGCTCTAGATCTCTCCAGTAATATTTTTACGCGCGGAACCGAATAACCTTGTCCAGTTGTGACTACGCCTGAGATGGTGAAAGTGACCAAACTAAAAGTGATGCTCTCGTCTTTCTGGAGATATTGAAGTGTGTGGGACTGTGGTGAAAACACGCCACTCTTCTGCGACGGAGTGACAACGTAGTTCGCACCTTCCTTCAAGTCCGTGAACTTATAATTTCCCGTGCTGTCCGTGGTGGCTGTCTGCCCAGACTTCCCATTTGTGAGCGTCACGACTACGCCTTTCATGGGAGTGCCATCTGCACGATGGATTCTTCCGCCGATGTTGTAAGTTTTCGCAGAAGCTGGAGTTGGCGGCGGGAATTCCTCAGGGCGCACGACTATCTCGCGAGGTGGCTGTTGCATTTTCTTATGAATGTATAACCCTGCGGCAGTGCTCACAACGACGATCGCAGCTAACGTAAGAATGGGTGCGAGTCCTGACGGCATAGCGCTCGCTGAACTAACGAACGGCGCCATCAAGTACGCCGTATTTCGTTTTGAATCAATCGGGACGTAGCTATGTGATGTGACCTGCGCCTTTGCGAATTCAGGGTATCGATCGAATAAATCCTTTTCTAGCATCTCAGTTGCTACAGTTCTGGGTTCGGCAGACTCACCATCGCGTTGCTCCACTAAAATCGTCGGATATATGGGCTTCAAAAGTTCGCGTGCGCGCTTTATTTCCTCTGGTATGTAAGTAGATCTGGCCGCATGTTGCGACCAGAAGAGTTGACAAATATCTGCTCGAGCGATGTATGTCGTTAACGTCTGGTCCCATTCACTACCGGCGGGAATGTCCCTATCACAGAGGTATTCAACCCCAATCTTCTTGTATTTACTCTCAAACTCACTTAACACGTGAGCATCTTCACGGGCGTATGACGGGAATATGACGGTCGTCGGTCGTAACTCCGGAAGCTCAAAAGGTTCACACTTCGCGTGTTCAGTCACAGCTATTTCAAAGTTGAGACGTGCGATTGGCAAAAGCCATATCGAGACCTTTATCTCTCCCTTGACCGCCTGCCCAATGACTTTTCGTGAAGCTTTCACAAGGAAATGGTGAGGTACGATTTTGCCACCCCACTCCGGTTCTTGACGTCTCGGATTAAACCGCAGTCCACGAGCTACTGGTTTAAACCTCAGGTATCTTCCAGTTCGGACTCGTCGTTTGGAACGAACGTTGCCGTGAAGATAATGATCCTCCTTGTCTTTAAGGAGCCCGCTTATTCTTTGCTTAACCAGCACTTCAACTATGTGAGGCTGATGCAGAAGGGTCGACCTTACATCAGGGACAAATGTACTGAATATTAGGAAAGGATAGGATTCCTCCGGTTTGATCTCTTCAGGATACAGGTATTTGAAACGGATGGTCTCTCCCAGGTGCATCTTACGGACCTTCCAGATTACGACTACGATGAGGTAAGCGAACCCACATAGCAGGAGTACACCGACAAGGGTGACCAACACCCAAAACACTCTTGATTGAATTAGAAGATCGTAGTTCATAGGAAGCTGAGGTGAGCCAGGGCTAGAGTCTTCCGGATTAAGGATCAACTCGGATGACTACGCTTCCCTAAAGTAACGGGTCAAGACGCGAGACGCGGGTGATCTTTGCAAACATCCGCGATTGATGCAAGGTCACAGATGAGACTTAACGTGCGAAAAATTCTGGCTGGTTCTGTGGCCGGAGACCATGGCTCGGAGAAGTCGTCATGGTCCCACTCGCCTGTGTCTTTAATTTTAGTCAGCGGACAGGTTGAATACTTCCGCGGCTTCTTGCGGTGGCAGGACTGGGTGATACGTCTTGCCGTAACGCTTCGAGATGATCTTCACGTAGTTGCGTGTCTCGTTGTATGGCGGCACGCCGTCATATTTATCAACGGCGCCTTCGCCTGCGTTGTAGCCCGCGAGCGCGAGTTCAACGTTGCCCTCAAATCTCTTGAGCAACCAGCTCAGGTACTTTGTTCCTGCTTTGATGTTCTGTGCAGGATCGTATGGATCCTCACAACCAAATCGCTTCGCCGTGTCAGGCATCAACTGCATATAACCCTGAGCGCCCGCATGCGAGCGTGCACGCAGCTGGTACTTCGATTCCTGCCAGATCACCGCGTGAAGAAATCGCGGGTCCACCCCTTGCTTTTGACCAGCTTCAAAGATGATGCGGTCCAACTCCTGATTGCCCGACGTCGGAATGTCTGCCGGAATTCGAAATTCGGGTCGCGGACTTGCAGCAACACTTGGAGCCATCACACGACCAAACAAAAAGCCAGTCAGATTAGTAAAGAGAAAAAGAGAAATGATTGCGAACGGCGCAAACTTCAGCGAGCGGAAGTGGGGCAAACTCCGGGGAAACTTCATTAAACAAGATCTCCATGGGTTTATTGATGACCACTAGGGCACCAGGTCTTTTGCTGCACAGATCCAGGGGACTGCACTTATCACTAGTCAACACTTCCAACAGCAATGCTGTAATCGAAGGACCGGGACTGTGATGGATCAACTACGCCCTCAGTTGCCTTTTTGTTCTAAATTTTATGGCTGTAAACTATTGAAAATACTGTACTTATTCGTTTCACAATAATCTGTCATTCTGAAGTGTCTGGTCATGCTGACACAAAAAAGCGAACACTCTTTTCCATGTTGCTTGACAGTCGCTGTGTGCCGGGCGTATAACCAGCGACGAAAAACGTGGTGAGTTAAGGCGACTTGCGGCCACGTAAAATAACCAGCTAAACAGCTCGGGCAACTTAAGAAAGACCCGAAAAACTTCAAACCGATTTTGAAGTCCCGCGTTGTTTAGCGCGGGACTTTTTCATGTCAGTACGCAGCATGCAACCATTTCAAGAACTTCTCTCCACTGATCGCATCCTCGTCTTCGACGGCGCCATGGGTACGATGCTTTATGCAAAAGGCGTCTACATCAACCGCTGTTACGACGAGTTGAATCTGAGCAGTCCGGATCTCGTGCGCGAGATTCACACCGAGTACATACGTGCAGGCGCTGACATCATCGAGACAAACACATTCGGCGCCACTGCCGCCAAGCTTCAGCAATACGGACTCGAAGCAAATCTTCACGAGATCAACGCGATTGCCGCAAAGGTTGCTCGCGAAGCTGCGGGCGATCGTGCATACGTGGCTGGAGCGATTGGCCCACTCGGGTTGCGCATCGAGCCGTATGGTCCAACTTCATTTGACGAAGCCAGAGACTTGTTCAAGGCGCAAGCCGTAGCGTTGCTTGAAGGTGGCGTGGATCTGTTTTGCCTCGAGACTTTTTCCGACGTCTCCGAAATTCGACAAGCCATAGCGGCGATCCGCGAACTCTGCAACCTGCCAATCATCGCGCAGATGACGATCTTGACTGACGGCAACACGATGTTTGGCACCACACCCGAGCTCTTTACCGAACGACTCGATACATGGGGCGCAGACGTTATCGGACTCAACTGTGGCGTTGGACCGGCCATCATCCTGAGCGCGCTCGAGAAGATGCGCGCAGTGACGACGAAGAAGTTGTCGGCGCAGCCAAACGCCGGACTGCCGCGCGACGTGCAGGGCCGGCAGTTTTACATGTGCTCGCCCGAGTACATGTCGAAGTTTGCGAAGCGTTTCATTCAATCAGGAGCGAAGTTTATCGGCGGCTGCTGTGGAACAACTCCATCACACATCAAGCTGATCTCCGATTCAGTGCGCGCCGCTTCGCCTCGTGCGCAGCGAATTGCTTTCACGCCAGGCGCAACCGTCACTGTCGAGACTACGCCGCCTGACATTCATGTCGTGCCGGCGGAAGAACGCTCTGCATGGGGAAGAAAGATCGCAAATGGCGAGTTTGTGACTTCGGTTGAAGTGCTGCCGCCTAAGGGCGTCGATGCGAAGAAGACTCTGGATTCGATTCGTCTATTAAAGGACGCGGGAGTCGACGGTGTGAACATACCCGACGGCGCGCGGGCACAATCGCGGATGAGCGCCCTCGCGACGGCGGTGCTGGTCGAGCAACAGATCGGTATTGAGTCAGTGCTTCACTATTGCTGCCGCGATCGCAACCTGCTTGGAATGATGTCAGACCTGCTTGGCGCCGCTGCGCTTGGGCTGCGCAACATACTCGTGATTACGGGCGACCCGCCGAAGATGGGACCATACCCGGACGCGACCGCGGTGTTTGATATCGACTCGATCGGCTTGACGAACATGGTCAACAAGTTGAACCACGGGTTGGATCTGGGAAACAATCCGATCGGTGACCCGACTTCGTTTTGTATCGGGGTCGGCGTGAATCCGGGCGCGATCAATCTTGACGAAGAGATCAAACGTTTCGAGTGGAAGGTTGAAGCAGGCGCGCAGTATGCGATCACACAGCCGGTGTTTGATACTGATCAACTGCGCGACTTTCTGAAACGCATCGAGCACGTGCGCATCCCGATCATCGCGGGCATTTGGCCTCTCGTGTCTTACCGCAACGCTGAATTTTTACATAACGAAGTGCCGGGTGTGCGGGTGACGCAGTCGATCATGGACCGTATGCGAAAGGCTTCAACGGTGAGCAAGGAAGCCGGGCGCGAAGAAGGACTCAAGATCGCGCGCGAGTCGTTGCTTGAAGTGCGTGATGAGATTCAGGGCGTGCAGGTGTCGGCGCCGTTCGGGAATGTGAAATACGCGCTCGAGGTGTTTGAGGCGCTGCCGGAATTCAGCCGCGGATAACGCGGATTTTAAACTGATCGGTTGTACACAATTTTGCCGCTTACAATTGTGTAGAGGACGTCGGTTGTTAGGTACTCTTTCGGTGCTACTTTCAAAAGATTTTTTGAGAGCACCGCAACATCCGCGAACTTACCTACTTCGATCGATCCCTTAGTCTTTTCTTCAAAATTCGCGTACGCAGTATTCAGCGTGTAAGCACGAACCGCATCTTCGATCGAAATCCGCTCATTCGGAAACCAACCCGCTGCCGGTTGTCCCGTCAGTGTTTGCCTCGTGACCGCAGCATACAGCCCAAGCATCGGATTGATCGGATACTCTGACGCCGACGTTCCCGGCCAATCAGTTCCAAAGCTCAGCACCGCGCCGCTCGCCTGAATACTCTTGAACGCATACGCACCCTTCGTCCGTTCCAAGCCGATACGTTCTTCCATCCACCGCATGTCGTCACTCAAGTGAAACGGTTGAACTTCCGCGACGACGCCAAGCTGACCGAGACGCTTGAAATCTCCCGGTGCGAGCACTTGGGCATGGACCAGACGAAAGCGTCGATCGCGTTTGCCGTTTTGCTTGTTGAGCTCCTCGAGATAGTTGAGCAGGAGGTTGTTGGCTTCGTCGCCAATGGCGTGGACAGTGAGTTGAAGACCGGCTCGATCGGCGTTGAGCATGTAGCCGAGGAATTTTCCTTCAACGAACTCGCCTTTGTCGTCGACCATCAGCGGCCGCCAACGCCCGCGATTCTTCGCGTCGTGTGAATACGGCTCGAAGAAGCGTGCGCTGCTCGTTCCCATGATGCCGTCGATGTGGCCTTTGACAGCGCCGAGACGAATCCATTCATCACCCGCGCCGACACGAGTGCCTGCATCCGCCAACTCCTTCCAGCGATCGAGTCCGGGCCGGAAATGAATTCGCACAGTCAACTCACCTGATGCATGCAATTCTTTGTACAGACCGAGTTGCACATCGTCAGACATATCGCTGACGTTCGTCACTCCAAACTTTTGAATCTCCGCGAGCGCGTTTTTTGTCTGCTGTCGACGGCGATCACGCGAGAAACTTCGCGGGATTACGCTGTTGAAGAGACGCGTCACTCCCTTGCCGCGCATGTGACCAGTCAAGCGTCCTTGTGCGTCGCGCAGAAACTCAACGTCAGGCACTTGCGGATCATTCATGTGCAACGTGGTGAGTTTCCGAAACGCCGCCTCGTTGGCCGCGAACTGGCTATCGTCAAACTTGCGAATGAACATTGGGTAGTCAGCGGTGAGCTCATTCACAAGTTTCATGTCAGGAGCGAATGGTTCACGGCGCTGATTGCCGGCGCTTCCTGCCGCCCACTGGTCATAAGCTCCCCAGAACCCGCCGACGATCCATTCCCCTTTTGGCAAGCGTCCGATTACTTCTTTCACGCGTTCGACAAATTCCTGCTGCGTCGAAACGCGCATGATGTTGAACTCGAGAAACTGGGCCGCTGACGCAAAATGGACATGGTTATCGTTGAAGCCGGGAACGACGAACGCGCCCTTTAAATCGACAACGCGCGTGTTTGGACCACGCAGTTTCAACGCGTCCTCATTAGAACCCACGACAACAAATTTCCCGTCTTTAACCGCTACGGCCTGCGCCGTCGGATTCTTCTCATCGACAGTCCAGATGTCGCCATTGTGCAGGATCAGATCAGCAGAAGCTTGACGTTGTTGTCCTGCTGCAATGAGCGCTCCTGCCAACAGTAAAATAATTATCCGTTTCATCCGCGTTTATCCGTGTTAAGAATATTTCTCAATGCCGCCTCGAGTGTGGTCCATTTGAACTGAAATTGTTTGCTGTTCAAAACACTCGGCTCAACCCGCTGGCTCGAAAGTAAAAGCGCATCCGCCATCTCGCCGAACGCAAGACGCGCGGCAAACTCAGGCACGGGAAATATAGTTGCTCTCGAAAGCACCCGTCCGAGCGTCTTTGTAAACTCTGCGTTTGTAACCGGATTCGGCGCCACAAAATTCACTGGTCCACGCGTCGAGGTCTCGCCCATCAAAAACTTCAATCCGGATACAACATCGTCGAGCGCGATCCAGCTCATCCACTGCTTGCCACTGCCGACGCGCCCTCCGATGCCCATGCGAAAAGGCGTCAGCATCTTTGCAAGAGCGCCGCCTTGATCGTCGAGAATGATTCCGAATCGCGTGTGAACGGTTCGAATTTCCTTCTCTGCTGCCGGTCTCGTTGCCTTTTCCCACTCGATGCAAACGTTCGCGAGGAAGTCGTTTCCAGGCGCGCTTTGTTCCGTCAACAACTCGTCGCCACGATTACCGTAGTAACCAATCGCTGATGCGCTAAGAAAAACTGACGGAGGCCGAGACATGCGCGCGAGTGTTTCGCTCAACAGCAGTGTGCTTTTAACACGGCTTTCAAGAATCGCGCGTTTCTTTTCCTCGTTCCAACGGCCGGATGCAATGCTCTCGCCGGCGAGATGGACCACTACGTCGCAACCTTCGACGTGTTGCGCATCGATACGGCCTTCACTCGGGTCCCACCGAATTTCCCCGGTGCCAAAATTCGCCTCGCGACGGACGAGTCTGAAAACCTCGTGATCATCGGCCGTCAGCGACTTCAATAAGGCCTTGCCGACCAGACCATGCGAACCGCTGACGATGATTTTCATGCGGGACAGATTACACCCATTACGCAGAAATTTCTTGAGTTTTATCTGAATCGGTGTAGAATGCGCAGCTAAATTTAAGTAAGGAGCAACCTCACTATGCTTCGTGTCACATTCCTCATCATCCTGATTCTATTAACAGTCGATACTGTTTCTCCTCCGCAGTCTCATGCGAATTTGACGCGGCTCACGAACACTCCGGAACAAGCAGTTAGTCTGAATCCGACGCTTAGCGACGACGGGCGCGTGGTGGTGTTTGAGTCGTCGGCCGACGTTGTGCGCGGCGGCGAAAGTTCTTCGTTTCACGCGTTTCGGGCGGATTTGGATGGTCCGGGTTTTCTCGACATCGGAAGCACGCGCGCGGTGTCGCCTGCTTTGTCGAGCGACGGGAAGATTGTTGTGTTTGCGTCGACGGAGGATCTTGTCGGACGAAACCACGATCGCAACTCTGAGATTTTCATGTTTGACGGTTCCGTTCTCAAACAACTGACCGAAACCGAACCGGACGCGAAAACCTTGCGGCTGAGTGATGGAAACTTTCAGCCGGCACTCACCGGCGACGGTCTAAGGGTGGCGTTTAGTTCGAATCGCGACTTGAGCGGGGAAAACGAGGATCTGAGTTATGAGATCTTTCTTTTCGACACTCGCGACCAAAGCTACGTGCAACTCACCGACGGCACGAATCAGCACGCGGCCACGAATCCGAAGATCAGCGCTGATGGTTCACGTGTTTATTACAAACGAACCGCAGAAGAAACATCCGCGGATCTCGTACTGATCGAAACGAAAACATCGGCGAGTCGAGTGGTGGCGAAGGATGTTGCCGGCTTGTCACTAACAGAAGGGCGCGCGGTTAGTAATGAAGGAATGCGCCTCGTATATTCAGCGGAGGTCGCGCCTAATCAAACTCAGGTGTTCCTTTACGATAGGCGCGAGAACTCGGTTCGACAACTGACGCAGTTACCTTCCAGGAGCACTGACGTAAAGCTTCAACCGACGATCAGCGGTGATGGCAAGCGCGTCGCTTTCGCCACACGGCGTAGAGTGATTGGCGCGAGTGATGGTGGTGTCGAACTTTATCTTCTCGATCTCCCGACGGGACAAGTCCAACAGATCACAACCGCGCCCGGTTCGGCAACCGCTGAAGTCGTCTCATCGCTCAACTTTGATGGAACTCGCGTGGCGTTCAACTTTCCTCGTGTTATTTCAGAAGCGGTCAGCGAGGAAGATTTTCGAAACAACAGCGAGATCTACCTGGCGTCGATCGCAGCTCGGCCGGAATTTGGACCAGCAACCGTTCTGAACGCCGCGTCGCTCGGGACCCAGATCGCGCCTGCAAGTATTGCGACTATTCGCGGCAGCGCGCTCGCGTTCAGAACCGAAGCGGCAACGTTTACTGGCAACGATCCTCCGTTCACGGTCGCAGGCACAAGTGTGAAAGTGAATGGCCAGCCGGCGAGAATCTATTACGTCTCGCCTGATGAAGTTATCTTCGTCGTTCCAGGCGGGTTGTCGAATGGTCAAGGGCAGTTTGTTGTGACGAACTCAGACGGTTTTTCGTCAAAAACAGAAGCGATTGTCTCGTCAGGCGCGCCCGGGATATTCACCGTTTCTGCTGACGGTCGCGGCGAGGCGATCATTCTCAACGCCGGCACTCTGACGACTTCTCCTTTCGATCCTTCGGGCGGCCAGCTTCGCCTGTCGGTATTTACAACCGGTGCTACCCACGCCAAAACCCTCTCAGTCGCGATTAACGGAAAGCCCGTGACGGTGGAAACTGTCGCAGCCGCGCGCTTGAAAGGACTCGACGAAATCCACGTCCTCGTGCCTTCAGAATTGCGTGGCGCCGGAGCTTCGACACTGATCGTGACCGCTGATGGTGTGCAGAGTAATCCTGTTTCGGTGGAGCTCGGCGGTATCGCACCACCTGATTCATCGCCACAGATCGTTGTTTCTCAGATCTTCGGCGGAGGTGGAAACTCAGGCGCACCTTTTAGAAACGACTTCATCGAGATCTTCAATCGAGGGAACGTCGCAGTTAATCTCGCGGGCTGGTCTGTGCAATATGCGAGCGCAACAGCTTCGACGTGGTCGGTGACGCCGTTGACATCTGTAGTGTTGTTACCCGGACAGTACTATCTGATTCAGGAGAGTTCAGGAGGAAGCAACGGAGCTCTACTTCCGGCGCCAGATGCGACCGGCACAATCGCGATGGCCGCAGGATCCGGAAAGGTCGCGCTCGTTCGAAATTCAACAGCCCTCACCGGAACGTGCCCGAACAACGCAGATATTATCGATCTCGCCGGATACGGAAGCACTGCGAATTGCTTCACCGGCGTGGCGCCTGCACCCGCCGCGAGCAACACAAACGCTCTCTTGCGCGCTGCGAGTGGTTGTCAGGCTCTGCGAAACAATGCGACCGACTTCGCAACCGGTCCTCCTAATCCGAGAAATAGAAACGCGTCGCCACAGATCTGCGCGAATTAAACGGCTTTCTCTGTGCAACCTCTGTGTCTCTGCGTCTCTGTGGTTAACATTTCGACAGGAAGAACCACCACAGAGACACAGAGACACAGAGGTTGCACAGAGAAGAAAAAAACTCTTAGACTCGCGCATGCACTCTCTCGAAGATGCAATCTCTTCGCTCCGAAAGCACTTCGGCTTCGACGACTTTCGGGAAGGCCAGCGCGATGTGATTGGATCGATCCTGGAAGGCAAAGACGCCGTCGTCGTCATGCCGACCGGAAGCGGCAAGTCTCTCTGTTACCAACTCCCCGCAATGATCCTCGATGGAGCGACGCTCGTCGTGTCACCACTCATTGCGTTGATGAAAGACCAGGTAGACGCACTTCGTGCGCGAGACCTACCGGCGACGTTTATCAACAGCTCGATCCCGGAGTCAGAACAGCGTGCACGCATCGAAGCACTGCGGCGTCGCGAGCACAAGCTTGTGTACGTCGCTCCCGAGCGCTTTCGCAGCAGTCGTTTTAACTCCGCGCTGCAATCGATTCCGATCTCGCTCTTCGCGGTTGATGAAGCTCACTGCATCTCGACCTGGGGTCACGATTTCCGTCCTGACTACCTGCGTCTGAAAAACGTCATCAGATCTCTGCCAAACGTTCAGACGCTCGCATTGACCGCAACAGCAACACCTTATGTACGCTCAGACATCATTCAACAACTCGGCCTAAATCAACCTCAAACATTCGTCAGCGGTTTCGATCGTCCGAATCTTTCGATCGAAGTGATCCACACCGAGAAAGAGCGCGAAAAGATCGCTCACATCAAGCGGCTGGCGCAGAAGCTCCGAGGCTCGGGAATCATCTACGCCTCAACGCGAAAAGCCGTCGAACAGGTCGGCACGAAATTACAAAATGCAGGTTTGAGTCTCGTGATTTATCACGCGGGCATGACCGACGTGCAGCGCGTGAAGGCACAGGACGCATTCATGAGCGGCCGCAAGCAGATGATCGTCGCGACCAACGCATTCGGCATGGGCATTGACAAGCCTGACATTCGTTTCGTGGTCCATTACCAGATGCCGGGTTCTATCGAAGCCTACTACCAGGAGATCGGGCGCGCCGGTCGCGATGGTCTACCGTCAACGTGCGTCTTACTTTTCAATTACGCTGACAAGAACACTCACGACTTCTTCATCGAAGGCTCTTACCCTGACATTAGTGTGATCAAACAGGTCTACGAATCGCTCGCATCGACCGAACTCAAACGAATCGAACTCTCAACCAGTGAAATCGCACGCCGCGCAGGTGAGCGCAATGAGATGGCGGTCCAGTCGGCCCTTTACGTACTCGAACGCGCCGGACACATTCAACGCACTGCGCCCGTGTTGAATCGCGCTGTTCGGGGCCTGCAACAGGGCCGCAGCATCGTCATGCTCGACAATGTTCCCGTAACACAGCTTCGAGTTGATCCAAGAGATGTCTCACGTCGTGGAGAGTTAGAGCGTCGAAAGCTAAGAGAGATAATCGACTTCTGCTACACAGACTACTGCTATCGCGCCCACATCCTTCGCTACTTCGGCGATCGCCAGCATAAACGGCAGTGCGGAACCTGCGGTAATTGTCAGCCCAAGGCCGCAGAGCCGCTTGATCTCACTGACGACCGCGTCGAACTTCCGGCGTTGCCCATCGACTCATCTCCACGCTCACTCAGCGACGGCGAGTTGTTGCGCGTCAGGAAAATCCTCGCGTGCGCCAAACGGATGAACGGACGATTTGGCAAGAAGATGTTGGTCCTTACCTTGCGCGGCTCCGTAGCAAAGCAAGTACTCACTGCCCAGTTGAACGAGTTGTCGACCTACGGGCTGCTCAAAGACATGGCCCAGGATGAGCTACAGCTTTATATCGACGCCCTGGTAAACGCTCGTTGCCTGCACGTTACGGGCGGTGCTTACCCCACGATCTCCACCACCGAACTGGGCGACCGCGTGATGCGCGAACAAGAACAGGTCCAACTGCCCATTCCTCGGAACGGCCACTGAGCCGCAAAAAACAATCAAAATATCTCCAAAGCAATACAAAAGATCGCAATTAGTCTGGTCTAATTTTCATCGAAACCCGAAAAAGCAACTGAGGAGGTGATGCAATGGGTTATTTCTCATTCGAGAGAATGATCACGCCGGCGTTTGCCAAGTTTGTTTATGTTCTTGGCTTCATCGCCATAACGGCTGGAGGCGTGGCGTTGGCAATTTGGGCCGGCATGCAACTGAATGATGCAACTATCTCCCGGGCGTTAGGATGGCGTTACGTCGCGGCGGGCGTTGCGGCAGTGGTCCTTGGCAACCTTGTCTGGCGAGTTTTTTGTGAACTATGGGTGGTGCTTTTCGGTATCCACTCCGAACTGATCTCGGTGCGTTACGCACTTAATCTGAACGGACTGCGTTATGCGCCCGAAGAACCGATCGAGAGAGAAGTGATTACCGAACGCGAGGAGCGCGAGGACATTGCCAGGCCGCGAGAGGTTGTGGCTTATAGTGACGAACGCAGCGCGCCGCGTCACGGCGTACTCGGCTTGTCTTAAGCCGAAATCACGCCCACCAACGGGCTTGATGCGCTGGCGTACAACCGCTTCGGCATGCGACCCGCGAGATACGCTAATCGACCTGCCTCGATCGCGAGCTTCATCGCAGTCGCCATCTTTTCGGGATCCTGTGCTTCGGCGATCGCGGTGTTCATTAACACGCCATCAGCACCGAGCTCCATCGCGACCGCAGCGTCGCTCGCTGTGCCGACGCCCGCGTCGACAATGATCGTGGCGTCGGGCAACTGCTCGCGCATGATGCGAAGGTTAGCTGGATTCTGAACACCCAGACCGGATCCAATCGGCGCTGCGAGCGGCATGATAGCGGCACAACCCGCATCGAGAAGTTTCTTAGCCATGATCAGATCGTCGTTGAAGTAGGGCAGCACCACGAATCCTTCTTTAACAAGGACGCGTGCGGCCTCGAGCGTCTGCTCGTTGTCTGGAAACAGTGTTGTTTGATCGCCGATGACTTCCAGCTTCACGAGGTCTGTTTGCAGGGCTTCGCGCGCGAGTCGCGCTGTGCGAATAGCGTCTTCCGCCGTGTAACAGCCGGCTGTGTTTGGAAGAATTTGCAACTCGGGATTGAGGTAATCGAGAAACGATTCGATACTCCGATCGAGTGGCACGCGACGCACGGCTACCGTCACCATCTCCGCGCCTGACGCATTATGCGCGCGACGCATCTCGTCATGACTGCGATACTTCCCTGTCCCGATGATCAAACGTGACGAAAACGTCCGCCCGGCTATAGATAATCTCTCATGCGACATGCGTGAGATATTATCGAATGCCACAAAAAGGCACAAAAGGCACAATTAAATGATTTGTGACTTTTGTGCTTTTTTGTGGCTAACCGCCACCCACGAAGTGCACAATCTCAATGCGATCGTCGTCGCGCAGCATCGTTCCACCCCACTCGCTTCGACGCACCACTTCGCGATTGAGTTCGACCGCAATTCGAGCGGCAGGCAGATCAAGCTGGTTGATTAATTCTGCTAAGGAAGGATTGCCCTGAACTTCTCTCGACTCGCCGTTTACAAAGACGCGCAAACCCGTGAACCTCGTTAAGCCGGATGAATGATGCGCCGGAGCTCTGCCGCCTGATCTTTTGTCACCGCGCGCACCAGGACGGCCGCACGTCCCGACGTAAACTGCGGAATATCCGTCGCCACAGACGCCACCCCATCACTCTCCGTTTTCAAACTGTAAATCAGCGGCCTGAACGTAGTGCCCAGGATCTTCACTGACACAACCACATTCGAAAGCGGTTGTTCATCCCCGCTCACGCGATTTGTTATCAGGACTCGCAACGTGCAGTGCTGTCCGGAATAGAACTCTTCGTCGTCAAGGATAGTAATGATTAAACCATCTTCGAGTACGACGTCACTCACCGTCTCGAGTGGCTGTGGTTCTTTAGGGGTCGCAACTTCAGGAGCAGGCTCATCAATTAATTCAAATTCCTGTTCCGGCACCGATTCTTCTGCCGCGACAGTCTCTTCAGGTGGTGGAGCCGGAGGTGGAGGCGCCCATTCCTGAGTCATCGGCCAATACTCGATTTCAAACTCCTCTTGTACAGGTGGCGCGGCAGAAGCCTCTACTTCCTGCACATCCTCCACTACGCTTTCTTCCTGAACGATCTCGTCCTTCGGGCGCCCGCTCATTCTTTTGAGGTCGTCGATTCGCCCTGAATGGATCGCGGCGCAAATCAGTTTATGCTGGCGCTTCAGGCGTTCGGCGAGCGCCTCGTCGCTGTACCCTTCAGCGATCAGGTCTTCGTACGGTGAGCGCTTGCTCGCGAGGATAGTGCCGCCCGTGTACACGAGCGAAAGGATGATCGGAGTTTCGAGCCCTTTGTCCTCGGTCTGCACATGATAGATGACTCCATCATGCTCAATGTCGGTGTTGAATCCGATAATCACAGTTAGAAGGACTCTGCGCTCTCTCGAAGATGAATTGCAAGTTGAAATCTATGAGGCCGCTCAATCCGCACTGAAGCCCGCTCGGACGCGGATTTCCTGAACGGTAACACAAGCATTTTTTCACGGTCAATCAGCATTTTTCTTAAGCGATTTCTGCGGGAAAGGTTGCTTGACACCCTTGATCAGTTCGACTAGCATCAGCTTGTACAATGATTCTCAATCTCGTGGATCGAGTGCCACCGGCGCATACGACTAGTCTGCGGCCGGTGAAGGTGTGTTAGGCATGCCGTTTCGTCTTTACGACTACTTACCAATTCTGCTCATGTTCATCGTGGCAGGAGGCTTCGCGGTCGGGAACGTTGTTCTCTCTCAGTTCGTCGGCCAACGCAAACGAACACGGACAAAGTTGATGCCTTACGAGTGTGGTAAGGACCCCGTTGGATCAGCGCGCGAACGTTTCTCAGTGAAGTTCTACCTGATCGCGATGATCTTTATCCTCTTCGATATAGAAGTCATCTTCCTCGTACCCTGGGCAGCAGTGTTCAAGTCGCTCGCAGCGCAAGGCGAAGGGATGCGACTGTTCGCGTACGTCGAGATGATGATCTTTGTGGGTCTCCTTTTCGTTGGGTACATCTATGTTGTGAAGAAGGGCGCCTTCGATTGGGGTGAGAAAGCGCGACGCGACGCTGAAGCCGAAGCGAGAGCGCTGGCTGATTTAGAAGCACGGAGAAGACGGCCGGCAGCGTAGGAAAAATCATTGGTCAATTATCATTTGCCATCTATCAATTGTTATTTTCTTCGGACGCCGAAGGTCTTCAAATTAACAAATGATAAATGTCAAATGATAATTGACCAATGATTAAAGGGTTTCTTAATGGGTCTGGAAAACATCATTGCAGAAGCTTTACCCGAGGTGTTGACCACGCGGCTCGACTCGCTCATTAACTGGGCGAGGAAGTCGTCGTTGTGGCCGGCGACCTTCGGACTGGCATGTTGCGCGATCGAAATGATGAACGCGACGACGTCCAGAAACGATCTCGCGCGTTTTGGCGCGGAAGTTTTTCGAGCGAGCCCGCGCCAGGCTGACGTGATGATCGTCTCCGGGCGTGTGTCACGAAAAATGGCGCCGGTGCTGCGGCGAATTTACGATCAGATGCCCGAGCCGAAGTGGGTTATCTCCATGGGCGCGTGTGCGACGTCCGGTGGTGTTTTTGACAACTACGCGATCGTTCAGGGAGTAGACAAGATTGTTCCGGTAGACGTCTACATTCCCGGTTGTCCGCCAAGACCGGAGATGCTGATCCACGCGGTGATGATGCTGCAGGATAAAGTGTCGAAAGAAAGCGTGCGCGATCGCAAAGACATACCGGAAGAAGAAGCACGAGAAGCCGTTGTGCCAGGCACTTTGCCTGTGACTGATGGATCAACTGCGCGGCAGAACACGCTCGCGGAATCACGTCCGTATACGATCGCGTCGAGGCACGAGCGGCGTCGTTCTTCGTAGAGAGTCGAGTAACAGTCATCGAACCGTTGACAGAAACAAGGCCGGAAAGCGCGCCGTCACCGTTAGTGACGGCGTTGCAGCATGATCATCCTGAATGGGTCTCTGAAGTCATCATTGCGTTCGGCGAGACGACGATTATTGTTCCACGCGAACACCTCGTTGATGCTTGCTCGTTTTTGAAGACGTGGCCTGAAGCACGCTTCGATTTTCTCGCCGACATTTGCGGCGCTGATCGCGGAGTTGAAGAGGAACCCCGTTTCGAAGTCAATTACCACCTTTTCTCAACTACTAAATACCATCGCATTCGATTGAAAGTGGTGCTGAACGAAGAGGATGTTCACGTACCGACCGTCACTGGTGTGTGGCGGACTGCGAATTGGCACGAGCGCGAGACGTTTGATTTGTTTGGAGTGATTTTTGACGGCCATCCCGATCTGCGACGCATTCTGCTGCCGGATGATTGGCAAGGGCACGCGCTCAGGAAAGATTTTCCACTGCGGGGTTATGAACCCTACAGTCTGAAATAATCCGTGTCATCTGTGCCACAGATTTACACAGAAGAAGACGGATCATGGACTAGTTTATGAGTTTCGAAATAGTCGATCGACCACTCGACACGCAGATGACCATTTCGATGGGTCCACAACACCCGTCGACGCATGGCGTGCTGCGTCTGGAGCTGGTGCTCGACGGCGAGATGGTGGTGAAGGCGACGCCTGATATCGGTTATCTCCACACAGGCATGGAGAAGCTTTTTGAGTACAAGAAATACCAGCAAGGCATCGTGATCACTGACCGGATGGATTACCTGAATCCACTCGGCAACAATCTCGCTTACGTGATGGCGGGCGAGAAACTGCTCGGCCTCGAGATCCCCGAACGCGCGCAAACGATTCGCGTGCTGATGTGCGAACTTCAGCGCATCGCCTCGCACCTCGTTTGGCTCGGAACTCACGCGCTCGATATCGGCGCAATGACGGTCTTCTTTTACTGCTTTCGTGAGCGCGAAAAGATTCTGAACATGATCGAAGCCGCGTCGGGCGGACGTTTGACTCCATCGTACTTCCGCATCGGCGGCTTGATGATGGACTTGCCCGCAGGCTTCGAGAATCGCTGCAAACAATTTCTCAACGACTTTTTAAAAGCAGTTGACGAATTTCACACGCTCCTCAGTGGCAACAAGATCTTCCAGCGGCGAACGCAGGGCATCGGACTGATCTCGGCTGAGGATGCGATCGATTGGGGACTCTCCGGACCGTGCTTGCGCGGGAGCGGCGTGAATCTCGATATTCGGCGTGCGAATCCCTACAGCGGGTACGAGAACTATGATTTCGAAGTCCCGACCGAACCCGATGGAGATGTTTGGGCCCGTTACATGGTGCGCATGCGCGAGATGAAGGAGTCGCACAAGATTTCAGTGCAGGCGCTGGCGCGCTTGAAGCCCGGGCCTGTCAAGGCAGACGCGCCGAAAGTGGTCCTGCCGGATCGAGAAGCGATGAAGAGTCACATGGACGCTTTGATTCATCACTTCCTGATCGTCGCGGAAGGGTTCGATGTGCCGGCGGGCGAGGTTTATCAGCCGATTGAATCTTCGAAGGGTGAGTTAGGTGTTTACATGAAGTCTGATGGCGGACCAAAACCGAGCCGCGTGCACTTTCGTGGTCCAAGTTTTGTGAACCTGTCCGCGTTGCCGGTGATGTCTGAAGGGGAGATGGTCGCCGACGTCGTTGCGATCATCGGATCACTGGATATCGTACTGGGAGAAATTGATAGGTAAAAGGAATTGAATCATTGGTCATTTGTCATTTTTTCGGAAGCCGGAGGTCTTCAAATGAAAAATGATAAATGGCAATGATATATGACCAATGATTCGAACACGTCCTGAGGGAACATGAGCACGCAAGTCGTCAACATTCAACCTCTATCTCAGCCCGTCAACCTCGGTGTTGAGCCGGCTACGTTTTCGCCCGAAGTTGAAGCGGAAATCGATCGCCACCTCGCGAAGTATCCGGTGCCTCGCTCCGCGATTCTGCCCTTGATGTTCATCGTGCAGCGAGAGCGTGGTTACCTCGATCCGGCGGGCGTGCTCTATCTCGCGAATCGTCTCAAACTTCGTGTTACAGACATCTGGGAAGTCGCAACCTTCTACTCGATGATCCACACCTCGCCGGTCGGCAAGTATCACATCCAGATCTGCCGGACGTTGTCGTGCAAGATCCTGGGCGCGGGAAAAATCACTGAATACTGTTCAAAGAAACTCGGAATCAAACCCGGCGAAACGACCGCCGACGGGCGTTTCACGTTGAGCGAAGTCGAATGCCTCGGCTCATGCGGCACTGCGCCGATGCTTCAGCTCGACTTCGACTATCACGAGAACCTGACGCCGGAGAAAATCGATCAGGTATTGGACGCGCTGCCCTGAAGAGTTTATGCGTATCGAAGCAATCGGATGTGAACCACTTCAGCTACGACGAGTTCATCTCGAGAACTCGCGGTCGCTCGACGTGTATCGTCGCAACCGTGGTTACGAGGCGATCAAGAAAGTCCTCGACGGCATGTCGCCCGACGACGTGATCAATGAAGTCAAGAAGTCGGCGTTGCGTGGACGCGGCGGCGCAGGATTTCCGACCGGAATGAAGTGGAGCTTCGTGCCTAAGGATTCGCCCAAGCCGAAATACGTTGTTTGTAATGCGGATGAATCCGAACCCGGCACGTTCAAGGATCGCTACTTGATGGAACGCGATCCGCACATGCTGATCGAAGGCATGTTGATCGCTGCGTATGCTCTCGGTTCGAAAGTCACGTACATCTACACGCGCGGCGAGTACAAATACCTGATTGACATCATGGACGTGGCGATCGAAGAAGCGCGTGCTGCGGGCCTGGTTGGAAACAACATTCTCGGCACAAACTTCTCCTGCGAGGTCTACACGCACACGGGCGCCGGCGCTTACATCTGCGGCGAAGAAACTGCGCTGCTGAGTTCGCTTGAAGGACTGCGCGGGCATCCGCGCATGAAGCCTCCCTTCCCCGCTGTCTCAGGTTTGTATGCATGTCCGACTGTCGTGAACAACGTCGAGACGCTCACGGCCGTGCCCGACATCATTCTGATGGGTGGCGAGGCTTACCAGAAACTCGGGACGGAAAAGAGCGGCGGCACAAAACTCTGGTCCGTGTCTGGTCACGTCAACAGTCCCGGTGTTTATGAACTGCCGATGGGCTACGACGACATGGAAAAATTCATCATGGAAGACTGCGGCGGGATGCTCGGCGGCAAGAAACTCAAAGCCGTCATTCCGGGCGGTTCGTCCGTTTACATCATGCGCGCCGATCAGATTGTCGGGAAAGACGTGCGCATGGATTATGAAGGACTTGTCGCCGCGGGTTCGAGCGTTGGTTCGGGTGGTTTCATCGTGATGGATGAGACTGTGGATGTGTTCGAGTCGACGAAGAACCTGACAGAGTTTTACAAACACGAATCGTGCGGCTGGTGCACGCCATGTCGCGAAGGAACTGATTGGCTGGTGAAGGTTTTCAAACGCATCGACAACGGCGGTGGACGCGTCGAGGACGCTCAACTGCTGCTCGATCTCTGCGACAACATCGAAGGGAAATCTTTCTGTCCACTCGGCGACGCCGCGGCGTGGCCCATCCAGTCAGCGATTAAGAGATTTCCGGAAGATTTTAAGAAAAGACTATTAAACACGGATAACACGGATGGCCACGGATTTAGTTAAGGTAACTATCAACGGGAAAGATTTTGAGGTGCCGAAGGGCGCACGTCTGATCGACGTGTGTCGCGAAAAGGGATTCGATATCCCATCATTCTGTTATTACGCCGATCTTGCGCTCCAGGCATCGTGCCGCATGTGTCTCGTGCGAATCGAGAAGATGCCGAAGCTGCAAACCTCATGCACCATCACCTGCACCGACGGAATGATCGTCACCACTCAAAGTGAGGAGATCGAAAAGGCCCAGCGAGGCATGACCGAATTTCTTCTCGCGAACCATCCGCTCGATTGCCCGGTTTGCGATCGCGGCGGCGAGTGCGAGCTCCAGGAAATGACATTCGACTGGGGCGGTCTCGAAGAACGCTTCACCGAAAAGAAAAACTATTACGCCGAACGATATCTCTCGCCGATGGTCGCAAACGATCCGCAGCGTTGCATCCTCTGCAAACGTTGCACACGCGTGTGCGACGAGTGGATGGGCGAAGACGCGATCGAAGCCGGTGGACGCGGCGCGGACACAGTAATCGGCACGTATCTCGGATGGCTCGACTGTTCCCAGTGTGGTAACTGCATCGAAGTCTGCCCGACAGGCACGCTTCTCGACGCCACTTACCGCCACCAAACACGCCCATGGGAGTTGGCCCAGTCGATCACGACGTGCAATTTCTGTTCGGACGGTTGCCAGATGTCACTCGGTTCGCGCGGTGGCGAGGTCAGACGCTCTGTGGCTCGCGATCGTTATGTTAACGGCATCAACGGCGAGTTTTTGTGCGTCAAAGGTCGCTTCGCACATCCGTTTATCAATCACGAAGCGCGTATTCGCACGCCGATGATTCGCTACAAGAAAGGCGGCAAGCTGATTCCAGCAACCTGGGATGAAGCGATACGTCACGTCGCCGAGCGTCTCGACACGATCGCGGATAAGCACGGACGAAACGCGATCGGAGTTGTCGGCAGTCCGCGATTGACCAACGAAGCGCTGTTTGTGCTGCACAAGTTTGCGACTGAATTGGTCGGCACTGACAACTACACAACAACCGATCCTTTCAGCCTGCAAAGTTTCTTCAACAATCTCGGTGCTCCGCTCGCGACGCATCGCGACATTCGTTACGCGAAAACGATCGTGCAAATCGGTGGCGACCCGAGTGAGTTGCAGCCGCTCACGGGCCGGTCCATTCGTCAGGCAGTGCGAAACGGCGAGGCGAAATTAGTGCTCATCAACTCGGTTCCGATTCGCTTGCGCGAACAAGCGGTAAATTTCGTTCACGTGAGAGCGGGAACCGAAGACGCGATCGTGCTGGCGCTAGCCGGCGACGCAAACGATTCGCTCGCAGCAAAAAAAGCAGGCGTCGAAGCGGGCGAGATTGATGCTGCCCGGCAAGTAATCGCGAACACCACTGGCGACGTAGTGATCATGTTTGGTCACGAGATCAGCGCCGAAGCGCAGGCTGTTGTTGCCCAACTCTCTCAAACGTTCGCGGCGGACGCGCGTCGCATCTTGTTGCACCCGTTGCCGTTCTACAACAACAGCATCGGCGCACACGACATGCGCATGATGGAGAATCAGATCGCACCGCAGCAGCTTCTCGATGCTGCGGGCGACACAATCCATGCGCTCTACGTGGCCGGTAGTTTTCTGCCGGAACAGTTGAAAGGACGTTCGGAAGCGTTATCGAAGCTCGAATTTCTCGTCGTCCAGGAACTCTTTGAGAACGAGACGACCGCAGCCGCTGATGTTGTGCTGCCTGCATCGTCGTATGCCGAGCAGGACGGAACGTTCACGAACAACGACGGCCTGGTCCAACGTGTGCGGCAATCGATTGATTCGCTGCACCAGTCGAAACCTGACTGGTTGATCGTGGCGCAGCTTGCAAAAGAGCTCGGCATGGATTTTGGATACGAGACGTCGTCAAGCGCGGTGTTTCGAGCGATAGCGGATTCCGTGCGTGCGTATGCTGGAATGCGTTACCCGGTACTGAAAGACGAGACGAATCCGGTTCAGGCGAAATATCAGGTTGGGCAAAGTGACTTAAGCGACGCCATCGCGGCCGTTCGACGCCGGGTGGAATCATTCGCGGATGACGGCGAGAAGATCAACGTCACTCCCGACGTCGGCACCGAGCTGTTCAGACTCGGAATGTTGACCGACAAAGTCGCGCAGTTTCATTTGCTGGCGAACGGAAATCCGCGCCCGGAGACGACTGCGGTTTCGCCCCTCTATCAAATACAAGCCACAGATAAACACAGATTGCATACGGATAATCCGTAAAAGATCTGTGCCAATCCGTGGCTAATAAGACATGGAAACAGCAATCGACATCGCACTGAAACTCGTCGCAATCTCGGTGGCGTTTGTCGTCGTACTTCTGATCGTCGCCTATACCGTCCTGGCAGAACGCCGCGTACTCGGATTCATACAGGGTCGGCTTGGTCCAAATCGCGTCGGTTACGGTGGCGTGCTTCAGCCCTTCGCGGATCTGCTGAAGTTCATCCTTAAAGAAGACATCGTTCCTGACAAATCAACGCGCTTTGTCTACTTTCTCGCGCCGGTGATCGCCACGATGGCGGCGTTGATGACGATGATCGTGTATCCATTTGGACCTGAAATCAGAATCCCGATCATCGACGTCACGATTCCATTAACTGTTGCCCGCTTTGACGTCGCCTTACTTTACGTTCTCGGTATAACTTCTCTCGGCGTGTATGGCATCGCCCTCGCCGGTTACTCTTCAAACAACAAATACAGTTTGATGGGTGGCCTGCGCGCGTCGGCTCAGATGATTTCGTATGAGCTCGGGCTTGGGCTCAGCCTTATCGGCGTCATCCTGCTCGCGGGCACTCTCGACCTCGGTCAGATCGTCGAGCTGCAATCGGGTTGGCATGGCGCGCGCTGGTTCATCTTATTTCAACCGCTGGGCTTTATTACTTACCTGATTGCCGCGATAGCTGAAACGAATCGCGTCCCGTTCGATCTTCCCGAAGCAGAAACCGAGTTGGTTGCCGGTTTTCACACGGAATACAGCGCGATGAAATTCGCGCTCTTCTTCCTGGCTGAATACATCAACATGTTCACGGTTTCGATGCTCGCAACCACGCTGTTTCTCGGTGGTTGGAACGTCCCGTTCGCAGAAGACATTTTCGGGCGCGGCACGTTTTTGTTTGGGCTCGTGAGCGCGCTCGGGTTTCTGGCGAAGGTCATTTTCTTCCTATTTCTTTACATCTGGCTGCGCGGCACGTTGCCGCGATTTCGTTTCGATCAGTTGATGAACTTCGGTTGGAAGGTGCTGTTGCCCCTGGCGCTGTTCAACATCTTTCTAACAGCGACGTTGATCGTTCTGTTTCCGAACTTGTAATGCTGACTCTCCTCTTCCTGCTTTTTGGATCTATGGCTATCGGCTGCGCACTTGCGATGGTGGCGCAGCGCAACCCGCTTTACAGCGCGATCTCGCTGATCGGCGTTTTCATTTCACTTGCCTGTCTTTACGTGATGCTCGCGGCTCCTTTTATCGCGGCCGTTCAGGTGATTGTTTACGCGGGCGCGATCATGGTCCTCGTTGTGTTTGTCATCATGCTGCTCAATGTCGAGCAGGAGGAGCGGCGAACCAGGCGTTTGAAGTTTCTCGTTCCGGTGGCTGTAGTGCTCGCAGCAGTGCTGATTGCCGAAGTCTCTTTCATACTCGTTTCAGTGCAGGAGTTTCATGTCACACCCGCGTCAGGAGCTGCAAATGTCGGAGTCACAAACTCCATCGGCACTGCGCTGTTTACGCAATACCTTTTACCGTTTGAGATAACTTCAATACTGCTGCTCATGGCGATCGTCGGTGCGATGACGCTCGCACGTCGCGGTGGATTGCTGTCGCCGAACGCTCGCGTAGTTCCCGGCGCACAACAAATTCCCTTAAGCCTCGTCGACGAGAATGTTGGCCACTCCGACACGCGTGGTTTGGAAGCAGAGACTACTGATGAAGCCAGGCGGCTTCTCGGCTATAACGATCTGCGCGGGCAATCAAAGCGAGAATAAAGATGGAACCACAGCTTTCATGGTACCTGGCACTCTCCGCCGTCTTGTTCACGATCGGCGTGACGGGTGTGATCATCAAGCGAAACGTCATCGCGATGTTCATGTGCATCGAGTTGATGCTCAATGCCGTGAATCTGACGTTTGTTGCGTTTGCGAGTTTCTTTCAGGATGTGACCGGGCAGTTGTTTGTGTTCATCGTGATGACGGTCGCGGCCGCTGAAGCTGCTGTGGGGCTGGGAATCATTATCGCCATCTTCAGGAATCGTGAGTCGTTGGATGTGGATGAGGCGAGTATTCTTAAATTGTAGCCACAGATAACACAGATTTAGTTAAGGATGGAGAACAACCTTCTCAGCCTGATCATCTTTGCTCCGCTTGCGGGTGCGGCCATTAACTGGCTCGTTGGCCGGCGGCTGCGCGATGAGCGATTTATCGGCGTTGTGGCGTGTGGGTCGATTGCGATCTCGACGATTGTTGCCTTCTATCTCGCTTTCAAATCAGGTGGAGCGCTGCGGTCGGAAACGCCGGTGCTCGATTACATCTGGACGTGGTTGCTGGTCGGCACTTTTCGCGCCGATTTCGCCCTCGCCATGGACCGGCTGAGCGGCACATACGTTCTGTTCGTCACGTTTGTCGGGTTCCTCATCCACGTGTTCGCTGTCGGTTACATGCACGGCGATAAAGGGTTCTATCGCTTCTTCTCATATCTCAACTTGTTCATGTTTGCGATGCTCACGCTCGTGCTCGCCGACAACTTCGTCCTGATGTTTGTCGGTTGGGAAGGCGTGGGGCTTTGTTCCTACCTGTTGATTGGTTACTACTTCGACCGAGACGAAGCCGCGAACGCCGCGAAAAAGGCTTTCATCACCAATCGTATCGGCGACTGGGGATTTGTCCTCGGAATCATGCTGACGTTCTTCATCACAGGCTCGGTCAGCTTCTTCGCGAACCCTGCAGCTGGCGCAACGCACACCGCGCTCTCGTTCTTTAAGACTCTACCCGTCGATCCATTTACGGCAGGAGCGATTTTCGCCGGTGGCGCAACTTCGATCGCGGTGCTGCTGTTCATCGGTGCGGCTGGAAAGAGCGCGCAGATACCGCTGTACGTTTGGCTACCCGACGCGATGGCTGGTCCAACGCCAGTTTCGGCACTGATTCACGCTGCGACGATGGTGACTGCCGGCGTTTACATGATTGTGCGTTGCTCGGAGATCTTCGTTCACGCGCCCACGGCGATGTTTATCGTGGCGATTATCGGAGCTGCGACCGCGCTCTTTGCAGCAACGATCGGTCTCGCGCAGAACGACATCAAGAAGGTTCTCGCCTACTCCACCATCTCGCAGCTCGGTTACATGTTCCTCGCTTGTGGAGTCGGTGCGTTTATCGCAGCGATCTTTCACGTCATCACGCACGCGTTCTTCAAAGCACTGCTCTTCCTTGGCTCGGGCTCCGTTATTCACGGCATGCATCACGAGCAGGACATGCGACGCATGGGCGGTTTGAAGAAGTACATGCCGATCACGTTTGCCACGATGGTCACGGGTTGGCTAGCGATCTCAGGTGTTCCGATCTTTGCGGGTTTCTTTTCGAAGGACGAGATCCTGTGGAAGACCTGGAGCGCGCCCGCGTTTAGTTTGCCCTCGACAGCGTTCAGCAAACTCTTGTGGATCGTCGGCGCGATCACGGCTTTTCTGACAGCGGTCTACATGACGCGCATGATGGTGATGACGTTCTGGGGCACGGAGCGTTTTCGTGAGACACCGTCGAAGCAGGAAGAGCCGGAACACGATCATCATCACCGAGTTGAACCGCATGAGTCGCCAAAGTTGATGACGATTCCGTTGATTGTGCTGGCGATCTTGTCCACGGTCGGCGGGTTCATCGGTGTGCCGTACGCGTTGAGTTTCGGCAAAGACGTAAACGTCCTCGAACACACGCTCGAGCCAGTAGTGGCGCACATGCCGGCGACGCCGCACGGTGCCACTGAATCGCATGGCGAAGCAGTTCCAACTGTATCGCCTGACACACACGCGCCTCCGACGGAAAGTCACGCGGCCGAAGCACCCGCGGCTTCTGCGCCTGCTGCGGCGCATGCCGTTCATTCGCCGGAAGAAGTTCGAGCCGAACGTATTCTCGCGGGTGTTTCAGTGTTGATTGCGCTCATGGGAATCGGCTCCGGTTGGTACCTGTTCCAGAAACGACCTCTGTTACAGATGCCGCGCGTACTCGAAAACAAGTACTACGTGGACGAGATCTACGACGCGACTTTGATCCGGCCCATCGAAGCGGGATCGCGCGAAGGTCTCTGGAAAATACTCGATGTTGGTGTGATCGACGGTCTGCTTCACTTGATTGGAGACGCAGTCACGGAGGCGGGGAGACTCGCGCGTTGGCTGCAAGCCGGATTCGTGCGCGGATACGCGGCGATCATCCTGGCAGGCGCACTGATCTTAATTGGACTGTTCGCGTATCTCGGTTCCCGAATGTGAAAGAGTTCACTCTGTGACCTCTGTGTCTCTGTGACCTCTGTGTTAACTATGTTTTTCGGCTGCGGTTACACAGAGGTCACAGAGACACAGAGGTCACAGAGAAGCTCCAAGAGAAAGATGCCCTACTTGCTGACAATCCTGATCCTTTTGCCCGTCGCCGGCGCTCTCGGTCTGGTGATCTACAACCTCGTATCCAAAGGTCGTGAGGAGCACTACCGCTGGATCGCGCTAGTCACGACAGTCGTGACGTTTGCAGTCTCGCTGTTGCTACTGAAAGGCGCCGGCACTGGAGCCGAGTTCGCATTCGACGAGAACGTAAGCTGGATCGGCTCGATCGGAGCCCGTTATCACGTTGCGGTTGATGGCATCAGTTTGTGGCTGGTTTTGCTGACCACATTGTTGATGCCGATTGCAGTGTTGTCGAGTTGGACCGCGATCCGAAAGCGGCAACTCTCGTACTACATCTTCATGCTGATCCTTGAAGCGGCGATGATCGGCGTGTTCGTTTCGCTCGACCTGCTGCTGTTCTACCTGTTCTTTGAAGCTTCACTCGTGCCGATGTTCTTTCTCATCGGAATCTGGGGAGGCGACCGTCGCATTTACGCTGCGGTGAAGTTTTTCATCTACACGGCGGTCGGAAGCCTCTTGATGCTTGTGGCCATCCTTGCTCTTTACTTCATTTACGGATCGTTTGATTACCCGACGCTTCTGCAAGCGTTGACAGAAAGACCGCTTGCCGAGCGACCAGAGTCATGGCTGTTTCTCGCGTTTGCGCTCGCATTCTGTATCAAGGTCCCCCTTTTCCCGTTTCACACGTGGCTACCCGACGCTCACACGGAAGCACCGACGGCCGGTTCGGTAATTCTTGCGGGTGTGCTGCTGAAGATGGGAACGTACGGCCTGCTGCGTTTCAATCTGGGCCTGTTTCCAAACGCCGCGCGCACCTGGGCCGTGTATTTAATCGTACTCGCAGTGATCGGCATCATCTATGGCGCACTCGTCGCTATGGTCCAACCCGACGTCAAACGACTCGTAGCGTACTCATCAGTCAGTCACATGGGGTTTGTGGTGCTCGGGCTATTTTCTTTCACAGAGCTCGGCATGCAAGGCGCGCTTTACCAGATGCTGAACCACGGCGTTTCGACCGGTGCGCTGTTTCTCTTCGTCGGATTTATTTACGAGCGGCGTCACACGCGCATGATCAGCGAGTTTGGCGGTCTCGCGCGACCGATGCCCTGGTACGCGACGCTGTTTGTTATCGCGTCGCTATCGTCGGTTGGACTTCCGTTTTTGAATGGATTTGTCGGGGAGTTTTTGATCCTGATTGGTATGTGGACGTCGAGGGCTGTCAGCTATTCCTGGATCATAACGATGCTTGCGGCCACCGGTGTGATCTGGGCCGCGGTTTACATGCTGTGGATGTTACAGCGTGTGCTCTTCGGTAAGGTCACAAACCCTGAAAACGCAGAACTGTCTGACTTGAACACGCGAGAGCTCGGACTGCTGTTGCCGCTGATGATTCTGATGCTCTTCATGGGCGTTTACCCGCGCGTTTTCCTCGATCGTTCGAAAGCGAGTATTGAAACTATTCGCGCTCGAAGTATCTGCGAGTCCTGCCGCAGGCTCGTACACAACTCAGGATCGACACCCATGATCTCGTTTCTTGCGCAATCAACGATGCCTATCATCAACTGGAGTTTAATCGCGCCCGAGGTCATCGTCTGCCTGACCGCTGTTCTCGTGATGCTCGTCGACGCCTTTGCGCGACCAACCCAACGTTGGATAACCGGCACCATCTCGTTAATAGGACTGGCCTTCGCAGCCGCTGCCAGTATCGCTCTCTGGATGAACGGCACCCCAGCCTCGGATGCGTTCAACGGAATGATCGTGCTCGACGAGCTTCGACTCAGCTTCACCCTCGTCTTCCTTCTCGTGTCGGCTCTAACGCTGCTGATCTCGACAGTCTGGGTCCAGGGCGAGCGACTCCCGGCCGGCGAGTTTCACTCGCTGTTATTGTTTGCGACTGTCGGGATGATGTTTATGGCTTCGGGGAATGATCTTGTCATCATCTTCCTCGGACTCGAGATTCTCTCGATCGCGACGTACGTGATGGCGGGTTTCAGACGCACTGACGTTCGCTCGAACGAGTCGTCGCTGAAATATTTCATCCTGGGTTCCTTCTCTTCCGCGTTTCTCCTTTACGGCATCGCGCTCGTTTATGGCGCCACGTCCATTGCCGAACCAGGACTCGGTGGAGCCGTAAGCAAAATCGTTCCCGGAACGACGAACATCGCGGAGATCGCGAGTCGAATTACCCAGGCACAGTATCCAGCACTGCTTTTCGCAGGTGCGGCAATGATGCTCGTGGGATTTGGTTTCAAGATCGCGACCGCACCTTTTCACATCTGGACACCGGACGTCTACGAAGGTGCGCCAACTCCTGTCACGGCGTTCATGGCTGCGGGACCCAAAGCCGCCGGGTTTGCATCCTTCATTCGTGTTTTCGTTTTCGGGTTGCCGTTTGCTGTTTCGGCGTCGAGTGTTTCAGGTGCGAATGTTCACCAGGCATGGCTCATGACACTCGTGGTCATGGCGATTCTCACGATGACAGTCGGCAACGTTGTCGCGATCGTGCAGAACAACGTAAAGCGCATGCTCGCGTATTCGTCGATTGCACACGCGGGATATGCCCTCGTCGGTTGCGTCGCGGCCGGCGCGACAACAGATCCGGTTCAACGAAATGCTGCGATCTCGGCGGTGGTCTTTTACCTTTTAACTTATGCCGTGATGAACATCGGAGCGTTCGCGGTGGTCCAACTGATCGCGCGCAGTGGCGACCGTCGCACGGCCATTGAAGACTATCGCGGCATCGGTTTCGATTCCCCCGTGTTAGCGTTTTCGTTAAGCCTGTTTATGTTGAGTCTTCTCGGCATGCCGCTCACAGCCGGCTTCATGGGAAAGATCATGGTGTTTCGTGCAGCGATTGACCAGCACTTCTACGGACTTGTCATCGTGGGCGTGCTCAACACAGCGATCTCGGCTTACTACTACCTGCGGCTGATCATCGTGATGTTCTTCGGTGAACGAACAATGGCGTGGAGTGCGCCGAAGATTCCCGCGAGTGTTGCGCTCGCTCTCGTGTTTACAGTGCTGGGCGTGCTTTACCTTGGGATCTTCCCGGGACGGGTTATGAGTGCGCTGCAAAGAAGGATTGAGTCTCCAGCGGTAACGAAACAAGTTTTAAGTACGCAGTGACCGAAACAGTCTTTATCGCAAAGGCGCAAAAGTTAAGACGGGAAATGCTTGCTGCGCCTTTGCGCCTTTGCGTGAGAATCTTTCCTAGTTATGAGCGCCCTTGAAAGTTCCGCGCAAAAGATCCAGCAACAACTCGGCGAAACGTGGCTGCCGCGAATCTATCGCGAGCGCATCCTGAAGCTCCGCACACGCTCTTATCACTTCGAAAGTGCAACTCCGGCGGCCCGTGCCGAAATCCAGCACACGCTCCTCGGAGTTGAGCTAAAGCTCGGACGCAAGCGCCTACTGTGTCCCGATCTTGCGACCGCGAGGTACCTTTTGGTGTTCGCTCGCATCGGCTGCAAGGATGTAGCACTACCGTACGACATAACTAAAATCTCGCATTTTGCGGACGAATTGGAGTCGTCGTGGTATAGAATGCTTCTGCTGGCCGAGCAGGAAACCAAGTCGGAAAGCACAAGGTTGAGGGGGCGACTTCGTGGCCTGCTACTTGCTAAGATTCGCGCGGAGATTGAAGATGCCGGACCCGGGACTCGAGTTCCGGAGTTCAAACAAAGCACTAGACAACGTACAAAATAGAAAGCTTTTACTCAGAAAACGATGAATCCCGAATTGCCCCCACCAAATGAACCCGTGGATATCCCGGGGCCGCTTCCCTTCCCATTTAAGCAGCAGACCTTTTGCAGGTACGAGCCGATTGAGCAGCGGATCGAAGAAGCGCGTGTGCTCGTCGTGGATAATCTGCTTCGCGACGACCACGACGTCTCGACTGTAGCGCGACAGGAGTGGGGCGCGTTGCTGGCTGCGCAATTGAAGCGCGAGCGTCACATCGCCGGGATGGCGATTGAGAATATTGTCGACAACATTTCGAGGCTTGTGAAACGGCCCACAACCGAAGTCGCGCACCTGTCCGAAGCTGCCGAAGCTTCTGATCGGTTTAAGCCGGACGCGATTGTTTTGAGCGGAACGCTGCGCGATTTCGATTACTATAAGCAATCAATACTCGACGACTTTGGCCACTTCATTCGGACCACCAAAATTCCTGTGCTTGCAATCTGCGGCGGTCACCAGTTGGTAGGCATGAGCTTTGGCGCGCGAGTGGTCACGCTCGATAGGCGCGAGCAGCACGAGCAACGCGAGGATCGCCGTCACGAGTACCAGTATCGTTTTATTCGTATCACTGAACCTGACGATCCGATTTTTGAGAATATCGCGTGTGTGGACACGTCAGCTCCAGCGGATCAAACGAAGGTTGCACGCATCCTGCACGTTTGGCAGAACCATGGATTGCAACTCGACCGGGTCCCTGATGGATTTCAACTTCTGGCGACGTCGTATCTCTGCCGAAACCAGATGATGGTCAAACGCACTGAAGGTCAACTGATCTACACGGTGCAGTTTCATCTCGAGAAGTCATTTGAGGACTGGAACAAGAGCCGTACACGTTGGGAACATCCGAACGAGTCGCGCGACGGTCGCATTCTGTTTGAGAACTTCCTGACTCTCGCCACAAGGTAATTGAGTCTGCCGCTTACGCAGAAAACTCTGGCTCTTGCAGCGCGCGAACTCGCAGCAAGAGACAAGATGCTCGCCGGAATCCACGCAACGTACGGCGATCCACCACTCTGGCGCCGCGCCGCTGGCTTCACCACACTCGTACATATCATTCTCGAGCAGCAGGTGTCGTTGAAGTCTGCGAAATCGATGCTCGTGCGCTTGCAAACTGCGATTGACCCGTTCACGCCGCCGCGTTTTCTTGAACTAGGTGACAGTTACTTCCGCAGTCTCGGCGTTACGCGACAGAAGTCAGCGTATCTCCTGCATCTGTCCGAATGCATCGTCAATGGTGAACTGAGTTTTACGAAGCTCGCGCGGATGAGTGACGACGAAGCGCGTCTGGTCCTGACCCGGATCAAAGGAATCGGGTTATGGAGCGCTGATGTTTATTTATTAATGGCGATGCGCCGCGCAGACATCTGGCCCGCAGGTGATCTCGCTTTGGCCGTCGCTATGAAGGATTTGAAACGACTCCCACACCGCCCCGGGCCTGAAGAACTCGAACGCCTCGCAGAAACCTGGCGCCCTCACCGAGCCGTCGCCGCGCGTATGCTCTGGCAGTACTACCTTGGGCAAAGAGAACGGCCACAAAAGACACAAAACTGAATCAATCATTTTGTGTCTTTTGTGCCTTTTGTGGCTACTTCGCGATCGTTGAGGCGGTCGTGGTTGTTCTAGGTAGGCCCAGTTCAACGGTTTCCGGGACGTTCTCCATCGTCAACTTGATCAGATCGTCGACCACGGCGGTCAGGTCATTCGTTTCTCGATAAATCTGGAGCTGGCGGTCGGCCGATGTGCCGCGCTGGAGGATCGTGTGAACGTGTTCGATCTCTTTTCTCGATCCTAAATCGTCAATGACGTCGTCGACGAACTCCAGCAACTCCAAAACCAGATCGCGCACGGGCACTTCCGTCTGCTTTCCGAAATCGATCATCTTGCCTTCGAGCCCCCAGCGAACCGCACGCCACTTGTTTTCCTGGATCAGCATGCGGCGATAAAGCCGGAACCCCAGATTTTTATCTATCAACTTGTTCAGCTTCGCGACGATCGCCTGGAACAACGCCGCGATCGCGATCGTGTCGTCGACGCGCGTCGGAATATCACAAACTCTAAACTCAAGTGTCGGAAAGTATGGATGCGGACGAATGTCCCACCAGATTTTCTTCCCGTCGTTGATGCAGGCGGTCTTGATCAGCAGCTCGACATAACGTTCGAAACTGCCGTAAGAATCGAAGTGATCGGGAATGTCAGTGCGTGGGAACTGTTTGAAGATCTCAGTGCGATACGATTTAAGTCCGGTGTTATGACCCATCCAAAACGGCGACGACGTCGAGAGGGCAAGCACGTGCGGGAGGAAGTAGCGCGCCGCGTTCATGATGTGAATCGCGCGTTCGCGGTCAGCCATTCCGACGTGAACGTGAAGTCCAAAGATCAACAGCGATCGAGCTACTGTTTGCAGCTCCTGGACCAGCAGCTCGTACCGTTCGTCGTCGAAGATCTTCTGATCCTGCCAGCGTGAAATCGGATGCGTTGATGCGGCGACGATCGTGAGCCCGTTCTTCTTCGCGAGTCCGGCGATGATGCTTCGCAGTCGCGTGATGTCAGTGCGCGCTTCCTGAATGTTGCGACAAATGCCGGTCCCAACTTCCACCATCGACTGGATCATCTCCGGCTTGATCTGCTCGCCGAGCAGCATCTTGCCCTCTTCGAGTATCTCAGCCACATGCGAGCGCAGCTCGCGTGTCTGTGGATCAACGATCTGAAATTCCTCTTCGATACCCAGTGTGAATTGATCGAACATTTGTCCTCTTTTACTCCTTCAGGCACTTGGCAATCATCTGCCAGTCGGGCGTCACCTTGCCCATAAACTCATGTTTAAAATGCTTCCACATGCTTCCCGGTGAATGCACGGGGCTGTAAAGATCGAAATGAACATACCAGGTGCGCGGCGCGCCTTCCTGAAACAGGAAATGCAAAACTGCGTCGCCCCGTTTCTTCTCGTAGAAGCCGCCGGCCGTGTCTTTGTGATTTGCAAACAAGCGTGTGAAATCGGTGCGACGCTTCAACGTCGATTCGATCATCGGCCACGCCTCAAACTGCAATCCAACACCGCCCTCACCATAAACGTTAGTAATCTTTTTGACGAGATGCCAGAGCCCCTTGCACTGTATTCGATTCAACAACAGCAGCATGCCCTGTTTTTTATCGAGTGTCCACGAATCAAAAGCAGCCTCGTCAGTCGCGGCGCCCCATAATCCGGCAAGCTTTCCTGTGAGACTTTCGCGTGTAGCATAAGGAAGGTTTGCCCAGATTAAGGAGGCCGGATCAATCATTTCGCAACTTCTCGTTCAAGCACCGCCTTCGCTTCGTCCGACAGACCCTGAAATCTCAAGCCCACGCCGCGCCCGGGATTGCTGTAAACCACCACCGCGTTAGCGACAACTTGCGCGTCCGGCCGGAAAGGTATTCGGACCAGGAGCAACGCGCCTTCCGGAATCTCGGCTTGCGTGTTCATGTACAAGCCGCCTGGGCTGATGTCTTTCGTGCTGGCCACACCCGTGACGTCCTTGCCGTCGAAGAAAACATCCACGATCAGCCGCGAGCGATCGTAACCACGCCGCTCCTCCTGCGATTGAAACCGTTCGTTGTCGTCAGCCACTGGATTCTCCTCTGCCAGGCGAAGATGCGAGGCTCGCGCGATTGTACCCCGTTTTGAGTCACTTTTGGCTGATGATGTAGGTCGGGACCATCCCGCCGCCTGAACTGACGTTTGCGAGTTCGGTAAACGACAAGCGCGTGAAGGCTGAGCCAACCTTGCCGTTGAACAACAATGGATCCAGATCGACGAGTTGTTCCGCAAACTCGATTCGGCCGTCGTCAGTCAATGCGGGGAAAGTCTCGCGCGCGGTCGGAACGCGTTCCTGCACAAGATAATCGCCGCTGGCGAGTGCGTTATTGATCGCATCGTCCCAACCGCGCTGGTCGACGTTCCAACCGATCGTAATTCCATGACCTCCGTAATCGTCGTTTGGCTTTAGCACCAGTCGCTCGTTATCTGCGCGAATAAAATCCAGGAGGTTTATCTCGCGGCCGAAGTAGTCGGAATGTTCGTCTTTGACGACGCGAGTCCACGGCACGTGCGCTCGAATGGCCTCCAGTTCGTTTGCCGAAAAGAGGGCGGCATGTCTCGGATCGGTCAACACAGCAAACAGCGCCTTCTTGTGAATCAACTTTGAACGAAAACTGTTGACCATGCAGATAGCGCCGGCGCGATACGCATTCAGTAACGCGGGGTAGTCGCGCATGATCGGCAGGTATTCGTTTACGAGCAAGCGCTTGTAGACGATGTCGATCTCCTGGCCCGAGACGCTCAATCGACCGTTAGTGAATTCGAGTTCCTGGGGCGTGCAGATAACTGAAGGATAGCCCGACTGTTCGAAGAATTCGCGGAAGAGCTCAAACTCCTTAACCGTGGGAACACCGGCGAGATCGATGATGGCGATGCACGGCGGGCGCTCGGGTTTTCTGCCGAGAAACTCTTCGTATGAGCTCAACAAAACTTCGAGCATCAATCGTCGGCCATACATCGGACGCACGTTGTAATCGGCTGCAAACTCTTTCATGACCGGCAAAGACGAGAAGATGTCGTACGCTGCGTCGGCATAAGCGATGCCGGCAGGACTCTCGCCGTTGAGTTCGACAAAGCTGTAAGCAGAACGCGTCAAAAATGAATCGAGACGCGACGTTGGCGAAACCGCTTTATAGCCGGGATCGATCGAGACGAGCTCGCGTTCAATCTCAGTCAGACCGAGATCGTCGACAACGTTCGGATCAGCGACAGCCGCGTCCTTCACCTTCTGAATCGCCGACCACACCGTTTCGCAGATCTGGCATATCCGTGCGAAGTCGGTTTCTGAAACGAAGTGTGGACGAAGATAAGGCGACAGGCGTCGCCCGCCAAAGATGAGCTTCGCTTTCTCGAGTGCCTCATCGAGGAGGGCCCGTGAAGCTTCAGCCAGTTCTTGATTAGCGAGTAAATTGTGGTATCGCTCAACAGCCTCGGGGAACATGGCCGCCAAGAGTATCACTAGCCACAAAAAGCACAAAAGACACGCACAAAAAACAGGCTAAAAGACTATATTCTTCTTCATGGCAACAGTGATTGTGACGCTATTTCTTCTTATACCGGCATGGCGATCTGCAATTACAATTTCTCTTTTCTGCGGAAGATCTCGAACTTGAAAGATGTAGCTTGAGTGGTGGGTTTAAATGATGTCGCGGGTTTGCCGTCGATCGACTGAATAACATCGCCGGGTATCAGGCCGGCCTCGAACGCGGGAGTGAGCGGCTCAACATAGACCACCAAAGACCGGCGGTACTGCCGAGCTGTATCGCGACTGCGGGTCGCAAGGCGATAGTTTCGATACCATGAGCGAACAGTGAAAAGCCGTTGGTGTTGGCAAAGGTATTTCGGAACTTGAAGCTGAAGGTTGGATCCAGCATCCCACTCAACTTAACGCTCAGCGGCTCCTCCGCAGGTCGATCCGGACGAGCGACTGTGAACTGAACGAAACTACTTGGTCCAGCCTGATCGAGCCACCATGTAAAGTCTGCCTCGTTCTGAATCTCTTTGTTATCGACCTTAAGAATCACATCTCCGGCTCGCAAGGCAGCCTTCTCGGCAGGGCTTCCGGGCGCAATCGACGTCAGCAGAATTCCGCGATGCTTTCCAGCAAGCGCGGCGGCGCGATGCATTTCCCAACCGTGATTTCGAAGCTGCTCGAGATTGAGTGCGGCGACCGCTTCACCTCTCACGCCCAGCCAGGGTCGTGGCACACTTGCCTGCTGTTCCAATACACGGTCGACAGCACGCTTAATCAATGCAGCCGGGATAATGCTTGCTTCGGTACCTTCCAAACCATTGACTATGCCGATAGTCTCACCCAATTCATTCAGGGCTACACCACCGATGTTCGTGTTTGAAAGCTTTGGAGCACTGACTTTGAACCGCGCAATATCTCCGGACGGAGCAGACAGCACGTCCTGCACGCGACCTTCAATCGCGCCCATACGAACGTAGAGGCTGCTGGTGAAAATGCTTCGAGTTTTTGTTACCGGTTCTGGACCAACAAGTATTACGGCCTCACCTGCTTCGACTGGTCCCTTTGTAATAGCCATTACCGGGACAACGGTCTTCTTCGCAAGCTTCAAAATTGAGAGACCTGTAGCCGCGTCGAAGCCAACGTATTTTGCAGGCAGCCGCTTGCCGCCCGGTCCAACCACAGTAATGTCGGGAGTTGTAAAGAAATTCTCGCCCGTGCCGGGAAATGTTGATCCAAACTCGACCTCAGCTTCCGGCAGCCAGGCGGCGATCGTTTCACCATCATCCATCGCCAGACCCGCGATGACATTGGTGTGTACGTCGTCAGTTAAGTTGAAAGCCGAATCCATGCTGGCGACCGCCTGCACCTGCTCCTGCGAACGAAGCAGGAGACGAAACATCTTCAGTCCATTCAAACGATGAACAATCGTGACGACTTGCGGTGCGCGAGGTAACTTATCCGCGCTCTTTGGAGGCGGCGAAGGTCTCCGTGGAGCTTGCGCAGATGGAGGCTGGCCCATCGCAACTGCACAACACAGCAGTACGAATGAAAACGTAGCCACACGCGTTATCGTTCTTAAAGTCATCTTCGGTTACTTCTACTTACCAGATACCTTTTTCAGAAAACTGGTTCTTGTTCGGCAACATCCGCTGCGAACCGAAGCGAATGGTTGGAACCGAAATCGTCTTTGCGTTTCCACGACCATCATCGAGTGAAAGCCTGAGTGGCTGTAGCGATGTATCGATTGCGAATGCTGTTCCGGAGTCGAAGGCTTCGGTCCCCGAAATACTTCCTACGGTCTGTTTACTGAAATCGACTGCTGTTAGCCGTTTCGGCCGTGATCCTGTTTGCACAACACGGTAGTTCTTATTCTTATCAGTTCCGACCGTCGGAGCATGCGCTGTCACCTGCTCGGACTGCGGCGGTGTGTTGGGCTTCGTTATCTCAGGCTGTCGTGGCGATTCCTGTCCTGGCGATTCCTGTCTGACCGGTGGATTCTTGTCGGCTACAACTTCCTTTGGTTGATTCAAAAGGTTTCGAACAACAACAACGCCAAAGCCCAAAACGATCAGCACTGCCGCGACTGCAAAACCCTTCTGCATGATTGGCCAGTAATGAACAGCCCCACTGCCTCCCTCATTCGCGAGTCGAGCACGTAAACGGAAATCAAAATCCGCTGGAGCCGCCACTGTTCCAAGACTTCCGACCATCTGTCTCAACTTCGTTTGCGTATCCTTGAACTCGCGGCACGCAGAACACTCCCTCAAGTGTTGTACTGCCGAAGCGCTGGACGCCTCTTCGAGCATCAACTGGTCGAGTTCTCGACGAATTTCTTCGCAGTTGTTTTTTCTCATAACTTCTTAACCTATAAATAAGCCCGCATCTTCTCGCGCAAAAACCCTCTCGCCCGGCTGATTCTCGATTTCACCGTTCCCTCGCTCGTCTCGAGGATCTTCGCGATCTCGTCGTAGCTTCGTCCGTCGACATCGCGAAGGATCAAAGGCGCCCGGTACTTTTCCGGAAGCGTGCTGATCGCGCGTTGAACCGCGTTGCGGCGCTCAGTGTCAACCAGCTCCGAGTCTTGCAATGGACGGCCGTCCGGCGGATTAAGCTCCTTCGGTTCGCCACCATCGTTCGGTAAAAAGAATCCAGTAAGCGAAACAAGCTTGCGCCGTTTTCGTTTCCTGAGTTCGCTGATGGCCAGGTTGGTGGCGATGCGATAGATGTAAGTCGAAAACGCATAGCTCCTCTGGTACCTGTCAGCGGCCCTGTAAACTCTCACAAACGTTTCCTGAGCGAGATCTACGGCGCCGTCGTAATCATTGGTCATCCGGTAGATGTAGCTCGTAATCTGATTTCGATATCGACTAACCAACTCCGCAAAGGCGTCTTGATCTCCCGTCCTCGTCGCTTCCAGCAATGCATGGTCAGACGTTTTGTCCTCGAGCATTTCATGCTGCAAGGCGGGTGCAAAACCCAGTTCATCGATGGTAGTCAAAGTGTCCATCAGGGTAGGTTGCGGGCTCGACCACGAGCAATACACGCTCGTGTCGAACATAGGTTCCGAAAGGAGCCACAAAAAGGCATCAAGTGCGCGAATACTTTACCTTTTGCGCTTTTTTGTGGCTAGCCTTCGGGGCTCTTGAAGATAGAGTCGCTGACTTTGACGCCGTACGTGACCGTGAGGACGCGCGTTTCCTGGCTCTGCCGCCCGTCTTCAGTAAGGACAATGCGGTACGGGAACAATGTTTGTTGAACTACGCGATAGTCCAGGAATTTCCGGGTGAACTTAACCGGAACGCCGCCCGGAGGGCCTTCCTGGTACTCAAGCCACAGGACCCGAAGCGATCGTGCGCTGATGTAGTAGCGGGTCTTTCGATTGTTTTTATCAGTCAGATCGACGACGAAAAGATCCAGTCCCTTTTGCGACTCCTTCCCGACTAGGGTCAGCGTCGAGCCACACTCCTTGTAGCGCAGCAACGAATCGATGCTGTGGTGATGCTGCGAGATGAAATTCGCGGTGGCATCCTGGCGCGGAGTAAAGGTCGCCCCGTTGATGATTCCCCAGAGCTTGCCTTCGCCGAAGATCAGGGAATACTCCATCGTGGGTAGCTTTTGATCGAGGCGGATCTTGTCTTTGTCGAGGTTTTCACCGCGGACAAAACGCCGTTCGTAGTCGGTCTCCTCGGCGTTACCATTTTCTGTGTTAAACCGAGTTATTTTGCCACGCTCGACTCCGAAGCGCCGGATGTGGTCAAGCCCGGGTCGAGTGCCGTAGATCAGGATTACCGACTCCACGATCTGCTCAGCCGTAAACTTGGTTTCTTTAGAGTCTTTATTAGACTCAGGCTTCGGCTGAGGAGGTTTAGTCTCCTGCCGCCTGGGATCTTGTGGAGGGTCTTGAGCTAACGCCTTGCGGGTTTCACCAGACAAAACCATCGAACCACAAAACGCAGCGAGAGCTATGAGGGCAAGAATTCGACGAAACAAAATGTAACCGTTCTCCTTGAATTCAGCTCGCCGTGCTTGACGGCACCAACCGGGGAAAGCCAAACGTTGAGGGCGAATTGTATCACAGGCCCAGTAAAAAGCGGCTTTTAACCCTCAGTGGCCGTTTCATGGATGCTAAAAGATCGGAACACGGATGCCTGTTTGACAAGGAACATGCGCGAGGGTATGTTGCTTCCTTTTTGCGAAAGGACAAATAACAAATATGAAGCGGGTAGGAGTTCTCGTTGGCCGGGAAAAGACTTTCCCTGAGGCAATCATTAAAGGCATTAATGAACAAGGCAGAGGCGACGTAATCGCCGAATACATCACACTTGGTGGCATTAGGTTCGACGACCCTCCGAAGTACGACCTCGTCATCGACCGCATCTCGCACGAAGTTCCGTTCTATCGCGCGACTCTGAAACGAATGGCGCTCGAAGGCACGATTATCATTAACAATCCGTTCTGGTGGTCATCCGACGACAAGTTTTTCAACTATTCACTGGGCAGGAAACTGGGCGTCGCTATACCGAAAACCGTTCTGCTGCCGCAACAAAACTACATGGAAGGTATTGTCAGCGAGAGTCTTCGCAATCTCGAGTTTCCAATTGACTGGCAAGGCATCGTCGATTACGTCGGTATGCCGGCATTTATGAAACCATTCGACGGCGGTGGCTGGAAGAACGTTTCGAAGGTCAATTCACTCGAGGAGCTCCTGGTTGAGTACAACAAGACCGGGACGCTTTGCATGACGCTTCAGGAGTCGATCGAGTTTGAACAGTTCGTGAGGTGTTATTGCGTCGGACAGGAAGAAGTGATGATCATGGCGTACGATCCACGTAAGCCATACCTTTCAGGGGAACAGTACGTTCACGATCCAAACTACCTCGCGCCTGCCCTCGCTGAACGAGTCGCGAACGACGTGCGCACGCTTTGTACGGCGTTGGGTTACGACATCAATACTGTCGAGTTCGCGATCAAGGACAATATTCCTTATGCCATCGACTTCATGAATCCCGCGCCAGATGCTGAGCTTGCTTCAGTGGGCGAGTTTTATCACAACTGGATCGTGAACGCAGTTGTGAAGCTGGTGTTCAAGCGTTTGAGCGAGGGTCGTGAGCGGCCGCGGTACCGGTGGGATGCGCTGTTGAATCCGGGGCCGGTGCAGGCTTACGCGGTAGCGTCAGCCGCGGAACAGCAGGCAAGAACGATCACGCCCGCGCCCGCCGCGACGAAAGCAGCGAGCAAAAAGAAGAAGGTTTAAGAATCAGGCGACGCGTTGGGAGTTCAAGGGCAGTGTCCTAATCTGAGACTGGAATCGAGAATTGGCACGGCCCTTGTCCCGCGTGATAAAATTAGGGCATGAAACCCTCGCCGCGTTTTGTTATTTTCGCCCTAGCCACTCTCATATGGCTTGTGGTTGGATGGCCGTTCGCCAAACGGTATCATCCGGTTGCGGAGGGAATTTTTCAGTTTGTCTTCGCTGTGGGCGCGATTGTGCTGCCAACCTTGCTGGAAGGGCTTGAGAGACGTAACAATAATCCTGGACAGTGAATCGCATCATTTCTACAACAGCGCTCGCGATCTTCCTTCTCGTTCAACCCGTTAGCGTGAGTGCCGCCGAAATCAAAGTTTGGACCGCGCGGGCGATCGCGACTGTGCTCGCCGAGATTGGACCTGAATTCGAAAGAATGACAGGCCACAAGCTAAAGGTCACGAGCGATTTGCCTACCGCGTTTGCGCGCCGTGCGCAGGCGGGTGAACAGTTTGACGTTTTTGTCAGTGGATCAGCTTCCGTGCATGAATGGATCGAAGCCGGCAGGATCATAGCTGAGACACGTAAGGACATAGCGCGGTCAGGCATAGGCGTCGGAGTGCGTGCGGGTGCGCGCAAGCCGGACATCAGTTCGGTTGAGGCATTCAAGCGCGCTTTGCTTGAGGCGAAGTCAGTCGCCTATTTAAGAGTAGGTAGCGGCATCTATATAGCTGGTCTCGTTGAGCGACTGGGAATTGCCGGTGCGATCAAGTCGAAGGTCACGCGACCGGAATCCGATATCGTTTCTGAGCTGGTTGCTAAAGGCGAGGTCGAGCTCGGATTAGTTGTAATCACTCAAATTCTGACCACGCCTGGCGTAGAACTCGCTGGCCCACTGCCAGCAGAAATACAATCGCACGTCATGTTTACTGCGGGCGTGAATGCAAACTCCAGAGAACCGGAAGCAGCGCGACAATTAATTCGATTCCTTACCAGCCCTATAGCGACTCAGGTGATCAAGGCACAGGGCATGGAACCAGCACGCTGACATTGTTCAAGTATAGTTAGCTGATCCGAAAAGTATTCGAGTCGCATGTAGCAACGAAATATTTCTCTCGCCAAGGCGCAAAGAAACCCCTTGGAAACGCGGAGCGCTTTTCGCCTTTGCGTGGGGACATCTTCTCCGCAGAAGGCACTTTTCGGGCAAACCGGTTGAACTGCGAACGGTTTAAGAGACCGTTTGAGGTTTGGAGCGGGCGAAGAGCATTCGTGTGCCGAGCAGCGTCAGCAGCCAAATAATTAGTGCCGACGAAGCAATGGACCAACCCAGGCTTCCGGCAACCGGATCGACAAACCCACCCACAAGTGCTAGCAACACACTCGCATTCGTCACACGCAGTGCAAGACGACGAATGCGAGTGACGCTTTGCAGCCAATTAATCCTGCGCAACTCCGCCGCCAGATAGTCGTCGTCGTTATTCAACTGCATGTAGTAATCGCCCTCACTGCGAGCGTATCGCGCAAGCGACTGCTCGGAAGTCACACGCGCCGCTTCGTGGTAGTGATGGATCACGTGAGCAAGCTTCCCTTCCCGCAACGCAATGTCTGCAAGTCCGACTCTGGCTTTGAAGTTTCCACTGTCGAGCTCGACGACTTTTTCGAGCGCTCGTCTTGCACGCCGCGCATCGCCACACTCCAGAAAGCTTTCGCCTATGAGTGGCAGCAGCACGACGTCATTCTCTGCGCGAATACTCGCAAGTCGCAGCGCGGCTCTCGCTCTCAACAACAAACGCGCATCAGCTTGAGCGCTGGCTTGCGACCTCAGCAGTCGCGCGAAGTCGTAAATGAGCCAGGCACCATGCGGTCGCACGTTGAGTGCGCGACGAAAGGCCTCACCTGCTTCACGCAAACGGCCCGACACACGCAGTTCATTTCCGAGTCGCCGCAGTAACCGCGCTCTTTCAAGTTCCTCCTGAGTTGCAGGGACGTCGGGAGTCGCGCGGATTGGCTTGCGACCCAGTCTAAAGTCAGAAGTAACGTCGAGAATGTCAGATGAAGCGAGTTGTGATAACTGTGCTTTGCGGTTCAGGAAACTCGGATCATTCAAATAGTCGCGTAAATCGCGGCTGCGATTATCCAACTTGTTTTCATGGATCAACGGGAACAACTCGCGCACGAGGTGGCGGTAATACTGTCCGCCCGAAACGATTACAAACTCTTTTCCTTTTCCGGTGATCTGAGTGCGATAGCGATAGCGAACGCGTCCACCGCGCCGCAGTGTGCGCACTGCCTGAGTCTCGACAGTCTCAAAGTCGTCGATTGAAAGTTGCTTGCGATAACGAAAGAGCACGTTGAGAACGGATGCGAGAGGTCCCTGCCGTCGCAGCGAAGTGCCATCGAACCCAATGCGATCGCACAGTGCAAGCACAGGAAGAACCAGCCATGCTAATGAAATCAGTATCAATGCTGTCAGATCGTATTGAACACGAAGCGCGAGGGCGGCGATAAACGTGATAACGCTCGCGAGCGCGAGATATGGACCAGGAGAAACTCGCACACTCGCGATCGTGGGTTTCTTTTGAGCGCGTTCGCGTTCCTCTTGTACTTCGGAGAGGACCGGCAGGCTATTGAATTCTTGCGTCTCGTTCATCTGTTACTGCGTTGGGCAATCGATCGGAATTGAAACTGCGAAAGTACCTCTCGATCTGCGCGGTTCAGTGTAACGCAAGTCGGCCAAATGAACGAGAGTTTGCGAAGTGCAGTCGGGATCATCGAGTTGCATCACGGGAAAACGCGCAAAACCAAGAAAAACCCGGCCGGCTTTTTGTTGCCTGACGATTTCCATCAATTCAGGTGTTTTGACGTAGCGCACTGCATTGCCCAGCGCTGCATCGCCGAGCAGATTGACGCTGAAGCGGTAGTTAGCTTGATCAGTTTCAAAGACGCAGTCCCAGCCAAAAGGGTTAGCAACTGTAGGCATGGCGGCGAGTCTTGTGACTGTTTCGCCGTTCGCACTGGCGAGTCGCAACGCTTCTTCGCTTCCGCGAGCCACGGCTTTCGAATGTGCAAATGCCAGCAAGCCCCAGTAGCAAACCACAAGCGCAATGGCTACAAAGGCCATCTTGTTTCCCCAACGCTGGCGCGCGCCTGTTATGTAAAGCACAACAAGAGTGATTATTGCCACGACCCAAAACACTAAAAGGAAGTTGCGATTCGGCAAACCAACACCACGCGGACTAGCCAGAATCAAATAAGTCGTGAAAAGCGCCATTCCAGCCCAAACGAATCTTAGTACCTTCGTTCTGGCGCCTAAGAGGAACGTTGCGCCTCCGAGTATCAACCAGATAAATGGATCGACGATAAATACCAGATCGCCGTACGACCATTTACCACTCCACGGCAGCCAGAACCGAACCCCGTAGTTGTTTGTCCAATCTAATAAAGGATGAGTTGCACTTACGACGAACGAGGCGAGCATCAAGCCCTTGAGGTTCATTCGGGGTGGATGTTTTCGGAACCATGACCACAGCCGATCAACAGCGCAAAAGATCAGCGGCATGATGATCGACAACGCGATCACTCCTACGACCGCGTGGGTGATGCCGCGATGGTGTTGTAGATAGTCCCACCTGTCTCCGAACGCGCCAACTATGACGTCCGAATCAGGAGAGTTGGCAGCGAGCACGCAAAGCAGCGTCGCTCCCGGAGAGAGTTTTTCCAACCCTGCTCGGGCGGCTGTCAGACCGACGAGTGAATGGGTAAGGTTGTCCATTGACCAGGATCAAGCTTAGCCGGCGAGCGAGGGCAACTCGGGTGGCAACTGGGCATAGCGATCCGGATCAAGTTTTTGAAGCTGTTCAGCAGCTTCGCGTGCTGCGGAGGACGCAGGCAGGGGAAGATTGTCCTCTCCTTTGGCCTTTCGTGATGCGTCCACAATACCGAAAAGAAGATCGGTGGCTTCTTTCTTCTTTCCGAGTTTTTCATAGACCTTGGCGAGCCGCAGGTTGGCGGTGTCGGGGGTTATGATGGGGCTGTTAAGTTTCGCGAGGTCAGTGTAGAGCTGAGCAGCTTCCTGAAGCTTGCCATCGCTCTCATAAGTTTGTGCGAGTGCGAATTTGGCGAGTGGCGCGACCTCAGCCACGTTGCTGTTAGCCACTTCAGTCAACTCGCTTATTCCTTTTGGGCGGTCGAGTACGAGTCGATTGGTGGCAATGAAGTAACGCGATGTGGCTTTGTAGGGGTCGCCGTACTTGGCTGCAACCTTTTCAAATTCCTCGATAGCCCTTTGTGCGCGCTGCTGATCGGTCGGGAACGTGGGCTCAGTGCTGCCGGGCAACGGATTGGCGGTGACCTGCGCTCTCGAGATGGTCATCGCGCGACCCAGCGCCTGGCGGGCTTCATCCGCCTTGCGGTTGCTCCACTTTACGAAGAAAAGTGTGAGGAGTCCGGCGACGATCAGGCCGGCCAGGCCGTAAAGAATCGTGCGGCCCCGGCCTTCCAGCAAATTCCCGAGGCGAGCGAATAAACTCATGGTCGTGTCGCGAAAGCGGTCATGTTGCAGCTCGCGCACACGTTTTTTCTTATACTTTGCCAAATTCTCTTCCTCTCGCAAGCCTTTATAGTCGGCCGCGTTCTGTTGGGTGTATGATTACGAAAAACGTCACTCTAATGTCGTGTACAAAAACTTGTCAAGGCGGCTTCTGGTACACGAAACACCTTGGGCGTTTAGTTGAGTTGAATGCATCCAAGACACGTATGATTTTTTTTCAAAACCAATGGGAACAAAACGGGTGGCTCGGGGGTCTAAGGGCCAGCCTGTCCGGGAAAGGGCAAAAATCTTTATCTGCTCGGATTCCCGCCCCAGGGGGTGATCAGTGAGCTACGGAGAGCCAATAGCCCTCCGCGGGCAAGTGGATTTAGAGCAGGTTGCTTCGGCGGCCGTAGCTGATTCACGGCCACAAGCCGAAGCTCAGTTCATTGAAAGATTAAAGCGAGGCGACGCAGCCGCCTTCGAAACACTCGTGAAGGAACGCTCGGGCGAGATTTATGGTCTGTTATACCGCCTGACCGAGAACGGTGAAGAAGCTCGCGACCTGACACAGGAAACATTCCTGCGAGCATTCCAAAGCATTATTCACTTCAGAGGCGAATCGGATCTGCGGACCTGGATTTACCGGATCGCGATCAACCAGGCGCGCAATCGCTGGCGATGGTGGCGCCGGAGACGACGCGATGTGACAGTGTCGATCGATGCTCCGGACGTTAATGGCGGACCGCTTGGACTTGCCTCGACGCTCAAGGCTCGCAACGTACCTGACCCGGAAGAGAATGCGATTCTGAACGAACGCGAGCGGGCACTGAAAAAAGCGTTGAGCAGTTTGCGAAGGGTTTATAGGGAAGCAGTCGTCTTGAGAGACATTGAAGGATTCGCGTACGAGGAGATAGCGACTGCGCTCGATATAAGTGTAGGAACAGTGAAATCTCGACTGGCGCGTGGCCGCCAGGAACTCCGGCGAAAGCTGGAAGGATCTTTGTAATTCGGATGGCTGATCAACCCCGGCTCACGAAACTCGGTGCCAAATGGGTCGAAGTGAGGAAACGGCGGGATCAAGGCTTCCGTAGTGGCATGATGAGGGCGTATTGAAAACGTGGCCAGCACACCCGTTGAAGCATCGCTCACTCAAGCCTGAGGGGTTGCCCCAAACTTGTCGGAGTTGCTTCTTTCAAAAAAGGGAGCAGCCGGGGTTGACCAGCCATCCGAGAACATTGCCAGTCGCAATCGGCAATTGGAAATACTTATGACGTGTGAAGAAACAAGACAGGCGCTTTCGTTGTACGTTGACGACTGTGTGTCTCTCCCGGCTCGAGTAGCGATCGATGAGCATGTAGATCGTTGTCCAGTATGCCGTAGTGAAGTTGCCGAGCTGCGCGCACTCACGCGTAGCCTGAGTTTGATGACCAGACCGGTAGCTCCTCCGAATCTCGCCGAAACTATCACGGATATATTGACGATCGAGGCCGCCGCTCGCCGGCAAGCGCCACCTCCTGCGCTGAGTCACCGGATCGCGCGTTTTCTCCAGCCGCGTTTAATGCCCTACACCGTCGGTTCGTTCGCGTCAGTGATGTTGTTTTTCTCGATGTTCACTGCGCTGCGTCCGCACTTTGTCGCATTGCGTGAGGCTTCGCTTCAGAACAGCGGTGTGATCGTGTTACGAGCACCCGATCACGTTTACGATCTCTACGCACCAAAGAGTCCTGAAGACTTCGCCGCAAGCCGTGCTCCTTTCGCCGAGCAATCGCCCACGTTGGATCCCAACGGCAAGCTGGCAGCATTGACTCGCGCTTACTTGCATCCGCATCCGGGAATTTATTCTGACGCCGACGACATGATCGTCGTGACTGACGTTTTCAGTGATGGATCTGCGTCGCTGGCGGAAGTGGTCCAACCTCCGCGCGACAAGCGAATGCTGGATGAATTTGAGTCTGCGTTACGTCAGAATGCCGCCTTCGTTCGTGCCTCACTCGATGGCCGCCCCGACACGATGCGCATCGTTTTCTCCGTTCAGAAGGTCGACGTCGACGAACGAGAGTTCTAACTCAGCGGTCGCAAAAAACTTTCATTGACATCTGGTTGAAGCGGGCGTAGAGTGCGGCGCGTTCGAAACTCTCACACAGGAGTTCCTCATTATGCGTCCTCGCAGCTTCACTTTCCGGAGTTGTCTTTCGTTAATAATTTGTACGTCTCTGCTTGTTATACCGGATGGGTTACTGCGTTTAAGCAACGCCGCGCAGGGACACTCTGAGGACCGAAAAGGACGGCCCAAGCCAGGGAAACCTGAGGGTGAGTGGCCCAACCTGGAAGAGGTGAAGCATGCGGGTTTCGAACGCGAAGCTCCGCCCCCGATCCCCTCGACTATTCGTTCAAAAAGGAACGGCGGCAAGCCTTGGGACGGCCGCCGCGTCGGCGATACTGACCCGCTAGGCAACATGGGACGACAGAACCGAGCGCGGTAGCGCCGGGTCAATCTCCAGCCCGAACACTGTAAGCTCTTCGCAGCACCGTCAAACGCGCCGCGCCCACGCGCGGGCGCGAGTGGCTCCACCGCCGCCGGTGCTTCACGACCAGTTTGTAGCGAACTTCTTCACCAACGCCTTAGCGCGCAACCCTGACAACGGGGAAACAACTCACTGGCACGACCAGTTGCGCGTGGCCTATGGGAACAGCGCGACCTCGTTGAAGCTGGCCGGCATCGAGTTAGGCCGCACGTTATTCGAATCCGCCGAATATGCGGCTCGCAATCGCAATGCGCACTGGTATGTTTACGATCTTTACAAGACTTACCTGATGCGTGAGCCGGATGCCGGTGGCTGGGCGACCTGGGAAGCCCTGGTGCCGACTCATGGTCGTGAATACGTGCGTCGTGGCTTTGAAGAATCAGTTGAGTTCGCCACCTTGAGCGCGAACATCACTGCGAGTGGTTCGCCTTCATTGACTGCCACGTCGCTGATCTCGGCGCGTGTCGATCCGCGCAACCAGCCCGGCAATGGGATGCTGTCGCGCGACACGAGCTGGAGTGTGTCGCTGTTGAGTTTACCGGGCCGTGCCGGACTCGATCTCGGTCTTGCACTCTCTTATTCCTCGATGATCTGGACCCGCTCTGGTCCTTACATCTATTTCGACGAAGACAGCGGCTTTCCGAGTCCTGGCTTTCGCCTTGGTTTTCCCACCGTGCAGCGCAAGGCTTTCGACACTCAAACCGGAAAAAATGCTTATCTCATGATCACCGGAGGTGGTCGTCGCGTCGAGTTGCGTCAGGTAAACACGTCGAACATCTATGACGCTGCAGATTCATCCTATCTTCGCTTAACAGAAGACGGCGGCGTGCTGCGAGTGCATTCCACTGACGGCACTCGGCTGAGTTTCACCGAAGCCAATGGCGAGTTTCGCTGTACGGAAATTAAAGATCGCAACGGTAACTACATGGCCATCCACTACAACACACTGGGTCAGCTTACAAACATCACCGACACACTCGGACGCGTCATCACCTTCAACTACGACAGCAATGCGAATCTGTTATCGATTACGCAGTTATGGAATGGACAGACGCACACCTGGGCCACATTTGGCTGGACCACACACACCATGCAGTCCAGCTTTGGAAGCTTGAAGGTCGTAGGTACCGCTAACAACGCTCAGTTGCCAGCGCTGCTGCAGGTCGGATTGCCTGATGGCGATCGTTACACCTTTGAATATACCAATGCGGCTCAGGTGTCAGTCATTCGTCGCTTTCGCGCTGACAACACACAACCGTTCTACACCGTCTACCAGTACGAATCGACCACTACCGATACTCCGCGCCTGAGCCACACACGCGTGGCCGCCGAGAACTGGACCAGTCTCAATGGTGTACCTGCGGAAGTGACCACTAACTTCGCGGTTGACCTTGATGGCGCCTGCCGGATGACGGCGCCGGATGGCACGGTTTACAAAGAATACTACGGCACCGGCTGGCAGAAGGGTTTGACGACCTTGAGTGAAGTTTGGTCAGGCCCGGTCAAAAAGAAATGGACCACCACCGCGTGGACGCAGGACAACACCACCGTGAGTTACGAAGTCAATCCGCGGGTCACCGAAACCAACGTCTACGATGCGGGCGGCAATCGCCGTCGCACTACCATCGATTATGGGCCGTATGCGCAATGGGGCCTGCCCTACTCTGTAAAAGAATATGCGGCTGATGCCGGCACGCCGATCCGTGAAACCCTCACGGATTACAATCTGAATCAATCCTATCTTGACCGGCGCATCATTGGTTTAGTGTCGGCGATTCACCAGACGAATATCACCAGTTGGCAGCGCAAGATAGCTTTCAGCTACGACGAGCCAGGGCGGCTTTATTCATTGCCGGCAGCGCCTACACAGCACGACACCGCTTATAACACCTCGTTCAGCGCCCGCGGCAACGTCACGTCAGTCTCACGCTGGGACGTGGAGGACATCGTCAATCCCGCGAAGGCTTTGATCACGTATACCAACTACTTCACCACGGGCGCACCCAAATCCACCATCGATCCAGTGGGCCATCAGACCAGCATCGCGTATGCTGATTCTTTCTCTGACGGCGTGAATCGCAACACGTTTGCTTATCCCACGACTCTAACCGATGGCGACGGCTTCAGCTCGACCCTGCAATACAATTTCGACTTCGGCGGGCAAACACGAACGCAGGGACCACCACCAGCGAATCAATCACAGGGCGCAATTCAGACGATTACTTACGACAACATCGGCAGAGTCGAGCGCGCTACCACGGTGAACAACGGCGCCTACACGCGTTACGTTTATGGCCCAAACTTCGTGCAGAGTTTCAGCACGGTAAATAACGTGGCAGACGAGGCCTATGCCGTCCAGGTGGTTGATGGCGTGGGGCGTGTCATTGGTTCAGCCGCGAACCATCCCGGCAGCAACGGCGGCTACAGCGCACAGATGACCATTTACGATTCGATGGGACGCGCCATCAAGACCTCGAACCCGGCGGAGATCACCGAGGCATGGATCCCAACGGGTGATGACGTCGCCGGCTGGCTATACACACAGCAGAGCTACGACTGGCAAGGCCGTCCGCTAATCACCACCAATCCCGATGCGACGACAAGAGAAGCCAGCTATTCAGGCTGCGGCTGCGCTGGTGGCTCAGTGGTGACGCTCACCGACGAGGGGACCTTAGACGCCGGAACCGTAAAGCGACGGCAGCAAAAGATCTATTCGGACGTGCTTGGCCGGACAGTGAAAACCGAAATTCTCAACTGGCAGAATGGTAGCGCCTATTCAACCATCGTCAACACCTACAACGCTCGTGATCAGTTAACTCTGATTCGACAGTATGCGGGACCGGAAGGCAGCGGCACCTACCAGGATACAACTATGACTTACGACGGCTACGGCCGGCTAAAGCCAGGACACGTGCCCGAACAGAATGATGGCACCGTCACTGCCTGGACATATAACGTTGACGATACGATCAACACCATCACCGACGCGCGTGGTGCAGTCACTACCTTCGGCTACGCTGGTACAAACCGCAAGCTCGTTAAATCCATTACGCACACCTTAGCCGGTCAGCCCAATGTAACAACATCTTTTACTTACGATGCGGTGGGTAACCGCACCAAGATGATTGATGGTGTTGGAACAGTTACCTACCAGTACGATCAATTGTCGCGACTGGTGATTGAAACCCGTGGCTTTACGAACGTCGGCAATTACGCAATCAGTTATGATTACAATTTCGCAAACGACCTGAAGAGCCTTACGGACCCGCTTAATTCGACGGTCTTTTACACGCGCGATACCGCCAGCAGATTGACCGCCATCGCTCGCACCGGCCAAACCTTCGCTTCTGCCATCGCTTACCGCGCCTCAGGGGCGATCAAGTACATGTTGTATGGCGATAACAGCGCGATGAACGTTACATATAACAGCAGAATGCAGCCGGCTACGTTCACCATTTCGGGACAGATTTCGAAAACCTATACCTACAACAACGACGGCACGCTGCGGTTCTCAAGCGACCTGATGGACCATCTATTCGATCGCTCCTACAGTTTTGATCACGTCGGAAGACTGAAGACGGCGCTTTCCGGAGCCGAGGCGCGCGGCGAAGGCGCGACCAATGACCGGCCTTACAACCAGTTATACGGCTATGACACCTTCGGCCACCTGAACCAGCGAACAGTAAAAACGTGGGCGGACTTTGGCACAATGTCAGCGATATTCGTGAACAATCGCCAGCAGGGCTACCACTACGATGCTGACGGACGTTTATTTAAAGGAAACGAAACCTATTTGTACGACGCCGCCGGCAGAAACAACTTTCTGGACACCGGCGGATACGGAACAGTAGCAATGAGCTACGACGGAGATGGACGGCAAATCAAGACAATCGAAGCCCATCGCGACGAAGAGTGGAATGAAATCACCGACCCCAAGTACTACGTCCGATCGACTGTTTTGGGCGGACAAGTTTTGGCTGAAATAAACCAGGATAGCTCGATTATTCGTAGGTTTGTCTACGCTGGCCCTTCGGTACTCGCCTGGATTTGGGGCGAGGGCGCTGGGGAGAGTGTAAGTTATGAACAACGGGATCCGAGCGGTGCCAGCGTTAGAGGTATAGGCTACCAGGAACTCGACCCCTTAGGCGCTGATGCCGGCACGTTCCCTAATTCAGTTCCCATCGCCACCGAGCCGTTGATATCCTACGGCAGTTCGTACAGTTCAGCGAATCCCGCCATTACCTACTCTGTTAACGGCCTCCGCGTACCCGCGAACGATTTCATGAATTTTGCCGGAGTCATCTTGCAAGACCCTCTTCAGCTAATGGAGTATTTCGCGAGAAAGAGCGGGCAGCCCATCGGCAAGCGGAACACAGGCGTTAGCTGGGGACGTCGTTTCGAAGTGATTTACGATGCGAATAACACAATCGTCAGGCATACTTCCGAATATGATGAGGCACTTAAACAGGTGAATTTCGGAACTGAGTCGCTGATTTATAGCGATGAGGGACTGCCAGATCCGTCGATCCTGCAAGGAAACATCTTGCCTCTACCAGGGGATCTAAAAGCAAGGGTGGCGAACATCGTTAACAACCCTAAGAGCAAATGTGCGGAGTTTATCAAGAACCTGATTGCGGGCGTTGTGAAGACTAAGGCCGCGGCGTTTTCAAATGATCCGCTCAAGCTCTTCGATCGCATTCAGGCGCAGGCTGGATTTAGGCTCAAGAACATCTCAAACAGCGGGGAAGCCAATAGAATTGGAAACAAACGGGTGGTGTATATTAGGCCGGTTTCCGTCGCAGGCAACGACACACGTGTAATTGATCACTCGCTAAACGGCTACGCCGCTACCGTATTGAGCGAGCTAATGCACCATGCCCGCGAGTCTGGCTTCTATACTGATCGTCCGTTAGCGCGGGCTGCTTTCACTTTGCTAAACCCGGAAGAGAAGAAGAAGGACCCACTCCCTGACTCAGACGATGTACTGACAAACAGTACCTATTTTCATCGTCTGTTTACTAAGAATTGTCCTTCGACGACGGGGGAATGATATGAAAACTAACAGCATTCTACTAGGTTTGCTTTTGCTGACTGTTTTTAGATCCTCATATGCACAAGACTGGCGAAGCATCGTGCCTCTTAAGACAACGCGAAGTGAGGTTGAAGCTCTGCTTGGCCAAAATGATTCAGACTACATGGCCATCTACAATCTTAACGACGGGAACTTGTCAGTTGAATACTCAAGTGGCCCTTGCAGGCCCGATCGTAAGGGAGGGTGGAACGTGGCCGAAAATGTAGTTGTAAGTTTGTACTTCTCGCCAAAAGTAAAACGACGATGGTCCGACCTGAAGCTGGATCGGAAGAAATTACGAAAGGTGGTGGATACCCACGTCGGTGGAGTCATTTATTACATCAATGATGAGGACGGCGTGGTTTATGAAATCCAGAGCGGTAAGGTGGATTCAGTCGAATACGGTGCCAGTAAAAAACATGCTCACTTGCGTTGCGATAATAATCTCCAGTCGCCGCTACCGTACTGAGCGAGCTAATGCACCATGCCCGCGAGTCTGACTTCTATACTGATCGTCCGTTAGCGCAGGCTGCTTTCACTTTGCTAAACCCAGAAGAGAAGAAGAAGGACCCACTCCCTGACTCAGACGATGTACTGACAAACAGTACCTATTTTAATCGTCTGTTTACCAAGAATTGTCCTTCGACGACAGGGGAATGATATGAAAACCAACAGCATTCTACTAGGTTTGCTTTTGCTGACTGTTTTTACATCCTCATATGCGCAAGACGGGCGAAGCATCGTACCTCTAAAGTCCACGAAAAATGAGGTTGAGGCCTCTTCTTGGCCGAGATGACTCAGACTACATGGCCATCTATCAACTCAATGAAGGAAACTTGTCGATTGAGTACTCCAGTGGACCGTGTCGGCCAGATCGCAGGGGAGGTTGGAACGTCGCGGAAAACCTAGTAGTAAGTTTGCATTTTCATCCGAAAGTAAAACAACGATGGTCCGACCTGAAACTGGATCGGAACAAATTCCGGAAGGTAGTGGATACGCACGTTGGTGGAGTCATTTATTACATCAATGATAACGACGGAATTGTCTATGAAATCCAGCGCGGTAAGGTAATGTCCGTCGAGTACGGGCCTGGTAAGAAGGATGATCACCTTCACTGCGGTGATCCGCAAACTTCTCCAAACTGAATCGAGTTGGCCAATGCAACACCAATCTGTTTTTTTGCTGAGTATTCAGTTCCCTTGAGATGTTCTAACGAGTACGCACCCCGCTTGACGCACCGCACTCCGCATGCTACGTTGCGGCTTCACCTTGTTATTACTGATGAAAACAAGCGCGACGCTTTAACTCTGGCGCGGCGTGGTGAGTAAATTGACGGCAACGGCTCCGCAACTCAAACGAACTCCACTCAATAGCGCCCACCGGCAATCGGGCGGTCGTATGGTCGATTTCGGCGGTTGGGATATGCCTGTCCAGTACCCGGCTGGAACAATCGAAGAACACTTGCGCACCCGAACTCACGCCGGACTTTTCGACGTGTCTCACATGGGTGAGATCGACGTTCGCGGCTCCGGCGCAATCGCATTTATTAACAAAATAACTTCAAACGACGTTACTAAACTCGTCGACGGTCAGGCTCAATACACGGCACTGACAACTCCGGAAGGAACAGTCGTTGACGATCTTTTGGTTTATCGTCTCGCCGAAGATCACTTGCTTCTCGTCGTCAACGCAGGCACTACCGAGAAAGACTGGGACTGGATCAAGTCGCATCATTCGGGCCAATCAGTTCAGTTGAACAACGTCAGTTCCCACTACTGCCAGCTCGCACTGCAAGGTCCCGACGCGCAATCGATTTTGCAAAAGTTAACCCAAGTGCCGCTTGAAGAGATCACGTATTACCGCTTTACTCCCGGCACTGTTGACGGTGTTGAGGGAGTAATCTCTCGCACCGGTTACACAGGTGAAGATGGGTTCGAAGTTTATGCTCCGGCTGATCGTGCCGAACAGTTGTGGAACAAGATCCTCGATGCCGGCGACAGCGGATCACCAACGGGCGTGCTTCCGTGCGGTCTCGCTGCGCGAAACACTTTGAGACTCGAAGCAGGTCTGACGCTTTATGGTCACGAGATTGATGAGACGACGACGCTGCTCGAGGCAAATCTCGGTTGGATTTGCAAACTGGATAAAGGCGACTTCATCGGCCGCGAAACACTGGCGCGTCAAAAACAAGATGGAATAAAGCGCAAGCTTGTCGGATTTGAAGTAACTGATCGTGGTATAGCACGCGACGATCAAGCGGTGATTGTCGATGGCGAGCAAATCGGGAAAGTGACATCAGGAAGTCCCGCTCCATTTCTGAAGAAAAACATCGGATTCGCGTATGTGCCTGTCGAGTATGCGAACCTCGGCCAACAAATCCAGGTTGATGTACGCGGAAAACTTGTGGCCGCGCAGATCATCAAGACGCCGTTTTACAAACGAGCAAAGTAGAGACAGGATTAAACACGATAGGATGGAGGATCCATGGCGAACGTTCCGGAAGACCTGCACTACAGCAAAGATCATGAATGGGTGAGAGTGGACGGTGATCAGGCCATCATCGGCATCACTGACTACGCTCAAGACTCATTGGGTGATGTGGTGTATGTCGAGTTGCCGAAGGCCGGCGAGGAATTTGCAGCAAATGAACCGTTTGGTTCGGTTGAGTCAGTGAAAGCGGTCTCAGAAGTCTTTACTCCCATCGCAGGCGCAGTGGTCAAGATTAATGAATCACTCGCCGACGAGCCTGAAACAGTTAATTCGGATCCGTACGGCGGCGGCTGGATGATCCGTGTAAAAATGTCGAATCCAGGCGAGGTCGATAGTTTATTGACGGCCGCGGAGTATGAAGATTTTACGAAAGCTGAGAGCGAATAAACTTGCGCTACATTCCTAACTCGCCGGAAGAGCGCAAGGAAATGTTGGAGTCAATTGGGCTCGGTTCGGCTGAAGAACTGTTCGATTCAATTCCTCCCGACTTGCTCTTAAAAAAGCCGCTCAACACACCCGCGGCCTTATCGGAAATCGAACTACTCGATAACTTCGAGAAGATGGGCGCACGTAACGCCGGAGCTCGACGCACGAGCTTCATGGGCGGCGGTGCTTACTCACACTACATTCCCACCATCGTCGATCACATAATCTCGCGCTCTGAGTTTTTTACGGCCTACACGCCTTATCAACCTGAAATTTCACAGGGCACTCTGCAAACTATTTTCGAGTTCCAGACTCTCGTGTGCCAGTTGACGGGCATGGAAGTCGCAAACGCGTCGATGTACGACGGTTCGACCGCGCTTGCAGAAGCCGTGTTGATGGCTGAGCGTGTGACGAAGCGATCGAAAGCGATCGCGTCCACCGCCGCGCATCCGCAGTATCTCGAAGTGGTGCGGACCTACGTCCAGCACGCGGGCATTCACCTCGAGGTGGTCCAGTTTGACGAACAAACGGGCCAGTCGTGGCAGTCGCTCGCGGAAGCAGTCGACGATCAAACGGCGGCTCTCGTCGTCCAATCACCAAACTTCTTTGGCTGCGTTGAGGATGTCGCCGCACTCGCGGATGCGGCTCATGCAAAAGGCGCGCTCCTCGTGGTAGCAATCACGGAAGCAATGTCTTTAGGGCTGTTGAAATCGCCGGGCGCGTGTGGAGCTGACATCGTTATCGCCGAAGGACAATCGTTTGGGGTGCCGCTCTCGTTTGGTGGTCCATACGTCGGACTCTTCGCCACGCGTGAAAAGTACGCGCGCCAAATTCCCGGCCGGCTCGTCGGCGAAGCGTACGACAAAAAAGGGCGTCGTGGATTTGTACTCACGCTTGCGACACGCGAGCAACATATTCGTCGTGAGAAAGCGACGTCGAACATTTGCACTAATGAAGGACTGATTGCGCTTGCCGCGACCGTTTATTTAGAGACGATGGGTCGACGTGGCATCCAGGAGGTCGCACATCAATGCGCGCAAAAGGCCGCGTATGCCAGGAACGCGATCAGCAAGCTGAAAGGCTATTCGCTTCCCTTCTCCGGTCCGGTTTTCAATGAGTTCGTCGTGCGTGGTCCAAACAACGCCGTGGAAACGCTTGCGCGTCTGGGGAAAGGAAAAGAGATCGACGGGGGAATAGCGTTATCTCGGTTTATCTCGGATCGGCCGAACGATTTCCTTGTTTGCGTGACGGAGATCAATACTCGCGAACAAATCGACGCGCTGGTTGAAGGGCTATGATCATCTCAAAAGTCACCACGCACATCAGTCCGAACGAACAGCTCATCTTCGAGCGGTCACAGACGGGGCGCATCGGATATCGCCTCCCTGCTCTCGATGTGGATGAAACCTCGCTCGACCTCCCCGCGGAATTTCGTCGCGACGATGATCTCGAAGGCATGCCTGAAGTCAGCGAAGTGGATGTGATTCGTCACTTCGTTCGCATGTCGACCTGGAACTACTCGATCGATATCGGCATGTACCCGTTGGGTTCGTGCACGATGAAATACAACTCGCGTCTTAACGAACGGGTCGCGCGGATCGCGGGTTTTGCAAATCTGCACCCGTTAACCAACGAGGAAGACGCACAAGGTGCTTTGCAGGTGATTTATGAACTGCAACAACACCTCGCCGAGATCACCGGCCTACCCGGTATTTCGCTGCAACCAGCCGCAGGCGCACATGGCGAGATGACGGGCATCATGATCATCCGTGCTTTCCTCGATAATCGGGATGGCGCGGCGGCTTCACATCGTCGCACGATGCTGATTCCGGACTCCGCGCACGGAACCAATCCCGCTTCGGCACACCTCTCCGGGTTTTCAGTCAAGACAATCAAATCGACCGCTGAAGGTCTTACGGATCTCGATCACTTGCGCGAACTCTGCTCGCACGGCGACGTCGCTGGCCTGATGTTGACGAACCCAAACACGCTCGGGCTCTTCGAGCGCAACATCAAGCAGATCTGCGACATCGTTCACGAAGCGGGCGGCCTCGTATACATGGACGGCGCGAATATGAACGCGCTCGTCGGCATCGCGCGCCCAGGCGACATGGGTGTTGACGTGATTCACCTGAACCTGCACAAAACTTTTTCGACGCCGCATGGCGGTGGTGGCCCAGGCTCTGGTCCATGTTGCTGCACGAAAGAACTCGAGCCGTTCCTCCCTGTCCCGCGCATCGTAAAGTCGTCCGACTCAACGTTTGCGCTCGACTACAATCAGCCGCGATCGATAGGACGCGTGAAAGCGTTCTACGGAAACTACGGCATGATGCTGCGCGCGCTTTCCTACACGCTGACGCATGGCAATGATGGTCTGCGTGAAGCGACGGAAGCCGCCGTGCTCAACGCTCGTTATGTCGCCGCTGGTTTGGTTGAGGATTACGACAAGCCGTTTGCCGGTTCACCGATGCACGAAGTGGTTTTCACTGACAAGCGACAGTCGCGCAAAGGTGTTCATACGCTCGACATCGCAAAGCGGTTGATCGATCACGGGTTTCACCCGATGACAATTTACTTCCCACTGATCGTGCAGGGAGCAATGCTGATCGAACCCACTGAGTCAGTCGGGCGGCAGGAACTGGATCAGTTCATTGCGGCGATGAAAGCGATTGCGAGTGAGGCCGTTGAGAATCCTGAGCTCGTCTTAAACGCTCCCCACGACACGCGAATAGGCCGCCTCGATGAGGCCGCCGCCGCCCGCAAACCCGTGTTGCGTTGGAAATAATAAACGGGCGGCCACGGAGGGCCGCCCCTACATTTGAATCTTCATCAACTGCAGGCGTTCGACCGGACGTCCATTCACGATATGCTCTTCAACGATCTCCGGAACGTCACTCGCGCGCACTTGCGCGTACCAAACACCATCCGGATAAACCATCACCGCGGCGCCAATCGCGCAAAATCCAACGGAGCCGCACTCGGTCAACACCACTGACCCGTTCGGATTGCACCCTTTCGCCGCTTTCCCATACTGAAGTTCGCGCGCCTTCAACTCGCGCTCAAACGCGTCTCTAACGTCCGCGCTGCCTACGGATGAACACGACTTCCCCGTACAAACAAACACGTGATACCGGATCGAGGCTGCCGCAATCGGTGCCAACTCAACCAAACGATCGCGATCTTCTATGAAACGAACTTCAGCCAAGGTCGATTCCTCACTTCAACTCATGCTAACACTGCGTGCGTTATTAACGTTAACTGTTTCGCCTCAGTTCATGTAGAATGAGACGCGAGGGCGGCCGGAGATAACCGCGCGGGAGTTTTGGCGGTCGGATCCGGGCGCTCGATTCGTGTAGACGTTTTATGGCTTTGTAACATTTATGGCAACCGGCCTGGTTATCCACATCTCCTCGGGCGACGACCGGCATACCGAAATCCTCACCGACGATAGCGTTCGCATTGGCACCTCTGAAACTTGTGACCTGCGTCTCCGCTCTTCGAGTCTGCCCAAAACCGCCGCGAATTCAGTATTGCTCGAGCTTCGCCGGGCAAATGGGTCGTACCTTGTCAGCAATTCGGATCTGTCAACACCGCTCACCCTGAATGCGGAACCGGTCAGTGTCGGCACTGAAATCCGAGACGGTGACGAACTTCGGATCGGCGATTCCGATCTGCTGCTCCACTTTTATCCGGTCCGCGCGCTTCCGGCAGTGATTCCACCGCCCCGCGAACCGGTCGTCGCGCCGTTTATCGAAGCGGCGGCAATAGAATCAGCAGCTACCGCAAGACGCGACGACGCGAAAGTCTTTCTTCGCGAGTTCACGCGTGAGCTCGTACGTGAGATCAATCCAAGCACGAAGTTTTTGGTTTTGGGTATCGCGCTTGTTTTAGTCGGCGGCATGCTCTACCTGGGCTTCGCGACCTACAAGGAAATTCAACGGAGCCGGCGTCTCATCGACGAGCAACGCGTTCAGCTCACGCAGATGAAAGATCAGGTCTCCGAGACTAACGATCAATTAACCAACATCGACCAGTCGACGAAACAGTTGCAGAACAGTCTTTCACTCGCGGTCAAACTGCGCAGCGAATATGGTGGTGGTGTCTGCCTGATAGCTGGTTCCTATTATTTCGTCGAGGCGGGAACCGGTCGACCGCTTCGTTACGCTGAAGCGCAACTGAATGATAGTGGCAGCACAGTTCAGAGCAGCGGCGCGCCTGAAGCGTTAACGCCTGACGGCAACGCAGCGATCGCGGAATACGAGTTTGTAGGAAGTGGATTCCACGTCGGACAAGGCTTTGTGATCACCAATCGTCACATCGCACAACCGTGGATTGCAGACGACCGCGCTCAGAGTATTAGCGACAGTTTGAAGGCACAGCCACGGCTGAAAAAACTGATTGCATACTTTCCAGGTTTCACTCAGGCCATTCAACTCGAGTTCAAAAACGCTTCGCAAAGAGACGACCTCGCGGTGTGCACTCTGATTATGGAGAAGATTCCGGAAACGATTCCGGTGCTTCCACTCGAAACTGATCCTGATGCTGTTGCTGTCGGCAAGACCGTCGTGATGATGGGTTATCCTTCTGGTCCAGATCGTCTTTTAGCGTTACTCGACGATGCAGAGTCGAGAGGAATTCAACAACGATATGGCACGCCCATGGCTCAACTCGGATATCTCGCCGAAACGAAACGTATTCAACCACTCACAACCCAGGGCAGCATTACTGACCTCGACGTCCGTAGAATCGTTTACGACGCACGAACGGCTGAAGGAGGATCCGGCGCCCCATTGTTTGGTCCATCCGGCCGTGTAATCGGAGTCAACTTTGCGGTCTTTACTGAAAACCAGGCCTCAAACTTCGCAGTCCCTATTCGCTTTGGTCTGCCTCTACTCGAACGGACCGGATGGGCACCACCTGCGAAAGAAACGAAGGAAGTCGAAACCGCCGCACAATCCGGATCGAAGGAATAACTCACCACCTGCCAACATTGACAGCTTCGCGCTAAGAATTCTTGTGAAACAATCGTCTTATGAGGATGTATGAACGGCAACTCGAGTCACAAACCACGGCATCTGATCCCGGACTGTTACAATGCATTAGCTGTCACAGCTACGAAACAAATTCGGTCCACAGCAGCCTAGAGTAAGGTATATTGGATTTAGCCCCTTCAGGGGCATGGGTATTGCAGTTGAAAACTTAGACCGCAAGATTTTGTGGTTTTCGTTCAACCGGTATTCCAAGGGTGCAGTAAACGTAATTCAAGGGATGCAGTAAAAACTCCCCGTCTGCCAGAATCGTTTTTGTGTTCAGACTAATTAAGGATGATGATCAAAAGCTGTAGGCACTGGCACCTGAGGGCGAGCTTCTTTTTAGCTTTTCTCCTCGTAGTCTCGCCGCTATTCCCCACTATCACCAGAGCGCAGGGACTGAATGACTCAGAAGCGAACGCTGCTGAGGAAAATGATCCCAGCGTAGCACTGTCTCAGATTCTGCGGCTCGAGCGAGTTGCAGTGCCTGGTGGTGCGGAGCTGATTACTGTCCACGCGAAGCTCGATGGTATCGAGTCAACAGAAAACGACAAATGGATACCGCTCGTGTCCATTCTTCGAGACACACTCGGTGACGACAATGCCGAGAACAATCGACTCCGTTACGTCTGGCCGTTGACCTACACTCGGCCGACAGCGAAGCAACGGTTGGCTGCGGCGGTTCCATTTTTCTACACGCGAGTCGGCAACAAAGACAAGTTAAGTAAGACGCCACCGCCCGCGCTCGATCTTGCATCGCCTGAGAGCGGCGTGTGGGACAAGATCTTCTGGACTGCCTTGCAAAACATTTTGCTGGATCCTTACGGTACACCGATCAAGGCATCCACGAGTGCGTACCGTCGAAACAGCAGCGACTATCGCAGGTCGCACATCATCCGCGCTCTTTCGGTGCTCGCTCTTTATGAAGCCGTGAAAGGTGAGTCAGCTTTATCTAAAGCGGAAATGGCGACGATTCAGGGTCGCCTGCTTCTGAGTCAAAAAACATTTGGCGGATGGGTTGACGACTCAAACCTACAAAACTACTACGCGAAGAAAACTACACAGGCGCGTGACGAACGCGGACACAACTGGGAATTGTTGCGCCAGAGAGCAGAGTCGGAATCGCTTTACTTCGAACCGCTGTTAATGCCTGACGGAAGTGCGACGCACGCGCTGCTATGGGTTGCGAAGCGCGATCTCATCAAGCAGCAAGGCTCACGTTTCAGCTCACGCTTTTTGAACATCGCGAATCCGTGGACTGACAAGCGTCTATTAAAGTGGGAAGGTTACGTTGAAACTCGCTACTTCGATTCCGAGAACCACCTGGTTGGCAGCGAAACACCGGGCGCGGAAGTAGTTGAGATGATTCCGCTCGGACTGTACGGTCTTGATAATCCGAAGATTCCAATGCTGCTCGTCGATTTTCGCGACAGCTACAACCCGAAGAAGCGCGAGATGTCGCGGCGCGTGCTGAACGATGTGACGAAAAATTTCCTTTCGCTTTCAAAGTTTGGAAATCTGCCGTTCTTTCTCGGACGCACTGTTTACGATTTCGTCACCGGACGTCGCGGCATCGATATTAATCAGCCTTCGCGCCTGGCCACGTATTCTCAACTGAAACTTCTGCTGTCGCTCAACACGTCGATGGAACCTGAGTTGAGATCCGAAGTGAGCGGGCGACTCGAAACCATTTCATTGAATCCGTTTGAGAACGATCTGAATGCCGAGGCGAGTATTGCGTTGGCGCAGTATGAAAAGCTGCTCGAGTATGCAAAAGATCCTAACGGGCTCGCCGCTCAGATCGAACGCGATCGCCGTGCGGAGATGATGCCTTTGGAGCATGGCTCGAAGGCACAACTCGCCTTCCGCCTCTTGAATGTGATGACGTTCGGTAGGTACGTTCACCGTGAAGAACACGCGGACAACATCGAGGATCGGCTCGATATAGCCCGCCGGCTTCAGCACCACACGAGGTTTTTGCAGCAGGTTGCAAAGACGAGCGCTGAGATCGACATTACCTGGAACCTTGAAGATGTCCGCCGATCTCTCCATTTCATTGCCGAACACGGTTCCGAAGCGGGCAGCACGGCAGCCACAGCAACAGCGAAGATTTTTGCGCGGACTAAAGACGACGAAACTCGTCGTGCCTGCCTCGATAGCCTTTCGCGAATACACAGCTCGAAAGCGAAGAGTGAGTTGCTTCGCATCTCGCAGAACAACGAGGTCGATAAGGCGTTACGAGAGCTGGCGAGCGATTATCTTCGCGGTGTAACACCCCGAGTCCAGCCAATTGCCGCAACTGTTGGCGGTTCACCAACTAACGTGGGCCAACCGTAGTCATGGCCAGCGGCGGAAAGTTTCTGTCTTCGCGACTTTGCGCCTTTGCGTGGATACTTCTTCTCCTACTCTGCACCGCCGGCACCTCGCTCGCACAAACAAAACGGCTCGTCATCATCAAGTGCGACGGCCTGCCTCACGATCTCGTTGATCGACTCGTGAAGCAGCGTGATTCACAATCAGGCAAGAGTCTTCTTCCGTGGATCGACCACATCTTCTATCAGCGGGGCGCGCGGCTTTCGAATTTTTACGTCCGGGGCATGAGTCTGTCTGCTCCATCGTGGTCTCTGCTCGAAACCGGACAACACCTTCAGATCAAAGGGAACGTCGAATTCGATCGTTACACACTTCACACCTACGACTATCTTAACTTTCTGCCACTGTACGTGGGCGGTATCGTCGGCGCGCGCGTCGATATGCGCGCAGTTGAAGTGCTCGACGCGCTCGGACTGCCGCTGTTGTCCGATGCTTATCCACACAACGAACGGTACCTGACGTATTCACTGGTCTTGAGAAATCCACGCTACTCGACTCTTCAGACCGGCCTGCAAAACCGCTTCCTGAGATCGCCCAAAGAACTGTTTGACGAGTGGACCATGGGTTTCGAACTGCGAAGCTTCATTACAGATCAACTGGTCAGGGAGTTAACCACTAAATTAAACGATCCAAAGATCCGCTATCTCGATCTGTTTATGCCCGACTTTGATCACGTCGGCCATCACAACAACGACTTGCAATCGCACCTTTACGTCTTGAAGCAGATGGACTCGGTCATCGGTCAGGTTTGGACCAGCATCCAGAAGAGTCCGCTGGCTGACGAGACCGCGCTCGTCCTCGTTTCAGATCACGGCTTTAATACCGATGAAAAGATCTATAGCCAGGGCTACAACCTGGTAAAACTGCTCGGCAGCCGTACCGGCGGCGGACATCACGTCGTCACCAAACGCCGTCTCATGCTCGACTATTCGATCAAAGGCATTAACCCCCTCGTGCCTTTGATCACGACTACCACGTCCGACACTTACTACCTCAAAGGCGAAAGCACGACTTATCCGACTGCGATGCTCGACTTTGACGGTAATGAGCGGGCGTCAGTACACCTCCGCGACAGCGATCTCAACGTGCTGCACATTCTGCTGCAACAACTGCAAAGCGGCGGGCTTTCGACGGACGTTCGCAAAGCTGTAGCGAACGAGTTCTTCGCTGTGATTCATAAACGGCGCGAGGAGTGGGAAAACAAGTTGAAGGCATTGCGGAACGAGTTAGCAGCACTCGACCGCGCCATAGCGGAACAACGCAAGCTCTGGGAAGCGCAACCGAAGAAATTCAGCAAAGAGCAGCAGGACGCCGGACTCGACGACGCCGCAAAACGCATCTACGTGCAACTCGACCGTTGGCAGCAGGAGCAACGTACCTACGGTGAGTACGCGCTGGCACTTCAGAATCTTCTTGCACTGAACTCAGAATTTTTCGCGCCATCGAAAATCAAACTTTCGAGCGTGATCCCGAAGAGTTCGATGGGCGAGCGCAACACGATCTATCAACTTCAGAATTATGTTGTTGGAGTCGCTCCGGATGGCTTTGTGCTTAACGGCGACGGCTCTCTTAACCTCGATAAGAGTTTTGTCCGCATCGATTACTTTGCCCTGCTTCATGGCATTTCGGTGAGAAACAACGTGCAACGCGGAATCACCAATCGACCCGTCGATCTGATTACCACCCGCTTGTCGCGCGACCTCGTCCTTCCGCTGCTCGAGGATCGCCACATTGATGAAGATGTGATCTGGGTGAGTGCCGGCGCGAATCGCCAGGCGCTCCTGTTGTCTCGTCGAAATGCGCAGGGTGAGTTGAGTCTTCGCTATATTCCGATCGCTAACCTCACTCAAGACTCGAGCGGGCGCGTGCAGTTCAAAACGATTAGCTGGCAGGCTGGTTTACCGCTACAAATCTTCGAGGATCCAAAATTAGTCGTTTCGGGCGCTGACCGGACAGCATGGCTTAGTGAATGGCATACGGACTCCGAATGGCTGGCTGCGCTACACAAGACACATTACTCGAATGGACTCGTCGGACTGCACGAAGAACTCTCGCGCCACCACAACGAGAAACTTTCGTCGAACCCGAGTCTCAGCGAGCAGGAACGTCTGATGAGACAGTTTGCTCGTCGCAAACGTGAGATCGTTGAGCCTGAACTGCTGATCGTTGCGAACGATCACTGGAACTTCGACGTACGCGGCTTCAATCCCGGCGGGAATCACGGTTCGTTCTTTCGAATAGCCACCCATTCAGTCTTCATGCTTGCAGGTGGTCCAAAGACGAACCTTCCGAAGGCAGTTAATATCGATGCGCCTTATGACAGCCTTAGCTTTGTGCCTACCCTGCTGGCAATAACCGGAAATTTACGCGATGATAACAGTCCCGTCCCGGAACTTTGGGAGAAGGGATTCAGAACGTTCCCCGGACATGTAGTGAAGGAATTGGTCCCTAACCGGGTTAGCACCGTAACGCGTTAGCGTCGGGTCGGGAGTGAGTGCAGCGCCTTGATTGATTCAAGAGAAGAGTTTGCCAACTGGGCAGCCGGCGATACGGAAGAACTCTCAGAAGAACCCGAAACCACCACTAACAACTCACGACGACGATCTCTGGTTTGGCTCCAGGCATTGGCCTTCCTGCTCGGACTCGGCCTGCTCATATTCGTCATCAATCGCGTTGGCATCCAGCCGCTGTTCGACGCGTTGCTTCGAATCGGATTCGGATTCTTCATCGTTCTCGGTCTGAGTGGACTGCGCCACTTCCTGCGCACGATTTCTATGCGCGCCGCAGTTCCCGCCGAACATCGTCGCATCTCATTTCGCCACGCCTTTGCAGCGCGTCTCGGTGGTGAGTCAATCAGTTTCCTGACCTTTACTGGACCACTACTCGGAGAAGCAACCAAGGTTGCGCTGCTTCGCAAACGTATTCCGTTGACTTACGGTGTCCCCGCGCTGGTAGTCGATAATCTGCTTTACAACCTTTCAGTCGTTTTCTTCATACTGAGCGGCGCTTGTGTGATGCTGGCGAGGTATCCACTGCCGACGCCCGTTTACATAGTGCTTTTGATCATCGCGATTGTTGCGGCGTTGGGACTATTGATTGTAGTGCTTGCCGCAAAACGGCGGATCATGCTGATGACGTGGATCATCGATCGCATGGCCCAACTGCGACTGAGTCCGAAAGTTATTCTTAAACGACGCGATCACATCTATCACATCGAGTCGAAAGTTTACGACTTTTACAAACATCATCCGGGTGCGTTCTTCGTGATGATCGCTTGCAATCTCCTGGCTCATGCGGCGAGCGTCCTTGAAGTTTACCTTGCTCTGAAGATGCTTGGCTTTAATGCGCAGGTGTCTCAGGCTTACATCATCGAGTCGCTCACGAAAGTAATTAACTTTGCGTTTGCATTTATTCCGGGAACAATCGGAGTCTACGAAGGCGGCACCGAAGTCATTCTTCAAAAAGGACTGGGCTTCGAGCCTGCAGCCGGTCTCGCGCTCGCGCTCGTGCGCAAGGCTGCGATTGTTTTCTGGACGTCGATCGGCCTCCTCGTGCTTACATGGCGCACGCTCCCAAACGCGTGGCGCCGCATCCTTGAACGAAGCCCACGCTTACAACGTCTTATGGATAGCCTCGTACTTTCAAATATTGCGCACAGACCGGCTCGCACTGCAGTGAGCATCGTCGGCACCGCAGTCGGAGTTCTGCTCATCGTTTTCACTGTCGGCCTCGCACACGGCGTGCTGGAGGAGCGCGGTCGCCGGGAGTCAAACATCGGAGCGGAGATCATGATTCGCGCGTCGGGAACGATTAGTCTCGCGGGCGGAGGTCAATTCAGATTGCCGACTACACACGCCGCCGAGATCGCCACGATCCCAGGCGTGAGGGCGGCAACTCCGCTGGGACAAACAGTCGATAAGAGCGACTCTGGTTTTGGGCAACGACTCATCGACGGAATCGAATACGCCGAGTATTCGACTCTCGCGCGAATTTCGATTCGAGAAGGACGTCCACTGCAATCTGGTGACGAAGCGATCGTTGATCCGGAATGGAAAGAGCGGCGGAAGGCTAAGGTAGGAGACACAGTTAAACTTTTTGACCGTCCATTTACGATCGTCGGCGTTTACGAACCGCCGGGTGGTGGCCGCATCAAAATTCCACTCAAAACAATGCAGGAACAGGAAGGCGTGGGTGGTCGTGCGTCCGCGATTCTCGTTGCCTGTAACGATCCGGCACAACAGGACGAAGTGGCCGCTCGGATTCTCGAACGCTTTCCCGATGACCAACTGATCTTCACTCGCGATCTTCCCGAGATCTATGCGACCGGTGTTCCCGCGTTGAATGTATTTATCAAAGTTGTCGTCGGTGTGGCTGCGGCGATCAGTATGCTCGTGATTCTGCTTGCGATGTACACGACAGTGACTGAGCGAACGAGACAGATTGGGATTTTGAAAGCACTTGGCATGTCGAAGACGGCGATCGCGTGGGTTATCGAGCAGGAAGCGATCATCGTGAGTTTGCTCGGTGTCGCGCTTGGAGTGATACTGACACTCATCGCGCGTGTTGCAGTGATGCGCACGACGAGTTTGACGATAGAGGTCGAGCCGCGCTGGGTCCTTATCGCGTTGGCGGTTGGGTTAGTGGGCGGAACGATCGGGGCGCTTTATCCGGCGCTCCGTGCCGCGCGGCAGGATGCGGTTGAGGCGCTCAGTTACGAATAACGGGCGGCCACGGAGGGCCGCCCCTACAGTTGTTCCGGTACGCGCCCGTTCGTCGAATGAACGTGTATGCAACAACTGTAGGGGCGGCCCTCCGTGGCCGCCCGTTGTGTTGTTATTCTTCCCGCCTGGGACGAACCGCGTAATCAACCCAACAATCAAGGTTGAACCCAAACTCATTTTCAACCCCGAATGGAAACACCAGTGTCGGTGTCGTTGCAGCCGGAGGCGCAAATTTCGGATCCAGCGCCTTCGCAATCTGATCGCGTGCGTCAGCAAGGTGTGCCCGCGTTTGACGATCCGAAGCCCGCGTTGTTGCCGCCGCAATTGCCGCACTCAAATCTCGGAGCTCTTGCTTGATCAACGCACGATAGTCGTCCGCCACTGCCGGGCGTCCATTCAACTTCGTCGAAAGTAGATCGATGTACGAGTTCTGGAGTCTGCGGCGGTACACATCGATGCGTACTGGACCGGCGTCAAGCTCACTCCAGATACCTTTGCGAACATCGGACATGAAGTCGGCGGGTCGATACGCTACTGCTCCATCGATCGCCTCCTGCTCAACCAGACGATCGAACCGAGCGTTGCTCAAGAGAGAATTCAAAACGCGCTCCTGTGCAACGTTGACTCGCGACATCGCCCCGGCAGGTTCGATGCGCCGGAGAATGTCAGCTTTCAGCGCCCATGACGGTGTTGCAAAGGCGTTCTCATTCAGGAAGCGCACTGCCGCCGCCTGTCGCTCTTTTGGAACCATCACGAAGCGAACGCCATCCTGCCCGGCATGTTTCTGCTGCGAGTTGAAACCACCGACAATCGCGGTCACGTGATTCAACTCAGTGGCCCACTGGCCCAGCATGCGTTCGTAAAGCTCGCGCAGATCGTCGTACGGCTCGCCCGGTTGAGACGTGGCCGGCAACAACATATCCGCCACGCGCTTCAGATTCTTGATGCCGAGCCCTGTGGCGACGATTGCATCAGCATCGCCGACTGCTTCAGTATTTTCACCCGGATCGGATCCGAACGAGTTTGCGGTTGAGAAGCGCAGGTAAGCTTTGCCGTCCTGTTCCCTTGCCCATTGATCGAGGGTCTTCTTCTCTTCCTCAGAAGTTCTAGCGCCCGGAATCGGTTTGTAACCCCACATCGTCGCCCATTTGTCGTACGGTCCGACTTGCGGAATCAGCGACTGGACCGGGATGTTATCTTCCGGCTGCGCAACGTAATTGAAGCGCGAATAGTCCATCAGCGTTGGCGTATGACTCATCGTCTTCAGCCACTGTGCATCGCGAACCTTTTCGACCGGGTACGTCGCACTCGCCTTCATGTTGTGCTGGAAACCCAGGGTGTGACCAACCTCGTGAGCAATTACATATCGGACAAGTTCACCCATCAGGTCGTCCGGCAACGGAAGTCTCTTGGCCCGTGCATCGAGTGGTCCAACTTGCACGAAGTACCAATTGCGAGACAGGTTCATCACGTTGTGGTAGTACTGAATGTCTGACTCGAGAATCTCGCCCGTGCGTGGATCGTTAACGTGTGGTCCAGATGCATTCTCGATCGTCGACGGCAGATAGCGAATCACCGAGTAACGCGCATCTTCCGGATCCCAGTCAGGATCTTCTGACTTTGAAGGTGCTTCCTTCGCGATGATGGCATTCTTGAAACCAGCCGCTTCGAACGCCGGTTGCCAATCCTCAATGCCTTTCTTAATCCACGGAATCCACTTCGTCGGTGTAGCAGGATCTACGTAATACACGATCGGCTTGACTGGTTCGGAGAGCTCCGCATTCGAATCTTTCTTTTCCAGCCGCCAGCGCGTGATGAACCGGCGTTGCGGTGCACGATGCTCATCGGCGCCGTAATCAATTTTGCGAATCGAGAAGTAGCCGACTCGCTCATCAAACAGGCGCGGCATCATCGGCTTTTCAGGAAGCTTCACCATGCTGTAGTGCATAACAACAGTAGCGTTCGTTCCGGCGCGCATGCCGCCGCAAACGGATTTGGGGCAGGTTGCGGTCCACCACCACCAGCGGGCGACGGGTCGGGCGGCGAAGTGTAAGTTTGCGAGACTTCCACTTCGATGTTTGTCGGAAACGACTTGGTCTTCTCGATAAACGACCGTGACGGGTCGAAACCTCGCGCCCGTAAACGAGTGCGCGCACTGAACTCTGTGACTTCAGTCGTGAAGAGTCTAGTGACGTCAATAACCGCGGCGTCGTCTTTACCAATTGCTTCGACATTGAACGACATGATCACCGTGTCGTTGTTTGCGGCCTGGACCGCTCGCGACACGGGCAGCTTCGGATCGGCTATCACGTCGTACAGAATGTTGCGCAGCAGAACGCGATTGCCCTTACGCTCCCATCTCACCACGCGATTTCCCGCGGCCTGACCGCCATAGCCAACTCCCAGCGTTGTTTTGGCAATCTGGCTCACCCAAAGAAACTCTTTCCCGAGTTCGCTTTTGGGAATTTCGTAGTAGACCTTTTCCTTGATCGTGTGAACTTTGAAAATGCCTTCGTCGGTCTTCGCGTCCTTTGTGATCACACGCTCGTATGGTCTCGGCTCAGGAGTCTGATCGGGACGTCCCGGGCGTTCCTGTGGAGCCGCGCCAGCCGGCGGAGCCGGAGGATCCTGAGGCGAATTAACCGCCTGTGATCGCGGCGCTAAAAGAAAAATGGAGATGACTAAAGAGACAGCAAGAATCGAGAGAGGAAGATGCCTTGATCGCACTCGCATGCGTTAACTCCTTTTGGACAGGGGCGTTAGATTTTCGCGAAAAGATAGACCGAAGCGGCAGGGCGAGTCAATGAAAACGCCGAAAAAGTAGTGTGTCACCTTGAATTTGGATGAATACGCCGAAGGCGTTGGCTAATTTCAGCCCAGCGGTTGGAGCGCAGCGACAACCCTGGGGACCACCAGCGGATAGTTGATGAACCCTGAAAAGGGTTATATCGCACACGCCTAACGCTTTCAGCGTTAGTACTGCTTCTGATTTAGATCCCAGCGTTGGCGCTAGCGCCAACGCTGGGCTGAAATTAGCCAACGCCTTCGGCGTAATTAGGCTGCGGGTTACGCTCTTCGACTCACGAGTCGATTTCGAGTTCTGTTTTCTGCCGGTTTGCCTCGAGTGACGGTCGGCGCGGTTCTATCAGTGAGCAGTGGGAGCGGATTGATTGCTCCAGTCGTCGTGTAAACACCGAAATGAAGATGAGGAGGAGTGCCCTGCGCATTTCCCGTTGTCCCAACATAGCCGAGAACCGTGCGCGTTGAGACGCGATCACCGACTTCCAAACCGGGAGCGTACGAGTCAAGATGCGCGTAGTAGTAAACGCGTCCACCAGAACCAATTACTGACACCGTTTGCCCGCCGAGGTTGTTCTCACCGATCTTGTAGATGTAACCGTTTGTTGCGGACAGAATCGGTGTGCCTTTAGGCGCAAAAATATCCTGACCTTCATGCCTGCGGTTGGTGCCACGCGGCGCGCCCCACGTGTCAGCGATCTGTCGTTTGTTTACATCCCGGAACGGCATCGCAATTCGGGAATCAGGCTCCTGAGTGTAAAGCCTTGCGACGCGTGCATAGAAGACTAGCCGATCGGAAATAACACCTGCGATACCCGTCATCCACAGTATCAACAACGTCCCAGCAAACATCCCGCCTAATTTTATTATCCGTCTCATACGAGGTTTGTGATGCGCCGGCTGCGGCTGCTGGTTTGCTTCAGTGGCGATTTGAAATCTGGATATTCGCCGCATGTGACCTAAACGGAAATATCACAGTTTAAGTTCGTATTAATTTCCTTTTGTGGTCGAAACGCTCTCCGCAAGAATCCACCGATCGGGATCGAGTTCGACGCTCTTTGGCCGTGCTGGCAAGCGGATCTGAAACGGGCTTGATGAACCCTGAACCAGCACCGTTCCCTGCGCTGTTTGCTTTTCGCCGAACGAAAACCTGACGGGTAGGACCATGATCCAATTCTCAGGCGCGTTCTTCTGAATCACTGTCCCCGAAACCATCACTTTCCCATCCGGCGTGTCTTCCATCTTGTAACGCAGCTCATACGATGGATACGCAGTTTCATAAACGGCCTGGTAGAACAACCAGTTCAGGTTAGCCATTCCGTATTTTCGACCAATTGCCGACTTCGCAAAGTGCTCGTTTGCAACTGCGCGAAAGTCGTCACTCGACGCATTGCTATTTCGATGACGCTCGACAAAGTCAGTCATCATTGTGAAGAACGGTTGACCTTCACCAGTGGCCGGATCCGTCAACATGAAGTGCAGCATGCGCAACACGAGGGCGCCCTTGTTGTAGATCAGAGTTGAATATGCGCCCTGTGTTTTCTCGGTCGAAAGTCTGTGGCCCAGGATAATTGGACCAACTTCGAAGAGCTTGCCTTTTCCTGGACCAGTGGGCGTCCATGGTGGATCCTTCAGAGACCCTCGCAACCGGCCCAGCAAATCATTCTTCGCACCCTGACTGTCGCGCAATCCCGTATAAAGAATTCCGGAGTATTCGGCGAATCCTTCACTCAACCATTGATCCCGATACGAGCGCCACGCAACGATATTGCCCCACCATTGATGCGCGGTCTCGTGTGCAATGAATTGATAGGTAAACTTACTCGCGCGATCAGTGGGAGGAATCATCAGCATCGACGGGAACCCTTGTCCGAAACCAAATGGATGAAACGCCGCTCCAAACGCTGGATACGGGTAAGCTCCGAACAGCGATGTGAAGTACCTGACTGAATTGTTAAGCTCCGCCAGTATGAAGTCCTCTTTGATAGCGGCGAGATCACCGGGCACTGAACTAAATTCAAGTGGCGTTGGAGGACCGCCCTTCTCCCACTTGATCGAGTCGGTATGGCGCTTGAAGGGACCAAGCGCAAAAGTCACAAGCGCGACCGGCTGTTCCATTTTGTATTTGGAAATCGCGGCGTCTTTATCGTCTGCGTCTGGCTCTTCGGTGAGGCGCGCGCCGACGCTCGCGATGTGAAGTTTTTTCGGATGCCGGTAGGTGAGATCAAAAGTGGCGCGATCAAGGTACCCGTGTCGCGGAAACCAGCTCGTATTGTGACGCGGATAGAAGCAGTCTTTTACATACTCCGTATCCCTCAGGAAGTCGCCTTCGAGAACAACGTTCAGCTCCAGTTTTTCTTTCGCCTTGAGCGCGTCGGGTAGAAAAACTGTGAAACCGGATTCCCATGGTTCCTGTACCCATTGAAGATCGACGCCGGCGCGGCGCACTGAAGAGACGCGCATCTGCTTTTTCAACCGCATGCTTTCGTACTCACCAAGACCTTCGCCGACGCTGAACATTATGGTTCGCACGTTTGGTTGCAAAGGTTCTGCGTCGATCTGGGTGTTGAGTCGTAGCCGGTCCTTGTAATCACGCACATCTATGTCCATGCGGTAAGCTTTGATGTCGATCTGATCATTCGCATCAGAGTACGCGACGGTACCGCGCTGGTAGTCTTGGAGTGAGTAAAACGCCAGCCACACTTTCGTGTTGTACGCGTCGGTGTCGTAGGACCACATCAGTCCCTTCTCACCCGCGTTGATTCCGAAGTTTGCAACCGGAATACGGTTTTGATGGTCCAGGATCACTGAGAAGCGCCCGCGTCTGCCTCCGTCAAACTGAGCAAAGAAGAAGCCCGGCTTCTCGGCATTCAACAGTGCTATCGCAACGCGCGCGGCGATGTTTGCGCCAGTCTCGCGCAACGTGCGTTCGTAAGTCTCGAGCGCAAGCTTCTGGGCGCGCTCGTTAACAGGGACGTCACGAGGTGGCTGTCCGAATTCCTTGAGCGTGTCGTCTGTGAATCTGAAAACAGCGGTGGTGAAATCCGATGCGATCATATCCACCCCTAACAGACGTTTCACATTTTCCTTTTCGAAATCGCTGGGTGGAGTTTCAACGGCGAGGTTTCCCTGACCGAGGAACACCGCGCCCGTGATCGCGCCGTTAACGGGTTCGCTCAAAAAAATTTGTCCGTCGAGGGTGAGATGCACACGATCCTTCTTCAGCGTCAGCCCTTTGACATCGATCACACCGCCGGTGAGCGCAAAAGCTTTGAGCTGTTTGTAAATCGGGTGCTGTGATGAAACTGGAGTCTCCTGGGCGTATGCACTTGACGTTGTGAATACGAGAGAGCAGAAAACAACGGCAAGGGCCTTCAAGGGGGAAGATGTTTTCATTGAAAAAGATCTCCGAGGATTGGGGTCCGATACTGGGACCAAACTATACCATAGCTCTGCGAGTCCCAGTGCGCTATTATCCACCTTCAATGTCCACTCCAAACGGCTATGATCAGTTTCTGGCGGACTTCCGTGCGACCGTCGTCGACGCGACGGCGCGGTTGAAAGAGATGACGCCCGATGAGAGCCGTCGCAGATCTGCCGATGATTGGACGCCGATCGAAATCCTGGGCCATTTAGTCGACTCGGCGACCAACAATCATCAGCGATTCGTCCGGGCACAGTTCACTGACGATCTCGTATTTCCCGGCTATGACCAGGACGGCTGGGTGAGTTCGCAAAACTATCGAGACGAATCGTGGCCCGACCTGGTCCAACTGTGGAGTTCTTACAACCTGCATCTGGCGCACGTCGCTTCAGTCATACCGCCCGACATTCTTACGAAGTCGCGAGAGAAACACACTCTCGATCAGATCGCGTTCGAGCTCGTACCCCCGGATGAGCCAGCCACCCTCGAATACCTGATCCGCGATTACGTGGACCATCTACGGCATCATCTCGATCAAATTTTTGGTAAAACTTCATAGGAGCTCTCAATGGCTTACACTTTCGAGGAACTAAAACACAAAACTCTTGCGGAGCTACGTGAGATTGCGAAAAGCAGCGACCCGGAGGTGCAGGGCTACACGCAGATGAACAAGGAACATCTGGTCGTGGCGCTTGCCAAGACGCTCGGGATTAAGCACGAGCACCACGACGTCGTCGGCATTGACAAAGCTTCAATCAAAGCGCGCATCAAGCAGCTAAAAACGCAACGAGAAGCTGCTCTCACCGCGCACGATCATGCTCAGCTCAAGGTCGTCAGGCGGAGTATTCACCGTTTGAAACGACGTATTCACAAAGCGACGGTCTAGGCGCACATTGACTTTCGCTTCGAGTTGGCATAGAAGTTCGCTCGTCAGAAATAATTCTCAACAATTAAATACTTCAAAAGTGAGGTAGCTCATGAAAAAGGCTATCAATTTGAACGTGAATGGTGTCTCCCGCAGCGACGAAGTTGAGCCACGCATGTTGCTCGTTCATTACTTGCGAGACGTTCTCGAGCTCACCGGCACACACGTCGGTTGCGAAACATCGCTTTGCGGCGCGTGTACGGTCATGCTCGACGGGCAGGCAGTTAAGTCGTGTACTGTCTTCGCCGTCCAGGCTGACGGTTCTTCAGTTACAACTATCGAAGGCCTTGCGAAGAATGGAGAACTTCACCCCGTCCAGGAAGGATTCTGGGAGAAACACGGATTGCAGTGCGGTTATTGCACGCCCGGCATGATCGTCACTGCCGCGCAATTGCTCGAACGCAATTCCAATCCATCACGCGAAGAGATCTGCCACGGCCTGGAAGGCAATCTGTGCCGGTGTACCGGCTACCAGCACATCATTGAAGCCGTGCAATACGCGGCGAAGAAAGCGGGTGCTCAATGACAGACAGTTATGTTGGCCGAAGAATAAAGCGCACCGAGGATCCCCGACTAATCAAAGGCCTCGCACATTATGTGGACGACGTCGCCCTACCCGGCACGTTGCACGTTGCGTTTGTGCGTTCCATGTATGCGCACGCAAAGATCAATAGCGTCGATACTTCGGCTGCTCTGACAGTGCCTGGCGTCGTGGCTGTTTATACAGGGCAGGACGTTGCCAAAATTGGACCCGTGCCGTGCGCCAGCGCATTGCCTGAGTTGAAGGTTCCCGATCATCGCGTGTTGGCAACAAGCAAGGTTTACTTCGTCGGGCATCCGATCGCGGCGATAGTCGCCACTGATCGTTACGCTGCGCGAGACGCGGTGGACCTCGTGATGGTGGACTACGAAGACTTGCCGGTTGTTACTGACGTCGAACAGGCGGCGGCCGGTGGTCCAGTAATCCACGATGGGTTCAGCGACAACATCGCTTACAAGCTCACCTCCGGTGAAGGCGACATCGACGCAGCCTTTGCCGCAGCCGAACGAACCGTCAAACAACGCATACTTCATAGACGTCTCGCACCGATCGCAATGGAGCCACGCGGTGTGCTCGCGCGGTATTTTCCAGGTGAAGAGGAACTGACGATCTGGTCCTCGACTCAGATACCGCACCTGATGCGAACTCAGGTCGCATTGATGATCGGCATTCCTGAAAACAAGTTGCGCGTGATCACTCCTGAAGTCGGCGGTGGCTTTGGATCGAAGTTGAACGTTTACGCCGAAGAAGCGTTGCTCGGATGGATCTCGATGCAGCTTGGCAAACCAGTCAAATGGATCGAAACGCGCCGCGAGAATATGCAGGCGACAATTCACGGGCGCGGTCAGCTCGGCGACATTGAAGTCGCTTTCAAAAACGACGGCAGTCTGCTCGGCGTGCGTTATAGCGTCTTCGCGGATCTCGGCGCATATCATCAACTGCTCACGCCGGCGATTCCAACATTGACCGGGTTGATGCTCTCCGGCGCGTACAAGATTCCCGCGATTCAAATGAACATCACCGGTTGCTTCACTAACAAGATGGCCACAGACGCTTACCGGGGCGCCGGCCGTCCTGAAGCGACTTACGTCGTCGAACGGGCGATGGACCTTGTCGCTTTGGAGCTCGGTGTTGATCCTACTGAAGTGCGCCGGAAAAACTTTCCGGCAGCAAATGAGTTTCCATTCCACACTGCAACGGGTTTGGACTACGACAGTGGTGACTACGAGGCTGCACTAAACAAGGCGCAGGAGATCGCCGGCTATGCGAGTCTTCGCGAAGAGCAGAAAAAGGCGCGCGAGGAAGGACGGCTCATCGGTATTGGCGTTTCGACTTACGTTGAGATCTGTGCGCTTGGTCCATCTCAGGCGATGCCTGCCGGTGGTTGGGAAAGTGCGACGGTCCGTATCGAGCCAACCGGAAAAGTGACTGTGTTGACTGGAGCGTCGCCTCACGGCCAGGGACAGGAAACTTCATTCGCGCAGATTGTTGCCGATGAATTGGGCGTCAGCATCAACGACGTCACGGTCATTCACGGTGATACGGGCGTGGTTCAGTATGGCATCGGCACGTTTGGCAGCCGCGCGACTGCGGTTGGCGGCACGGCGGTTTTCGTTGCTGTGCAGAAACTAAAAGAGAAAGCACACAAGATCGCCAGCCACATACTTCAGGCCGACGCGTCACGCGTTTCTTTCGAAGGCGGCAAGTATTCACGCCAGGCAGCCGCAGCGGCCGCGGCTGGAACGTCAGAACCTGTGGTGCCTGTTGCTGAAGCGCCCGCAGGCGCACTGCCGGAACCGCAGACCGAAGGGCGCACGGGTTTGACGATTCAGGAAATCGCGCTCGCGGCTCACATCGCGAAGGAATTACCGCCTGATACAGAGCCCGGACTTTCCGCGACTTACTTCTTTGAACCGAAGAACTTTACGTTTCCTTTCGGCACGCACATCGCAGTTGTCGAAGTCGATCGAGATACGGGCGATATCAAGTTTCTGCGCTACGTCGCGGTCGATGATTGCGGCAGAGTGATCAACCCGATGCTCGTCGATGGACAAGTTCACGGCGGCATTGTTCAGTCGATTGGACAAGCGATGTATGAAGAAGTGGTTTACGACGAGCAGGGACAGTTATTGACCGGCACGTTGATGGACTATGCAGTGCCGCGCGCGAAACACATTCCCGAGTTCGAGCTCGATCGAACTGAAACTCCCTCGCCCGTGAACCCACTCGGCGTCAAGGGCGTCGGTGAGGCAGGCACGATCGGCGCGACACCCGCGATTGTTAACGCAATTGTCGATGCGTTAGCGCCCTTTGGTGTGAAGCATCTCGATATGCCGATCAAACCTGAAAACGTGTGGCGCATAATCAATGGAAATTGAAGCCGGAGATTCACGCAGACGAACGCGAATCAGCAGAGGAGATAAATAATGATTCCCGCACCATTCGATTACCAGGCCCCCGCAACTCTCGAAGAAGCTTTGTCGTTACTCGCCAGCGATCTCGACGGCGCCGAAGATCCTTGCGGGCGGCCACAGTCTGATTCCGGCAATGAAGCTGCGACTGGCGCAGCCTCAGGTGCTCGTAGATATCGCGCGTATCAAGTCGCTCGCGTACATTCGCGAAGAGGGCGATAAGATTCTGATCGGCGCGACTACGACTCACTACCAGTTGGAATCGTCGGATCTATTGAAGAGTATCTGCCCGCTGTTGCCCGAGTGTGCAAGAAGCATTGGCGATGTTCAGGTGCGCAACAAAGGAACGATCGGCGGAAGTGTCGCGCACTCGGATCCCGCGGGTGACTGGCCCGCCGCAGTGCTTGCGCTCGGAGCAGAGCTCGTCCTGGTTGGTCCAAACGGCGAACGTACAGAAAAGGCTGAAGACTTCTTTGTTGATATGCTCACGACTTCCCTGCTGCCCGGAGAGATCCTGCGAGAGATTCGCATCCCAAAACCAACCGGACGATTCGGACAGGCATATCAGAAAGTTCCACATCCGGCTTCCGGTTTCGCCGTCGTAGGGATCGCCGCTCACCTCGTCTTGAACGACGATGGGTCGTGCCAGTCAGCGGCGATTGGAGTGACTGGTGTCGGTACGAAAGCCTATCGCGCACAGGCTGTCGAAGCCGCACTTGCGGGAACGAACCTCGACGATAACGCAATCGCATCGGCAGTAACACACGTTTGTGAGGGCATCGATGCGAACTCGGATTTATACGCTTCGAGTGACTACCGCTGTCACCTCGCGCAGGTACACACGCGCAGAGCAATTCAGGCCGCGAAGTCGAAGGTCAAGTGAAACTGGAAGGCACTCACGAACTCGAGGCGCCGCGAGAACGCGTCTATCAATCTCTTGTCAATCCGGAGGTTTTGCAGCGCTGCATTCCCGGCTGCGAACGGCTCGAACGAACAGGCGACAACATATTCGCTGCGACTATTCGCGCCGGCGTTGGGTCAATCAAAGGGGTTTTCAACGGGACGGCGCGTCTCGAGGATCTGCGCGAACCTGAACATCTTCGAATCGTAGTTGACGGCAAGGGCACGCCGGGATTTCTCAAAGGCTCGGGTGATCTCGATCTCGAACAAACAGAACACGGCACGAAGGTGAATTATTCTGGTGATGTTCAGGTGGGTGGAACAATCGCGAGCGTGGGCCAACGAATGATTCAAGGCACGGCGAAGATGATGGCCACTCAGTTCTTTACGTCTCTGGGTGCTGAAGCAAAGACGGAGGTGGGTGAGCCACCTCCGCAACACGGGTTTTTTCGAACAGCCCTGAGGTGGTTCTCAGGGTGGCTACGAAGATTCTTCAGAACTCATTAAAACCAAATCATTGGTCATATATCATTTGCCATTTGTCAATTGTCATTTTGTTCAGAAGCCGGAGGTCTTCAAATAATAATTGACAAATGTGAAATGATATATGACCAATGATTTTTCTTACTCTGACGGCCGTCGGGCTTTCGCGATAAATTCCTCGATCTCGTTGATCTTTCGCGGCAGCGCTTCACTCATCCATCGCACACCATCAGCCGTGATCAGCAGGTCGTCTTCGATCCTTACGCCGATCCCTTTGTATTTCTCATACGCAGGTCTAACCGCGGTCTTGAATTTTTCCCAGTCGTCCTTGTTCCAACCACCCGGCATGTAATCGAGTGCATCGACACGCACATAGATTCCCGGCTCGTTCGTGAACACGACTCCCGAAACGAACTTCGCTCCGCCGCCGACGTCGTGAACGTTCATACCCAGCCAGTGTGACGTTCCATGCATGAACCAGATCCGGTGCTGGCTCGAATTCCTATCCGTTATCAACCCGACTTTCAGCAGTCCATCTTTGATCACTTCCGTTCCAGCGCGGTTTACGTCTGACAACGTCGCGCCCGGCTTCGACGCTTTCGCAACTGCTTCCTGCGCGTCGTAAACAATTTGATAGAGGGTCGCCTGTGCTGGAGAGAATTTTCCGTTTACTGGAAACGTGCGCGTGATGTCGGCAGTGTAGTGGTCGTACTCAGCGCCGACGTCCATCAAGAGCGCCTCACCTTGCTTCACAGGTCCCTGCGATTCGTTGTAATGAAGCGTTGTCGCGTTTGGACCACAACCGACGATATCGGGGTAACCCCAGTTGTCGGCGTTTCGGAGCTTGAACGTGTAAGCAACTTCTGCATCGACTTCGTATTCCCACTTCGCATTTCCCGCAGCGGCCCACGATCGCTGGTGCGCTTCGATGCTGATGTCGATCGCGTGCTGCATGATGCGCAGCTCCATCGGCGACTTCACCAAACGCATTTCGCTAAAAATGGGCCAGGCGTTCTTGATGCTGTAACCGGATGCGGTCTTGGCCCAATCAACCGCGAAGCGTTGCTCGTATTTGTATTCACGACTATTTTCCTCGCGCGGAGCGAGCATGAAAATTCCTGCCTCACCTTTTGCGGCAGCGTCAAAGAGCGCAGCATAACCGTGATCGTTTGTGAGTGTTGTAGTCGCAGGCTGGTCCGACATGAAAACCTTGTCCGGTTGTGGCCGGTAAGGCTGGCGGTTGCGCAATGCCCCGATGAACGGCTCAAACTCCCTCGAATCCCAAATCTCTCTGATGCCCGAGCGCTCGTACGCCTCCTCGGCGGTGTACATGTGACCGTCCCACGTCTCCGTCAAAGGATTGCGACGCGGCAGAAAAAGAATCTCGCGAACCTTCGTGTTGCCGGGAAGCAAGACAAGCGTTGCGTTCTTTTGCTTCAGGTTCGTCAGGTAGTAAAGGTTGTTTTCCTGGCGATACGGATAGTTGACGGAGTTCGAATAAATGCGTGGCTCCGTGCTGAACAGCACCAGCATCGAGTGCGGACCGATCTTTTCAGCCACACGTTGTCGGCGTTGAACCAACTCGGCGATTCGCTCTTTTGCGTCAAAGACAGGCGCCGGTGGAGTTATCCGAATATTCGGAGCGACTGATCGTCCTGCATTTGCGCCAACGGAAATATCTGCCGGGTTGAGCATTGCGAGCGATGCACAAACCGCAATCAGTGCAAAACCGACACGTGTGGATCTAAACTTCGACATCACACTCTCCTCGACTTTTTTTACCCGACTTTTTAACCGGGTTCAGAGTTCAACTATGGTGTTGGTGCTGGGGGTGGCTCTGAGTCCGGCGCCTGCCTGCGCCGATTTGGGCGTGGCGGATTAAGAATCTTTTTCTCGCCGTCCCTGGTAACCAGAACGCGCATGCCTTGCTTCGTCGTGATGATTTGCGTGCCATCTGGGAACGTGCGAATGACAGTGCCGTCCGGCAAACGCTTCACCTGAATCCTCGGGGGCGGTCCAACGTACCCCGGTGGCAGCGGCACATCCGGTGTGGCGACCTCGACCTCTACTTTCGTTTCCTTATGTGCTTCGGCGTCATCTACATCACGATCCTTTTCCTCTTCAGACTTCTCTCGCGGCTTTTCCTCACGCTTCGCTCGTTCCTCTTTCTTTGGAGTTGGATCAGGCTGGTTGTCATCCACCTCGGGTGATGGCGCGACACTATTTTCAGGGCTGGCCTGAGGAACCTCGGACGGCGACGGCGCGATAGTTACTTGATTAACAGGTTCATTCCGGTCTTGCAGTAGATAAAAACCCAACACGCCACACGCCACGAGCAGCAACGCCGCGGCTGATAAAGCAATCGGCAAAACTCGCGATCGCGAACGCCGCACAACCGTCGTCTCACCCGCGGCCGTAGTCCGCGGCGTTGCGACTGTTTGAGTCGGAACCGCAACCGTCGACGGCGGAGGTGGAAAGAGCATCGTTTGAGCCTCACCTCGGTCCACGATCGTCGACGCGTGCGCGCCGCCCTGAAGCGCCTTGCGCATTTCGGCCGCACTCGAGTATCGCTGTTCGCGATTTTGCGCCATCGCCTTGCCGAGCACGTGGTCCACTTGCGGTTCGATTCCCGGATCAGCTTGGCTCGCAGGCAACAGTGGATCGGGTTGGCCGTTGACGAGCGCAGCCGCGCGCGTCAAAGCATCGGGCGGTTTTACTCCGGTCATCAAGTGGTAAATCGTCGCGGCAAGTGCATAGAGATCGCTACGAGAGTCGGTTCCCAAACCCTGAATCTGTTCGAGTGGCGCGTAGTTTGGCGTGTAGCCAAAGATGCTTGCCGACGTAGTTATGCGCGAGATTTCGCCTGCCTGTCCTTTCGCCAGTCCAAAATCCAAGAGAATGATCTGTCCGCGTGATGTCAGTTTCAAATTTTGAGGTTTGATGTCGCGATGCACTATCTGCGGATCCTGTGTGTGCAAATAATCGAGCGCATCAAGCAGTTGATCTGCCCAGGTCAGAACCTGATCGGCAGGAAATGGACCACGCTTGCGAGTCATCATTTCCGACAAATCATCGCCCGGAATAAACTGCATCACGAGAAACTGCCCGTCGCCTTCAGAAAAATGGTCACTCACTCGCGGCAGTGCAGGATGATGCAGGCGTGCCAGGAGGCGAGCCTCCCGCTCAAACTGTTTTCGTAAACGTTCCTCCGTAAACAGCGTTTCTTTGAGGGCAACGGTGGTATCGAGGCGCTGATCGACCGCTTCATACACGGCGCCCATGCCGCCTTGACCTAGCTGGCGTACGATGCGATAACGGCCTTGTAAAACTGTGTCTGGCGTGAGCATCAGTCAGCGATTATAGCCACACAAGTCACAAAAAGGTATCCTACCCGTATGACAAAGAGAGTGACAGACGCGGAGGTGATCGATGTAGGACCACCAAAGCGCCGTCGTCTGAAAATCTGGCTGCTCGTAGCGGGACTCATCCTGCTGTTTTCGTTCTCGCGAATCATTTCAATTTACCTGTCGGCTCTCTGGTTCGACTCGCTCGGTTATTCTTCTGTTTACTGGTACATCTTCAAAGTCAAAGCGGCGCTCTTTGCAGGCTCAGCAATACTCACTGCTTTATTGCTGAGTGCTGTCTTCTTACTCTTCCAACGACTGTTCGGCGCATATGCGTTTGAGAAACGAACGATCATTCTCAACAACCAGCCGTTTCAATTTTCGCCTGCAAAATTCATTCGTCCACTTGGCTGGGTGATCGCCGGTTTCTTCGGCCTCATCTACGGCTTTAAACTGAAAGAGCACTGGCGTCAGCTCGCGCTTTTCTGGTACCAGCCCGCGACCGCGACACACGACCCGATATTCGGAAAGTCGCTGGGCTTCTACCTGTTCTCGCTTCCGCTTTACGACGTGCTGAACTCGTGGCTGCTGGGAGTGACGTTCATCATACTTTGCGCCGCTCTCGCTTATTCGCTTTTGGGATTGCCTCAAACTGTGCTCAAGCCAAGCGTGCGATGGTCATCGGGCGCTGCGTTTCGTGCAGTGTGTGTGGCGCTGGCATTGTTTCTCCTGGCGTTGAGCTGGCGAACGTACCTCTCGCGCTTCCCTTTGCTGTGGCAGGACCATCAAATCTTTTCGGGAGTGACTTACACTGAAGCTCAGTACACGCTTCCGGCGCTTTTTATCGTCTGCATAGTGCTCATCGTCGCGGCAATCATTCTGCTTGTTAATGCTTTCGCGGTCCGGCGTTTCAGTTTGTTGCTCATCGCTCTCGCACTTCCGATCGTCACTTACGTCGTCGGGGTTGTTTTCATTCCGTCGTACATCCAGAGTTTTATCGTTAAGCCCAACGAGCTCGATCGCGAATCAACTTACATCGGTCACAACATCGAATGGACGCGAAAAGGTTTTGGACTGGATCAGGTCGAGTTGCGCGAGTTTGACGCTGAAGCTTCGATCAATACTGCCGACCTCGGCAGCAATCGTGAGAGCATCGAAAACATTCGTTTGTGGGACTGGCGCGCGCTTCAGGATACTCTCCGGCAGATTCAGGCAATCCGCATTTACTACGACTATCCCGACGTGGACGTCGATCGATACCTGGTTGAAGGCAAGGTGCGCCAGATGATGGTTGCGCCGCGAGAGATCAACGATTCAAAACTGCCCGCCTCCTCTCGCAACTGGATCAACGAGCGACTGATCTACACGCACGGTTACGGCGTGACGATGAACAGCGCGAACGGCTTCACTCCTGAAGGATTGCCGCAGTTTGTTTTGTCGAACATGCCGGTGGAGTCGAAGGCAAGCGACATCAAGGTCACACGTCCACAGATTTACTTCGGTGAGCTCACGGATCGTTTCGTCTACGTAAAAACAAACCAGAATGAGTTTGATTACCCGCAGGGCGATACAAACACTTACACGACGTACGAGGGAACAGGTGGGATTAGAATTGGAAACCGGTTCCGGCGCATGCTGATCGCGTGGGGTGTCGGCGATCTTTCTAAACTTCCGTTTTCGGACGATGTGACGGGCGAAAGCCGTGTACTGATCAACCGCAACATCCGTGATATCGTCAACGGCGTCGCGCCTTTTCTCACTTACGATAAAGACCCGTACATCGTAATTGATAATGAAGGCCGGCTGTTTTGGATCATCGATGCTTTCACGCAATCAGGTCACTTCCCTTACTCGACGCATCACAGTGTAGGCGACAACTCGCTCAACTACATTCGCAACAGCGTGAAAGTCGTGATCGATGCGTATAACGGCACCGCTCGGTTCTATGTATTCGACACCGGGGATCCGATCATCAACGCTTACCGTCGCATCTTTCCAAATCTCTTTTTAGACGCGAATCAGATGCCCGCCGATTTGCGATCGCACGTTCGTTATCCTGAAACGCTTGTACGTGCGCAGGGTGAAGTCTACAGCCTTTACCACACGCAGAATCCGAAAGTCCTTTTCCAGCGCGAGGACGTTTGGAGTGTTGCCCAACACGTAACGATCGACCGCGAAGGCAAGAGACAGAGTGGACCAATCGATCCTTATTACGTGTTGATGCAGTTGCCGGGTGAGCAGCAGAAGAATGAGTTCGTGCTGATCCTGCCGTTCACGCCCGCTAACAGAAACAACATGATTGGGTGGATGGCGGGACGTAGCGATGGCGAGAACTTCGGCAAGTTGCTGGCTTACAACTTCCCCGAGTCGCGACTGATTGACGGACCAGTTCAGATCGAAGCGCGCATCGATCAGAATGCTGAGCTCGCGGGGCAATTCACGCTTTGGAACCAGCAGGGATCGCGCGTGATCCGAGGGCACCTGTTAGTGATACCGATTGGACGTTCGCTGCTGTTCGTCGAACCGATCTACCTGCAAGCCGAACGAAGTCCGATGCCGGAGCTGCGTCTCGTCGTGCTGGCGACGCAGGAAAAACTGGTGTACGGGCTGACGTTTGCGGAAGCGATGACTAAGCTCTTTGGTGGGGCTGCCACGGAAACTGCGACTCCTGAGCCGAGTCCGGAAACGCCAAGTGGGGCTCAGCCGTCTCCGTCCCCTGCCCCGGGTCAAAATTTACAGCAGCTCGTTATTCGAGCGATCCAGGAATTTGAGGACTACCAACGTTTGACCTCACAAGGAAAACTCGGCGAGGCCGGTCAAAAATTGGAGCAGCATAAGCGCACCCTCGAAGAGATCCGCCGCCTTACCAATCGGTAGCCACAAAAGGCACAAAATGCACAAAATGAGTTTTTACATTTGTGACTTTTGTGCCTTGTGTGGCTAAACTTTTTTTGTGGCTACCGTCGTTCTGATTCAATTTTGTCCACGAGTTTTTTCCCTTTCTGAACAGCGTCTTTGTGCTCTGCGGCGTGTTTTTGATCGGGAGTCAAAGCCATCAAGGCCTCGATTTGCTTCTTCGCCTCTGCATCGCGGTTGCTTTCAGCATAAGCCTCGGCGAGATGAAATCGCATGAGGCCGTGATTGGGGTTTAGCTTGACGCCCTTTTCGAGGTGCTCAATCGCTTTGCCGGTGTTACCGCCGAGCACTGTCGGCGCCTGCAGGTATAAGCGGCCCAGCCCGAGATACGCGCTGTAGCCCTGGTAACTCTCGTCAATCTTCAAAACCGCTTCCATCTCCCGTTTGATGTCCTGAAAACTCGAGAGATTCGCGATGGTGCTGTGCGCGGCAGAGCCTCCGTAGTTTGCTCCTAACCAAAAATGACCTTCGGGTTTATCAGGCTGTAGCTGGATTGCGGCCTTCCCTGCTTCGGTTCCTTCCCGGAATAGGTCGTCTCGTTCGGAATTATCGTCAGTGCGGTCGCCAACGAAAAAACTCGCACGCGCAAGCTTCCAGGCGGCCTCGTAGTTTCCATAATCGGCCGTCCGCGCCTGCCGCAACGAAGCGACGGCCACTCGGGCCTTTTGAAGGTCTTCCCGACCTTCGTAAAGCGTGTCAGCTTCGGCGATTCTTTCGGCCGCCATCTTCGCATCGCCATGATCAATCTTTGTCGGGACCTCGTTCGTGGCCGAGTCACACGCAACGCCAGTCAAAACCGCCGAAAACGCCGCTAATGTAACCACCACTGAAACAAGTTTTTCCTGATTTTTCCTAAGATTTAGCACCAATTTGCCTCCGATTGTCTAGCGTCACCATACAGTTTGTAATACTTTTGCTTTCCGGTTATCCAAATGCCGCCGATTACGGTATATTGGCTTCCCGTTCAGGAGGAGAGTTTGGCTGGAGCCGCATTCTACGATCTCGAAGGTACTTTAGTAAGCACCAACCTGGTCCACACGCTGTCGTTTTACGCGCGTCGCCAGCAAGGCTTGATGGCCAGTTTCACGAAAAGCGCCACCACGTTGCTGAGCCTTCCGGTGTTCGCAGTCACGGACCAGTATAGCCGAAAAGTCTTTAACGACCTCTACTTCAAGCGTTACAAGGGGCAATCCGAGGACAGGCTGCGCTACTTCGCGCACGAGTTGTTCGAAGACGTGATTAAGCCCGCAGTCTTCCCTGGCACCTACGAGTTGATCGAAAAATCCAGAAAACTGGGACTCCGGCAGGTGGTGATCACCGGCGCTTTGGACCTGTCCGTCAAGCCGCTGATGGACCATTTGGGAATTACGGACTACGTCACGAACCGGCTCGAGTTTGTAAACGGCATTGCCACCGGCCGCTTGTTGCCGCCGGTGATGGCTGCGGCGACGAAGGCTTCATGGATTCGAGTGTACAGCGAACGTGAAGGTATCAGCCTGAGCGACTCTTACGCTTACACTGACAGCATGAGCGATCTGCCGATGTTGTCGATCGTCGGACACCCGGCAGTCATTAACCCCGATATGCGTTTGCGACAAACAGCGCTTCATCACGATTGGCCGATATTAAATCTAAAGTAATCCGTGTAATCCGTGGCTTAAAACGATGGCACTTCAACTCCGACGAAAGACGCACGAATCCGTAGTCTACATCGATCGCGACAGCGCGCCGCGCATCATGCCTTCGGGTGAAGACTTCATCCTCGAAGACATTCCGATTGGAACAAGGGTTCTCTACCCGAATCCCTCGATCAAGGGTCTGCCTAATCGTGAAGCCGCGATTCGCTACGCGCTGAATCACCCGCTTGGTTGCGATCCACTCTTCGCGCAACTCGAGCCCGGAATGCGTGTGACGGTCGCCGTCGACGATATCAGCCTGCCACTTCCGCCGATGGCGACGCCTGACATCCGTCAAACCATTCTCGAAATCGTTTTGGACATGCTTGCCGGACACGGAGTGGACGACGTTCACATCATCATCGCCAACTCTCTGCACCGGAAGATGACCGAGTGGGAAATGAAGCGCATGGTTGGGCCGAGAATATTCTCGGAGTACTACCCCGATCGTTATTACAACCACGACGCTGAATGGCCTGACGGCCTGATCAAGATTGGCGAGACAAGACACAAAGAGCCGCTGACGCTCAATCGACGTGCTGCTGAAAGCGACCTGCTGATCTACGTCAACATCAACTTCGTCCCGATGGACGGTGGTCACAAATCGGTCGCTGTCGGACTTTGCGACTACGAGTCGTTGCGAGCTCATCACGATCCACAAACAATTCGCGAGTCGGACAGCTACATGGATCCGGCGCGTTCCGAGCTGAATCGGAAGTGCGTGCGACTTGGCAAGATCGTCGACGAGCACCTGAATGTCTTTCATATCGAGACTGCCATCAACAATAAGATGTACGGCGCTGACATGGATTTTCTGCTGCGCAACGAAGACGATTTCAGCGCCTTCGATCGCATGAAGTTTGAAGCGATGCGCTATACGATGAGCAAGCTTCCGCGGCAGGCTCGCCGGAAGCTTCTGCACTCGCGTCCTGCGCAGTACGAAATGATTGCGTGTCATGCAGGGAAAACGGAGCCGGTGCACGAGAAGATCGTGGCGAAAGGCTTCGAGCAGTACGCGATTCCGATCCGCGGCCAGTGTGACATTTTGATCACGGGGATTCCGGATATTTCGCCGTACAACGTCTATTCCATCCTGAATCCGTTACTGGTCCAGGTGATGGCGCTCGGATATCACTTCAACTTCTATCGCAATAAGCCGCTCTTGAAAAAAGGCGGTGTGATGATCGTCCATCATCCCTGCTTTGACGAGTTCGATCACGATTTTCATCCGAGCTACATCGAGTTTTTCAATCGACTGCTGCCGGAGACGCGTGACGCGTTTACACTGCGCGAGAAGTATGAGCAGGAATTTGCAAACAATCCGAGCTACATCGAAATGTACCGTCGGGGCAATGCATATCACGGCGCGCACCCGTTTTTCATGTGGTACTGGGGCGAGAACGGGCGGCAACACGTCGGACGGGTGATCGCGGCGGGGGCGGAGAACGCGCACGTTCCGGCGATACTCGGATGGGAACGAGCAGACAATTTGACTGAGGCAATCGCGATGGCGCGCAGCTACGTGGGCAACTCCGCAGAGATTACGATGCTGCACCAGCCGATGATCGGGATCGCGGACATGGAATAGGAAGAAAAGGAATCATTGGTCAATTATCATTTGATATTTGTCATTTACTATTTGAAGACCTTCGGCTTCCAAATTAAATAACAGTTGACAAATGTCAAATGATAATTGACCAATGATTTGAACTGACATGATGAAGCTCTCTCCGACCGAAATCTATCGCGATAGAAAGATCTTCCTTATTGGAAGCACCGGATTTCTCGGCAAGGTGACGCTGAGCATGTTGCTCCATCGCTTTCCGAACATCGGCAAGATCTATCTCACAGTGCGCGCGCGTTCGCAGGAGGAGTCGGAGAATCGTTTTTGGAACAACATCATCACAGCGCCGCCTTTCGATCCACTGCGGGAACGTTACGGCACCGCTCTCGAAGGTTTCGTTAACGACAAAGTAATCGTCAAAGGCGGCGACATCGCAGAGGTCAACTTCGGTTACTCTGAAGAAGAAGCGCAGGCAATCGCCGAAGACATCGACGTCATCATCAACTCTGCCGGCAACGTCACTTTCAATCCAACACTCGAGAGCGGTCTGCGCACGAACGTTGTCGGCACTCAAAACGTGATTGCGTTTGCGCGCCGGATGAAACGTCCGGCGCTGGTCCATGTCTCGACGTGCTTCGTCGCCGGCAACCGTTCCGGTGCTGTTTGGGAAAGCGATCCCGTAATCGGCTACTTCCCACGCCGCCGAGAACCGGATATGCAAGGCATCCAGTTCTCTGTGGACCAGGAAATTGCAGATTGCGCGAAGCTCGCCGACCGCGTCAGAGACGAAGCGCGCGATTCAATGATGACCGCGCGTTTTCGTGAGCTCGCCCGCAAACGACTCAACGAAGAAGGTCGCGACATCGACGATCCTGACGCTCTCGGACTCGCCGTCGCGCGTGAACGTAAAGTCTGGACGCGTACACGTCTAACCGATCTCGGAGTCGAACGAGCCGCGTACTGGGGTTGGCCCAACATTTATACCTACACGAAGTCTCTCGGCGAGCAACTCGTAGCCGCCGAGACTGACATGGTCCGCAGCATCGTGCGACCGAGCATTGTCGAGTCGGCAATGTCGTATCCGTTTCCGGGTTGGAATGAAGGTTTTACGACAACTGCGCCGATTATCTTTCTAATTCGCAAAGGCCAAACGCAGATTCCGGCAGATCCAAAACTGATTCTGGATATTACGCCCGTGGATCAGGTTGCGTCGGTGATGCTTGCGGTCTCTGCCCAGGCTTGCGTCGAAGAACCGCGTCTTGTTTTCCAGGCAGCAACCGGGGACGCCAACGCCAACAACATGGAACGGATCATCGGGCTGTGCGGACTCGACAAGCGTCGGCACTTTGAAGAAAAAGAGACCGGCGTCAAGATTCTGAACCGCATCGCCGCGCGGATGGAACCACGGCCAGTCACCGTTTCGAAATTCGAAAACACGTCCGTGCCGATGTTCAATGCGACTGCTAAGAAAGCGTCGTCGCTGCTCGAGCGTGTGCGACCGAAGTGGGGCGGCGGTCGTATCGCTGAAGCAATCGATATCGTGAAGAACAGCGTCGAGCGTGTTGAAGAGCTGACGCGCGAAACTACCGAAGCATTCGACATGTTTCGTCCTTTCACGGTTGAAAATGCATACGTGTTTCGCTCTGACAACATACGCTCACTGTTCGATCGAATCAGTGAAGACGAGCAATCGCTTCTGACATGGAATCCTGAAAAGTTTGACTGGTACGACTACTGGCTCAACATTCACCTGCCGGGACTCACGAAGTGGGTGTTTCCTACGCTCGAAGACGAGATGCGAGCGCAGCCGAAGCGCATCTACACGTATCGCGACCTGCTCGAACTGTTCGAAACTTCAACCAAGCGTCATGCAACACGCGTCGCCATGCGTATCGAGCGCGATGGACGCAAGGAGCAATACACGTACGCCGATCTACGCGAGCTCGCGACGCGCGTCGCCGGATTCCTGGCGAGCCAGGGCATCAAGCAGGGCGACCGCGTCATGCTCGTTAGCAGCAACGCGCCCGAGTGGGGCATGACGTACTTCGGCGTGCTGAAGGCAGGCGCGACTTGCATTCCCTGCGATCCGGAAAGCTCGACGGCAGAGATACTCAACTTCGCACGAGCCGGTAACGCGGCGGGAATCATTTGCAGCGAAGCGATTCTCAACGATCATCCCGATCTACAGGAATTACTCAATCAACAGGGCTCCGCTCGTTTATGGACCTACCAGGACGTTTTCGCGCTGCCTGATGAACAGATCGAAGACGAGCGCATCGCAATGCTGCCGCAGCGCGTAACCGCGCAAAGTGTCGCATCGCTGATTTTTACGTCGGGTACGACGGGCCAACCGAAAGGCGTGATGCTCTCGCATCGCAACCTGACGAGCATGGTGTCGATGTTGTCGTCAGTGTTTGACATGACAACGAGCGACGGCGTGCTGTCAGTGTTGCCACTGCACCACACGTTTGAATTCTCGACAGGCTTTCTGACCCCACTGAGCCGTGGTGCGCAAATCACGTACTTGCCGGAACTCACGAGCGACGCGCTGGCGCGAGCGATTAAGAACGGTCACGTCACGGGAATGGTGGGCGTCCCGGCGTTGTGGGAACTGCTGCACCGTCGCATCAGGAACAGGCTATACGAACGTAGCGATTGGATTGGCAAAACCGCTGACGGGCTGATACGCGCGAACGCCTGGTTGCGCGATCAGACGCCGCTGAACTTCGGGCAGGTTCTGTTCTATCCGATCCATGAAGGACTCGGCGGGCGAATTCGTTATTTCATCAGCGGCGGCTCGGCGTTGAGTGAAAAGATTCAGCGCGACTTTCACGGTCTCGGCTTCACGATTCTCGAAGGTTATGGTTTGACTGAAGCCTCACCAGTGCTGACTGTCACACGACCTGAGAATCGCATGCTCAGCGGAACTGTCGGCAAGCCGCTGCCCGGTGTTGAGGTGCGTATTTCCGAACCCGACCCGAGCGGCGTTGGCGAAGTGATCGCGCGTGGTCCAAATGTGATGCTCGGTTACTACGAAGACGAAATCGCGACGCGCAAAACACTCGTCGATCGCTGGCTCTATACCGGCGATCTCGGACGCGTTGACGACGACGGCAATCTGTACCTCGTCGGCCGTTCGAAGGAGATCATCGTCGATACAAACGGCAAGAATGTTTATCCAGACGAGCTCGAAGAGGTTTATGCAAACTCTCCTTATGTCAAAGAGCTAAGTATTGTTGGCTTGCCTGATGGAATTGGTGAGAAGGTTGCGTGTCTCGTTGTGGCCGACGATGAGTTTGACATCTCACTCTCGCGCGCGGCGCTGCATCGTCTGGTGGAGGAGCACTTCCGCGAAGTGTCGGCTTCCCTGCCCTATTACAAACGCGTCAAGGTTTTGCACTTCACTGACATCGAGCTGCCACGCACAGCGACTCGCAAGGTTAAACGACGCGAAGTGGTCCAGATCATGGAGTCGATCGAGGAGAAGGAGAAATCAGGACGGCGTGGTGGCGTGCAGGAGACTACAAATGCGGATGCGATGTGGCTGCTGGACACGGTTGCAACAGTCGCGAACCGTCCGCGATCGGAGGTCTCGATCGATTCGCGTTTGAGCGATCTTGGATTCGACAGTTTGATGTTTGTCGAATTGGCGACTGCGATCGAAGGCGCCGGAGGATCGATCTCTGCACCGGAACGATTCAATGAAATTCAGGACGTCAAAGAGCTTTTGACTGTAGTTAGTCGGAAATCCGGTGCTTCGTCCAAACAGGAATCGCGAACGGATGAGCGCAAGAAGGACGACGAGATTTACGTTCCTTCATTCGTGCGCACAGCCGGTACCAAGGCCGGCGATTTCCTGCAGCAATTCCTCTACGATCAGTTCCTGCGGACAAACTACGAAGGGCGCTCAAATATTCCGCCGCACACAAACTTCATCGTTGCAGCAAACCACTGCTCGCACCTCGACATGGGTCTGACAAAGATGGCGCTTGGTGAATACGGCAAGGACATGGTCGCACTCGCCGCCGCGGACTACTTCTTCGACACGAAGTACAAACGCGCCGTGATGGAAAACTTCACGAACCTGGTCCCGATGGAGCGCACCGGTTCGTTAAGGCAGTCGCTTCGGCACGCGCGCTCGTTCCTGGACCAGGGTTACAACGCTCTGATCTTTCCTGAAGGCACGCGATCGATCACCGGCATATTGGCTGACTTCAAACCCGTGGTCGGATATCTCGCACTACATGCGCGAGTCGGCATCCTCCCGATGTTTCTTGAGGGCACTTACGAAGCGATGCCGAAGGGAACCACGTTCATCAAGAATCGAGATGTTGGTGCTCGTATCGGTCGCTTGCTTTCGTTTGAAGAACTGGAGGAGATGACGCGCGGGATGGCACGAGCCGAGGCGTACCGGCTCATCGCCGCACGCGTCAGGCACGAGGTCGTGAATCTGCGCGATCGCACGCGATATCCTTTCGACGCCAAGGGCTTGCGCAAGCAATGGAAGAGCGAGCGAAAGAAGGAGCTCCCGATGGCCGAGGAGGTTGCTGTCTGAAAGTTTTGAACTCGCGTTTAGAGTTCAACCTTTAGGTTGCTCTTTGCGCAGAGGCAACCTAAAGGTTGAACTCTAAACGCGGGCTAAGATCCACTAAAACCCATGCCGTCCAAAACTCCCGGCAAACGCACCGCTCGCATGACGACCACCGGCACGAAACGCCGTGCGGCCATCGAGAAGCGCCAGCGCGCCGTGACCCTCATCACCGGCGGTACCGGCTTTCTCGGCCAACACCTGGTTCGACAACTCATTGAAGAAGGCGCAAGGGACGTACGCGTCATGGCCACTTCGATTCCCGATTGGCTTGTCGACCTCGGAGTTGAAACCTTCCAGGGTTCGATCACCAACGCTGACGACAACAAGCGAGCAGTCGAAGGTATAAGCGAAATCTATCACCTCGCCGGTAAAGTCTCTCGCGAACGCAAAGACGCTCGCGAAATGTACGATGTTCACGTCGAGGGCACGCGACTACTGTGCGACGCAGCAAAAGCGGCGGGGGTCAAGACAATCGTGCTCGCCTCGACGAGCGGAACCATCGCCGTGACGAAAGAAGGCGACGTAGTTCCCGACGAAACCTATCCGGTTCCGCTCGACATCATCTCGCGCTGGCCCTACTACGCGAGCAAAGCGTACCAGGAGATGGCGGCGCTCGAACGTTTTCATGGAAAAGGGTTGCGAATGGTAATCGTGAATCCGAGTTTGTTGCTCGGCCCCGGTGACGATCGTTTGAGCTCAACGAAACTGATCCTCGACTTCATGGCGCGTAAGATCAGTGCAGTGCCGACAGGCGGCGTAAGTTTTGTCGACGCACGAGATGCAGCGCAGACATTCAGAGACGCAATGAAGAAAGGCAGGCACGGCGAGCGATATTTGCTTGGCGCCGCAAACTGGACGTTCTCGAAATTCTTTGGACGGCTCGAGCGTCTGACGAAAGTTTCCGCGCCCTGGATCGCACTGCCCTCGAGATTCGTCATCACGGGCGCAAACCTCGTCGATTCGTTATTTAAACAGTGGGACATGGCCTCACCTGTTGAACCCGGCGCGATCGAAATGGCCCAGTATTTCTGGTATGTGAACTGCTCCAAAGCGTCTCGCGAACTCAGTTTTAAGCCACGTGATCCGGGCGAAACCCTGCACGATACGGTCGCCTACTTGCGCGAGAACTTCCTCGGCAGCAACGCTTTCGGGAAATAATTCCGGGTTGTTTAGGGAACTCTTGCGGGGTACCTGGCGTCTTAGTACCCGAACTTCATTCAATTCCTGCGAGGTGGGTGCATGAAACTCCGAACACTGCTCCTGCTCTTCTTCCTTTGCTCTGCTGCGAGTGCGCAGACTCCTCTGGTGCCGGGCACTCCGATCGAACGCAAACTCCAAAGTGGGCAGGTTGACACGTTCACAATCGATCTCGAACAGAACAAATTCATTCAAGTGGTAGTCGAGCAAAGCGGTATCGATGTAGTCGTGAAAGTGTTTTCTCCATCCGGGAAGAGCCTTGGTGAATTCGATACGCCAAACGGCGCTGAAGGTCCCGAGCACGTTTCGTTCGTTGCAGTTGCGGCGGGGAGCTATCGCGTCGAAGTCGGACCACTCGACTCACGTGAGACGGTTAGCGGGCAGTACCAGATCAAGATCAACGAAGTGCGCGATGCGACCGAGCAGGAGTTAAAGACCAGTCAGAACGTCGAAGTCACAAAAGCAAAGGGCGTTGCGCTCCTGACTGACATTGAAGCACTCATTCCGCAGATAAAATCGCCTCGAACCCGGATCAAGGCGCAGATGCAGGCCGGAGAATTACTGTGGGAACTCGACCAAAAGCGAGCGTCGAAATTGTTCGCAGATGCGACCGTGAGTTTTAAGGAGTTTCTCACGACGCTCACTGCGGATGATTTTTATTTCTCCGGCGGAACAATCGTCCAACTCCGCCACGAAATCATCCAATCGTTATCGGAGCGCGATCCGGAAGCAGCGCTTAACTTTCTGCACTCGACCAGTCAACTAATCGCGGACGCGTTCGACAAACAGCAACATTCAACTCAGGAAAATGCGCTTGAACTCGCGATTGCAGACCAGATCATGCGCAACAACCCCAAACGTGCGTTGCAAATGGCACGGCAAAGTTTGAAGCACGGTTACTCCCCAAATCTGATTGGTACGCTTTCACAGCTCGCACGGCAAGATCCGGAATTGGGCGCTGAACTCGCAAACGAGATCGCAAGCAAACTCGTCAACGAGAAACTTTTGAAGCAACCACAGGCCGGCCACGTTGCCGTGAGTCTCCTGCGGTTAGTTAACTCGCCGCGAGTCAGGTCACAATCGAGTAACAATCAGCCGTCTTCACCACTCTTGACGCACGATCGAGTAAGAGAATTAATTCAAAAACTGCTTGATGAAGCGTTGTCGTATTCGCAAACAAACCGGCAATCGTACGACTACACGAGAGATATCGCCGTAAACATGCTGATGGCGCTCAAAACCCTTGGACAGCTCGACACCTTCATTCCCGGCGGGAGTGCGTCAGTAGACAAAAAGTTGGCGGAATTGAATGAATCCGGTAACCAGCGTTTCGCCGGAGGCCAATACGTAACCGTTCTGGATGGCAAATCCAGTCAGCTATCAGTTGAAGCGATTGGGAAAATGCCTGTTGAAATGCAGGAGCATAATTACACTCAGCTCGCCTACAACAAAGCTCAGAAGAATGACCTCGCCGGCGCCAGACAAATCATTAACGAGCGTATTACCAGTCCATCGATGCGCCACAACGCTCTTTCGCAACTCAGTCAAATAGAGATGCATCAGGCGCTGAGTCAGGGAAAGATCGAGGAGGTGCTAAGAATCCTCGCCGCGATTCGCAACGTTCGCGAGCGTGCGCAACTGTTATCGCAGGTTGCACTTCAAATGGGATCGGGCCTCAAGCGTGCGACGATACTGAGTCTACTCGAGCAAGCACGGGCTTTGTTGAGTCCGTCAGTGCAAGCGGAAGATCAGGAGCAGATGTTTGCGCTGTTGGAGCTATCTCGCGCGTTCTCCCGGCATGACGTGAAGCGTTCGTTCGAGATCGTCGACCCGCTCGTCGAACAGTTTAACGATCTAACCGCGGCTGCGCGTACGTTGGATGGGTTTGGACAGAAGTATTACGAAGGCGAGGAACTCGATTTGCAGAACAGCAGTCCGATAGCGGTCGTGGCGGGCCAGATGTCGTCGGTGCTCGGCCACCTGGCTGCAATAAACTTCGAGCGCGCGAAAGCCACGACCGAAAGAATTGGCGCCCCGGAGGTGCGGTTGAAGATCTATTTGGATATCGCGCAGCAAGCGATCAAGGCCACGAAGTAACCATTGTAGGGGCGGCCCTCCGTGGCCGCCCGTCGTTGAGGCAATAACGCACGGGCGGCCACGGAGGGCCGCCCCTACATTTACTCTCCAAGCGCGGCGTATTTGAAGACTCTAAACCGGTATTTCTGCTGTGCCCTGATGTTCGCGGCGATCACGCCGTGCAGGTTCTCGTCCCACTTCGTGTATTGATCGATAAACTTGTCGGAAGCGCCCTTGTCACCCTCGTATTGGACCGCCAACACCTGCTCCAGCAACTTGCCGACGACTTCGTGATACTTTGCGTAATTGACCTTCAACCTCTTCGTCGCCGGATCGAAACTGAGTAAGCCGTTTTCGAGATAAAAGTTCCACTGCATCAACTGCATCGTGTTGTAAGGCTGATCGCGTCGAGGACGATTGTTTTGCAACACGCGCAAAATGCCGCCGGCGTAGACACTCCGCAACTGAGCATCGGTGTAGTAACCCTGCTTGTGCAGCGCTTCGGCTACAAAGAGCGAAACAAGATCAGCCTTCATTTCCTCAAACGTGTTCGCATTGTCCAGCAGGGCTTCGTCGAGCTCGCGGCCGTCTTTCGTGCGGTCCACACCGAGATAGTGGCCCACTTCGTGCCAGAGCGTGCGATAGAAGTTACCGTCGGGCGTTAACTCTTTTGCCTGCTGCTCGCCTAATGCCGCCACAAGCGTCTTCGAAACGCCTTCGAAGATATTCTGATCGCGCATGATATTTGCGCGGAGCAAGATCGTCCGGCCGTAACGACGCGCGAGATAGCTTTCGTTCGGAAGAATCGTCGCGGTGTTTCCACCACGCGATTGGCCGAAGTCTGCAACCACGTCGTAGACCCCAACCGGAATGTCTTCGCGAACTTTTTTGTGGTTCTTGTATGGCAGCGAGTCTTCGAGCGTCTGAATACCTTTCATTGCCTGTCGCAGCGCGGCTGTCTCCTCCGGACGAGTTCGCAACAGGCAGAACGAAAAGAAAGTCTTCACACCGAATAGCTCGTCGTCGTAAGTCTCGTATGAACCGATCTGCGCGTTCAGGTTCTTGAAGCGTCCTGTGATCCAGCTCGCATCGCCCGACTCATAATCGTTCGACAGCAGATCGCGCGCGCGATTGCGGAGATATCTCGCAAACTCCCCATCGTCTTTTTCAACTGCATCAGCCGCTTCGTTAAGCAGGCCATACGCTTTCATCAAATCGTCCGCATACGCGACGGAGTAAGGCACGCTGTACACACCGGTAGGCTGCTGACGCTTCAGTTCCGCAAGCAGCTTCGGATGCAGTGTTTGTAGTGCGGGGTACTTGTTGAGCTTGGCAATATCCTGCTCGATGTTTTTTGCGGTCGCGGAACGAACTACCGTGCGCAAGTCGAGCAGATCTTCGCGCTTCTCATCGATCGCTTCTTTGGTGATACCCCAGGGATACACATTCTTCCCAGGATTCAATGGATCAACCGGAAGAAAAGGTTCGCGTTTGTTGTCGAGTGTCGTCGCGATCGGACCCTGAAACAGGCGATAGATCGTCAACAGGTTCTGCGTCTCCGGTTTCGACCCTGTTTTCTTTTCGAGCTGCTCGAGCGCCTGGTATCCCGAGAGCGCTTGCGGATGGCGCTGCTCTTCATAGAGTTTTTGGAAGATATAGCCGACTTCAATCAACTTCGCGACGGCTTTGCGCTCTCCCTCGCTCAGTTTCGAAAGATCGGGCGATAGACGAATGGTTTGCGTCTTATCGATCAGCGGCTGGCTCTTTTCGAGCGGCCAGTAACCGGCGGGAAGAGTTTGCGTCAATAACAAAGCAGTCATCAGGAATTTAGTCATACTCGCATTTTGCCAAAGAAGATCTCCCACGCAAAGGCGGAAAGAAAACCTTTAGAAACGCGGCAGCGCTTTCCGCCTTTGCGTCTTTGCGTGAGAGATTGCTTCAAACCGGGCCTGCTTCACTTGTCAATAAAAGTTTGCGACATATATTTACTCCAGTTGATTGCCCAATGCGTTTTTCCAGCCGATCTATCAGATCCGCGCGTTGCGATTGTCGAGGCACCGCGGTTGCACTCGTAAGCTGCGGTGACAAGTCTAACCGCAACCATCAAACGCCGCTTCAACCGCATGCGGCGACGACGAAAAGTTGGACGAGCATACGACATGGCGCTCGAAGTCGCGCGTGTGCTTCCTCCGCGCGCCGACGTGCTCGACGTGGGTTGCGGCAACGGCTTCATCGCGCATCATCTCCAGAGCATTCTGGGCACAACAGTGGTCGGATTAGACGTTGGCCCGAGCACCGCTGCGCGTATCAATTACCTTCCCTACGATGGACGTCACTTTCCCGTTCAGGACCAGAGCTTCGATGCGGTGCTGCTTTGCTATGTTCTGCATCACGCGCAAGATCCACGGCTCGTGCTCAATGAAGTTAGCAGAGTGCTGCGCGACGGCGGTCTTGCAATCATTTACGAAGACATACCGTCCATCTGGTGGGACCGCGCAGTTTGCTGGACACACGATCGGCAATGGCGCAGCCGCACTGGACCATGCACGTTTCAGGCAGAACACGATTGGCGCAGGACGTTTAGTCTCGCGGGATTTGAAGTCGTGAAGGAACGCGCTCTCTCACGGTGGCGCAACCTGGCCCATCCGGTCGCGCGGCGGTTTTTCGTGATCAGAACAACAGAACCGAGCGCGGTAGCGCCGGGTCAATCGACCCAACCAAGCGCGGCGGCCGAACTTTACCCGGCGCAACCGCGCACGGTTCTGTTTGACGACGAAGCTAAAGCACTCCCAGTTGCTTATTCATCTGCAGGAAGTCAAACTGATTCCAGGCTTCGACTATCTTCCCGTCCTTAATTCGCACTATCGCAATGCCGTCGAACTGAACTGGCGCCTCGGTGGCTGCAAACCCGAGGGTGCCGCCACTATGCGTGCCTCGCACGCTGCAACGAGCTACCACTCGATCGCCGTCGACTATTACGTCGTCCACTGACACATTGAGATCCGGGAACGCACCGCGAAATTGATTATGAAACTCGTGAAAGGCCTCGAGGCCGCTCACCGGGTTTCCATTCGCGTCGACGAGGCCGTGAATCACGCCGTCTTCGGCCAACAATTCGGCAATGACATCAGCGTTACCATGGTTCCAAACTTCTTCGAACCAGCGCAGGATCAGGGCTTTGTTTTCTTCTGACATGATGGAATCTCCTTAAGTTTGAGGAAGGAGCGACTCGACTTTACAAGCCTATTATTCCACGATCCATCAGTTTTCTGATCATGCGCAAGCAATCGGCTTCGCGAAAGGGACAGATTGAAAGGATTGCCTGAATGTCCCAGGCACCGTTAATTCTGGAAAGAACAAACCCTTCCTGTGGATCGATCTGCTGGTTAGTCATGTCACTGGGCGAAATAAGCAAACGGGGGATGGATTTTGGCGAGAGCCCGCCGCTCTCATAAACGCGCTTGACGTACTTTTCTTCAGCCTGTGGGAGCAACGACTGCGCTTCCGGATTATTCGGCTGTTGCTGTAAAGCTTTCTGGATGATCAGCAATGCAGCTTCCGGATCCTTTTCGAGTTTGCGCTCTGCCGACCAGACCATCTCAGTAACACTTTCCGGCAAATCTTCGACGTCCGAAACGAGCAGAGGAGTTTCTTCGGGCAACTCACCCGTAACGCGAGCAATCCCCTCGCTGATCAACGTATAAAGCTGACCGTAAACATGGAACGCAGACGCGTGCATGTGATAACAGATCTCTGCGACCGACATGCGCTTCTCGACAAAAAAGATAATCTGCCGAAACTCCTTTCCGAGTTTCAGCGACGACGTCCATCCCGCATTGAGTTCGAGTATGCTGCGATCCGACGGCACCAGAGTGCGATAGCGGGCCAATTCGTCGATCCGGTAAATGCCTTCCATGATCACGTTGGTTGGTTCGACTTCGATCAGAATCAAATCTTCCGGCAGCGGTTCCTCATCGTAGAATTCAAAGTCGCCTTCATTCCAAAGAAAGAGATCGTAGACGGCATCGAGTGTGCGCGTCTTTAGGATCTCGAGCACTTCGTCTTCACCGAGAAATCCTTGCTGGACGAGTACCTCACCGAGCTTGCCGCCGGAAGTTCGTTGCAGTTCTCGCGCGATCTTCAACTGAATCTCGTCGACTTTTCCGTAGTGGAGTAATACCTGGCCCAGGTATTCTCTCGGATCGTTTGACTTCGAGCCGACGATCATTCCCTTCTTGAAGTAGACCTGCTTTGTGATCTTGCCTTGATCGAATTTCAACGTACCTGACTTTCTTCCTGCTGCCAGAAACTGGAGCAGGTCAGTCAAACTCATTGTTTGCAGAGTGCCTTGAATTGCCATTAGTTGCTTGTATCGAACGCCTCGCTGGGCGGGCCTGCACGGTGAGGATCTCGGGGGGGAGTTCTCTACCTGGACCACAGAGTTGTACTCGGAAAACTCAGTCTTCGACGAGGTCTGCCGAAATCGCTGGAGCCTCTGGTCCCGCCTCTTTCGCGATTTGGAGCAGACGTGAAAGGTTCTCCGTCTGTTCTTCGTTTAGATCGACAAACTGAACACCAAATCCCATTCCGTGCCGGTGATGCCGCACCTCACCTTCAAGATAGAGCCAGTCGCCGTCAGGAAAGAGCACGCGGAATGCGACGATCTCTCCAACCATTACCTCTCCCACGGTATCGAGATAACAGCCACCCTCGGAAAGATCAGTGATGCGGGCGGAGTGCTTTTCCTCTTCGCCATGCCAGACCGCATCCAGATGAACGCTTAGTCGGGGTTTAGATCGTCTGTCATCCATGAGCTAATCGTCATCATAACATACGGTATGAGGTCGGTATGGTATCGACCTTTTACACCATCAGCCGTTAACTCTCACACGCAGTGCCTCAGGAATAATCTGGAACGTTGCCGGTAGCTTTCCAGGAAGTTCTCCATCGACTTCCAATGCGACGTCCAACGAGCGATCGGCTGATCGAACACTAACTTTGCGCGCCAGCGCGTGACTCACCTCCGGCATCGAGAGATGTGAACCCATGTAAACTCGCGGCGCACTGGTGAAAAGCTTGAGTGCGCTGAGATCGCCGATGCCGACAACATCAAACTTGCCATCCGTAAGTTTGGCGTCAGGCGCGATCTTCATCCCGCCGCCAAAATAACGCGCATTCGCGACGCACAGATTCAGCACGACGAGATGGCGTTCGTGAGAATCGTCGAGCTGGACCGCAAGCCGGGTTGGTTCGGTACGCATTGCCGTTTGCAATAACGACGCGGCAAACGACATCTTCTCGGCTTTTACGCGCTCGATGACTTTGGTGCTCATCCCGCAGGATGCGACACCCACAAAATACCGCATCGCTTCATTTCCATTGTGATCGACAAACGAGATTCGTCCCACATCGATCTTTACAGTGCGACCGGTGCTTAAAACTCTTGCGGCTGCACGACTCTGCGACGGTATCTCGAGCGTTCGTCTGAAGTCGCCGCCAGTACCGCTGGGCACGATTCCAAGCTCAGCGTCTTTTCCCGACGACAGGATGCCGTTAGCGACTTCCGAGACCGTTCCATCGCCTCCGCAAGCGATGATTAACTTCGCTCCTTTGCGCGCAGCTTCGCCGGCCAATGCTGCCGCATCACCGCGTTTCTTAGTGAAACAAACGCGAAACGCGCCGAATTGCGAGCGCAAGTCACTCGCGATCTGCGGCCACGCTTCACCGGTGCTACCGCCCGCCGACGATGGATTAACGATCACTACCGACATGTTCTATCTGTGGAATCTCTGTAACCTTCGGATTAAGTTGCATCGACCGATCTCGTTCGCCGAGCTCCGCGATCTTTTCCATCACAAAATCCGCGATCTCTTTATGCGTCCGGAGTCGATCCGGTTTTTGCAGTTGATCCTCTAAATCGAGCACCGGTCCGAAGTGAATCCGAATCACTTCTTCCCGGTTCCAGTTGCGCGCCACCTGTCTCGGTAAACTGTTACAGAGCCCCGCGATGAATACGGGTATCACCTGAGGCCGTGCCTCCATGATCAACTTCCCAACCCCCGGTTGCGCTCGCAGAAACGAGTACGGATCATCACCCTTGTTGCGGGTTCCTTCGGGATGAAAACCGATCACGTTGCCTGGTCCAGTTTGTGCCAGTTCTGTCAGCACTTGAAACGAGTATTTATCAAAAGCTCGCTTCTCGGGAATCGGATGATCGCCGGTCGCAAAGAACGGCGGATACATGGACCACCATCCCATGATTAGATTCACAAGCATCCCGACTGGCGATTGATAGAAAAACCTGCCACGCACCGGGAAGAAAAGTTGCTTGCGCCAACTGGTGGTCCGAAAGAGCACCGTCGACACGGCATACATGTCGAAGAACGAGCGATGATTGGCGACTAGCAGGAGGGGTCTATCACGCGATGCGGCCTCGATGTGCTCGAGGCCGTAGACATTCATGATGTTGTAAGTGGAAAGATGAATCCAACCGGCGCCGAGCGTGCTTTGACACCACGTCCAGAATCGCTTCCAGGCGCCGCGATTCATGCGTCCGACGAAGCGAAAAGCAAATCGTTCGAAGGGCGTTAGGACTCCGAGCTCTTCTCTGTGCAACCTCTGTGTCCTCTGTGTCTCTGTGGTTATTTCCACTCGCAAACTATTTAACCACAGAGACACAGAGGACACAGAGGTTGCACAGAGATTTACTCAATCGAGAAGTATTTGGCCTGTCTGTGGTGAACAATAATAGCCGAAGTCGATTGCTCTGGCTCTAGTTGAAACTCTTCGCTGAGTTCGACGTCGATGCGCGAAGGGTCCAATAACTCGAAAAGCTTCTGCTGATCTTCAAGATCGGGACACGCGGGATAACCAAAACTGTATCGCGATCCTTGATATTCCTGACGAAAGAGGCGCGATAGATCCGGAGAATCAGCATTGGCTATTCCCAACTCCTCGCGAATCCGCTTGTGCCAAAGTTCGGCAAGTGCTTCAGCGCTTTCGACGCTAAGGCCGTGGAAATAGAGGTAGTCGGAGTAATTATCGGCCTTGAACAACTGTTGTGAATACTCACTCGCGCGTCGCCCTACTGTAACGAGGTGAAACGCGACCACGTCCATCTTTTCGGACTCACGCGAAGCGAAGAAATCGGCGAGACACAAGTGCTTTCCAGCCGGCTGCCGCGGAAAAGTGAATCTCACTTCTTTGTCTTCGTTGTAAACGATCAGATCGTTTCCTTCTGACTGGCAACGGAAATAGCCGTAAACCAATTTCGGCACGAGCAATTCTTCGCGTTTCGACCGGTCCTTCAGCTCTTCATATATCGGACGCACCTTGTCTCGCACCAGCGACTGATAATCATCAACCGGCGTCCGGCCCTGCTTGAATTGCCACTGACCCTTGAAGAGAGCAGTCTCGTTTATGAACGCAAATACATCGTCGAGCTTAATGTCTTCGACCACGCGCGAGCCGTAAAACGGTGGCTCGGGAATCGGAACTTCACGACTCACGTCTGAACCAGTGGTGTGCGTCGTGTCGCCAATCGCTCTCATGCCACGCGGGCGTGCAGGCTTTCGAATACCAAGCTTCGCCTCTTCACCAATCAAGTCTTCCACATCCTCGGCGACTTCCATCTCCGCGTCCCCGTGTCTCCGCCGTCTCCGCGTCTCCCCGTCCCTCTTCACCAACCAACTGGTCCATCGTGTGAAGACCGGCGAACGCATCGCGCGCGTAAAATAATCGGCCGTGGTAGAGCGACTTCAGATCCTCTTCGACGTAACGACGCGTCAATGCGGCGCCTCCGAGCACAACCGGTACGTTGATGCCGCGCTCGTTCATCAGTTCGAGGTTCTCTTTCATTATTAGAGTCGACTTCACGAGCAGGCCGCTCATCCCGATCGCGTCTGCGCCGTGTTCGTCGTACGCCTGAAGAATGCTATCGATTGGCTGCTTGATGCCGAGATTGAGCACCTTGTAACCATTGTTCGTCAGGATGATGTCCACGAGGTTCTTGCCGATGTCGTGTACGTCACCTTTGACAGTTGCGAGCACCATCGTTCCTTTCGCAGTCGCGCCGCCCTTCTTTTCCATGTAGGGTTCGAGAAAGCGCACAGCACTTTTCATCGCTTCAGCAGACTGCAGCACGAAAGGCAATTGCATTTGTCCACTGCCGAAGAGATCCCCGACGACCTTCATGCCGTCGAGCAGTATGTTGTTGATGATGTCGAGCGCGGAATACTTCTCGAGTCCGAGTCGCAATTCGTCTTCCAACCCGATCTTCTCACCATCAATGATGTGATTCTTCAGACGTTCCTCAACAGTTTCGCCTTTCGAAGACTTCTGAGTCGCCTTCGATTTGACGCCTTCGAAAAGCTTTGTGAACTCGGTTAGCGGATCGTAGACGCAAACGTCGCCTTCGAAACGGCGCTGGTCGTAAATCAATTCGCGCGCGACTTGCAGTTCCTTTTCGCCGATGCGGTTGAGCGGCTCGATCTTGCTAGCATTGACGATTGCGGCGTCGAGTCCGGCTTCGACTGCGTCGTGGAGAAACACTGAATTCAGGACGACGCGCGAGGCAGGAGTCAGGCCAAACGAGATATTCGAAACCCCGAGAATGGTGAACGCGCCCGGAAGTTTCGACTTGATCTGCCTGATCGCATCGATTGTTTCCAGCGCGTTGCGCCGATCTTCCGCGATGCCCGTTGAGATCGGCAGTGCAAGCGGATCGAAAAAGATGTCAGACGCGGGAAGACCGGCTTCTTTCGTCGCCTGTTCGTACGCACGCGTCGCAATCTTTACTTTACCTTCAGCAGTACGCGCCATTCCGTCTTCGTCGATCGTGCCAATAACTACACTCGCTCCATAACGCTTCGCCAGATCGATCACTTTCAAGAAGCGCGGTACACCGTCTTCGTAGTTCGTCGAATTAAGAATGCATTTGCCGCCGGCGTGTTCGAGGCCTGCTTCCATCTTCTGCCACTCGGTCGAGTCGAACATCAGTGGAATCTTGACGTTTGTCACGAGGCGTGAGGCCACTTCGTGCATGTCTTTGACGCCGTCGCGGCCTACGAAATCGACGTTGACGTCGAGTATGTGTGCGCCTTCGCGCTCCTGTTCTTTGCCGAGTGCGACCAGACCGTCCCAGTCTTCGGCGTTCAGCAGGTCGCGCATCTTTTTCGAGCCGCTCGCATTGACGCGCTCGCCGACGATCAAAAACGATGCATCCTGAACGTAAGGCTGTTGAAAATAGATCGACGATGCCGCCGGCAGAACCTTACCGCTGCGTTGTTTCGGTGTGATCCGCTGCATCGCTTCAACTACGAGGCGCAGATGCGACGGAGTTGTTCCACAGCAACCGCCGACGATGTTGGCGCCGAAGTCGCCCGCGAAGTGGACCAGTTGAGCCGTGAAACTTTCCGGGGTTTCGTCGTAGTGCATCTTGCCTTCGACAACTGAAGGCAGACCGGCATTTGGAAGCACAGACACCGGCAACGGCGTGTTTTCGCAGATGTAACGGATGCTCTCCGTCATGTGCTTTGGACCAGTGCCACAGTTCATACCGACCACATCGATCGGGAACGGCGAGAGAGCAGTTAGTGCCGCGGCGATCTCGGTGCCGTTGAGCATCGTTCCAAAGATTTCGATCGTGACTTGTGCAATCACGGGCACGCGCGCGCGTTTTTCTTCAAACACCGAGAAGACGGCGGCGAGTGCTGCTTTGGTTTGCAGTACGTCCTGGCAGGTTTCGAGGATCAGGAGATCGACGCCGCCATCCAGCAGGCCGCGCACTTGTACTGAGTAAGCATCCCGGAGTTCGGTGTAGGAAATATGGCCCAGCGTCGGAAGCTTTCGGCCCGGTCCCATCGAGCCGGCGACCCATCGTGGTTTGTCTTTGGTTGCGTAGTCGGAAGCGACGCGTTTCGCGAGCTGCGCCGCGAGTACGTTCATCTCGTAGGCTTTGTCGCCGATTCCGTACTCGGCGAAGTCAACGGGAGTTCCATTGAACGAGTTGGTTTCAACTACGTCGCAGCCGACGTCGAGAAAACCGGCGTGGACCTTCTCAACGGCATCTGGCCGTGTGACGAGCAGATTCTCGTTGCAGCCTTCAAAGCGTGGTCCACCAAAGTCGTCGAGGGAAAGGTTCTGGACCTGCAGGTTGGTCCCCATCGCGCCGTCGAAGACGACGATGCGTTCTTTTAATGTTTCGAGAAGATTCGCCATATCAATAACAAAGGCCCCGCGCTTAACAACGCGGAGCCTGAAAACCTTAACTCACCGAGCTGTTTAGCGGATTATTTTACGTGGCCGCAAGTCGCTTTAACTCACCACGCCAAATTGTCAAGGCACATTGAACCACATCTTGCGAATCCTGTAAATCACCAAAGGTCTATCAGATTCAGAGTGAAGCCTGGGAGTAACGGATCTCCGGAAACCGTTTCAGGACTCTCCAGAATGACGAGTTCATGATCAGGCCGATAGACGTAAACTCGAAACTCGAAGGGATCAATTAGCCAGCCCAACCAAGCGCCATTATGAATATACTCCACCATCTTCGCACGAACCTTAGAAAGGCGGTCACTAGGTGATCGAAGCTCGACGACAAAGTCCGGACAGATCGGAGCAAAGCCCTCTCTTTGGCGTTGGGTGAGGTTGTCCCACCTTTCGCGCCTAACCCACGATGCATCCGGCGATCGCCTTGCCGTATTTGGCAAGGCGAAGATAGTTGACGAATCGAAGCAAACGCCTCTCCCGTCCTTTTTGGTCCATAAAGTAAGTTGAAATGTGAGGTCGGCGTTACGTACGCCAGTTTGTGAGCCTGTACCCGGCATTACTATTAATTCTCCGGTTGAGGTGAGTTCAAGCCGCAGGTCGCTGTACTTGCTACAAAGTTCTTCGAACTGTTCAGGTGTGACTGAATGGTGAGTTAGCTCGATCAGCTCTGGCGGAATGTATTCGTCAGCTTGTGTGAGATTGTGAGCCATTTAAACTCCTTAACTCGATGACTCGAATGCTAACACCGGTCCTTACCCTCAGCAATATCCGAAAACGGCTATTATTTGTCGAATCTGGCTATTTTCAACCGAATCGCGCTATTTACGATTTCCGCTTTAACCCTTAACATGCTGTTACATGCGACGCGCCATCTACCCCGGCTCCTTCGACCCCGTCACAAACGGGCATCTGGACATCATCGAGCGCGGCTGCAAACTCTTCGACGAAATCATCGTCAGCATACTCGTCAACCCGGACAAGCAACCGTTCTTCACTGTCGAGGAACGCCATGAGATGCTCAGTGAAGTCTTGAACGACATCACGCAAGGCGGGTGCACAGTTCGCGTCGATTCATTTAGCGGACTGCTGGTGAACTATGCGGTGGCCCAGGAGGCCGACGTCATCGTGCGCGGCATACGCGCCATCTCCGACTACGAGTACGAACTGCAAATGGCGCTGATGAACCGCCGCCTCGAGCCGGGCATTGAAACAGTATTTATGATGCCGGCTGAGACTTATTCTTACGTGAGTTCGCGTTTAGTAAAGGAAGTGTTTCAACTGGGCGGCGCCGTCGAAGGTTTGGTCCCACCGGTTGTTGAGAAACGAATGAAAGAGAAGATGAGAAAAGGATGAAAACCTCCCGCGCTATGTCAACCTTCCCTGTTTCTGAAAACGTCGCTCGCATGCAATCATCGGCAACAATGGCAGCCATGCAGGCTGCCGAAACATTGCGCTCGTCAGGCGCGAAGGTCTGCGACTTTGGTGCGGGCGAACCGGATTTCGATACACCCGACAACATCAAACAGGCCGCAGCAAAAGCCATGTACGCTGGACGCACGAAATACACGGCCGCCGGCGGCATTCGGGAAATCAATCGAGCGATCATCGATTTTTACAAACGCGAATTCGGAACCGAGTATCAAACGAACGAAGTTATGGCTACCGCAGGTGGAAAGCAAGCAATCTTCAATGCGGTCGTGACGCTAATTAATCCGGGCGACGAGTGTCTAATCCCTCAACCTTACTGGGTGACATTTCCAGAGGTCGTCGTTTTCGCCGGCGGTAAACCCGTCTTCATCGAAACGGAAGAGACTGACTTCGTACTAACTTTCGATCAGGTCGAGCGCGCTATCACGCCGCGAACCAAATTGCTCATTCTGAATTCACCTTCGAATCCATCGGGCCGCGTTCTGCCTCCGGCGCAGTTCCGCCGGATCATGGAACTGGCAGTTGAGCGCGGAATCTATGTGGTCTCTGATGAGTGTTACCTGCGGTTTGTTTATCCTCCCGGAGAAGTGTTCAGTGCGGCGAGTTTACCCGCAGACGCACGGTCACGATTGTGCATCGCGGGTTCGTTTTCAAAGACGTACGCAATGACCGGATGGCGAATGGGGTACGCACTCGCGCCCGCCGAATGGACGAGGGCGATGTTGAAAGTACAGGGTCATTCGACTTCGAACGCGAATTCGATCGCGCAATGGGCTGCGGTTGAGGCTCTTACTGGTCCACAGGAATCAGTCGGAATCATGCTCGCTGAGTACACGAGACGCCGCGCGTGGTTACTGAATGCACTCGCGGAGATTCCCGGGTTCAAGTGCAGCGAACCGGAAGGAGCGTTCTACGCGTTTCCGAATGTGCGCGGATGTTTGAAAAAGGATTTGAAGACTTCGGGCGAGTTTGCCCAACGGTTGCTCGAAGAAGAGCACGTGGTTGTCACTGACGGAGCTGGATTCGGGGCGGAAGGATATGTGCGAATCTCTTATGCGACGTCGATGCAGCAGATCCAGGAAGGGATTGAGCGTATCAAACGCTTCGCCCAAAGAAATTTTTAGCCACGGATGACACAGATAATATCCGTGTAATCCGTGGCTAAAATTTAGTAGAGATTGAAGTTGTACTCGAGCTGCATCCACATCGAGACCTGATGGCCATCCTTGGTTGCAGGTACGAACTTAATCTGACGCGCCGCCGCAATCGCTCTTTCCGTCAATCCATGCGGCAGACCTGAAACAGTCCTGATATTCTGCACTGTTCCGTTTGACGAGAACACGCACTTGAGCACGACGGTTCCAGTAATCTGGTTCTTGCGTGCATCTTCAGTGTACTGCGGCTCAGGCTTCGAAATCAGACGTGCCTTCGACGTGACTTCTTTACCAGTAAAGATCTTGGAGTAGTCGCCACCGCCACCACCGCCCGGTCCACCACCACCGGCGTTGAAATCGCCACCGCCGATGTTGCCGCCACGGCCTGGTCCAAGACCGCCGCCTTCACCTGGTCCAATACCGCCACCAGTACCTGTCCCGATTCCATTTCCAGTACCTGGACCAGATGATGGATCAGTACTCTTAGATTTGTAGTCACCGTATGGCAACATTCGTGCGTCAGGTGGTACGAGCATCGGATCTGCAACGACTGTCGCCGCCACTGGCAACGCTGGGTTCTTCGGCAGAACCGGTTTCGGATCCGGCGCAACTACCTGCGGCACGTCCAAAGACGCCTGCGGAACCTTACCAAACGAAGCAGGCTTTGCTTCTTCACGACCGCCACCGCCACCGCCCGCTGCTCTTTCAGGCTTGGGCTTGCTTCCGCCACCACTGCCCTTGTTCAAACCGGCAGTGCCGGGATCGGGTGTAGGTTGCTCGTCGGGAATATCGAGCATCTGCTCGACCTGAAGCTCCTCATTCGGATTGTTCGCTGCCAGGAGCTGCTTGTCGCGCCACGACAACCAAACGATCACACCGAGAATCGCGAACAGAAATGCAAACGAAGAAACCATTCCCGCGACCACGGTTTTAGAGTCGGACGGCTCAGCGCCCATCACCGCCGCGCCGCGTTCACGTCCGAGCCACGTTGAAAACAACGCGATAAGTAGACCACCCGCAATAATGGCGAAGGTGATCAATCCGGCACGCGACGCTCCCGTCGACTGAGTGCGGTCCATGACCATGACTGCGCCAACGAGGGCAATCATTCCGAGGAAGGCCGCGCCCATTGCAACCAGTACATTTGGCTTGCGGAGAAACTTAATGAACATCTGGCCATAGCCGACAAATGTTCTTTTCGTGAATCCGAACGGATCACGTTTAAACTCGGGCCACGTCAGTTGATACTCGTGGGAAACATCTCTGAGCTGCCGGGTGAGACGAGAGCTGAGCCCAGCGTCGTCCAACATCGTGAGGTGATACTCGTCGCGCAAAACCATCGCCGTCGAGTTATCAGCAGCAGCATAAACCGGTTCACTTGAAGCAGGCGCTTCGGCCTGGTTGAAAGGAACTTCGATCCTTGGCTTCTGCTCGCTGCTGACGGTAACGCTTGGGTCTTCAATTTTCGGTGTGACCACTGTCAGCGGCGTGCCATCCACGGGACAAAAGCTGAACTTATCAGCAAACTCTTCTTCACATACGGAACAGAACTTCATCGATACTACCTCATCTCGCCTGTGGGGGAGCAGCACCGACTGTGAAAGTCTGTCTGCACCAGTAAATTCCCTTGTAAAGCTCGTTTCGATTCGCTTGTCGAGATTTCTCGAAGGCCCTGGCACTACCCAGCGTTCGAGCAACGACTTGAGCTCATCGTCGGAAACTAACCCATCTTCCGGCTCAACGCCCATCTCAGGCCTCCCTCAAAGTAACAATTTCCCGACCACTATTCAATTCCTGATTGCTTTCAAAGTAGGGCCGAAGAAATCTCCTTAAACCCTCCCGAGCCCTGTATAAGCGGGCCTTTATAGCGCCCACGTCGGTGCCCGCAACCTCGGCCACCTCGCTCAAGCTCAACCCTTCGTACTCAAAAAGAACAAGCGCTTCTCGTTGCAGCGGTGGAAGACTCAGAACACCTTCTCTTACGTGAGTCGCCAGCTCTTCATCCAGCAACCTGCGCAAAGGTCCTCGACGCGGCGACTCCTGCGGTTCCTGAGTCACCTCGTCCATGCCCGTCTCACGTCCCTGGTCCCTGAAGTGTTTCAGCGACAGGTTACGTGCAGCCGCAAACAAGTAAGTTTTCAATGACGCCCGGTCGGGACGAAAGTTCTCCGGTTTGCGAATCAAACTGAGAAAGCAGTCGTGCGTAACGTCCTCAGCAATTTCAACCGAACCCAGCAACCTGTAAGCAAAACGGAAGATTGGCTGCCTGTATCGGTCGTACAATTCCAGGAAGGCTGCCTGGTCACCGTGTCCCGCCCTTTGAAGCAAAAGCTCGTCTGTGGTTCTCTCGGGCAATCAAGCACTCGATCCTGCAGGATTTGCTCCTGCTATAATTACCGGCAACCGGAGAAAGGTTACGGTCGCTGTCAGAAAAACTTGCGTTCGCGGTAAATCCTAAGGCGAATATTAATCCCGCGAGGGCGGCAAGTACATACTTTTTACAATTTTGCCGGGTCAGATCGACCAGATCCCTTTATCAATCAGGGCTTAGGATGCGCTCAAGTGCCAAACGGTTGACGGGCAAACATGTGGCATCTAAGATGTTTTGGTCCACAACAACTCTGATCTTCCGGCATCTACCGATGATTTTTCCCGCAAAGGCGCAAAGGCGCGAAGAAAGTAGTTTGTTAAGGGGTAAGACCTTCGCTTGGCGCCTTTGCGCCTTTGCGGGAAAGTTTTTCCTCTGCATTGCGCTCCTGGTGACTCCTATGTCAGCCCAGACTCCCGTCGCACCTGAGCGGGAGGAGCTGCTGAATGGTCTCCGCCTCCTCTTTTGGATAAAACCGGGAACACCGGACGTAATCCTAAAACTTCGGATTAATAGTGGCGCCGCCTTTGACTTGTCCGGCAAAGCCGGGCAGATGGCCCTCCTGGGCGACATCCTGTTCCCCGATGCAGCGACAGTCGATTATTTCACCGATGAAATGGGTGGAAAGCTCGACGTCAGAGTCACTTATGATTCGACTACGATCACTATGGTTGGCAAGGCTACCGAACTTGAGCGGATCGTCGAGGTCTTGCGCAACGCGCTGTTGGCCACACAGTTCACTCCGGAAGTCATCACTCGCATGCGCGACACTCGCATCAAGCTACTTCGCGATACGTCGATCCTGCCTCCGTCAATTGCCGATCGCGCGATCGCTACACGGCTTTTTGGTGATTTCCCGTATGGACGTCCCGCAGCAGGCTCGGCTGAAGATTTAGCACGAGTCGATCGCGCTGACTTGATGATGGCTCGCGATCGCTTCTTAAACTCAAACAATGCCACACTTGCGATCATCGGTGGCATTACCAAAGCACGTGCGATGAAAGCTGTGCGCCAGCTACTCGGACCATGGCGCAAGAGCGAACAAATCATCCCGACGACGTTTCGCCAACCCACGCCGCCTGATGCGAAAACATTAATCGTTAATGTTCCTGGACCAAACGTCGAAATACGTCTGGCTGCTCGCGGTGTTGCGCGATCGGATTCAGACTTTCACGTCGCGTCCGTGCTGGCGAAGCTCGCGCAACATCGATGGCAAGCCGCAGCTCCAGAGCTGGCAACGCAACCCGTGTTCGTCCGGAGCGACGCGTATGTATTGCCAGGCGTTTTCGTGATGGGTGCGACGGTAAATACTCAAACCACAGCAGATTCAGTTGCGAACGCGAAGAAGGTCATCGACTCGTTAATGAACACGCCAGCAACAGCCGCTGAACTGGAGCGCGCTAAAACCGAGCTCGTGAATGAAGTGACTGCCATGCAGGCACGACCGGAAAACGTTCCCGACCCGTGGCTCGATATCGACACGTACCGTATAAGTGGGGTCCAGGACCAGATTGCCCTGCTGAGAGCGGTAACAGCTCCGGATCTTCAACGTGTCGCTAATCGACTCTTCAAGTCTGCCGGCTTTGCCACCATCGTTGCGGGTGAAACTCTTCAACTCAAGCCGGCATTGGAAGGTCGTCTTCAGTATGAAGTTCTCGGTGAAATTGTGACGCCGGCACCGGCACCGAAACCTCCCGCCAAACCGGCCAGCAATAACAATCCCATGTGATCACAAATTGTTCGCAAGGGTTCTGCAACCAAAGCTCCATCGGATTTGGCTTAACTGTGCCTGAGAACGAAAGAGCCGCAAAGGAACATGCGGGCCGCGTTCGCGACATGTTCGCATCGATCGCGAATCGGTACGATCTTTTGAATCACGTACTGTCCGGTAACGTCGACAAGCGTTGGCGCCGGATTGTGGCGACGCGAGTACGCGACAAGCTTTCATCGGATAGCGCGCGCGTTCTTGATGTTGCGTGTGGGACTGGCGATTTATCGCTGTCGCTGTTTGAAACTACGGGAGCAGGAGTTGTTGGGACTGATTTCTGCCGGCCGATGTTAGCAATCGCTGCCGGTAAGACGTCGGGTCGCATACGCTTGATCGAGGGTGATGCGTTAGACCTGCCCTTTCGAGATGGCACGTTCGATGTGGCAACAATCGCGTTTGGATTGCGGAACCTGTCGAATGTCGAAAGCGGTCTAGCGGAACTCTCGAGAGTCTTGAAGCCGGGCGGCTGGGTGGCTGTGCTCGAGTTTTCAAGACCTACAAATGCGATTCTTCGGCCGTTGTTCAATCTGTACTTCCGAAAACTACTGCCGCGCATGGGTGGCATCGTCAGCGGTTCGCTGAATGCATATACCTATTTGCCGGCATCGGTCCAGACGTTTCCAGATCAGTCTCGACTCTCGCTCCTGATGGAGCAGGCGGGTTTTGAGCAGGTCGGGTATGAAAACCTGACGGGCGGAATAGCGGCCTTGCATATGGGCAGAAGGCCGGAATGAGTTAGAGGATTGGTTGCAGCGTTCAGTTTGCAACCAGATACGTAGTCACGGGGTACGGTTTGGTAAGCGCGCGGTTGTCGGGGCTGTGCGAGTATTCGAACCTACCCTGGGCTACGTTTTTGTTTTATCCGCGTTCATATACGTAATCTGCACCCGTGTTATTATGCGCGGGCGTGCGCACCACGGTTCGGTATCGGATCTTCGGCATCATTCGACGACTGCTGATTCTCGTGCTGGTTGTTTGGACGGTCGTCTCTCTCGTAACACTCCTGATTGAGCTCGTTCCCGGCGATCCAGCCGTCGCAGTCCTGGGCGAACAAGCCACTCCCGAACAGTTTGCACAGTTTCGCGAGAAGCACGGCCTCGATCGTCCTCCATTCTTCTTCTCATTTCCACGCGACGCTAACGGCGAAAGAAATTTCGTTTGGCACGGTGCCGACAACCGCTATACAGACTACTGGCGATCTCTGCTTAGCGGCGATATGGGTCTCTCCTTTCGCAACGACAGGCCTGTTTTCGAACTCATTCTCGAACGTTATCCCGCAACCATAGAGCTGGCGCTATTTGCGATGGCGATCGCGATCGTGATCGCGATCCCGCTGGGTGTAATCGCAGGCACAAATCGAGGCACGATCATCGACAACATTGCCTCTGTCGTCGCGTTGCTGGGGATTAGTCTGCCGAGTTTCGTGATTGGACCAATGCTTGTCTACCTCTTTGCGGTAAAACTCGGCTGGCTCGCGCCGTCTGGACGCTTCGAGTGGAGCGACATCATTCTTCCCGCCTTTACGCTTGGCGCCGCGCTCTCCGCGATTCTGACGCGCATGGTCCGTTCGTCTGTAATTGAAGAATTGAATGAGGACTACGTTCGCACCGCGCGTGCGAAGGGTTTGAGTGAACGCAAAGTTGTTTACAAACATGTTTTGAAGAACGGATTGATTCCGGTCGTCACGATTCTCGGTTTGCAACTTGGCGTGTTGCTCGCAGGAGCAATCATCACTGAGAAGATCTTCGGCTGGCCGGGCCTTGGGTTGTTGCTCGTCGAGGATGGCATCGGAAAACGCGATTATCGCGTCGTGCAGGGATGTGTGTTGGTGATCAGTATGACCTACATCATCGCGAACCTGCTGACTGACATGGTCTATCGATGGCTTGATCCGCGCCGATTAGAGTAGGGCGCCCTACAAAAATGAATCGACTAACAATCATTGGATTGGTCATCGTCGCGGTGCTCGTCGTCGTAGCGCTGTTTGCGCCGTGGATTGCGACGCATGATGTCGGCGCGACTAACCTGTCGGTGCGTTACATGCCACCGACTGCCGAACACTGGTTTGGAACTGATTCAACTGGACGCGACATCTTCTCGCGGGTTGTATACGGCGCGCGAATCTCGTTAAAGGTCGGTGTCATCGTTGTTGTTGTGTCGGCGTTTATTGGAACGATTCTCGGCGCGATTGCTGGTTACTACGGTGGCTGGGTTGATCGCGTCGTCTCGGGTTACGTGTTCAATGTGTTTCTCGCATTCCCGGGTCTCCTGCTCGCGATTGCGATGGTCGCTTTCCTCGGTGCGGGTTTGAATAAGCTGATCCTGGCGCTCTGCATCATCGGCTGGGTCGGTTACGCGCGACTCATTCGAGGCCAGGTGTTGAAGGTTCGCGAATACGACTTCGTCCAGGCAGCGCGCGCGTTAGGCGCGAGCGATCGACGCATCCTGCTGCTTCACATTCTTCCGAATGCGATTCAACCGCTCATCGTCCAGGCGAGTTTGGGAATGGCAGGCGCGGTGCTTTCCGAAGCTGCGTTATCCTTTCTCGGCCTCGGTGTTCCTCCACCGGCGCCATCATGGGGAACGATGATCGAAGAAGCGCGCGACTTGTCGACTTTGCAAGCCGCGCCACACGCGCTGATCTTTCCGGGAGTCGCGATCGCATTGACGGTTCTTGCCTTTAATTTCATCGGCGATGGACTGCGAGAGTATCTCGATCCAAGACAACGGGCCCGCTGAGATGGACCTCGCGCTCTCGATCCATAATCTTTCAAAGACTTATCCCGTGCCCTTCCAGCGTCTCCGTGCTTTCTTTCGCCGTCCGGTAAAAGAGCCGGTTGAAGCACTGCGAGATGTTTCCTTTGACGTAAACACGGGTGAGATCTTCGGCGTGATCGGACGAAACGGAGCGGGCAAGACCACTCTCACGAAGATTGTTGCGACCCTCGTCCAACCAACCACGGGCAGCGTCACTGTGCGTGGTCACGACAGCGTCAGCGACGATGAACACGTTAGACGTGAGATTGGTCTTTCGACGGCCGAAGAGCGAAGCTTTTACTGGCGTCTGACTGCCGAACAGAACCTGATGTTCTTTGCGCGTCTTCACGGTCTCAGCGATCGCGCTGCGAAACAGAGAATCAAAGATCTCTTCGCTCAGCTCGAGTTGGAAGAAGTGGCGCGGCGCCGGTTTGGTGAACTTTCAACGGGAAACAAGCAGCGACTGGCTGTTGCACGTGCGATGTTGTCGAGTCCACCGGTGCTTTTACTTGACGAGCCGACGCGTTCACTCGATCCACTCGCGGCAGCGCGCATGCGCGAAATGATCCGCTCGCTGGCACAACAGGATCCGCCGATCACGATTCTCTTCACTTCGCACAACCTTGCCGAAGTTGAAACACTTTGTGAACGCGTCGCCATAATCAGCCGTGGACGTATTCGCGCCATCGACACACCGAAGAACCTGCGCGATCTGACATCCGGATCGGAGGTCGTGCACATAACTGTTTCGAACGGCGAAAAAGTTTCTTTCACTCGACAACAAAATGACGATCAGCTCGATGAGACGATAAGAAAATTACAGAGCGACGGCTCGAAGATAATCGATATCGAAACGGAGCGAGCCACGCTGCTCGACGTCCTGGAAAGGTATGAGAACACAGATGAACGCGGATGAAAACGGATGAACGCTCTTAGACTTTTGCCCCGTCGAATATTTGCGTTTGTCGCGCGGGACTTCCGTCTGTTCGTGAGTTATCGCATGCAGTTCGTCCTGCGTGTCATATCAGTACTCGCAGTCGTCACCACCCTGTTCTTCATTTCGAAGATCTTCGCGGGGTTTACCGACCCACAGTTCTCCCAGTGGCGCGATCCCCTGGCGACGTGGCTCACGGGTCTCGCGGTCCTTAACTACTTTATGACAGGCTTCTCGAGTCTCGCGAATTCAATCCGGCAGGAACAAATGCAGGGCACGTTGGAAAGCGTGTTGTTGACTCCGATAAATCTACCGACTGTCATCGTGTCGAGCTCAGCCTGGGACTTTCTTGAAACGACGTTCTTCTCTTTCCTCTATCTCTTTTTTGGTCGAGTGTTCTTCGGTGTTCAGTATCGCGGCAGTTTCTTTCTTGCGGTCGTCTTCCTGTTACTCACTACCCTCGTTCTCGCTTGTTTAGGCATACTCTCCGCAAGCTTTGCGATGGTCTTCAAACGCGGCGATCCATTCGGCATCTTTCTCGGCGCCGGCTCCGCGCTGTTTTCAGGTGTGTTTTTCCCGACGCAGCTACTAAAAACGTACGCCGGACCAACGCTCGGAAACATCTCGCTCATACTTCCGACGACGCACGGTCTCCAGGGAATAAGGCAAGTGCTCATCGAAGGTCATGGATTAGCGGAAGTCAAAGAACCGTTATTGACACTGTTCGGGTTTTTAGTCGTCCTGCTCCCCTTCTCCCTCTGGGTTTTTGGGCGCGCCGTGCGCCGGGCGAAACGTGAAGGAAGCCTGATCCAGTATTAAACATGATTGTGCTACCATCCCTGCCGATGTCTCTCGGCGTCGCAGAAAGCATCCTCGATCTAATAGGGCGCACTCCTCTTCTTCATCTTTCTCGGTTTGCTCAACCGCCACTGGCCGACGTGTACGCAAAAATCGAGTGGCTCAATCCCGGCGGGTCCGTGAAGGATCGAGCCGCGCTCGGCATGATTCTCGATGCGGAAGAAAAAGGTTTACTTAAACCGGGCGCCACCATTATCGAACCAACTGCCGGAAATACGGGAATCGGACTCGCCCTCGTGGGAGTTGCGCGCGGGTACCGTGTTATTCTCTGCGTCCCGGACGGGTTCGCAGTAGAGAAGATGAAGCTCATTGACGCGCTCGGTGGTGAGATTGAAAACGTTCCGACTGAAGCCGGAATGCAGGGCGCGATCGATCGTTGTTGGGAGTTGGCGGGCGCAATTGAAGGCAGCTTCGTGCCTCAGCAATTTGAGAATAATGCAAACCCGTGTTTTCATGAACACACCACAGCACGCGAGATCATCGAACAGATGAACGGTCGCATTGACGCGATCGTGATTGGCGCGGGCACGTCAGGAACGTTCTGCGGCGTTTCGAGGGCTGTGAAAAAACTGAATCCTAACGTGCTCTGCGTTATGGTAGAGCCTGAAGGATCGATTTACGGAGGCAAACCTCCTGGACCAAAGAAGGTTGAAGGGATCGGGCAGCGGGATTTTATTCCGAAGATTTACGACGCATCGCTCGCAGACGAGATCATGATGGTGTTTGACGAAGAAGTTTGCGATGCGCTCAAGAAGATGGCGAAACTGGAAGGACTGCTCGGTGGTTGGTCATCGGGCGCCGCTGCCGCCGCGTCGTACAAGGTCGCTGAACGACTCGGACCAGGAAAACGGGTAGTCACAGTTTTTCCTGACGGCGCAGAACGTTATCGCAGCCAGGGAATTTTTGACGAGTAAGGCACAAAGAGCACTGATATGGGATTTGCAACGACAGCTATTCATACCGGATCAGAACCAGATGAGGCCACAGGCTCCGTCACTGTTCCGATTTATCAAACATCAACTTACGCGCAGGAGGCGCTCGGAAAGAATAAGGGTTACGAATACGCACGCACCCAGAACCCAACACGCTCAGCGCTCGAACGAAATGTCGCCGCACTCGAAGGTGGACGTTTCGGTTTCGCGTTTGCCTCGGGGATGGCCGCCATCGATGCTACGCTGCGCCTCGTGAAAGCCGGCGAGCACGTTGTTGTTTCCGACAACACGTATGGCGGCACCGCTCGTCTCTTCAATCGTATACTTGCGAACTACAACGTCGAGTTTGATTACGTCGACACTTCGGATCCCCTCAACGTCGAAGCTGCGCTCAAGCCCAACACCAAAATGGTGTTCATCGAAACCCCAACTAACCCGGTCATGATCCTTACTGATCTCAAAGAGGTCAGCGAGATCGCTCATCGCGCCGGAGCACGCGTCGTTTGCGATAACACTTTCATGTCACCATATCTACAACGCCCGCTCGAACATGGCGTCGACATCGTGGTCCATTCGACGACGAAGTATCTGAACGGCCACTCGGATGGCATCGGTGGCGCCGTCGTCTTGAACGACGAGGAAGATGCAAACTGGATCGGTTTCGTTCAAAACAGTGCGGGTGCCATTCTGTCGCCCTTCGACTCGTGGCTCGTGATGCGTGGCACAAAGACGCTCGCGCTTCGCATGGAACAGCACGACAAGTCGGGACGTGCAGTCGCAGCGTTTCTGGAAGAGCATCCGAAGGTGCAAAAGGTTTATTATCCCGGCTCGGCGTCGCACCCGCAGCACGCACTGGCGCGGCGGCAACAACACGGTTTTGGTGGAATGGTGGCTTTTGACGTGGGATCGTTGGCGGCAGCGCGCACGGTGCTCGAGTCTGTTAAGCTCTGCACTCTGGCGGAAAGTCTGGGAGGTGTCGAGACGTTGATCTCGCACCCGGCAACGATGACTCACGCCTCGGTTGACGAAGCTAAACGGCAGCGGCTCGGGATTACTGATGGGCTGGTCAGAATATCCGTCGGCATTGAGGATACTGACGATATCATCGCGGATTTGGATCAGGCTTTGGACAAAATTGGACAGGATTAACAGGATTTACGGGATGGGGTACAATCACCCGGTTCTCAGCCTTTATAAACTTCCTAATAACGCTCTCCATCTATGCTTGTAGAGTTATTCGCCAAATCAGACGTCGGCCGAGTTCGACGTGGTAACGAAGACAATTTCCTCGTACTGGACCTGTCAACCGAGCAAACCTGGACCGGCGCCGACGGCGCCACGCCACCTCAGAAGCTAACGCGATTCGATTTAGGCTCGAAGGGACTCGTCCTCGTTGTCTCCGACGGTATGGGCGGAGCTCTGGCGGGCGACGTCGCGAGCCGTATGGCGGTCGATTCCGTCAGGCAAATGTTGATGGGCGAAGGCGAAGCGGCCTGCGATCCGGATGTTGACCTTGTCGAGTGTTTAAAGAGTGCGACGCATTACGCCAACCTCTCGATTCACCTGAAGAGCCAGGAAGACTCGCGTTGCGCGGGCATGGGGGCGACGTTCACGGGCGCTGCGATCAGAGGCGACAGTCTTGATTTGGTCCAGGTCGGAGACAGTCGCGGCTACGTGATACGTAAAGACCACATTCGCCTTGCTACGAAAGATCAGTCACTTGTCCAACAACTCGTAGACGTAGGTCAGATCAGTGAATCGGAAGCCGAGACACACATGTTCCGAAACGTGATCCTGCAAGCACTCGGCGCGCAGAGTGAAGTGACGCCGGTTACGGGCAGGATTCGTCTGCGACAAGGTGATCTCGTGTTGCTTTGTAGTGACGGCCTGTCAGGAAAGCTGCGGGCTGAGGATATTCAGCGGATTGTGCTCGAGAGCAAAGGCGATCTTTCGAAGGCTTGCGATATGCTGATCGACGAAGCCAACAATCGCGGTGGCGAGGATAACATTACCGTCGTCCTGGCCCAGTTCTCAGGTGACGATCTCGAGGCCGCTGAAAGCGACCGAATCACGATCGAGCTTCCACCACTCGAAGAAGACAAGACACTCGACGACACCTACGAAGCCGACACCGAGCCACAGTAGTTAGCCACAAAAGGCACAAGCCAAAGCCACAAAAGAACACAATTTTCTTTCTGAAAATCTGTTGTTCGTTTTTGTCTGACTTGTGCCCTTTTGTGGCTTTGGCTTGTGCCTTTTGTGGCTAAACATCTTTTGAAGGTAAAGATTTCGGTCGCCAGTCGGGTTCTCCCCCGACTCTCTTCACATAAATCGACGCGCCCTGAACACTCTCAACACAAACTCGTTCGCCAGCCTCTAACGGCGGCTCACCGGGCGCTGGATATGCGGTCCACGTCGATCCAAACACTTTAACCGCGCCTTCGTTCAGCGCGCCTTTGCTCGACGAAACAACAGTCCCGATTTTTCCAGGCATCGCGTCGACACCACTGCGTAGTGCAGGCCCACTACTTTCGCGCGAGAAGTAGTTGGTGAAGATCGTTCGCGAAGCAGCAGTCAGTCCGACCGAAACGACCGCAAATATCATGAACTGAATAACCAGACTATCGATCCCGATCAGGCCTGCGAACGCCGCGGCCAACGCTCCAACACCAAACCACAGCAGCACAAAGCCAGACGTAAAGATCTCCGCGACGATTAGTATCGCGCCAAGGATGCACCAGAGAACCCAGAACCAGTCGCTCATTCAGCCCTTCGCAAGATTCTTCAAAACAAACCAGATATTTGCCGGCCGCTCAGCCAGCCGGCGCATGAAATAAGGATACCAGTGTTTTCCGTAAGGAACATAGATTCGGATGTTAAAGCCATCGCGCGCGAGTTGTCGCTGCAAATCGCGGCGAACGCCGTAGAGCATCTGAAACTCATACTTCTCTTTCCCGATACCCTCGCGAGTCGCAAAATCGATGGTCGCATCGATCATCTTCGGATCGTGTGTGGCGATGCCGTGGTAAGTCCCGCTCGCTAACAATAATTTCATCACCTTGACGTAATTCGCGTCCACGTCTTTCTTGTCTGCATACGCGACTTCGGGCGGCTCAAAGTAAGCGCCTTTGCAGATCCGAATGCGAGCAGGCAGCTTAACTAACTCCTCGGCATCCGCATACGTGCGATATAAGTAAGACTGCAAAACGATCCCGACATCGTTCAGACCAAATTCAGCGCGCAGTCGCTTGAAGATGTCGATCGTCACTTGAGTGACTTTCGAGTCTTCCATATCGACTCTTACAAAATTTCCACGGCGATTGGCCTCCTCAACAACGCGTCTTGCATTGCGATAGGCCAGCTCCGGATCGAGACCAAGACCAAATTGCGTCAGCTTGATCGAGACGTTCGAATCAATGTGCTGTTCGTCGATCTTCGCGAGTATGTTCAGATACTCTTCGACTTCACGTTCCGCTTCAGCCGGGTTTTCAACCGACTCGTTCAAGTGATCAAACGACGCGGTCCCATTTTCAGCATTGATCTCGCGAATGTAAGGGATGACTTCGTCAATCGTGTCGCCGGCGACAAATCGAGTCGTGAGTTTCTTGAAGGTTTTAAACCGGGTGGCGAAATCTTTGAGCCCTTCGTGGCGGGACAACCAAATCAGCGCGCTTCTCGTGATCATTTGTGGTCCGTCTCTGTGTTATTCTTGCGGCGCCTTTCTCCCACCAGTTCAAGGAGGAACATTTGCACACCGGCATCAAAACAAGGAAGCTTGCTGAATGCGATTGAGGCTAGTAATTGCCGCTTCACTGATTGCGGCGATCGTGGGTGCCGGTTCTTGTATCGCACTCGTGTTGGGTGTCTTCTCCGTGAAGGCTTTGTCCAGTCCCGGCCTGCTCGTCGCTTCAACTCTCCTGGTGCCCGCGGCAACGATTATCTTCGCATCAATCTTTGTTTACCGTCATACGGCGCGCCGCCGGCGACTTCAGGCGTTTTTGACTGCGATACTTGCTACAACCCTCACGCTCGCTTTTTTCATTTGCGCTTCAGTACTGAGCGCGCGCTCGAATCCAACGGTTCCGGAACCCGGTCGACAAATCGCACGATAAGCAGTCGTCAATTATGTGCTCATAGCATTAAGCCCGATTTCTTTCTGGACCGGACGCAACGCATCGATCACGAATCGAATGTGTTCGTCGATATTCACTCCCAATTCTTCCACACCCTGCCTGATGTCGTCGCGATTCACGGATCGCGCGAACGCCTTGTCTTTCAGTTTCTTTTTAACTGAAGAGACTTCCATGTCGTCGAGACTGCGCGAAGGTCTCACGAGCGCGCAAGCCACGAGAAAGCCGCACAGCTCGTCGGTAGCGAAAAGGGCGCGGGCCATATCGGTATCGCGTGGCACGCCAGTATACGTCGCATGGCCCATGATCGCTCGAATGAAACGCTCGGAGTAGCCGCGCCCGCAAAGGATGTTGGCGCCTGTGAATGGGTGCTGATCGGGCGACGGGAACTTCTCGTAGTCGAAGTCGTGAAGCAATCCGACTAATCCCCACTCGTCTTCGTCCGCAGGTCCTTCCGCATAACGTTTCGAGCAGGCACGCATGGCCGCTTCGACAGCCAGGGCGTGTTTACGCAGGCTATCGCTCTGTGTGTATTCACACAACAACTCCCAGGCTTCGGCTCGATCAGGCATGAGCCAACAGATTACACGGATGGAGACAGATCGATCAATCCGTCTTCATCCGCGTAAATCTGTGGCTAAAAAGAATTTTATCTCGTAGCGGTGGCGAGGTAGCCGGGACGCGAGCGAATTGCCACGTTCTTGCGCGCCGTCGTAACCTTGATCGTCCGATAGCGGTCGTCTCGTTCCTTGTTGATCGGATAGTACCCAAGCATGTACTGCGTTCGCAGTTCTGCTGCGATCTGCGAGAACGCCTCCGGAAGCGACCCGATCGTATCAGCCCGCAGGAGCCTGCCACCGGATTTCTTCGCCAGCGCATCGAGGTACGTATCTGCTTTCAAGTACGCGAGGTCCAACATTCGATTGATCGAGTCGTCAGCGCCCGTGTTTCTTCCGTCAGTCGTTGTCGTCGGTACACGCGACTCGTCCGGAAGTGGTGGCATTCTGGTACGCGCATCAACAACGTCCGGCTGCCGCCCAGGATCGTCACCTGGAGGCATGCGACGACGTTCTTCCTCTTGACGGCGACGAAGGATTTCGCCGCCCGTGGGCAATCCCCATGGACCAGTCTTTTTCGTTGTGCCGGAAGTTGGCAATTCATCACCGCCTGGAAATGTCTTCGGAGTTGTGCCACTGGTCGGAGGTTTTCGGATTTCTTCCATCGTCGGCAACACCGGTGATGCCTGAGAAGCTTGTTCGCGCGCGAGTTGTTCAGTTGTCGCACGCGTGTCGTAACGAATCGGATAAACTACCACGCCTTCTTCATCGAGCCAGCGAAGGGTGCTATCGAAGGTCGCGCTATCGCTGTGCCAGTCCATGCCGTCACTAAACATCACAATCGCCTTGCGGCCTCTTATGTTCCTGATCGTGCCCAGTGCCAACTCGACCGCGTCGTACACTTTCGATTCGCTCCCCGAACGCGTTCCATAGATCGCGCGACGCAAAGTTTCGCGGTTACTAGTGAACTCGTTTAGGTCTTTTACATCATCGGCGAATGAGATCACCTTGACGCGATCGGCCGGTTGCAACTGGTCCACAAAAGCGTTTGCCGCCTGCTGGATCAGCTTGAGCTTGTCCTTCGTACTGGAACTGGTATCGAGCACCAACACGACGTGAAACGGCGCTGAGACCTTTCCGAAAAAGGCAATCTGCTGCGGGGCGCCGTCTTCCGTTATTACAAAATCTTCCTTTGTCAGGTCAGTGATGAAGACGCCGTTCCGATCGCTCGCGATCACGGGCACAGTCACGAGATCCGTATCGGTCGTCAGTTTGTCCAACTCCTGCGGTTCGGCCGGTGTCTGTTCTGGTTGCGTGGCCGGTGTTTGGGTTTTTGGCGGTCGGGGTGGCGCGGGTTTCTTGCTCTGTGCGAGGGTGATGGTCAGCGCTATCGCAATTACCATCAAAACTGAAAAGGCACGACGCGTTGCAGGTGAAAACATTCCGCCCTCCTCACGCAAGACCCGTCAAAACTAACTTTGGCTAGAAAACGAAGCGAAGAAATGATCCGGCGCTACGATGTTGGCTGCAAGCATAACGTTTACCTCGATCCATTGCCAATTTCCTTTTTGTCCTTTTTGTGGCTTAAAATCGCCTCTCCCGAGTTTGTTCCCCAGATGAAAGTCCAAGTTTCCCTACTGATGGCAGCTTTGGCCGCGTACATCATCGCGGCTATACATTATCTTTTGGCTTTCGCTAACAAACGACGCTCGCTCCAGCGCGTTGCGGAATGGTCGACGGCGATCGGTTTCGTACTTCACACCGCGGCCTTAATCACTGACTGGGCAATTGACGGTCATTACCCCGTTTTCTTTCAGCGCGAAACACTCTCGTTCCTCGCGTGGGCGCTCGTCGCGGTTTATTCAGTCGTCCTCTATCGATACCGCGCGCAGGCGGTCGGCGCGTTTACGATGCCGCTTGTCTCTGTGCTGACATTCATTGCGCTAATTACGGGTTCTGATGGCAATGCACCGGCGTCTTTTTCGGCAACACCGTTGTTCCCAATTCACACCACCCTGTTGATTTTCGCTTATGCCGCATTTTTCATTGTGTTTATGGCGAGTGTGATGTACTTACTTCAGGAACGCGAACTCAAACTCAAGACGTTCAGCGCGATCTTTCATCGTTTACCGTCCCTGTCGACAGTCAACGAACTGGCAACATACGCAGGTACCTTTGGATTGACCCTGCTCACTCTCGGAATTGTGACCGGCATGATCTGGTCTTCAACACGTTCCGGTCAAATTTGGCATAACGATCCGAAGGAGATTTTTGCGGTCATAACCTGGGTGGTCTACTTCGTTCTGACCATTTATCGCTCGAGCGCGAGCTGGCATGGACGAAGAGCCGCGTGGTTGGGCGTGGTTGGATTCGCCCTCGTGCTTTGTACGTTTTTTGGCGCGCCGCTTTTAGGCGGTTATCACGTTTTTGGGTGAAGGTTATATGGAAGAGTTTTCTCGCAAAGGCACAAAGTTTATTGATGGATTAGTGGTCTTTGCGCCTTTGCAACTTTGCGAGGAAACCGCGCTGTAGCATTGGGTATCTCAATGTCGATTCTTCTCGTCGGAGTCAATCACAAAACCGCTCCGGTAGAGATCCGTGAACGGCTCGCGTTCAACGATGAGGCGTGCGCAGAGGGCTTGCGTCGTCTTGTCGACGGCGAGGTTGTGTGCGAGGGACTGATCGTTTCGACGTGCAACCGCGTCGAGATACTGAGTGCGACTTCGACCGAACAGATAGAATTCAGTGCAGGACAGTTGAAGAACTTCCTCGACACCACCGGTCGTTTGCCCGCCGGATTTTTAGACAAACATCTGTACCGTCACACAGATGAAGAGGCAGTGCGCCACCTGTTTCGAGTCGCCTCTTCGCTCGATTCAATGGTGATCGGCGAACCGCAGGTGCTGGGCCAGGTACGTCACGCATACTCGCTTGCGGTCGAGGCCGGAACTGCGGGTCGAGTTTTGAATCGACTGGTCCATCACACGTTTCGCGTGGCGAAGCGCGTCAGAACTGAAACCGGAATTGCCGCGAACGCCGTGTCGATCAGTTACATGGCGGTGGAACTCGGAAAGAAGATTTTCGACTCGCTGAAAGGCTGCACGGTCATGCTCATCGGCGCCGGAGAAATGGCTGAACTTTCTGCTCGCCATCTAATGCACGCTGGTGTTTCGCGCGTGGTGATCTCCAACCGCAGTGAGGATGCAGCGCGTCAGATGGCGAATGAGTTTGGCGCAACGAGTGTTTCTCTTGATCAGATGGACCAGTTTTTGGCTGAAGCCGACGTAATTATCTGTTCGACAGGTGCGCCGGCGTATGTGTTGACCGAAGAGCGTACGCGTAAAGCACTCGAGCGGCGTCGCAACCGTCCGACGTGCATGATCGACATCAGCGTGCCGAGGAATATCGATCCCGCAGTCGGCAATGTTCCAAACGTTTTCCTTTTTGATATCGACGACCTCGAATCAGTCATTTCTTCGAATATTCGCGAGCGCGAGCGCGAGGCAGAGCGAGCCGAACTGATCGTGCAATCAGAAGTGATGCAATTTCAGCAATCACTTCGCCTGATGGATATTGGACCAAGTATCGGAGCATGGCGCGAGAAACTCCAGGACGTTGCACGGGCGGAACTGGCGCGACAGCGCAAACGACTCGGTCCACTCACAGCAGAGCAGGAGGCCGCGATCGAGGCGCTGCTCATGTCGACAGTCAACAAAATCTCACATCCCATCCTGAACCAGATGCGTCGCTTATACGAGACCAGCGAGCCTGAAACATTGCAGGCGCCACAGGATATGTTTGGCCTCGAGGAGTGATCGCCGTAATGCCTCGCTCGCTAGTAATAGGTTCGCGCGGTTCCAAACTCGCATTGTGGCAGGCAGACCAAGCGCGACAGCGTGTGCAGGCTTTGAACCCGCAGGTCGAGATCAGAATCGAAATAATCAAGACGACTGGTGATGTGAAAAGCGAACCGCTGTCGGTGATCGGCGGCAAGGGTGTGTTCACGAAGGAACTCGAGGATGCGCTGCTGGACAGGCGCATCGACATCGCAGTTCATTCGTTGAAGGACTTGCCGACGATACTCCCTGATGCACTTTCAATCAGCGCCATTTGTGAACGAGAAGATCCTCGCGATGCGTTGGTGCTCCGCGCGGATCTAAATCGTATGGATGCTTCTCTGTCGAGTCTGCCCGAGGCTGCGGTGGTGGGTACGTCCAGTCAAAGACGACTGTCGCAGCTTAAGGCGTTGCGTGACGATGTGGTTGTGAGAGATTTGCGCGGCAATGTCGATACGCGGATTCGAAAACTCGATGAAGGGCAATATGACGCGGTGATCCTCGCCTCTGCGGGTTTGCTGCGCCTCGGATTGGAGCACCGGATCAGCGCGCGGATCTCCGCTAGCGAAATGCTACCCGCCGTTGGCCAGGGCGCGATCGCAATCGAGACTCGACGTGACGATGAATTTACGGTCGAAGCAACGTCGCGGCTGGACCATCATGAAACGCGTATTGCTTGTCTGGCTGAGCGCGCGTTCCTGCGCGGCCTTGGTGGAGGCTGTCAGCTCCCGATCGCCGCGCACGCCACACTCGATCACGATCTCCTGACGCTCGACGGCTTAGTCGCTAAACCGGACGGCTCTAAAATTTGGCGTGATCATTTAACAGCTCCACTCGGTCAAGCAGAAGAAATCGGATCATCATTAGCCACGCTTCTCATACAGCGCGGGGCGTTATTGTAGGGGCGGCCCTCCGTGGCCGCCCGCGCAGATGTATGCATCAACCATTAACTGGTCGAACCGTGGTGGTCACGCGCGCCGCTTCCCAGTCCCCGGAGTTGACGGAAGCACTCGAAACCTACGGCGCAACGGTGCTTGTCTGTCCGACCATCGAGATACGTGAACCGGACAGTTACGATCGCTTAGACGAAGCTCTGGACCACCTGTACGGCTACGACTGGCTAATCTTCACGAGCGCGAACGGTGTCGAGTTTTTCCTGAAACGTCTGGCCGCGCGCGGCCTCAACATCGCTGACCTCGACGAGATTAAAGTCTGCGCGATCGGCCAACGAACAGCCGAAAAACTTCACGACGCACACATCCACGTCGACGTCATCCCATCTCAATCAACAGCAGAAGGCGTCTTTACAGCTCTAACCGAATTCGTCGGCGGCAACGACCATCTTCAGGGTCTCAACATCCTGCTACCGCGCGCGGCAGTGGGCCGCGACGTTTTGCCAAAAGCGCTGGAAGACGCCGGCGCGCGCATCGATGTGGTCGCGACTTATCAAACTGTCGTACCGGAGAACCTCGATCGCGGTCGCCTGCGCGCAATGCTCGCCGGCAGCGGCGATTGCATTGCGTTCACGAGCCCATCAACCATCAAAAACCTCGCAAAGTTGTTCGACACACACGACCTCGGCAATGCGCTTCCCGGCGTTGTCATAGCCTGCATCGGCCCAGTCACGTCGGAGACAGCAGTAGATTACGGGCTGCGTGTCGACATCCAACCGGCACAACAAACCATGAAGAGTCTGGCGGCGGCTATAGCTGAGTATTACCTGGACACAGATTTACACGGATGATGCTAAACTGAGCCAGGATGATCGATCCGACCGCCGAACTCGAACGAGCGAAAACTGAGAACGAAACGCTGAAGCGCCAGCTTCAGGACCGCGGAGCGTACGGCGAACTCGTCGGGAATTCAGATTCAATTCGAAAGGTTTACACCCTCATCGAGCAAGTCGCGCCTTCGTCCGCTTCGGTCCTCATCACCGGCGAATCAGGGACTGGCAAAGAACTCGTCGCGCGTACCATTCACAAGATGAGTCCGCGTCATGACAAGCCTTTCGTCGCGATCAACTGCTCCGCGATTCCGGAGGCGTTGATGGAATCCGAACTCTTCGGACACGAAAAAGGCGCATTCACGGGCGCAGCTTCACGCCGCCAGGGCTGTTTCGAGTTAGCTGATACCGGAACACTGCTCCTCGACGAGATCGGCGAGATGCCTGCACTGCTCCAGGCAAAACTGCTGCGCGTAATCGAAGAGCGAGCTGTACGACGACTCGGCAGCCGCAAAGAGATCGACGTCGACGTGCGTTTGCTCGCCGCGACGAATCGTCAGCCACACCAGGCAGTTTCAGAAGGAAAACTTCGCAGCGATCTGCTTTACAGGCTCAACGTCTTTGGCATTCATCTGCCGGCACTCGGCGAAAGAAAAGAAGACCTGCCGGTGCTTGCGCAACACCTGGTCCTCCAACTCGCGGAAAAGCATGGGCGTCCTGCACGTTTTCTGAGTCCAGCGGCGATCACGGCTTTACAGTTTCATTCGTGGCCGGGCAATGTGCGCGAGTTGCGCAACGTGATCGAACGAGCAGTGATCATCTGTTCAGGCGAACAGATCGAACGCCATCACTTTGCTCCTTATCCGATCGAACAACGCGAGCGTTTGCGCAACGAAGATACGCTGACACTTCCCGTGGGCACGCCACTCGAAGAAGTCGAACGGCAAATGATCATGCGCACTCTTCAAAAGACGAAGAACAACAAAACGCGCGCCGCCGAGTTGTTAGGCATTAGCCTGAAGACTCTTCACAACAAACTTAATCTCTATCGCGAGCGTGGTCTCCTGCATGACGGCGAGTGAGACGGCAGTCCTCCTCTTCTTCATTGACGGCCTGGGAATCGGGACACGAGGTCCATTCAATCCTCTCGACAACCTGGAGGGCGCGGCACCGCTCGCGGTTTTCCAAAACGACCGACCTGAAACAGTTTTCGACGGCATCGTCGTGACAACGGATCCACGCCTCGGCGTCGAAGGGCGGCCGCAAAGCGCTTCGGGCCAAACGACGATCCTCACAGGGGTAAACGCGCCCGCACAGCTCGGCTATCACAAGCAGGGATTTCCAAATAAGCCTTTGCTCGAGATCATCAGCACTCATTCGATCTTCCGGCAACTGCGCGAAGCGGGCGTTGGACCAGTCACGTTTGCCAACGCTTACACGGACCGGTTCTTCATGGAACGTCCGCGCTGGATCTCAGCAACGACTGCCGCAGTCGAAGCCGCGGGACTGACTTTTCGAAATGTTACTGACCTGAAGAACGGCGCTGCTGTTTTTATGGACTTCACTAACCGCATCCTGATCGAGAGAGGTGTGGATGTTTCTGTGCGAACGGAGGCAGAAGCAGCGGAAGTGCTCGCCGGTATCGTCTCGGAAAACCGGTTCACACTTTACGAATATTTCATCACCGACAAGGTGGGCCACGAGCAGGACATGCCGAAGGCAAAGGAGGTACTGACAAGTCTCGCGCTTTTCATACGCGAACTGCTTGCGAGGCTTGATCTGAAACAAACTACAGTTATACTCACCAGCGATCACGGCAATATCGAAGATCTTTCGTCACGCAATCACACTTTGCATGCGGTGCCCACGATCGTCTGGGGCGCTCAACGTGAGCCAGTAGCGGCTCGGATCAAAACGCTTGCCGACATTACGCCTGCCATCATCGATTTGTTGGCCACAAAAAGGCACAAAGTCACAAATGAAAATTGAACAGTTATCTCATTCTGTGCTTTTTGTGCCTTTTTGTGGCTAAAAGGAATTATTTTGGCTGATAAGAACAATCCACGTGAGTTGTTTGGCTGGAAGATGTACGACTGGGCTAACTCGGCGTTTTCTACAACAGTCGTCGGCGCGCTTTTCAGTCCCTACATCACTCGATTGGCCCAATCGGCGGTTGGCGAGAATGGCGTCGTTCTCGATCTTGGCCTACTCGGTGTGGTCACAGCCAAATCGTTGCCGACGTTGTGTGTCTCGATCTCAGTTGGCGCGCAGGTTTTTTTGCTACCAATCCTGGGTGCGCTTGGCGACTACTCGAATCTGAAGAAACGCCTGATGGCGATGTTCTGTTACATCGCCGTCACCGCCAACTGTCTGATGTTTTTCATTGCAGGGGAGCGGTATTTTTTCGGAGGGGTGCTTTTCATCGTCGCAAATGTCTGCTTCGGCGCGGCACTGGTTTTTTACAACGCTTTCCTTCCCGAAATCACGACAGAGGACAAGGCGGACAAAGTCTCGAGTCGCGGCTTTGCGTACGGCTATCTTGGCGGCGCGATACTCTTGTTGCTGAATCTGCTGCTCGTATCAAACGCTGAAACACTGGGCATCTCTACTGGTATGGCCGTGCGCTTGTCGTTGCTTTCGTCGGGTGTCTGGTGGGGCGGATTTGCGCTCATCACTTTCCTGCTGTTGAGGTCGCACCCGTCGAAAAAACAAATGCCGCCCGGTAAGAGTTACCTGTCAGTCGGCTTTTCCGAGCTGATGGAGACCGCCAAAGAACTCAAACGGTTACCTTACACGGCGCGGTACCTCATTGCTTACCTCATTTACAACGACGGAATCCAAACCGTGATCTTCGCAGCGAGTGCGTTTCTCGAACAGGAACTGTTTCCGGGCGGCAATCCAGTGTTCTTGCTGCGGATCTTTCTGATGGTGCAGTTTGTCGCCGTCATCGGCGCGCTACTGTTCGAACGTCTCGCATATCTCCTGAACACGAAGAATGCGATCATCCTGTCCCTTGTGATCTGGTCAGGGATCGTGATCTACGCGAATCAATTTTTGGATACTGTTCCCGAGGCCTGGGTGATGGCAGCGACGATCGCAATCGTCCTCGGTGGCTCACAGGCACTTTCACGCTCGCTCTTTTCGAAGATGATTCCGGCTGGAAGAGAAGCGGCGTTTTTCGGACTCTACGAAGTCTCAGAACGCGGCACATCGTGGATGGGTCCGCTACTCTTCAGCATCGTGATCGCGCGAACAGATTCTTACCGTCAAGCCCTCTTGTCGTTGATATTCTTCTTTGTCGTGGGATTAGTGCTTCTTGCGACGACAGACACGAACCGGGGAATCAAGGAAGCAAACGCAAGTTAAAACAATCATTGGTCAATTATCATTGGACATTTATCAATTGTTATCTGTTTCGGAAGCCGTAGGTCTTCAGATAGCAATTGATAAATGTCCAATGATAATTGACCAACGATTCTTATCCCGCGATTCGTCGCCCCTTCGAAGCTGGTTCCTTCGTCATGCACTCCGTCGAACAATACGTCGCCAACCCGGATTTGAGCTTCAACGCCCGATCCGCTGGAACCCACGTTCCGCAGCTATCACAACGAACGAGCTTGTTCTCGGAACGTGTATCCGGCCTCGACGCCGTCGTCGTGGTGGTGATATCGGCGACCGCAGTAAGTGACTGTAAGATTTTCTGAGCGAGCTTGAGGTACGGGCGTACGCGTTTGTAGATCAGTACAAAGACAATGCTAACCAACGCGGCAATGATCAGGTATTTCATAACAGGATTATGACGCAGTGCGCGCGAAGACGAAACCCTGTCTAACCTCGATCATCGCCTGCTCTGTTCGCACCCGTAGCATATGGTTCATCATTCGCTCGACGTCTGGGCATGGGATCGCTGGCGCGACGTCGGGGTTGTGATTCCTTTGTCCGGCGGTCAAGACTCCCGGGCGGAAGTCCACGACCGTGCACAGCCTCTTCCAGGATTCGCGTAATTTCCTGTGAGAGTGTTCTGTGCTCAGCGGCCGCGCGGCGACGAAGAGATTCTTTGAGGTGATTTGGGACGTATGCGCCAATAAAGACGCCTTTGCGATTAGCCATCTATCCGTCGCCTTTCTGCTGTCGGGTATAGAACTAAACCCTGCAATTTCGGAACAGGTCTATAAGCCGAATTCTGTACTTCGATTAAATCGAAGTGGCGATCATTCATCTAGTCCAGCCGTTGCCGGCTGGCTCGAGCGACCTACCCGGAGGTCGTAGCGGACCGAAGTCCACTTCGGGCGGGCAGCCCTTTTGACGCCTCCCTATTTGGTCTTGCACCGCGAGGAGTTTGCCTGGCCGCGCATGTCACCACACGCGCCGGTGCGCTCTTACCGCACCATTTCACCCATCACCCGTTAGGGCTGGTTTACTTTCTGTTGCACTTGTCGTCGCCCGGCGTTCATCTCTGAACGCCTGACGCCCCGCCGTTAGCGGGCTCGCTGCCCTGTAGTGTTCGGACTTTCCTCTCCCGGCTTCGCCGGCAGCGACCGCCCGACCTGTTCTCTTGCAAGGCTCGGGAATTATAGCAAACCAGTGTTCAACCGGTATAGCCAGGGTAAATACTAGCCAAAGTACTTGAAGCCGACGCGCAGGTTGTTTGTCCACGTCAATGGGACAAACAGCGCGACGGCAATCGACGTCAGCCAATGTGACACGGCGAGCGCGAAGAGGTTTGGTTCTTTCTGATAAATCGTAGCCCAAATTGCGCCTCCGAGAAATGTGAGAACAAACAGTAAAGGATTGGGCAAATGTACGATCGCAAATAGTAGAGCGATAAAGAGAACGCTCTTCCAACCTTTGCCAAACACGATCTGGGCGCGACGATTCAAATAGCCTTGCAAGGCGTATTGCTGAAATAGCGCCCAGAGAGGAACGAGCAGCAATAATCGCCAACGCAGAGGACGTGGTCCAAAACGTTCCGAAGAGATCCACGAAACAAAAATGATTAACGCTATCGTGGCGAGTGTCGGCAGGAGCAGTAGTTTTGCACTGGCGAGGAAGTTGTCGATGCGGAATCCGATTTCACGCAACGACTCGCCGTACACCCTGTGAGAAAACATCATCAGGGATAAGGCGAGTGCTGCCGGAATCGCAATCATCACTGAGCCTGCACCAATAAATGCGAGGATCACCCATTCGGCGATCAAACAGGAAACAATGACTGAGACGATCTCCCAGAGCGCGAGTGTCGACGGTTTGATTGCGTTATCTGCGGCTCCAACTGCCATCGTTATGCACCTCAAACCTGATCGGATCGCCTAACATCTGCAACGTGTATCGCGCGCCGTTTCGGCTGGAATGCATCGCGTAAACTCTCGCTTCATGAGTTCCCGGAGGTAGCTTCGGCGTGGTGAAACCATAACCGTGAAAGTCGTCGTCGGCCCAACCAGCTGCGCGTACGTCCGGACGAGGATGCGTGGCCACGTCCTTTTTCCAAAACCTTCCATCGATAAACAATTGCACCTCGACGCGTTGCCACGGAGCTGAATCGTTGACGGCCCATCCCATGATCGTCTGCGTCTCAGGCACCGCTTCACCCCAGCCATGAAAAGTCGGCGGAAACGCATTCATGTACACCGCAACCACAATCGCGCTGACAAAAATCGTTTCTATTATCGACTTCGCGATCAGCGCGTTGACCAGTTTCGACATTCAGTTCTAAATCCGTTTCAATCCGTGTTAACGGCTTTTGGTAGCGTATTTGACGGAAACAGCTCGGGCCAGCGCGATCGAAATTCTTCGCGCACGAGTTCTTCAACTTCATCGGCTGTGGCCATCGCCAGACATCTCGACGCCACATCCCGCGCGTCCGCGGCTTTGATTTCTGAAAGAACTGCCCTAACACGAGGAATCATCGCGGGAATCATACTTAAATCGCGTGCGCCCATTCCCGCAAGCAACACGGCGTACGCAGGCGTTGACGCCATCTCGCCGCAAACAATCACCGGAATGGCAGCCTCACGTGCGGCTTGCAGAGTGCGGTTAATCCCGTAGAGCACAGACGGATGAAGCGTTCGGAACCAGTCCGAAACTTTGTCGTTACCGCGATCGACTGCCAGGGTGTACTGGACAAGATCGTTTGTCCCCAGCTCGAAAAAGTCGACTTCACTCGCAATCCGTTCCGCAGTCAGCACCGCTGAAGGTACCTCGATCATCGCTCCGATTTGGACTGTGGAAAAATCCGCCTTCTCAATTTCTAACCGCTTTAGTTCCTCCTCGATTACTTTCTTCGCCGATCGAACATCAGCGACGTCCGCAACCATGGGAATGACAAGACTGAGCGGTCCGGCAGTCGCCGCACGCAGAATCGCTCGCACCTGCGCTCGCATGATCGGTTGATTGCGAAGGTTGAAACGTACCGCACGCAATCCAAGCGCGGGATTTCGTTCGCGCTCCTTCACGTCTGGTCCAACTTCACCCCCGACGTCAAATAATCGAACGATCGCACCATACTCGCCGGCAGCCTCGACCAACGATTTATAAGTTTGATACTGCTCATCCTCAGAGCTCATCAACCCGGGTCGTGATAACAAAAACTCGGATCGAAATAGTCCGACTCCGCAAGCGCCGAAATCACGTACTGCCTGAAACTCAGTCGGCAGTTCAACATTGGCTCGCAACGAGATCTCGACCCCGTCCAGAGTCTCGACCGGACCTGACTCGACTGGCAGTGGCGCCGGTGTTGGAACCGGAGTTTGAGCGTTAAGTTGATATTCTTCGACCGTCGTTTCAGCGGGATGCAGCACGACTTCGCCACGACGCGCATCGACGATGATTTGATCACCTGTTCGCGTGCGCTGGTAAAAGTCACGCAAGCCGACGACGGTGGGAAGACCGAGACCACGAGCAATGATCGCCATGTGAGTAGTCCAGCCACCGGCATCAGTTGCAATTGCTTTGACGTGGTTTAGATTTAGCTCTGCGATCGTCGAAGGCAGCAGATCGGGCGAAACGATCACGGCATCTTCTGACAAGTTCGGATACTTCGGACCCTCGCCGGTCAGGTTCGCGAGCAGTCGCTGAATCACATCCTCGATGTCCGAGCCTCGTTCGCGCAGGTACTCGTCATTAATCTGCGTGTAGATCGACAGCAAACGGTCACCTACAACCTTCGCCGCCCATTCCGCGTTTGCGCGTTCTTTGACGATGTAGTCCTCGACGTCGCGTGTGAGTTTTGCGTCTTCGAGAAAAAGAAGGTGCGCGTCGAAGATGTAGGCATGCCCACGCCCGAGTTCTTTCTCGGCTCGGTCCTTGATCGCTTCAAGCTGGCGGCGCGAAAGTCTAACGGCTGCCCGGAAGCGGCGTCGCTCACGCTCTACATCCGCGTCCGCAATTTCAGCTCGATAGACTTCGCGAGTGCCCTCCTGCAAACGCAGCACGCGGCCGATTACGATTCCTTCAGAAACTCCTAAACCCTTGCAGCGCAACTCCTGCGTCGCAGACGATAATCCGCCGCCGGATTTCTCGGTCTCATCAAAGTCGCGTGAAAAAAGACCGACAACCGCATCGAGCGCTTCCTGTTCGTCAACACCGCTGGCTGTGATTCGCAGCATAGTGCCGCGACTCGCGGCGAGCGTCAGAATGCTAAGGATGGATTTGGCGTCGGCTTCCTCTGCGTTTCCGTCGAGACGTTGAAGCATGAGGCTGCTTTTGAACCGGCTCGCCACGCGTACGAGATGCGCGGCAGCGCGTGCGTGAAGTCCGAGGCGGCCGGTGACCTGGAGTCTGCGTTCAGCCACTATCAGTCAGCTCCGGTTTTCGACGGCGGGGCGAGCAGAGCACCCGCATGATAAATTCCCTGTCGTCCCTGATCGCAGATCTTTCGCGCGATGTCGGCAAGTGAGTCTTCAGCAGTTGCACTCGCCAGTTTGATCACCATCGGGAGGTTAACACCGGTCACGACTTCGACGGCGCCTTCTTCGAGAAACATCGAAGCGATGTTCGTTGGAGTGCCTCCAAACATATCGGTGAGCAACAGCACGCCTCGCTGTTGAGTCACACGCGAAATCGCGCGCTGAACTTCCTCTCGCGCAGCATCCACGTCGTCGTGCCATCCAATGGAGACGGCAGTGATGTGCGAGATTGGACCAATGATCATCTCCGCAGCCGCGAGTAATTCGCCCGCCAGATGACCATGAGTAACGATAACGCCTGCTACTCTTTTAACTTCAGTACTCATTTCTCGATCCTCATCGTGCGCGCCGCACTTTGCGCACGTCTCTGTGCGATGCATGCGCGTCAAATCCCTTGCTTCGCAGCGCGCGTGCCAACGCGTTTGCGATCATCACCGAACGATGCCGGCCGCCGGTACAACCAATGCCGACTGTGACGTACGACTTACCTTCTCGTTTGTAGAGTGGTAACAGGTAAGAAAGCAAATCGGTAAAACGTCTCAAAGTCTCTTTAACTTCCTCATCAGCACGAAGATATCTGACTACGCGATTATCGTGACCTGAAAGCGGTTTAAGCTCCGGAATAAAATGCGGATTCGGCAAGTGCCTGACGTCAAACAACAACTCCAGGTCGCCCGGGTTGCCATACTTGTGACCAAAACTCATCACCTGTACGCGCATCGGCGCGCCTTTTCGATCGGGGCTGAACCTCTCCAGCAGAAAACTTCGCAGCGTGTGAACTGTGTGATCGGAAGTATCGATGATCTGATCCGCCAATGATCGGATCTTGGCCATCGCGTCACGTTCATCGCTAATCGATTCGAGTAATCCGTCTCCTGCTTCAGCGGGATGCGGCCGTCGCGTTTCACTAAACCGGTACTGCAGAACGTCGTCAGAGGCTTCAAAGAACAGAACCGCGACCGTCAAACCTGACGCTCGCAATGCTTCGAGTTGTTTTTCGAAATCCGCGAGAAAACGTCCTTCGCGAATGTCGATGACAAGCGCCGCCCGGCTGATACCGTTATCGTCATCGTCGGTGACTAAACGCCCAAACGTCGGCAGCATCGTTACCGGCAGATTGTCGACCACGAAGTAACCGAGATCCTGAAACGCATTCGTTGCAGACGACATTCCCGATCCACTTAATCCAGTTATGATCACGATGTCGGGTATGTTGTTCTTGATCGCGGGTGGGTCGGTTGTCGGTTGTCGGGCCATCGATGCGAAACAGTTTACTACGCGGCTGGAAATATACGAATTGGCCGGGATACCGAACAATTTATTGGCTAACGAATAGCAAGAACAGCCTATTGTAATCGGTGAATCGGAGTTATAGATTAGCGCCCTCCTTAGCCCAATCGCGAAGCAACTCCCATCAGTTAGCCCTGAAGTCCTCAGCCATCAAAAGGAGAACATCAATGCGAATTCACCGATTTACACCAATCGTCGTGGTGCTGTTCATCTTGGCAGCGACAACGATGACTACTATCCAACCCGGTTTGGTCGGCGTTGAATCAGGCACAGCATCTGCGCAAAAAGCTGTCAGTGCTGACACTCTGGCCGCAGATGGCGATGGCTTGAGTTCGAATTTCGACTCGGAGACAACGTCGGAAAGCGATACTGACCTCTTCCTCGATGCAGCTGAAGTGGAGAAACGCGCCGCAGAGGAGCAACGCGGCGACGTAGTGACTAGTACGAGTAGAGTTCCAACTTCATTCAAGGCAGTGCCGATTCCTCTGCCCGGCGGAATAGATCACGCCGTTGCTGGAGTTGCAACAAGAAACTCCGGCCAGGGAGTCATCCGGCTTCGAGGCGTGCCACCCGGATCAACGCTGGTACAAGCGTGGGTTGTTTGGGGTGAGATTGACACCCAGGTTCAATTTAACTATCCCGTGAATTTTGGACCTGATTGTGCCGCTGGACAAGTCTTCAACGGCGCGAACTTTGGCAACTCTCCGCAGCCGTGTTGGAACGGAGCCGGTACGTTCCTTCCTTACATCATTAACGTGACGCCTCAGATATTGCCGGGCATCAACGGCGACTACCGGATCAGCAAACTGCGCAGCGCGCTCACCAACAATCGTTGCCCGTGGGCAGATGGACCAGGTTGTGCCGGTCCCGGCAATGCGCTGCCACTTTCCGAAGGCGCAAGCCTGATCGTAGTTTACTCAAACCCGTGCATTCCGAAAGCCGCTCAACTGTTTATCCATCTGGGACCACAGACGTTCTCTGGTGCACACGTTGCCACGCATTTCACTTTCGGGATCAATCCCAACCTGCCAAATCTGAAACACAGCAGGATCGGAGCTGATGGACAGGTAGGCACGCAGAACTGCGGTCTGCGAGCCATGCCGCAAATCACCGACGAGAGAACCTGGATTCAGAATCAGGCCGGAGGTTTGATTCAGATCAAGGGTGATGGTGGAGGGCTCAACCGCGATTCCGACTGGAATGGTTATGACGGCGAGCCGCTGAACAAACTATGGGATTCGCACACCGATGTATTTGGGAATGGCGCCTTCCTTGCGGCGGGCGGCGGACTCTTTTACCGCGTGCGCTACCAGTCACAAGGAGACTGTATAGCCTGGGTGGCTCACATCATGGGTGTTCGCTGATTTGTGTCGAACGTAGGGGTGGCGAGGAGCCGCCCCTACGGTTCGATTAGCCCGTAATTGCCGTCGTTACGTTTGTAAATAACACCGAGACGTTCGGTATCAGCGTCGCGGAATACGAGAAACTGATCAGTTTCACCTGACAATCTCATCGCGGCTTCTTCCGCGGTCATGGGCTTCACCGCATAACGGCGCGCGGGAATGATACGCGGTGGACGCGGCTCCGCCGTCAGATTTCCATCCGGCTGGGGCGCAACCCGCGAGGTCGATTCGCTGCTTCGCTTACGATCGATGATCTTCTTTTTGAGTTTAACCGCCTGCTTCTCGATCTTCGCCATGGCCCTTGTGAGCGCCATGTACATGTCAGCGTTTGTATCTTTCGCCGTTAGTGTGTGGTCGCGCCAGGTGACGATGATCTCTCCGATTTGCCGGTTCTTCTCAACGTCGATGACTATATGAGTGCTTAAAGTGGAGTCGCCATTGAATATATGATCGAGCTTCTTGAAATGATCCTCCACATGACGCCGGATTGCCGGCGAGACTTCAACATGCCTGCCCGTGTATTCAAACTTCATCAGTAGCCTCCCATCAGTGGTCCTCAGAGATACACGAAGAGCCACAGAGAAAACAATCTGAGATAACTAAAACTTGAATTCGCGTCGTGCTCAGAGGGGTTAAACCACGGCGCGTCGCTCGCGCGAACCGGGGATCTGCATTTGATCGCGATACTTCGCGACTGTTCTACGCGACAGCTTAATTCCATCCTTCGCCAGGATTTTAACTACCTGATCGTCAGTAATGGGGTTATGAGAATCTTCCTCTTCTATTAATTTCTTGATCTTCAACTTGATAATGCGCGTCGAGATCTCTTCGCCGTCTTCGTTCAGCATCCCCTCTGTAAAAAAGCGGCGTAGCTCGATAACACCCTGCGGCGTATGCGCGTACTTTCGATTCACAACTCTCGACACAGTCGACAAGTGCATCCCGATGTCTTCTGCGATGTCTTTCAACATCATCGGCTTGATGTGCTGGACGCCGTGGTCCAGGAAGTCTTTCTGGCGCTGCACTATCGATTCGACAACCTTGTAGATCGTCTGCCGCCTGTGTTCGATGTTTCGCAGCAGGTCGACTGCCGAACGCATCTTCTCGCGAATGAAACTCTTCGTTTCGTTACTGACTCCCTGGCTCAGCATCTGCTGGTACTGCTGGCTGACCCGAAGCCGCGGGCTGCCGTCGTCAGCGAAGTAGATCACGTACTCATCGTCGTCCTCGTCGAGCTTCTCGATATAGATCTCGGGACTGATCAGAATCGGTTCCTCTGACGAATAGCGCCGGCCCGGATACGGATCCAAAGTGCGAATAAACTGCAACTCTTCGAGCAGCGTTTCGACGTCGACGCCGATCTGTTTCGATAAGTGCGGAAGCTTGTGTTGCTGAAGATCCGCAAAGTGATCGGAGATCAGTCTCGACGCGAGCCGCTCAGTCTCGCCGAGAACTTCAAGTTGGACCAGCAAACACTCCTTCACGTCGCGCGCGCCGCAACCGACAGGATCGAGACGCATAACCGCCTGTCGCGCACGCTCTACGACGTCTTCGGAAACCTTCTCCATCGCCGCCATCTCTTCGTTGGTCGCGCCGAGCCGTCCGTCAGCGTTCAAGTTTCCGATCACGCACACAGCCGGATCGACCAACTCACTGTCGATCGAACTCATGTTCAGTTGCCATTCGAGATGTTCCGCCAGTGATGGTGGGCGCGTCAGAAACTGTTCGAAGGTAGGAGCATCTTCTTTGTATTCGATCTCCTGCGTTTTGTAACCGGGATCGAGATAATCCTGAAACTCGCGTCCGAAGTCGATCTCTTCAAATGCATCTCGCGATTCGTCCTGGGCGCCTTCTTCGGAACCACCTTCTTCATGTTCGGCGGCGCCTGAAATCTCACCAATGTCACCAACGTCACTGACGTCGCTTTCCGCTGCGGCTGCCGGCAAACTCGCTAAAACTTCCGGATCCCCAGAACCATTCGTCGACGGACTACCATCTTCCGGAGTTCGAACTTCGAACGATTCGTTTGCTTCAGAGCTGGCGAGATGATCGAGAACCTTCTCCGCAATTTCCTGGACTTCTTCCTGTGACGGCACTTCTTCGAGAACGGGGTTCTCCAACAACTGTTGCTGAATGAGGTCGGTCAGTTCGAGCGACGTCATTTGCAACATCTCGATACGCTGCCGCAACTGTGGCGTCAGTACAAGTCGTTGGGAGAGGCTGGTGGTTAGCTTAAGAGACATCCTCAGATCAGGTTGCCGGGTAAATCCAAACTTCTTCTTTTCGGATTATCGCGGGGTTAACCGCACGGGCAGGATTATAACCGATCAGCGGTGCCGTGTGGCAGACTCTATGCCACAAAAGGTCACAAAGAGCATAAACTTACATTCTAAATTTCTCACCGAGGTACAGTCTTCGGACCTCTGCGTCTTCAGTTAAGTCGCGGGGTTGGCCCGACCGGAAGATCTTACCCTCGGCCATTATATACGCACGGTCGGTAACGCCAAGTGTTTCGCGCACGTTGTGGTCTGTGACCAGAATCCCAATGCCACGATTTCGCAAGTAGAGGATCACATTCTGGATGTCGTCGACGGCTTTCGGATCGATCCCCGCAAACGGCTCGTCCAGTAAAATATATTGGGGCTCTGTTGCAAGAGCTCTGGCTATTTCAGTGCGGCGACGTTCTCCACCCGACAGTGCATCGCCACGTGTGTTACGCACATGACCGATACCGAACTCTTCCAACAACTCCTCAAGCCGCTTGAGCTGTTCGCGCCTGCGGAGACCCGTGGTCTCGAGCACTGCGAGAATATTCTGCGCGGTTGTCATCTTGCGAAAAACTGAAGGCTCCTGCGGGAGGTAACCGATTCCGAGTCGCGCGCGGAGATACATCGGCAGATTCGTGAGGTCCTGATCGCCGAGAAGAACGCTACCCGAATCGGGACGTTCGAGTCCGACGATCATGTAAAAGGTCGTAGTCTTGCCTGCGCCGTTTGCACCAAGCAGACCGACCACTTCACCCTTGTCGACTTGCAAACTAACGTTATCTACAACTCGACGGCGCCCGTAGTGTTTGACGAGTAGTGCGCTGCGGAGCGCGTTGTCAGATCGCTGACTCAGATCAGCGTTCATCTGCGTTCATCTGTGGCTAAATACCTCAAGGTTTTCGGATCTTGTGGGTGGAGCGCACACGGCCTGGCGCAAGTGGACCACGTGCATCGTCGGCGGTGACTTTACCGTCCCGCACGGAGAGCGTCAAACGATTTCCCTGGGTGTTGCCTTGCTCCACGTCTTCAACTCGTGCCGGATTTCCTTTCAACACAGCCACCTCACTTACGGCCGTGTATTCCACCCAATCTCCAGTTCCCTTTCGGTTCGGCTGAGTGAGTACGACGTTTCGTTGCGCGACGGTCTTCTCCATCTCGTTCGACTGTTTCGTGAGATAGACGTCGGCAACTCCGCCGGTGAGTCGATCGCTACCTTGCTTGATGTCGACATTGCCTTCGTAGTGAATCGTACGATCCGGATCGGAGTAGAACATTGAATCAGCGGCTGCAAACACGGGCGTCGCGGATTCTCCACGTCGCTTCGTGTCATAGATCGTCGTCTGAACGTGACCGATAGCTTCCATGCGCTTGTTGTTTACGTAAAGCACGATCTTGTCGCCGCGCACGTAGTTATCGTCCTGCCACGCGCGCGCGTTGCCCGAGTAGATCGCCTGACCACTTTGATGATTAAACTCACCGCGCTCACTGACGATGTAGACAGGGCTCTTTGTTTTTGAAAAAGGAGTCGCGCCGTTCGTCTGTTCCTGGCTGTAGTAAGTTGTGGTCGTGCGGCCACGTGCGCACGAAACGTCGTTCTTGAGATCGGAATCGAGTTCGACTGCTTTGGTGCGACCACGCGAGTCCCAAACAGTCGGATCGCCGCCGCGCAGTCGTACAGTTTCATCTGCGGCAACGTATGAAGCGTTTGCAGCCGTGCCGTTTCGATCGTTCTCATTAAACTTCGCGTCGCCTTGTGCATCGACTCGCTCAACATCCTGCGTATCTTTCAAAAATACTGCCGTCATGTTTTGCGAAGTCAACGTTCGCGTTCCACGATCCGGCGCGGGTTGCACAGGATCGATCATAGCTTTCGAGCCGCCACTCGCTTTGCATGTACGCGTCAGATTACCGGCTTCGAAAAAGTCGCAATCAAATTGTGGCGCTTTCAGCGTTTTGCGTTCAGCGCGCGCGCTTTGTACCACGGGATCGACAAACAACTCGGCATCGCCAATGGCCTCGGCTTTTTCCAGGTCACGTCCCGTAATGCGCCAGGTGAGTCTCACGGCGTTGGCAGTCAATCGTTTATTCGCGGAGCGCGGATCATTTGCCTTCGATTTTGGCGCGCTCAATGTGATCACCGATCGACCACCGGCAAACATCTCTTTGAGAAGACTTGCATCATCCTTCGCCTGGAAGACGACGTCGAGCGACTTGGACCCTGTGATGTTCAGATCAGAATCACCTTCAAGACTTCGTGCTGAAACCTCCTCCAGCGCGAGGGCTCGTTGCAGGCGCTGATCCTTGTCCATGAAGAAGTCCATATTGATCGAGCGAACTTCAGCAGCGCGGCCGGGATCCAGTACACGTAAATATGAGTTGCCTCGGATCTCAGCTTTCTCGAGCCGTTTTTGTTGATTGAGGTGCGCGATCAGGGTATCACCACTCAGAACATCGTGTTCCTGCTCAACCGTAGCACCACCTGAAAACCATAGTTGCATCGACTGCTGATCGAACGTGGCCCGCGCGGCTTTGATGAAAACTGGGCGTGAACGGTCAGGAGACTTAGCGGGCGTCTCGCCCGGTGCAATGGTTAACTGAACGTTGCTCTTGAGGTCGAGGCGTTTAGCCCTGTGTTCGACAACGGCGCCCGTGGATGTTCCCGACACGTTTTCGCGTTCGAACGCCACGTGCGAATCTGTTTGCGCAACGCCTTTGCTCCGATCGAATGAGATCGCGTCGGTATTGACCTTCAGTTTGTCTTTCGTTTCGATCTTGACGTTCCCGAGGAAGGAAAGAATGGTCGTGTCAGGCTGGTAGATTGCGCGCGTCGCAGAGATCTGATCGGGTGTGTCGCCCTCAGCCGGATGCAGCGCCATGCTGACATTCTCGAGCTCATGATGACCATCGGAGAAAGTGACGTCGCGCGAGGCCTTAACGATCAAATAACCGCCATCGTCGTTCGTGACGCGTCGCTCGTAACCTTCGAGAACACCGGTGACCTCTTTCGATAGTTCGGGCTTTTCCGACTTGGCCCTGAACTTTTCGACGTTCCGCAACTTGTAATACGAAACGGCAACAACAGCGATACCAGACACGAGTAGCGCAAACGCGACCAGGCGCGCGATAACCGGCACCCTGGCCCGCAAGCCGAGAGCGCTAGAGCGTTTGCGAGTTAATTCCTGCATTTAATCTTCACGAGAATCTTTTGTAGGGGTGGCCCTCTGTGGCCACCCGTCGGTCATTATCACGAATGCACGGGCGGCCACGGAGTGCCGCCCCTACAAATTAAATCCGATACGTTCAATTGCATGCGATAGTCGCCATTCCAGGCGCTCGTCTCGAGCGTGTAGGCGAGTTCGATGCTGCCCTTCAACTCGGGAGTTTGCCCCGGCGAGTTGATACAATTCCACCAAACCGCTTCAAGCGGGCGATTTTGCGGACCGGCGAGTCGCATTTTCAAATGCCGGTCCTTAATTACTGCCGGCTCCGACAAACATCGCAGGTCTTTCGTCATAAATACCGGGCGCGGATTGCCTGCGCCAAAAGGTTCCAACGCTTCGAGCTCACGCGCCAGTGCAAATGTGACACTTTCCGGCCGCAGCTCCAGATCGATATTCACCGACGGTTCCAGATCGTCAGCCGTCAAACACGACGCTGCGTGCTCATTCAACCTTCTGCGAAACTCTGCAATGCGCTCGGGCCGAATCGTGATGCCTGCTGCGTGCGAGTGTCCACCAAACTTCTCAAACAGATCGCCACATGCGGTCAATCCGTTCAGCAAGTGATAAGCCTCGATGCTGCGTCCTGAGCCGTGCGCCATTTCACCATCGATCGAGAACACCACGCACGGTCGATTCACCCGTTCCGCGATCTTCGACGCTGCGATGCCGATCACGCCTCGATGCCATCCCCGACCTTCGATCACCGCGACGAAAGACTCGGTTGCGTCCTTCAATTCATCAATCGCAAGATCGATTATCTGTTGCTGGACGGTCTTACGCTCTTCGTTGCGAGCGTCGAGATGGTTTGCAAGGCGGCGCGCTTCTTCAGAATCGCGCGTATCAAAGAGCTCGACGACTGCGCTCGCGGCGTCCATGCGTCCCGCGGCGTTAATACGTGGTCCCAGCCGAAATCCGAGATCGTATGCTGTCATGCCCTTGCCGTCTCCGCAACCGGCAACGCTGATTAGTGCCTTCAAACCCGGATTCGCGACGCGTGCGAGGTCCTTTAATCCTATCGCGACAATCGTCCGGTTTTCTCCCGTCAGTTTCGCCACGTCAGCCACAGTGCCGATCGCTACAACCTTCATAAACGCAGGCACTTGCGCTTCGCGTCCGTATTCCCTGAACAGCGCGTGAACCAGTTTGAAAGCCACGCCGACGCCGGCGAGATTCTTGTCAGGATACGCACACCCGACCTGGTTTGGATTCAGCACTGCAAACGCCGGTGGAGCACCTTCTTTTTCGTCCGGCAAATGATGATCGGTGATAATTACGTCGAGACCGACTTTGCGCGCCCAGTAAAGTGGTTCGTGCGCGCGTATACCGCAGTCGACGCTTACCACCAGTTTGCACCCTTCGGCGAACGCTTTTTCTAATGCGGCTTGCTGAATGCCGTAACCTTCGGTGAAGCGATGAGGAATGTGAAAGCCGACGTTTGCGCCGAGGAGTTTCAGCGCTCGCAGCAGAATCGCGGTTCCGGTTGTTCCATCAACATCGTAGTCGCCGTAGATGAGCACGCGCTCGCCGTTTGTGATGGCGTGTTGTAAACGAGCGACGGCGTCTTTCATGCCGAGCATCGAATACGGCTCGTGCAGTTGATCGTAAGTTGGAGATAGGAAGACCCGCGCATCGCGCTCGGCGGCGTATCCACGGGTAAGGAGAAGAGCAGCCAGGATTGGTGAGACACCCAGAACGCGTGCCAGTGAGGCGGCCCTTTCGGCATCATGCTCTCGCACGATCCAGCGTTTGGCTTTCATTTATTCGTTTTTGTGCCTTTTATTTCTATGTGCCTTTTGTGGCCAATCTTTTTTCGTGGCCCTACTCTGCAAACCATCCATTAGCGTCGAGCAGCTTAACACCGATTCGCCTGTTCCCGTCGATGTCATCGATCCACGATCCGTTTACTTCGGCCTGTAGCTTACCACCAAATGGTGGGACCAACTGTACAGTCGTTCCCACGGCGACATCAACGTCGATGAGGAGCGTCGCTCCACCCCGGCTGATTTTAGTCGCCTTCGCCTTAGCCTGAAAAGACTTTCCTGCCGCGTCTGTACCTTCAACGTCCAGAGCAAACTCGACCGGGACACGCGGGCTTCTGGGACGCTGTGAGGAAGCAACATCGCCACGCGGATCTTTCTCACTCATTCAAATCACCGCCCTTTTTTCTGTTGGCATTTTTCGGGCGAGCTGCTGCTCGACCCGGAGAGGAGGGGCCGAGGTAAGTGTAACACACTGGTCTAAATGCCACGCGTGCGAGTTTTGTCACGAGATGAGCAAGGCTTAATTTATGTTGGTAGGACCAAGCCTAAGTTCAACCTTAAACTCTTTGTGATAGCCGCCATCCACAATAAATAAGCGCCGGGGCTCTATGCCCTTGCTTTCGACCAGGTAACTCTTAGCGCGCTTTGCACGACTTAGTGGTCTCTGACGGCGTCGTTTATCTCTGTACTCTATAATGTAGCCGGGTTCGCTTGAAACACTCTTCAATTCTAGAGCAAAGTAATCCAACCGTTTTTTCTCTTCGGCGAACGGCAAATTCCCATATTCGTCAAACTTGGGAAAAGTATACGGTGGTTTGGTTTTATCAATCTGAAAAGTAGTGATGCCACCTACTGAATTCCCAAACACGTTACACGTCGCACCCTGGTGCGCCGGAGCCAAGGAGGAGAGTTGTACAGTTTGCAAAACCGGCTCGAAGTAGCCAGCACTTGCGAACATCAATAAGGTAATTTGACTCAGGACGATAAACTTCATTTCTTTCGCTGCCATTCCGGTCTACATGCTATAAAGATGCGATCGTTATAATAGGTGGAGTTTGCTACCGAATCAAAAGTATCAGGCGGTGTCGGAACGTCTTTATAGCCCTGGGCCAATGCGATTCTGTAGGCGGCTCGGGCAAGATCATAATCGCTGTAGCTGTGCATTTTTCGGTTTGTTGATACGTGAGTGGTTTCGTGTAGCCCTCTCATTCCAACCACATGCGGAAAAGGACTGTTAAGTGAATACCTGCTATTGAACTCGATTGTAGCGTCGCCACCCCCCGCAGAGCCCCACGCCTGCCCTTCTCCACGGGGTAAAGGCACCGTTCGTATCGCACCAGTTTTCAACACTTGATTGAAGTTTTTGATTACGTCATCGCTGAATAAGGGTATCTTCGTATTTAAAGCGACTTGTCTCAGAACACCACGTATAAACATGGCACACCCCGGATTCTCCAGTGTCGCTGCCATATCGCGCCGCACCTTCTCTATTTCCTCCGGGGTTAATGGCCTGCCATTCTGCTGAGCTCGGTGCGGGTTCCTCCGGCCAACGTCACTTGGGAACAGACCATGGGAAACCGATCTGTAACCCACAATTCTATCCACCCATTGACCGTTGGTTTCATCCGTCCACGTTCGAATGACTCCATCATCCGGGCTGTCATGGGGTATGTTCAAATCGGTACCGCCGCCAACCCATTCCTGCACTGTTTCTGGAATCCAGTAAGATCCGCCACTCATCCCGAACTTTCCGCGTCCTGTGAAATTCCAGAAGCCCACCATCTGGCCGTGAGCAAACAAGCCCGCTACCGCGGTTCCACGGTCCAGCATTCGTTCCAACTGGCTTTCCGAAACGGGCAGGCCGTCAACTGTAAACCCCGAGTTGTAATCAAACGGATCGCTCCCTTCGATAAATAGCGGCTGGCCGAATTTCCAGTCTATGTAACTCTGGGTCGAGCCATACGCATTTGAAAGCGGTATCTCAGCGCCGCGTGCATCTCGCTCCTCACGGTTAGTTATGCGATAGCTCGAATGACCACTCGAGGTGACCCAACTGCCGGTCACCGGATTGTGGTGCTCGAAACTAATGTTGCCCCATACTTCACGCGCTATGCGCTGTCCGCCGGCATAGATGTGAACTGTATTCGTCGCTTCCAACTCGACTACAGTTGCGCCACCAAGCACCGTGGAGTTCACATGGTAAACCGTCTGAGCATCTTCGATGGGCTCACCTTGATTTCCGAACTCATCGAATATACCCGGCATGCGGGAGATTTGATCGCGTTTGGAGCGTCTCCCATCGCCGTCGTAAGTTTGTGTGATGTCCAATCGCGGCTGGAGCGGATATTGAATTGCATCACCGACCATCGCGTGTGATACGGAATGAGTGAGTGCACCAGCCGCATCGACCGTCTGCTGGTAGTCGTCGCTACGCGTGTTATTCCCATCAGCGTCATACTGCCAACCAGAATCAATCCGTCGGTTGTTGACGTAAGTGCCGTTATCGCTGGGAGGCACACCCGTATACAACAACCCCGTGCGACTGCTGTGGTTGAAAGCATCATAGGTGATGGTCTGGTGGTAAGGGTCTGGATTGCTGATCGCCGGGTACGGACTTAAGCCCCTCGCCCGCCGATATGTGCTCGCCTCCGTCAACCGTCCCACGTGATCGTATTTGTATGCGCGGTCGAACCACTCATTCGTTGAATCCCACGCGTTCTTCAAACGGCCATCGTCGTAATAACCATAAGTCCACGCCATCGTGCTGTAGGTCGGGTAGTTACAGCAGATGTTCGTATTCTGGTAATTCATGTTGCTGAGGGTGTGAGTAGCCGGCAGCATCCGAGAGTTGTAGGTAGTTTGTTCGGTGGTGGTGTTCCCATAGGTCATGCTCTTGCGGCCACCCCAGGCCCGGTAAGTAATGTTAGAGGCAAAGCTGGTTAAGTTTTGCGTGTACTGATTGGGCCATACGTAATGTGTAGCCGAAAATCCGCTCGCTGTCACCCCGGATAGTCGAGCCGCCGTGTCGTAGATGTAACCCACCTGCTGCGAACGGAAAGGAATCCCAAGCGATGTCAACGCATTCGCGAAGTTGTATGCATAATTCAAGGTGTAAGTACCGCTGTAACCTGAGAAGGTACGTGTCTCCGACACATGCGCGACATTGAGTCATAACCGTAAATAGTCGTGCCGGTGCCGTCTGTCATTCCGGTGCGATTAGCCGCGGCGTCGTAACTGTAGCTAACTGCTCCTGCGCCGAAATCTGAGATCCTGGCGGAATAGAGTAAGTGACGTCCGTTACCAGGTGCCGCTGATTGTAAGCGTAAAGTTACAGCGGCCCCGCGCCCATCGGTGATCTTTTGAATCGTATCGTCTAAATTGTAATCCCAGGTAGTGTTTGCGCCAGCGCTCTGTTCAGGAACGTGTTGCGTTTTCAGGCGGCCATAACCGTCGTAAGTCATGGTTGTATCCTGATAGGTGCCACTGCCTTCCGGTCCCGCATACTGTCGAATCAGAGTTAACTGATCGCGCGCGTTGTAAGTGTTGACGATAATTGAATAGGCGCTACCGTTCTGCCAGTTGAGAACTTCAGTCTTCACGGTTCGGCCCAGCACGTCCAAATAGATCTTTTGCTGCCGTCGCTTTACGGTGCCGGCGTCTAAGGTCCCCTCGTCGGTGAGCGTCACCACTGAGCCACCAGCGCAGCCGCAGCCTGAATAGCTGGCTTCTCTTGTCGTCGCATCGGGATTGGTGGTGATTAGCGGACGGCCTTGCCAGTCGTAGCTCTGCTGTGTGTATAGCCAGCCGGCGACGTCGTCACCCGTGGGGATCCATGCCTCGGTGATCTCCGCCGGGTTCGAGGTCTTGATGGCGCGTCCCATCGAATCGTAAATGGTCATCTGTGCGCTGTAGCCGCCGTTGCTGCCGGGATGGTTCGCGGCTGAACCAATGACACGCCCCACGCCATCAACCACCTGGACGGCGTAGGCCTCGTCTGCCACGTTATTTACCGTACTGAAACTCTGCACGAAGTTTGGGCCATAGACGTAACGCGTGTAGGCGCCGTTGTTCACTGTCGTAGTGCGCTCCACTCGACCGATGCTGTCGTAGGTAATGGTATGAATCGCACCCTGTAATTGACTGTAGGTGGTGGTCCCTGCGTTCGTGTTTGCCCGCCGAAGTCGAAATTGTATTGCAGGGTGGAACTGAAGCCGTCGCCATCGGTTAGAGTCGTGGGATAAGCAAACGTATTGCGATTCACGCCGTCAGAGAAAGAATCAGCATACGCGATGCTGGTCTGATGGCCCACTGGATCGATGGTGGATTTGGGTGTGCCCGTGGTGAAGTAGTTGGTATACGTGATCAAAGCCTTCGCGGGATTGACGATGTCCTCCACGTCCCAGCGTGAGACTGACGTGACGTTGCCGCGGGCGCTGAACGAGGTGTTATAAACCGTGTCGTGCTGTGTAGGCGCTGCCGGCAATGAATAAAGCCGCCCTGGCTCGTCGTAGCTGAAAGCGATCTTGCGTTGCCAACTAGTGATATTCGTCTGGTGAATCGCCGACACTAGACCAATGATGCGCCGGTCAAGATAGGATTGATTCAGATTGTAATCCGTGAGGGTTTCACGGATCGGCGTGTCGGCATCAGCCGCATATTCTTTCACCGAGTAGGGCAAACCCCACTGCGCATACGGCCCATAATCGATGGTAGTGCGACGACGATTGCCACCCACATCGTAGACGTTGGTTTCGGTGATACGCGGATTCAGTTCATAACTCACGGCGGTGTTGTCCTGCGTCCACGCGGTGGTGGTCCATTTCTTCTTCTGTCCTCCTGACCAGACTTCACTCAAGGTCGTCAAACCCTGCTGCCAGCCGGTGCCGTAGTATCTTTGTAGATAGTTCCATCGGGTGCGGTCAGCACGCAGGCACCGTCAGAGGCGACGCTGTACTGCGTGATTACCTGCGAGGGTACATTGTTGTAACCGGTCCAGTTGCGTGCGGAGACACGACTGTCGAACAAGCGCGGTGCATCGCCCACGGGTGTTTCATAAGTGAAAGTGGTCGAATGGCGCTCCAGCGCGCCGAAGTAATTTCGGATCGCTGAAACCTGAAGTGAATTCGTGTAGTCAAAAGTAAAGTGTGAAGTATCATTCAGGGACGACCTGCGTGATCACCGGGAGGTCCGTCCCATTCGCCGTGCCAACGATTCCTCGCAACGTACTATCCGAAAAACTTGATTGCATCGTCCGAGTGCCCCAGCCAAAACTGACCCACTGATGTGACGGCTGCCCATTCCAAAACTGGGTAATCGATAACAGATTCGCATTGCGTCGTAGTTGAAGGTGATGACGCGGCCGAGTGTGTCGGTGATGTTTGTAAGCTGACCGAGTGCGTTGTAGTGGATGGTGAGATAGTTACCGTTGCGATCTTTAATTTCCGTACAGCGAAACTCGCCATTGGCTTCGGTGAAACTCAGCCGAGTGCCGTCGGTGGAATGCACTCGCAGCACGCCGCCGTCTTCTGTTAAGCGAAGATAGGATGAATCTGCAGCGTCATAGATGTTCGACGTGTTTACCTGACGCAACTCGACGCGACGACCACCTCCGGTGATCATGAGATAAGCATTTTTTCCGGTTTGAGTGTCGAAAGCCTTGCGCTGCACGGTGGGAAAACCAAGGCGAAAGCCGGGACTCGGGAAGCCGCTGTCTTCGTCAAAATAAATGTACGGACCAGAGCGGGTCCAGACCATCGAGGAATAAGAGAGTGCAAGACCGAGATCAAGTCCGGCACGGCCCGGTAAACTCAACAGCGACACACTCCAGCTCGTGTCACGTGACAGCATGCCATTGCCCGGCTGGTTGCGTGGATCGACACGCGCCGAGATCAGCGAACTGGCATTCAATGAAGGCGAACCACTGGTAGTGATGTTCGCGCTCAAGGTGGCGAACTCAACTGATTCTTCGAAGCCACGACGCACGTATTCGCGACCATGAGTCGGCACCAGAGCCTCCCACGTCGCCCAGCCACCGGCATCCGGATCGCGCATCAGGTAAGTCTTGTAGAGATCGTAGACATACCAGTGCGCGTTGCGATTGCGAGCGGCGTATTCGGCGGATTCAAATAGCGTGCGGCCTAACTCAATGCCGGCCAGCTTCAACGAGGTCGCATTGTTCGCATAGGCGACGCGTAACTGGTCATGCCAGTAAGTTGTTTCCCCAGTGTCAGGGTTGCGCGCTAATGCGTTGGTGAAAAAGTTCGCTACAAACTGATCGTGAGGCACGGGCGGTGGCGGAGCCACTCGCGCCCGAGCGTGGGCGCGGCGAGTGTGCTGCCTTGCGGTGTTAGGGCTGGAGATTGACCCGGCGCTACCGCGCTCGGTTCTGTTAAGTACGTCGAGCCTGGTGCTTCAGGATCGCCGACGCGGCGGCCGTCCCAAGGCCTGCCGCCGTTCCTTCTTGAACGAATAGTCGAGGGGATCGGGGGCGGAGCTTCGCGTTCGAAACCCGCATGCTTCACCTCTTCCAGGTTGGGCCACTCACCCTCAGGTTTTCCCGGCTTGGGCCGTCCTTTTCGCTCCTCAGTGTGTCCCTGCGCGGCGTTGCTTAAACGCAGTAAACCGCCCGGAACAACGAGCAGAGACGTACAAATGATTAAGGAAAGAGAAATACGCAGAGTGAAAACGCGAGGACGCATAATGAGGAACTCCAGTGAGAGTTTCGAACGCGCCGCACTTTACGCCCGCTTGGACCAGATGTCAACAGGGTTTTTAAATACCCGCGGAGATGTATCCAAACGCCAGCGCAGCGAGGATTAGGGCGCCGACGATCACGCGGTAAACGATGAATACGCCCGTCGAGTGGGTGCGCAGGAATCGCAACAGAAACCAGATCGAGGCATAGCCGACAACCCCCGAAACGACTGTCGCCACGAACAACGCTCCGTAAGTTCCCGGCGGCAGCTTTTCGATCGCTTCGTTTAGTTCCAACAATCCGCTCGCCGCAATTGCGGGGATCGAGAGCAGGAACGAAAACCTCGCCGCCGTCTCGCGGGTTTGACCCGCAAACAAGCCACCCATGATCGTCGAGCCTGACCGGCTCGACCCGGGAATCAACGCCAGCACCTGCGCACATCCAACCGCGAGTGCGTCACGAATCGTGAGCTGGCCCATGTCGTGATCTCTCTTTCCGACAAACTCGGCAACCGTCAGCAACAGGCCGACGACGATCATCATCGTCGCAATCACCCACAAGTTTTTCGTGAATGGTCCTTCAATCTGTTCTTTGAAGAAGAGTCCGACAATGCCGACAGGAATCGAACCAATGATGACAAGCCAGCCGAGCCATGCGTCCTTCGAGAGTTTTGGCTGACCCGTGTCCACGCGCCCGCTCACCAACGCCAAATGATCCTTCACGAAAGCACGGACGATGTTCACTATGTCGGGCGTGAAATAGATGAGCACGGCGAGCAAAGTGCCGAGTTGAATGACGGCGATCGTGGCCGTGGTCTGTTCGGCTTGCAGTGTTGAGTCGGCACCGCCGTAGAGATTCAGCACCCGTGCCGCGAAAACAAGATGTGCAGTTGAGCTGACAGGGATGAACTCAGTCAGGCCCTGGACAATGCCCAGGATGATAGCTTGAAAAATAGTCATTTAACTGTTTGGTGCTTTGTGGCTAAGGGTCTATTCCCTGAACGAATTACGTTCCGCGATCCAATCATACATACCCGCGGGCATGAGCAATCCGCTGCGAACAAACGTTGCGAGTTTCCACGGAAACGCGAAAGTCTTTTTCTCTTTCTCGATTGCTGTAACCATCTTTTTGACTGCGTAATCGAGCTCCATCAAATAAGGCATCTTCGAGACTCGGCCTGCCGTTAGATCTGTTTTGATAAATCCCGGATAGATGATCGTCACACCGACACCTGTCTTGCGCAGATCGATGCGGACACTCTCGAAGTAAGCAGTGAGCGCGGCCTTGCTCGCACAGTACGCAGCCGATTTAGCCAGACCACGATACGCGGCCAAACTCGAAATCGCCACGAGCCGGCCCTGCCCGCGAGCAACCATCTCAGGCGCGACTGCCGCAACGCTGTTTACAGCGCCCAGCACATTGATTCCGATCACTTCGGCCGCGTGGTCGGGCGACAGGTGAAGCGCGTGATCCGCTGTGCCTATCCCGGCGTTGGCGATCAAAATGTCGATTGGACCAAGCTCGTTACGAAAACGATCCGCGGCTGCTCTGAGGGCTTGAGCATCACGAACATCGGCTGTCGCGGCGATCGCTTCAACGTTCCTCGCCCGCACCTCGTCGACAATTTCATTCAGCAGACTCTCGCGACGCGCGAGCAACGCCAGGTGCGCACCACGAGACGCGATTTCCAGCGCCAGTCCTTTCCCAATACCGGATGAGGCGCCGGTAATCATCACGACTTTGTTGGTCCAATAACCCACTGGTCAAGCAACCTAATCATTGGTCATATATCATTAGACATTTATCATTCATCATTTTTAGGACCTTCGGCTTCCGAACAAAATGACAAATGATAAATGTCAAATGATATATGACCAATAATTCTTCTTAAACCATCACGATCACGACCGTGATCACGGGCCTTGCGCCGGTCTGCTTCTGAATAAACCGCTTCAACTCCACGCGCACATGTTCCTTCAACAGCGTTTCATCCGAGATCGTTTGCCGTGATGCTCCCGCGACTGCCGCCGTCACCACTCTCTTCGCGTCTTCGAGCAGATAATTTCCAGCGCGTGGTCCAAAACCATTCTCATTACTCAAACCACGAACACCTCGCGCAAGAATCTTCGGTTCGCCGTCAATCAGTCCTGTGTGTTCGTCGATCGTTACTACCACCGTCACCGCGCCCTCGTACGCCAACTGCTTGCGCTCGCGCACAGTCTCGCTGTCGATCTCCTGGAACCCACTATCGTCGATGAACGTTCGTTTGACTTCACGCTTGTCGATCACAGCGGCACGCTCGCCGTCCAGCTCCAACACGTCGCCGTTCTCGATCAGAATGATGTTGTCTTCCGAATACCCGAGATGGTTTTTGACAAACTCCTTATGCCGGAAAAGCATTCGATATTCGCCATGTATCGGCACGACGAACTTCGGACGCACTGCTTCGGTCATGATGCGGATATCTTCCTGCGACGCATGACCACTGACATGGACCAACCGCCGTTTCTCTTCAATGATGTTAGCTCCGCGTTTGTAAATGAATCCGATCATTCGCGAAATCAACCGCTCATTGCCCGGAATGATGCGCGCCGAGAGAACAACCGTGTCGCCTTCCTCGACCATGAGGCCCTTGTAACTCTGCGTAGCCATCTGTGAAAGCGCCGCACGCGATTCACCCTGCGATCCCGTCACAAGAAACACGATCTCATCGTCGCTCATGAGCTTCGCCTGGTTTAGGGACACGAGTAACCCGTCAGGAATGTCGAGATAACCGAGCCGGTCCGCGACCTCGACGTTCTTTTGCATCGAACGTCCAAGCACGCACACGTGCCGGTCAAACTGTTGGGCCACGTCGAGCACGATCTGCAAGCGATGAATTGACGAAGCAAAAGCCGCAACGATGATCCGGCCCTTTGCTTCCGAGAAGATCTCTTCAAACGCGGGAATCACAGCCCGTTCTGACGGTGTCCGACCGGGCACAGTCGCGTTTGTTGAATCCGAAAGCAGCGCGAGCACGCCATCCTGTCCGTAACGACGAAACGATCGCAGATCGATTGGTTCACCAATAACTGGTGTTTCATCAACTTTGTAATCGCCCGTGTGAATGATCGTGCCGACCGGAGTCTTGATTCCGAGCGAGAAGCAGTCGACGAGTGAATGTGAAACCCTGATGAATTCAACCGAAAAAACGCCGATATCCACGACGTCTCTCGGTTCTACGCGATGGAGCAAAACGTCGCCGAGCAGATCGTGTTCTTCGAGTTTGCTCTCCGCAAGGCCGGCGGTAAAGTGTGAACAATAGACTGGAACGTTGAATCTCTTCAGCAGGTAAGGCAGAGCGCCGAGGTGATCTTCGTGACCGTGCGTGAGAACGATCGCGGTGATATGGTCGCGGTACTCGTCGAGAAAACCGAAGTCGGGAATCGAAATGTCAACACCGTAGGCCGTCTCTTCGGGAAAGCCCATTCCGGCGTCGAGAATCAACATCTCGTCGCCGTAGCGCACAGCCATGCAATTCATTCCAAACTCGCCGATGCCACCGAGCGGGATGATCTCAAGGACACTTGACATAAAGTGGGACAGTATAGCACGCGACTGATCACGCAGATGACACGGATCAGCCGTAATCTGTATTATTCGCGTATGAAACTCGTCTTTGCCACCACAATTTTAGCTCTCCTTTTTGTGACACAGGCCGCCGCCGCAACGCCGACGATGAGGCTCGATTACTACCACACGGGTGACGCGTCGCAGGAAGTGTTCAGCGTCGACCGGGTGGCAATTGAACCGCTGCCGTGGCCGGGAAATCCGGCGCAGGCGATTGATTCGTCAAACCTCGGCAAGTATCTCTTCGAGGTCAGCGACCTGAAGACTAAGCAGCTTCTGTATTCCCGCGGGTTTGCTTCGATTTACGGTGAGTGGGAAACGACCGACGAGGCGAAGACGATGAAACGCACGTTCCAGGAGTCGTTGCGCTTCCCTGCTCCAACGGCGCCAGTCAGCGTTGTGTTGAAGAAGCGCGACGCGAAGAACGTCTTTCAGCCGATCTGGACCACGACGATCGATCCGGCGGATCAGTTTATCGACCGATCGAAACCCGCGGCACCCGCGCCGTTGATAACGATTCAAAAAACCGGTGAGCCCGAGACGCGTGTGGACTTTCTGATCATCGGCGACGGCTACACCGCCGCTGAAGCGAAGAAGTTTGAAGCAGACGCGCGGCGTCTCACGGAAACACTCTTCAACACATCACCATTCAAAGAGAATCGAAAGAGCTTCAACGTGTGGGGTCTTTGTCCTCCGGCGGCTGAGTCGGGTGTCTCCAGACCTTCGACCGGCATCTACCGCGACTCGCCCGTAGGCGCTACTTATGATGCGTTCGGATCTGAAAGGTACGTGCTGACGTTTGATAACCGCGCGTTGCGCCGAGTCGCGCAATTTGCGCCGTACGAATTTATCGAGGTGCTCGTAAACAATCGCACTTACGGCGGTGGTGGGATTTTCAATCTCTACAGCACGGTCGCGTCAGACAATGCATTTGCCGACTACGTCTTCGTACACGAGTTTGGACACCACTTCGCCGCTCTGGCGGATGAGTACTACACGTCGTCAGTCGCTTATGCTCCGGCGACTGATCGAGTTGAACCATGGGAGCCGAACGTCACCGCGCTGCTCGATGTGAGCACATTGAAGTGGCGGCATCTCGTTTCACCTTTTGCGAACACCACGCCCGTGCCGACGCCGTGGAACAAGGAAGCGTTCGAAGCGTACTCACGCGAGATTCAGAAGCGGCGCGGGCAGTTGCGGAAAGACAAGCGACCGGAAGAAGAGATGGAAGCACTCTTCCGCGAAGAGCTCGCCCACGAGAAGAAGATGTTTGAGGCGGAGAAGCATTTCGGGAAGGTGGGAGCGTTTGAAGGAGCGATGTACGAGGCGCGCGGGTATTATCGTCCCGAGATTGATTGCATAATGTTTTCGCGCACGAATTACTTCTGCAAGGTGTGCCGCGAAGCGATCGAACGCGTTATCAAAATGTATTCAAGGTAAAGTTTTAGCCACAAAAAGGCACAAAAGTCACAAAACAAGGAAGACGTCAACGCACTTCTCATTTGTGACTTTTGTGCCTTTTTGTGGCTAAAACTTTACCTGGGTTTGAGTGGTTCGATGAAGTCGCGGTCTTTCGTGCCTTCGTGGCAGACGATGCACGACTGCTGCCCGCGCTCTTCGAGGTCTGAAACCAGCGCGTATGTCAGCCCCCGATCGGACCACGTGATCACTTTCAATCCGTCAATCGCGTTGTAGTGGAACCTCAAACCTTTCGAGGCGATCTCTTCCCCGCCCGAAGGCTTCGCAACCGAATCGGAAGTGATAACCAAACTTATCGGCCGGCCCTTCATGCGATATTCGACGTAGGCCGAATACTCGTTTTGAAAATTAACAAGCCGCGCGCCTTCGAGTGTGTAAAGTTTCTCCTGCCCCGACAACTCCTGATAGTTCGGCAGCTTCACACTGAAGGGCACCTTGTTCGTAAACCAATCCGAAATCTCCTGAGGTCTCGCCGACTTTGTCTCGAGCGGCAACTGCCCACGCGTAATGCGCAAATGTGTGTCGGCTGCCATCAACGCGAATTTCGACGCCGTTCGGGTTGCCGGCGTATCAGTTTGTGTTGTCACTCGCCAGATCACAACCGGAAGCATCACTACAAGCAGCGCTGCAGCAGCAGCAACAACCCACCCAAAACGCACATCGGTTCTACGCGGTTGAGCTGCGCCCACGGAAACTGGTCCTTCACTCAGTAGCCGCTCAATCTTTTCGCGTAGTGGCGGTGCAGCGATGTATAGCGGTTCACTTTCTCTGACTGCATTGAGAAAGTTAAGTTCGCGCGCGACGATCGAAGCGCACGACTCACATTCCGCCAGATGAGCTTCGACTTTTTCACGCTCAACACCCTGCAACTCGTTATCGAGATACAGCGTCAACCGTCCGCGTATGTCTTCGCACATGTTCAAAGCGTATGTGTTCCTCTTCAAACTGCCCTTACTCGTGCTTTGGCGCGCGCCTTCGTTTGCCAGGCCGAAAGCATTTTTCTAAGCCGTCCACGCGCTCGACCTAACCGCGACATCACTGTGCCTGCCGGGCAATCGAGCACAGTCGCGATCTCCTGATACGTGAATCCTTCGATATCGCGCAACACCACGATCTCGCGATACGCGTCCGGGAGATTCTCAATCGCTTCACGCACCTGTTCCCGTTCGAGCTTCCGCAAATAAAGAACGTGCGGATTGTCTTGCGCGTCCCCTGTCGACTCGCTTGAATCGAGATCGACAAAAAGCGGACCCGCATTCTTGTGTCGCACCTGGTTCAGCCACGCGTTGCGCATGATGACGAACATCCAGCCCTTCAGGTTCGCATCGGCATCAGGGCGTTTCAACGCTCGCGCAGCTCGCACGTAAGTCTCCTGCACGAGATCCTCGGCTTCTGTCGTGTCACGCGTCAGAGTCATCGCATAGCCATAGAGCGCATCGATGTGCTCGATAGCCGCCTGACCAAACGCCGCGTTGCTGCGAAGGCTGTCCATTATCCCTCTCGATTTGGAGAAGCCATTCTAGATTAACACGCGACGGAGCGAAATATTCCGCGGGAATAATTGTGACTGCTGGCGTGTTATTTCGATCATGAAGGCAAATCGTCTCAAGGTCCTGGTGGTAACAATTTCTGTTCTATCCGTAACGGCTGTTTTACTTGTCACGAACGCCGCGCGCGCCCAACAGCAGCGACCATCCTCATTTTCGCCGGTTATAGAGGAACCGTTTGACGTTGTGCGCGCACGTGACAAGGCGGCGAAGCCGCGCGTCATGGCTGAACATCAACGCCGGCTCGAACAGCGTTACGATCTCAGCCGCCGTGTTGACGAAAGCGTAAGGATGACGCGCGGCAAGCCAATTCCGGTTGGGCCAACAGCGAAACTCAAGGGCGGCGTCACCTGGGAACAGTTGGGGCAAATGTCCCCAGCGACAATTCGCGAGCGCGATTTATTTCCTTATATTCCGCTGCCCCACGTAAATCATCCGGTCGGCGGAATGGTGTTTTCACAGGCTGAGATCAAACTCTTGCCGCGTGTCGAACGGTTCGACATGGATTTCGACCTCCCCGATCATTTCCTGCCCGAGTTTCCGCCGGCGGTGTTTTTGACGACGCGAAAAGATCTCGGCGACGTTTCGAAGGGTCAGTTGATAACCACCAACAACTTTTACGAGTTGTTCAATGGCCTTCTTAATCCAAAACAGCTCGAAGGTTTACGACTGCTGGTCACGCAGTTTCCGCAACAGCAGTTCAACGCCACTGACGATCGAAAAACTGAGCGCCCGGATGGGATGTTGGGCGTTTCATGTTTTGATTGTCATGTGAACGGTCACACATCCGGGGCCTTCCATCTCGTCGGCGATATTCGCCCGCAGGAGTTTCGTCGCCGGATCGAAACTCCTTCACTGCGAGGCGTCAATATTCAGAGACTATTCGGTTCGCAGCGTGCATTGAAGAACGTGGAAGACTTTACGGAGTTTGAACAGCGCGCGGCTTACTTTGATGGCGACCCTGTGCTGGCTACGAAGAAAGGCGCGAACATTCTCGAACGCGGTTCACAAGTACACTTCATGTCGGAGTTTCAGGCGTTGCTCGATTTTCCACCGGCGCCGAAGCTTAACGTGCTGGCACGTTTGGATCGAGGCAAAGCAACACAAAGCGAAGCCCGTGGTGAAGATCTGTTCTTCGGGAAAGCACAGTGCAGCGCCTGCCACACGCCGCCGTTTTACACCGACAACCAGATGCACGACCTTGCTGTGGAGAGATTTTACAAGCCGCGCATGGAAGGCGGCATGATGATTACGGCGCAGGGCGCGATCAAGACGTTTCCGTTGCGGGGCATCAAAGAGTCGCCACCATACCTGCACGATGGCCGGCTGTTGACGTTGGAAGATACTGTTGAGTTCTTCAATCTCATACTCGAGTTGAAGCTCACGGCGCAGGAGAAAAAAGATCTCGTCGCTTTCATGCGAGTGCTGTAGGCCGGTCGGGTAGACGGGCCCTCCCAACTGAGCCACAGATCTCAACTGATCTGTGGCTCAGTTATGTTATCTTCTCGCCGCGATGACACTTATTTTATTACTTGCTCTCCTCGTCCCACATCGAATTACACTCGCCAATGGAAAGTCGTTTGAACTCAGCCTTCCTGAAGGCTACGGGATCAGTGTTGCCGCTCAGGGTTTGAAACGCGTCCGGTTCATGGCCCAGAGTCCTGACAACCGGATCTTCGTCACGGACATGTACAACCTCACCGACAATCGTCGTGGCGTGGTCTATATTCTCGACCAGTTCGATCCCAAGACAACTCAATTCAAAAAAGTGACGAAGTACATGAGCGGACTGCGGAATCCGAACAGCGTCGCTTTCTACACCGATCGAAACGGAACAGACTGGTTTTATCTCGCGCTCACGGATCGCCTGCTTCGTTATCATTATGAAGCCGGCAAAGACGCACCTTCAGGCTCGCCGGAAGTGCTCGCAACCTTCCCTGATTACGGACTCGGATACAAATACGGCGGCTGGCATTTGACACGTACCGTGATCGTCGGCGGCGACGACAAGATCTACGTTGCGGTAGGGAGCAGTTGCAATGCTTGCGAAGAGAAGGAAGAAGTTCGCGCGTCGATACTGGAGATGGATCCCGACGGCAAGAATCAGCGTTACTTCGCTCGCGGGCTGCGCAACGCCGTCGGTCTTCGCTGGACCAACGGCAAGCTCTACGCGACCAACATGGGATCAGATCATCTCGGAGACAACCGTCCTAACGACACGTTCTACGCAATCGAAGACGGAAAACACTACGGTTGGCCTTACTGTTTTCAGGCGGGCACAAAGATCTATTCTGATCCGAAATACAATACCGCGGGAAAGTTTGACTGCCGCAAGGTGCCGAACGCGCTAACGCCATTCCCCGCTCACAGCTCACCACTCGGATTGGAATACTTCGACGGATCTTTTCTCGTTGCGCTGCACGGTTCGACGAAGAAGAGCCTGCGGCGTGGTTATCGGGTCGTACGAGTCTCTGAATCTGGCGCCATGCAGGATTTCATCACCGGGTTTTTTGCTTTCCCCACCATCAACGGCCGCCCTGCGGACATTTTCAACTTCCGCAACAACTTCCTCTTGACGGACGACCACGCAGGCGTGGTCTACTACGTTTACAAAAAACTTAGCCACCTTTGTGCTCTTTGTGTACGGGAAAGGAAATCACTATGCGCACTCGTGTCTCGCTTCTCCTTATCATCGTCGTCTCGCTGGCCGCGCCCGTCCTGGCGCAGAAACGAAACATCACTGAAAAAGATCTCTTCAACTTTGTTTGGATCGGTGATCCACAGGTTTCACCAGACGGCGCTCACGTCGCATTTGTTCGCGTGAGTGTTAACGAGAAAAAGGATGGCTACAACACTGCGATCTGGAAGGTCGCGACCGCAAACGGCGAGACACGCCAGTTAACTAACGGACCCCGCGATTCTTCGCCGCGCTGGTCACCGGATGGAAAGTATCTCGTCTGCATGCGCGCCCCTGAAGTTTCGGGACGCGTCGAGCCAGCTCAATTGTTCATGCTCGCGATGTCCGGCGGTGAGCCGTTTCAGTTCACAACTCTCCCGCGAGGTACGAATGGTCCGCAGTGGTCGCCCGATGGAAAGATGATCGCGTTCTACAACAGCGCGACGCCGGAAGAGCTCGCGAAAGCAGCCGCACGCAACACACCGCCGCAGCCCGGTGCGAGCCCAACTCCCGCGCCGAGCCCCGAACGCGAAAGCGACGTGCGCGTCATTACTCGCGCCGTCTATCGTGCGAATGGCGCCGGTTATCTTGATTTCAAACATCCGCAACACATCTGGGTCGTCACTGCGCCCAAAACCGGTGACGAAAAGGTCACGCCGAAACAATTAACCAGCGGTCGCTTCAATCAGGGTGGCGCATTTTGGGCGAAGGATAACTCACGAATTTACTTCGACACCGACGTTACTGAGGAGCCTTATTACGAACTGCCCCGAACCGATCTCCAGTCCGTGGCAGTCACAGGAGGTGACCCCGTAAAAGTTACTTCGTTTCAAATGGGCGCTGGCGCGTTCTCGGTCAGTCCCGACGGCAAACAAGTCGCATTCGTTTCGTCGGCTACTCAACCAATACGTTCCTATTCCCAACCCGACTTGTGGGTAATGGACCTCACAACTGGCGCCAAGCCGCGCAATCTGACTGCTACTTTTGATTTCGACATCGCAAGCGGATTGACCGGCGACAACGTCGCGCCAAGAGGAGGCGGTGGCAACTTGCCGATTTGGTCGGAAGACGGGCGCAGCATCTACATCGGTTACGCAAAAGAGGGTAAAGCAAATCTCGGCTCATTTGATGTCGCGAGCGGTCGCCAGTCGGATATCACGACGGGAAACCACGCGGTTGTGAATTACCGCGCGCTTCCGAATTCGTCGAAGTTTGTCCTTCTCATTTCAACGCCAACTCGCATCGGCGATCTCTACTGGCTCGACAGCCCCGGTGGCCAGCCGAAACAATTGACACGTCTGAACGATGAACTGTTCGCCAAACTAAACCTCACAGAACCGGAAGAGATCTGGCACAACAGTTTTGACGGAAAGAAGATCCAGGTATGGGTGCAAAAGCCTCCCGACTTCGATCCGAACAAAAAGTATCCATTGATCCTCAACATACACGGTGGACCACACGCCGCTTACGGATTCATCTTCGATCATGAATTCCAGTGGATGGCAGCCAAAGGTTATGTCGTGCTTTATCCAAACCCGCGCGGCAGCACGACCTATGGTCAGGAGTTTGGAAACATCATCCAGCACAACTATCCCGGCGATGATTACAAGGATCTGATGGCGGGTGTCGACGAACTCATTCGTCGCGGTTACATCGACGACAAGAAGCTGGCTGTAACGGGCGGCAGTGGTGGCGGACTGTTGACGAATTGGACTGTGGGACAGACGACGCGCTTTGCTGCCGCCGTGTCGCAACGCGATATTGCGAGTTGGACTGACTGGTGGTACACGGCCGATTTTACCCTCTTTCATCCTTCGTGGTTCAAAGCGCCGCCGTTCGAAGATCCTGAAGATTTTCGTCGCAGATCGCCGATTACATACGTGAACAAAATCCAGACGCCGCTGATGTTGATTCTGGGTGAAGTTGATTGGCGCACACCGACTGGTCCCGGCGGTGAAGCGATGTTTCGCGCTTTGAAGTATCGCAAGATACCGACGGTGATGGTTCGCTTTCCAAACGAGTCGCACGAGTTGTCGCGTTCGGGCCAGCCGTGGCATCGCATCGAACGTTTGCAACACATCGTTGGCTGGTTTGATAAATGGATCATGGGCGTCGCCAAACCCGAGTATGACATTGGCGAGATAACGAGAAGCACGACGACTCAGCAATGAAGACACTCGGTCTCATCGGCGGCACTGGACCGGAGTCGACTGTCGAATACTACCGTTTGCTGATTGCGCAGTATCGTGAGAAGGCCGATGGCGCTTCACCTCATGTGATCATCAACAGCGTTAACCTGAAGCAGATGATCGAATGGATGGGCGCCAACGAACTCGCGAAGGTAACCGACTACCTGGCGGGCGCCTTTGCGCAGTTGCAAAACGCCGGCGCCGACTTCGGAGCATTAACCGCAAACACGGCTCACATTGTTTTCGACGAACTCCAAAAACGATCCAGTCTGCCGCTAATAAGCATCGTCGAGGCGACGTGTGAAAGAGTTCAAGCACTCGGCTTCAAAACCGTCGGACTGTTTGGCACGCGATATACAATGCAGGCGCCGTTTTATCCGTCAGTGTTCGCGCGCACTGACGTCGAGTTGATAATGCCGAACGAACAGGAACAGGAGTTTATCCACGACACATATTTCAATGAACTCCTCAAGGACGTCTTTTTACCTGAAAGTCGCGCCCGTCTCCTCGCCATCGCCGACGACATGAAAGCTCGCCATGGGATCGAAGGACTGATTCTCGGCGGCACGGAATTGCCTTTGTTGTTGCGGGATGAAGAACACAACGGAATCCGGCTTCTCGACACCACGCGGATTCACGTCGATCGTTTAATCAAAGAAATGTTTGACTAACACTTGTGTTTTTCGTGATCAGTAGTATCATCCCGTTCGAAACCCCTTCAAAAATTCCCCCTCGTACTTCCCCCCACATAACTTATGCAATTGAAAGGGAAATCATCATGGGACTCTTTGACAAAATGTTCGGCCGTGGGGCGTCGGACGCTGAACAACAACAGGGGGCGCAACAGCGCTTTAACGAGCTAAAGCAGAGATATCAGACCGTTCTCACCACCGCCGATCGGGAACAAATCCAATTCCACAACCTGCATGTGCAGGACAACAAACTCTTCATTAAGGCAACCGCTCCGTCAGAAGAGGCCAAAAACAAGTTCTGGGATCAGGTCAAGCTTGTTAATCCAAATGCCGACGATATAACCGCCGATATCAGTGTCGATGCGAGCCGCGCAATCGGAGCAGCAGCCGGTGGTGGACAGGGAGGCGGAGGTCAAACGTACGAAGTCAAGGGTGGTGACACGCTTTCGAAGATCAGTAAACAGTTCTATAGCGATTCAGACGAATACATGCGGATCTTCTACGCGAATCGTGACCAGTTGAATGACCCGGATAAAATTCAAGTTGGACAGAAGCTCGTAATTCCCCCTGACGATGACAAGTAGACCATTGTGGGGTGGCACTCCGTAGCCGCCTCTCTGTACAATCACGGTCGTTGATCTTGTTATCGGAGAAGGGGTGGCCCAACGGAGCGCCACCCCTCGCAAAACGACCGGATGAATTCAAAAACCCTGCCAGTCATTGCCGCCTCACGCGTAGTCCTTCGTTGGATTTCTGAAGACGATATTGACGGCCTCTTTAAAGTTTTCTCCGACCCGCAAGTAATGCGTTACTGGAGCAGCGGGCCACTCGCCAATCGAGAAGCCGCGGCCGCATTGCAACGCGAGATCGCTGACAGTAATGAAAAAGAGTCGATGTTTAAGTGGGGACTCGTCCTACGCGAATCCAATTCCCTGATCGGCACGGCAACACTCTTCAATCTGAGCCTCGATAACGGCAGAGCGGAGCTTGGTTACGCGATGGGCAGCGCTCACTGGCGCAAAGGCTACATGAACGAAGCGCTCCAGGCGCTCGTAGCACATGCGTTTGAAGTTATGAACATGCGTCGACTCGAAGCTGACGTCGATCCCAGAAACGCCGCATCCATTCGCACCCTCGAGAGGCTGGGTTTTCAGCGCGAAGGTTTTCTCCGCGAGCGGTGGCACGTAAACGGAGAGATACAGGACGCCTTCTTCTACGGACTCCTGCGCCGCGAGTGGCGCAAGGACTAATCGAGATTGCCACAAAGGGCACATAACAAAGCCGCAAAAGATACAACTACTGTGCTTTTTGTGGCTTTGTTATGTGCCTTTTTGTGGCCCCTTTTGCAAGTTCCTTAACTCCCGCCGTTCTTAGCACGAGGTGACCCGTCATGAAAACTCTTTCGCTCGTAGTACTCACCGCCGTCATAACCGTTTTCGCGCTTATAGCCTTTACCCCCGACTCCGTCGACGCCATCCCTCCGGTTCCGATCTCGGGCAGCGAGGTCAAGAAGACGATGAGGGCGTTCAAGTCTGAAGTTGAATTGGCGCAATACTTTCGTGCCGTCGCCGCAAAACAAGAGCGAGCGAAACGTCGAAAGTGGAAAAGCGCCGGCTCGTTAGACACGATGGTAGGCAACCCCGCGCCCGTCGCATCGGCGGAAATGAAAATGACCTACAAAGACGCGGAGTCCGTAACCAACGTTCAACATGCGGGCGTCGACGAGGGCGGGATCGTCAAAGTACACGGCAACCATCTCGTCGTGATGCGACGTGGCCGGCTCTTCACGGTCGCCGTCGGTGATGCTTCGTTGAAACCAGTCTCCGCAGTCGACGCATTTGGTCCTGAGATCAATCCACAAGGCACCTGGTACGATGAAATGCTGATCGCGGGTAACACGATCGTCGTGATCGGTTACAGCTACGAACGCGGCGGCACCGAAGTGGGTCTGTTTGATATTAACCATGACGGCCAACTCTCTTATCGATCGACATATCACCTGCGTTCAAACGACTATTATTCTTCGCGTAACTATGCGAGCCGGCTCATCGGTAACAAGTTAATCTTTTACACTCCAACGTACTTCTATCCCGGCATCAACAATCCGTTCGACTCGCTGCCGGCAGTGCGGAAGTGGCACACGGGTGCAGAGGCTAAAGAGTTTCGCCGCATTGTTTCTGCAAACCGAGTATACCGGCCCGAGACGGATTTTAATGTGGACCATTCGTTGGCGATGCACACTGTCACAGTGTGTGATCTTGCGAATGGTGGTTTTGATTGTCAGGCAACGACAGTCCTCGGCCCGGAGGGACATGTGTTCTACGTTTCGCCTGATTCGGTCTACGTTTGGGCCAGTTCATGGGTGGGAGAGCGAAACCATCGTCCACTACTCTTCCGAATGCCGCTCGATGGTTCTGGTCCAAGTGCGTTGCGCGTCGCGGGAAGTCCGGTCGATCAGTTTTCGTTGCTTGAGAGTGACGATCAGCACCTGAATGTGTTGGTTCGTTCAGAAGGTAAAGGCGACGGCATGTGGGCAGCGGAAGTCTCCGAGGGAGACGTAGCACTGATGCGAATTCCGATCATGAGCTTTTCGGATGGACGCGAGGCGGTGCCTGCATCGAGCTATCGGGCGCTGAAGAATCCCGAAGGCCACACGTTTCATAATCGCTTCATCGGCGACTACCTGCTTTATGGTACGGGCGGCGGCTGGGGATACCCGCAGCGAAAAGGCCCGTCGGACCTCTTCATTGTGAACTGGAGAAACGGCAACTCACATCAACTACCACTCGCTCATGGAGTGGCTCGAATCGAGCAGATCGGCTCTGATGCCGTTATCGTTGGCAGTGACAACGGTAAAGATTTGCACTTCTCTTCGGTGAAATTGAGCTCGTGGCCCGAGGTCATCTCACGTTACACGCGTAAGGATGCATCGCAGGGAGAACTGCGGAGTCACGGCTTCTTCTACAAACCTGAAAACGACAGTTCTGGAACTCTCGGATTACCGATCAGCGTAGCGGGCCGTCCTGGTTACAGGCACTTGTTCGAGAACTCGGCCGCGATAATGTTTCTGCGAAACGACTCGCTGCACTTTCGCGAAGTCGGAGAACTCGAATCGCAACCTGACAAGGCGGTTGATGATAAATGCCGCGCGTCGTGCGTTGATTGGTATGGAAATGCGAGGCCGCTGTTTCTGCGTGGACGAGTGTTCGCGCTACTTGGGTACGAAATTGTCGAAGGTAATGCAGAAACCGGAAGAATAAAAGAGGTTCGCCGCGTCAGTTTTGCACCAGGTCAGCAACAGATCACTCGCGGCGAGTGAGCCTCAATAGAATTTCTCCACGCAAAGGCGCAAAGAAAAACGATTCTTCTTTGCGGCCTTTGCGCCTTAGCGCGAAACTGCTTTTCACTTTTCCTCCTCCCTTGCTAAACTCGCCTCTCTGCGCTGCGTCATTCACTGTCTAAATTTCAGGAGGCCTTATGTACCGAAGACGCCTGTCTTATCTTTCCCTGCTGCTGATCTTTGCGTTCTCTTCTGCGCCACTCGCGCAAACCGCTCGGCGTCCTCTCAAAATCGACGACATGACTCGCTTACGCAACGTGTTCGATCCGCAACTCTCACCGGACGGACAATCGGTTGCATACGTCGTCAGCTCCATCGACGCAAAGGAAGACAAATCCACCTCCCACATCTGGATGGTGAACATCGACGGCAGCAACAACAGGCAAATCACTTTCAGTAACGAGAGCGAAAGCTCGCCGCGATTTAGTCCTGACGGCAGGTACCTCTCATTCACTTCGTCGCGCCCCGGCAAGACACGCGGTAACCAGGTCTGGCTTTTGGATCGAAGCGGCGGCGAGGCAATGCAGCTTACCGAGCTCAAGGGACGCTTGCAGGGACACGAGTGGTCACCCGATTCAAAACGGCTGGCGCTCCAGATCGCCGATCCCGATCCCGATGCTGATCCTGGTCCATCACCACCACCGGGAGTCACTCCAACGCCGCGAGTACCGAAGCCGATTGTTATCGATCGCTACAGGTTCAAACAGGACGGCCAGGGCTACCTCCTGAAGGGCCGTCAGACCTACATCTACCTGTTCGACATCGCGTCGAAAAAGCTCGACCGGCTCACGAAGAACAAATGGGACGAGAGTTCCCCTGCATGGTCGCCCGACGGCACTCGTATCGCCTTCATGAGCAACCACTCTGAAGATCCCGATCGCGATCCGGCTGCACAACTTTATGTCGCTGACGCAACGCCGGGCGCAACTGAAAGACAGTTAACGCCTCCCACCGTCCGCGCCGGACGTTCGCGTCCTGAGTGGAGCCCTGATTCGAAGACCATCGCCATCCTCGAAGGCGAAGAGATGAAGTATGGCGCGTACGGCATGGACCACCTTGCGCTTGTTCCTGCCGATGGCAGCAGTGCTCCGGCACGCTTGAAAGCCTCGGAGGATCTCGATCGCGGCGTTTCTTCACCGCGATTTTCCGCGGACGGCAGGTCGATTCAATTCCTCGTCACCGACGATCGATCGGTTTATCCGATGCGAGCGAAACTGCCGAACGGTAAGGCGGAAAGGCTGTTGTCTCCTCCGGTCGTCGTTTCGAACTGGCAATTTGCGGGTGGAAAAGCCGTGGTCATGTCAGGCGGCAATTCGAAGTGGAACGAGGTGTATGTTTGGGAGGGAAACTCGTTGCGCCAACTCACGCGCCAGAACGATTCATTGTTTTCCGAACTCGACCTGGGCGTCACTGAAGAAGTCAATTTTCAAAGTAAAGATGGAACCCCTGTCAATGGGCTCTTGACGTATCCGGTTGGATACGTGAAAGGAACAAGAGTTCCGCTGCTGCTCAGAATTCATGGTGGTCCAAACGCGCAGGATCAGCATTCGTTCAGCAGTGAGCGGCAGATCTTTGCGGCGCAAGGCTACGCTGTGCTCGCCGTGAACTATCGCGGCAGCTCAGGTCGCGGGCAAAAGTTCTCACGCGCGATCTTTGCCGACTGGGGCAACTACGAAGTGCAGGATTTGCTGGCGGGAGTGGATCACGTCGTCAAGATGGGCGTAGCGGATCCTGAGCGGCTTGGGGTTGGCGGTTGGAGTTACGGTGGAATTCTGACGGACTACCTGATCGCGACTGACACTCGATTCAAGGCTGCGACGAGCGGCGCAGGCACGGCGTTTACCGTCGCTTTTTATGGCACCGACCAGTACATCATTCAATACGATCACGAGATTGGACCACCGTGGAATCCAAAAGCATGGGAGACGTACGTGAAGATCTCCTATCCGTTCCTGCACGCGGATCGGATCAAGACGCCAACGCTGTTCATGGGGGGCGAACGTGATTTTAATGTGCCGATCGAAGGAAGCCAGCAGATGTACCAGGCGCTTAAAAGTCTCGGGATCGATACGCAGTTGATCATCTATCCGAACGAGAACCACGGCATTCAGCGTCCGAGTTACCAGCGTGATCGTATGGAGAGATATCTGGCGTGGTATGAGAAGTACTTGAAGAAGGCTTCCGGCCCGTCAAGCACGTCGACGGCAAGATAGGTAACGCTAAAAACCGAGCCACAGATTACACAGATCGGATTTTTGATCCGTTTAATCTGTGGCTAAAGTTTGTCTGCGAGGCAGCTTTTGCAGGAGCATCGCGAGCGTTTCGATGTCGAAGGGCTTCGTGAGGTGGGCGAAAAATCCTTCCCCGGTCGCTCGCTGCACGTCTTCAGGCCGCCCAAAACCCGTCAACGCAACGGCGGGAATTTCCTCTTTGCCCGGTAACTGGCGCAACTTACCAAGAAACTCAAAACCGTCCATTCCCGGCATCGAGATGTCTGACAGCACAACGTCAAAATCCTTTTCCTGCGCGATGCGCAATCCCTCGAACCCACTCGTCGCGACGTTCACTTCAGCGCCGCCGATTTCCAACAAGTGTTGGACCATTTCAGTCGTGTCTTCCGAATCATCGACGACTAGCACCCTCAATCCCTGAAGCGCATTCAGGCCCAGCTCCGTCACAGGCGTCGAGGTTGATTTTGTCTCCACACTTCGCGGCAATCGAATTGTGAACATAGCGCCTTTATTTGAACCGGCCGAGTGAGCGGTAACAGATCCACCGTGCAGCTCAACCAGTTGCTGCACCACAGCCAAGCCGATACCCATGCCCGCTTGCGCTCGATTAGTTCCCGAATCCGCCTGACGGAAAATCTGGAATATGTGAGGCAGGAAAGACGCATCGATTCCCTGCCCGTTGTCTGAGACAGTGAGCACAACGTGGCTCGCGTCTTCTTCCAAACGAACTGTAATCTGCCCGCCTTTAGGCGTGAATTTCACCGAGTTGTTCAGCAGGTTCCAAATGATCTGCTCGAGCCTGACAGGATCCGCTTGAACAAACAGCAGATCGTCCGGGGCGATGACGTCGATCCTGATCTCCTTACTCGCCGCATCCATTCGCACCGTCTCGATAGCATTCTCAATCGAGGTCACGGGCGATACTGTCTCGCGATTCAGTTCGAGTTTTCCACTACGAAGTCGCGACAGGTCAAGCAGATCGCGGATCAGTTTCGACTGGGCCACAGCATTTCGTTTGACGGCATCGGCCATGCGCTTCAGTGCATCCGATCGCCTGATTTCATCGCTTCGCATCAACAACTCTGCGTAGCCAAGGATCACGTTCAACGGGTTTCGCAACTCGTGCGACATGATCGCCAGAAACTCATCCTTGAGACGATTCGCTTCCTCCGCCGTCTCGCGAAGCTCGTGCTCAAGCGAGAGCAAGTGCTCGCGTTCTTCTTCCACACGTCTGCGTTCGAGATAGTCCGCAGTTTGACGCGCCAACAGGTCCATCAAGCGCAACTCTTGTTCGCTCGGCCGGTGAGGCTCACTGAAGTGCGTTGAAATAGCTCCGAGAAGTGTGCCTCCGCTGCTCTGCAGTGGCAGTGATTGCACTCCACGTACGCCCGCAGCGCGCAACACCCCGAGCGTGTCATCGTCAAAAACATCGGTTTCATTTACGTCTTCGACGATGATTCGCTGTTGCGACGTGATCGCCAGGCGACACGCCGTGTTTCCATTTTTGGAATCACCGAAGAAACTCAAAAACGGCTCGTCGAAGCCGCTGTAAGTCACGAGATGAAGTTGGCCCGATTCAGCCTCGAGTAGCTGGATGTTTCCTTTATCGGCGCCGCTGATCTCGATTGCGACATTAAGGATTTCTTTCAGACATCCGTTAACGTCGTCGCCGTCTTTCGCGCAACGAGTACCGATTTCATTTAACCGCCGCATCGCCTTCAAGTCGGCGGCGCTGTGTTCGAGAATTCCAAACAAACGTGCTTCGCTGTCACGCAGCTCCTTTGTGCGTTCCGCAACCTGCTCTTCGAGTCCGTACTTGGCCTGGCGAAGTTTTTCTTCGAGTGCTTTTTGCGCGGTTAGATCTGTGACGACGATACTGATCGAATTTGTCTCTGGCTGGAGTTTGGCGAACGACATGAGCACCGGAACTTGTCTTCCGTGTCCACCGGTGAGCATGTATTCGCGACGAATGGCCTGCACTCGCGCCTGTTCCAGGTCGTCGACAAATTGCCCGCGCATTTCCGGAACAATGTAATCGGCAAACGGAAAACCGCTCATGTTTGATTCCGTCAAGCCGAGGATGCCGGCGAAGTTGCGATTGCTGTAGAGAATGAACGCATCGGGAGAAACGCTGACGGCGCCTTCATTCATCTCGTCGATCATGAGCCGGTAAGGATAGTCGGCACTGGTGAGCGTGTAGATCACTTCGCCCTGCGGTCCATCGATCACGAGTGCATCAACTTCGCCTTGACGGATCGCGCGCAGCGTTTCCTCAGCTTCCTCGAGACGCTGCTCAAGCTCCGCGATGTCGCTGTCGACCTCTAACCTGTCTCTCCGTTGTGCCATATCTTCTAATTCGTCTTCGGCTCCTGGCGCTCGTAGAGATCCAGGCCGATGAGGATTTTCTTCGTGTTGGAAAGATCACCAACAAACTTTCGAAGCGGCTCCGGCAATTTCTTCACGAGAGTCGGCGCTGCGATGATCTGTTCCTGACGTGCCAGGTCTGGGTTCTTATAAATGTCAATCACTTCAAGGTCGTAATCAGGCAAATGCTCCTCGCATATCTTCTTCAGGTTATAAACAGCTTTCAAAGATCTCGCTGATGAACCCGTTACATAAAGTCGCAAGATATACCTCGCGCGCCGGAGCGTGGCGCGTTTCAAAGCGACTTCAAACGCTTCTGTCGCATCGCGCAGTTTATTCTTAAGTTGGCTTTCGCCGTTGTTCTCTGAATTTTCGTTTTTTGATTTCGCCATGAAACACCCATGCTTTCAAATCAACGTCGTTGAATGTCCAGGCCAACCAGCACACGCTCGGTGTTTGAGAGATCACCAATAATCTTTCTGATGGGCTGTGGGAGTTTTCGGACAAGCGTGGGGACCGCCAGAATCTGATCGCCGCGCGCAAGCGTCGGATTCTCCATCAGGTCGACGACCTCGATGTGATACTTACCTTTCAGGTACTCTTCACAAATCTCTTTGAGGTTTTTGAAAGCGGTGAGCGAGCGTGGTGTCTGGCCCGCTACATAAAGTCGCAGGTTCCAACTACCGGAGTCGTTGTTGTCCGTCTCTGTCACGCGGCCATTGCTGGCTCGGCGCCGTTTTGCCGGGCTGGTTTTCATCTGGGGGCTCCTTTCCGTGCCTTACGGGAACCATTTTCTTGAGGTTGTACTCCATCAGGGTCGGCCTTACGCAAACGCGCGATCTCGAGACGCTGTTCGGCGATTACTTTTTCTCGCTGCTTCGCATCATCGAGTTCTTTGAGAATTGCGTCACGCTCACTTTCATATTGTCCTTTCAATGCTACCAACTGTGCTTCATAAAGCTCGTGCCTGCGTCGAAGTTCTCGTTCTTTGCCTTCCCTAAGATTACGACGTTCGACTTCCGCCGCAGTTTCACGCGCGATTTGCGACGACCGCGCCGAGCCCATTAACACTCCTTCAGAACCAACGTAGGCATCGATGAGTTCGATACCGTGACTTGTCAGGACAAACTCACGCACTTGATTCGAGTGTCCGATTCCACGGGCCTTCAGCACATAAAGTCCGCGATTTCGCTCGCCGTTCGATTCAATGTTTTTTACGAGCAGCCATACATCCATCAGCGAGGAAACCCCAACTTCCGAGTCTTCGACCTCACTTGCGGCCCCGGTCAGGCTGTTGAACATCGCTGTGATCTGTCTCACCTTGAGAAAGTCGATCAGCCGCGTCAGCATTGCCTTCGTTTCGATCTCATCGCCAACGGCCAGGAAGTTTGTGATCGGATCTACGACTACTACCGCCGGATCAAATTCAGTAATGGCCTTGTTAATCAAAGCCAGGTGGACTTCGAGGCCGAACGCGGACGGGCGTGAAGTGTAAAACCTCAGCAGATCCTTCTTCACAAATCTTTCGAGATCGACTCCAACCGAGCGCATGTTCCGAATGACCTGCTCCTGCGACTCTTCGAAGGCAAAAAAGATCGCGCGGTCGCCGCGTTTGCAGGCCGCCTCGATAAAGTGCGCGCCAATCGTGCTCTTGCCCGTACCCGCAGTGCCCGAAATGAGGATCGAGCTGCCGCGATAGAACCCTTTGCCATCGAGCATATTGTCCAAACGCGGGATGCCCGATGAAACGCGTTCCGTCGATGCTTTGTGGCTCAAGCCCAGCGCTGTAATCGGTAAAACTGAGAACCCACTCTCGTCGATCATGAATGGATATTCGTTCGTGCCGTGCGACGTGCCGCGATACTTGATAATGCGCATGCGGCGTGTTGAAACCTGGTTCTCTACGCGGTGATCGAGAAGGATCACGCAGTCGGCAACGTACTCTTCCATCCCATAGCGCGTAAGAGTTCCCTCGCCACGTTCACAGGTGATAACAGCAGTGACGCCTTTATCTTTCAACCACCGAAACAGTCGCCTAAGCTCGGCGCGGATGATTGCTTCATTCGGCAATGCGGAAAAAAGTGCTTCGAGAGTATCGAGCACGACGCGCTTTGCTCCGATCGTGTCGATCGCGTATCCCAACCGAAGGAATAGTCCCTCGAGATCGTATTCACCGGTTTCTTCGATTTCCGAACGCTCGATAAATACGTAGTCAAGCAGGATCTTTTTCTCTGCGGCTAATTGCTTCAAGTCGAAACCGAGCGAGGCGACGTTTTTAGCGAGCTCTTCGTCCGTTTCTTCAAACGACATGAACACGCCGGGCTCGTCAAAGAGCGTCGCGCCTCGTACAAGGAACTCCATTGCGAAAAGGGTCTTCCCGGCGCCGGCACTGCCGCAGACTAACGTGGGACGTCCCGCTGGCAGACCACCTTTTGTGATCTCGTCAAAGCCGGACATCCCCGTGCGTTCCTTTCGCAGACCTTCCAAAGGGTTTGAACGTCGAGGGTTTTGTCTACTCACTAAGCTCCTCCAGGACACACTGGGGCGACTGATTGGGGAATGGCTGGTTAAGGGGACGGGGGGAGACCCTTTATACCACAAGCTGCTTTTTGTGATCTACAAGGCGATTCCCCGGGGGCCATCGTCCCAATGAACCGGGAGCGGGTATTATCGTTGCTTCCAAATGAGAAACAGAACAGGACTAATAGCGCGGGGTACGAGAATTCGACAAAGCTTTTTGGCTTTGTTTTTGTTCGTTGGCGTGCCTTACGCACAGCAACCACTCAACAAAATTTCGGGCACTGTTTCTGATCAAACAGGCGCTGCGGTCCAGGATGCTGCCGTTCAGTTTGCCTCTAATGGGAACGTTGTTCGCACTGTCACTGATGCGACGGGATCTTTTACGGTGGTGAGTGCAGCAACTTCGGGAAGTCTCTTGATCACTTCGCCTGGATTCAACGCTGTCAGAGTCGACATCTCGAGAGCAGCGAACGAACCACTTCAGATCCGGCTCGCTCCGGCAAGTGTGATCGAAAGAATTCTTATCACCGCTGATGATGGGACAATTCCCGCGACGCCGGCGAGTCAATTTGTTTTGACTCAACGCGAGATAAGTCTCGCTGGCGCGTTAACCCTCGACGACGTGCTGAGACAGGTGCCCGGGTTCGCATTGTTTCGTCGCTCGGGAAGCTTGACTGCGAATCCTACCTCGCAAGGTGTTTCGCTTAGAGGCGTTGGCGCAAACGGCGCGAGTCGCGCGCTCGTTTTGCTCGACGGCGTGCCTCTGAATACTCCGTTTGGCGGGTGGGTTTACTGGAACCGGCTGCCGCGCGTAAGTGTCGAAAGCATTCATGTTAATAACGGTGCGACGTCTGACCTCTACGGCAGCGCCGCGCTCGGTGGCGTTATTAATATTAGGAGCAACACGGCGCCTGCGAGTTTTCTTGATCTTGAAATGTCGGGCGGTAACAAACGAACGGCGGCCACGTCGTTTAGTGGTGGGAAGAGGTTTGATAAGTGGGGAGTCGCGATCGCTGGACAGGCTCTTCGTACTGGTGGATACGTGCTCGTCCCTGAGAATCAACGAGGATCGATTGACTCGGCGGCTGGTACAAGTGATCAAGCGGGTTCGATCACGCTCTCGAGAACTCTCGGTTCCGAAGGACACGCATTCGCGCGTGTGAGTTCGTTTGGTGAAAGCCGCCGCAACGGAACGCCGCTTCAGATAAACGACACGCGCATCTCGTCTATCGATCTCGGAGCTGACTGGACTCGCCTTTCACTTCGTCTCTACGGATCAAGTGAGACATTCAACCAGAACTTTACAGCAATCCAGGCTGATCGCGATTCGGAGTCGTTGACCAATCGTCAGCGCAATCCATCACAGCAGGCAGGCTTCGCTTTTCAGTGGCGACAGACACTCGGCCAACACCAGTCGATCTCGGCGGGCGCGGAAGGTCGTGATGTGCGGGGTCACAGCGCTGAAACGACTTTCAACAATTCGAGGGTCACCGCGTTCGTAAATGCCGGTGGACGGCAGCGAACGTTTGGGTTCTTTGGCGCGGATTCGATTCGGATTCGATCGTGGTTATTAACCGTTGGCGGTCGCTTCGATCACTGGCTCGACAGCCGCGGTTTCTCGAACCGGGTTCCAGTAGCCGGCGCACCCTCGTTGAATAACTTCGCCGACAGATCTGAGACGGCGTTCAGCCCGCGCGTGTCAGTGATCAAGAAGTTCGACCGCGGGTTTTCGGTAAGCGCTTCAACGTATCGCGCCTTTCGAGCTCCGACGCTCAACGAACTTTATAGAAACTTCCGCGTCGGTAACGTGGTGACAAACGCAAACGCCGCGTTGCGGGCCGAGAGACTGACGGGCGGCGACGTTGGCGTCGGTATGCAAACATTTGGTGAGCGTCTATTTGTGCGCAGCAGCTTTTTCTGGAACGTGATAGACGAATCGATCGCGAACGTCACACTTTCTACAACACCGGCGCTCATCACACGTCAGCGACAAAACCTCGGTGCGATCCGCGCACGGGGAATCGAGGTGACGGCAACGACGAGATTCGCCAGGCATTGGGAAGTTTCAGGTGAGTATTTGTTGACTGACACCACTGTGTTGCGATTTCCGGCGAATAGGAGTCTGGAAGGTCTGCTCGTGCCGCAGGTGCCGCGCAACCAGTTAAACTTTCAGGTGCATTATTCAAATGCGAAGTGGCTGGTCGGAACGCAGGGACGTTTCGTTGGCAAGCAATTCGATGACGATCAAAACACCTTGCCACTCGAGAAGTTCTTCACGCTCGATGCGGAGGCGTCGCGAGCCGTTTCGGACAGAGTGCGGTTGTTTGTCGCGTTTCAGAATTTGACGGGCAGCCGTTATCAGATTAGCAGCACGCCGGTTTTCACGGTTGGTCCACCCGTCATCATTAGAATCGGGGCACGTTTAAGACACAGATAAGAATTTTTTCAGGGTAAGTGCGTTCTTGACGGCTTCACCACCTGGATCGTTATTGAAGTAAACATAGGTCGCCTTTAACGATCCCCGCCATTGCTCGATCCGCTGTGCCCACGCACGCAACTCCGAATCAGAATAGGATCCGAAATATTTCGCACTTGTCGGACCGTGAAAGCGAATGTAAGTAAAATCGGCGGTGATTTCACCCGGCACTTTCATGTCCGCGAAATCATGAATACAGTGAGCCACGTTGTACTTCCGCAATAACTCAAACACCGGCTTCACAAACCAACTCTCATCCCGAAACTCAACTACGTATTTATGCTCCGGCGGTAACGCCGCAAGAAACTCCGCCAACCTGTCGACGTTAACCTTCCAGCGCGGCGGGAGTTGAAACAGAATCGGCCCAAGCTTCTCGCGCAAACGCTCTGCCGCCAGAAAGAACTTCGCCGAAGAACTCTGCGGATCCTTCAGCTTTTTCATGTGAGTGATAAACCGGCTGGCTTTAACCGCGAAACAGAATCCGTCGGGCGCCGACTCCCTCCATGCGTCGAACGTCTCCGCTGAAGGGAGTCGATAGAAGCTGTTGTTGATCTCTACGGTATTGAAATGTCGCGCAAAGAACTCGAACATCTCGCTGCCGCGGGTTCCGGGTGGATAGAACACACCCATCCAATGCTTGTAGTGCCACCCCGACGTGCCGATAATTCTCTTACTCGTTGTGTTCTTTGTGCCTTTTTACGGTTCAATTACGCGATGTCTCGCGTTTTGACCCGATGTACTTCTCAAACCACTCGAGGTTTGCCTTCATCGCCGCGAGTTGCATCTTCGGTTCGTTCGGTCCATGCGGTTGCCGCGGCAAGACGAGCATGCGCGTGGGTACGCCTTTAACTTTCAACGCATTGTAAAACTCATACCCTTGCGAGATCGGCACGCGTATGTCTGCTTCACCGTGCTGGATCATCGTCGGCGTCGTGACGCCCTTAACATTGAACATCGGCGAATGCTTCTGATAAATGTCCATGATTTCCCAGAACTGGCCGCCGAAATAGTCGGGAACAAATGACGGAATATCGGCCGTACCATTGAAGCTCATGAGGTTCGTCACCGGTGCGCCTGCTGATGCCGCTTTGAAGCGTTGGGTTTGAGTGACGATCCACGACGTCATGAAACCACCATAGCTCCAGCCCATCACGCCGAGACGTTCGGGATCGGCGACGCCCATCGCGATCACTTTATCGACGCCCGTCATCAAATCCTGGTAGTCGCCGAAGCCCCAGTCTTTAGTATTCGCGCGCCGGAATTCGGTGCCATAACCACTCGAGCCGCGCGGATTCGGACGTAGGATCGCATAACCGCGCGCCGAGAAAGTCGCGAGTGGATACACGCCGCGGCCACCGAGGAATGATTGTACGAACACGCCCGCTGGTCCACCGTGAATGTTCAGTATCAAAGGCACGCGTTGTCCCGCTTGATACCCGACCGGGTAAGTCAACAATCCTTCGATCTGTTTCCCGTCCGTTGATTTCCAGGTGACGACTTCGGTACGGCCCACGGGCGGCAATTTGATGCCGGCATTCACAGTCGTGATCTGAACGATGGTGAAATCCGTGGCCGAAGCGACAAACGCGTCTGCCGGAGTGTCGGAAGTTTGCCTCGTGAATCCGAACATCGTTCCGGTGCGATTGAGGTTGAGTCCGCCCACGACGGCCGAAGTAGTTTTAATCTCATCGATGCGATTCGCTGCGACATCGAGGTAGTAGACCTGAGTTCCAGTGCCTTTTGGTTCGCTGAAGTAAAGGCGCTTTCCATCGGCAGACCATCCCGCGATGCCCGGCTGAGCGTCAAATGATGCGACGAAACTTTTGGCTTGACCGCCCGTTGCAGGAATGATCTGGATCGCGCCATGCTGCGCCCAACGTGGTGGAGTATCACTCGCGAGGAGCGCGATCGATTTGCCGTCGGGTGAGTAGAGCGGATTAGTCTCTGCGGCCGGGCTGTTGGCCAAAACCGTTACGTTTGCGTTTGCGACTTCCACAATTGAAACATCCGCAGTGGGCCAAAAATTCGCGACCGGCGATTTCGTATGGCTGAAAGCGATGCGCGTGCTGTCGTTGGACCAGTCGAAACCGTCGACGTTGTAGTTGCCTGTCGTAAGCTTCTTCGGTTCGCGTTTGCCGTTCGGATCTTTTTGCACAGCAATCGCGTAGAGTCGCGACATCTTCACGTTTTCATCAATCCAGCGAAAGTCGTTCTTGCCTTTGTCGTTCTTCTCTTCCTCATCGCTCTTTGCATCTGTCATGGTGAAAGCGATCGAACGACCATCGGGCGACCAGTCAAAATTGCCAACCGCGCTCTTGCCGTCTGTCAGCGGTTCAGCCTCGCCACCATTCATGCTCAGGAGATACAACTGGTTCCTGTTGTCTTTGCGATTCGACGTGAAGGCGATCCAGTTTCCATCCGGCGACCATTTCGGATTTGTCGACGACTTCTCGCCAAATGTGAGTTGTATGTTTCGTTTAGTGTCGAGCGTGGTCATCCAAATCTGAGTCACGAACTCGCTCTTGTCCGCGGCCATGACGGCTTCGTTGACGGTGTAGACCGCTTTTTTACCGTCAGGCGAGACGCGTGGCGCGCCAACGGCTTTGAGTTTCAGGTGCAACTCCGGATCCCACGTTTGTGCGGATACGGCAGATACAAAAGTGACAACAAAGAGCAGAGCTATAGTGGGGTATTTCATGGTCGGTCTCCTGGATGTGGATTAGAGCGCAGCAGGTAAAAAGTTTTTACTCGTGAGCGGGCGGAAAGTCAACATTAATCCGGATGACGTAAACGGAAAATTAGTAGTACGTGATAGCGCGGGAGTCGACGGCAGTAGGCAAAGGCGATTGACGGCCGTTTGTTATTTCAACTCTCACCCCTGTCCGCGTGGTCCAATTGCCTTTCGAGTCAAACTTGTAAGCGTAAGTCGTCTTGTAACGCGGTTTGCCTTCTGAGTTGAAGACGGTTTCCTCTACGACGTTACCTTTAGCGTCCAGTTTATAAAGAACGCGCTGGCCGACGCGACCGTCTTCGGAGTAGTCGAGCTGCTCCTTTTGGTTTCGTAGGTATTTGTAAACAGTGCGCAGCCAGAGTTCTCCGTTGTTGAGAAACGTAGCCTCTTCAGTCAACCGCTTCTGGTCGTCGTACTTGTGTTCGTACTTGTACTGGTAGCGAAGATCGGTGTCCTTCGTCGCAGGCGTTGGAGCGGCTTGGACCGAGAGAGAATTAGAATCGATTACGCGGTTTAGCGATAGAATTCGCGCGACTCTGCTACCTTCGATGTAGCCATACAGCTTGATAGTCGAGACTTTACCTTGTTCATCAAACCACTCGCTTCTGGTGAGATTACCCTGGGTGTTGTAAGTGTGAAGAATATGCTCCCCATCTGCCTCACTATCGACGCGCACGCTCTTCACATTGCCGTGCAGCCCTTCGTCGCCCGCGTCGGATCCTTCACGCGGCGAAACGGGCGTTTGAGGTAGTGGCGTCGGCTCGGCTTTGGCATTCTCCTCGGTTTTTACTTCCGCGTCGCTCAATATCTTGAAACTATTGAGTGTACCCACCGCGACACTCTCATGGGTCCGTTGGTCGTTGTTCATTACCGCGACCACTTCGTAGACGCGACGCGAAGCGATGTAGGTGCGTTGGACGACCGTCCCGGTGAACAAATCAACTCGCTGCTCGATCCCTGCGTACTTATCGAGCGTGATAGGTTTTACGGTCGCAATGTTACCGTTGTTGGCGGAAGCAACTTTGTAGAAGCGTTCAATGGCGGAATCAAAGAATTGCTTTGTCGCCACCGGACCGTCCAAAGGTAGAGCAGCGTCGCCATAGCCAACACCGAAAGTCGCTTCCTTCGTCTCCCATTGGAACAAATGCCCTCTGGTGTGACCAAGAGGCGTGGGAATTGAGAGTGGACCAAAACGAGTGGGGTTGGGAAGTACGATAGAAAACTTGCCAAACGTCGAAACAAACGTTTTGGCTCCGGCTACTGACGGCGCCTCACGTTGCTGGGGTGCGAGTAACGAGATCGCGATTGCAATGACGAGAGCTAATCGAGGCAAAAGGATTTCCTCTTCGAAAAAGTGTCATGGGAAAGCTAACATAGGGTTGTGTTGCCAGCAATTGAAGATGCTCGCCGCGTGATCGCCGGTTCTGCGATACGCACGCCATTGGTGCGTTTCAATGTAACTGCGCCCGCCGAGATCTACTTAAAGCTCGAGAACCTGCAACCGATCGGGTCGTTCAAAATTCGTGGTGCGTCTAACGCGATCGCGCGCTTGCCACCTAAAAAGCTGGAACGTGGTGTTGTTACAGCCTCGGCGGGCAACATGGCGCAGGGTGTTGCGTGGTGCGCGCGAAAGCTCGGGATAGCTTGTACGGTCATCGCGCCCGCGACTGCGCCTGAGACGAAGATCAATGCGATCGAGCGGCTTGGCGGACGTGTGATCAAAGTCTCGTTTGATGAGTGGTGGCGTGCGTTTGAAGAGCGTTCATATCCCGGAGTCGATGGCGCTTTTATTCACTCGTTCGATGATGAGGACGTGATGGCGGGCAATGGAACGATCGGGCTCGAGATCCTTGAAGATTTGCCGGATGTAGATGCGGTTGTGATTCCGTGGGGTGGCGGTGGACTCACTTGCGGTATTGCGTCCGCGCTACGATCACTGCGTCCTTCATGCAAGATCTTCACGGCGGAAGTGGCGACGGCCGCGCCACTCGCTGCATCAATCGCCGCTGGTGTTCCGACGGAAGTGAGCTACCAACCATCGTGGGTCGACGGCATCGGCGCGAAAGCCGTCTTCCCTCAGATGTTCGAACGCGCGCGTGGTCTTATCGACGGCGCCCTCGTCGCCGAGTTGCACTCGGTCGCGGAAGCCCTCCGCCTGATGGTCCAACACAACCACATCGTCGCCGAGGGCGCCGGCGCCTGCCCCGTCGCATGCGCGTTATCGGGCGACGCCGGCGCCGGAAAGATCGTGTGCGTCGTCTCGGGCGGCAACATCGACACGACAAAACTAACCAAAATAATTAATCGCGAAATATAAAGCTCCGCCCATCACACTGGCGCTGCGCAATTAACTGTAGGGGCGGCCCTCCGTGGCCGCCCGTCGTTCGTATCCCTTCTGATCATTGACTCAATGCCACGGGCGGCCACGGAGGGCCGCCCCTACAGTTGATCACTCACATTCAAACATCTATGATGAATTCGATTTCAACATTAGAATCGAAAGGGCTAACCTCACTATGCCTTACTTTGACGACTTTCCTTATCCATGTCGCTACAACACTCTACGCCTGCCTGGTTATGACTACCGTTCCACCAAACGACTTTGCGCTATTACGTTAGTCACTGACTTACGACGCCCCGTCTTCGCTGACGTACAACTCGCGAAAAACGTTCTCACCTGTTTGCTTAGCGATGAGATACTCACGCACATGCGCCTGCGCGCTTTCACCTTGATGCCTAATCATCTGCACCTACTCGCTGGCGTTCGACAACCTGAAACTGACCTTTCAAGTCTCATTGCTAAGTTCAAAAGCTATACAACTCAGTTGTATTGGAAACGCAGCAATCAAATTGTTACGTCCAGAGAGACAAGTCTAACTTCAACTCGCGTTTGCAGATCGAGTATCAAAGAATCCAAACCTTTGATATCCGCTTTAATCGATTGGCGAGCCACAGTTAGGCCCGAAGTCGTGAGGCTGAAAGATTGGCCCGTTGTAAAGCCCGACCACTTCCTCAAGAAACGCTTATGGCAAACGCGACACTTCGACCACATCATCAGAAACGACTTCGATCTTCGTGAAAGTCTTAACTACATCGCGATGAACCCGGTGCGAGAAGGCTACGTTGCACAGCCACAGTTCTATCCGTACACCGGCTTCTATGTAGATTCAATTTAAATAGCGTACAATACGCGACGCTTCGTTTGTCCAGTTAACTCCCCCGGATAAGAACGTTGTCGTTCCCCACGCGCAAAAAGATTGGCCGTTACGAAATTTGCTCCCAAATCGGCGTGGGTGGCATGGGTGAGGTCTACCTCGCCAACGACACGAAGCTCGATCGCAAAGTCGCGCTAAAAGTGTTGCCATCAGAAGTCGTCGACGCAAAGAGCGGGGATCGTGTGCGCCGGTTTGTCCAGGAAGCGAAGGCGGCGTCGGCTCTCAATCATCCAAACATTCTCACCATTTACGAAATCGACGAGATCGACTCTGAACAGTTCATCGCAACGGAGTTCATCGACGGCGAAACACTCCGCGAGCGCATCAAATCCTCGCCATTCAAGCCCGTCGATGCGATTGACGTGGCCATCCAGGTCGCAAGCGCGCTCGCTGCGACTCACAGCGTCGGCATCATTCATCGCGACATCAAGCCCGACAACATCATGCTGCGCCGCGACGGTATCGTTAAAGTGCTCGACTTCGGTCTAGCCAAACTCACTCGCGAACGGCAAACGCTTGAAACTGACTCGCTCGCGCCAACGCAAAACCTCATCAACACCGGTTACGGAGTCGTGCTCGGCACCGCCCACTACATGTCGCCGGAACAAGCGCGAGGATTCGAGGTCGATCACCGCAGCGACATCTGGAGTCTCGGTTGTGTGATCTACGAGATGATTGCGGGCCGCCAGCCTTTCCAGGGTAAAACAACGATCGACGTGATGTCGGGAATAGTTGATCGCGAGCCTGAAACGCTGCTGAATCACATGCCCGATGGACCACGCGAACTCGAACGCATCGTCTCGCGCACTTTACGCAAGGACCGCGACGAGCGATATCAAAACGTTCAGGACCTGCTCATCGATCTCAAAGATCTGAAGCGACAGCTCGAGTCGCATACGCAAAGAGTCTCCGTTTCGAGATCGAGCTTCGAGATCTCTTCCGAGTCAGTGCCGGAGAAGTCGATCGCCGTCCTCTACTTCGACAACATGAACTCTGACAAGGACAGCGATTACTTCTGCGCCGGTATGACAGAGGACATCATCACGGATCTCTCGAAGATCAAGGACCTGAAAGTCGTCTCGCGAACCGACGTGCTTCCCTTCCGCAACAAAGAGGTGAACATGCGTCAAGTTGCCGAAGCTTTGCGTGTGAATTACATCCTCGAAGGCAGTGTGCGCACGGCGGGCAGCAGGATCCGCATTACGGCACAACTCGTTAGCGTGCGCGACGGCTATCACCTGTGGGCCGAGCGGTTCGATCGTTTAGTTGAAGACATTTTCGATCTCCAGAACGAAGTCTCGCAAAAGATCGTCGAGGCTCTGAAGGTCTCGCTCACCGATACAGAACGACAACTTCTGGCCCAGAAGCCGACCGACGATCTGCGTGCTTACGATTTTTACATGCGCGGAAGGGAACTGCTGTCGTTGAAAGGCCGGCGAAATACGGAACTGGCGATGGAGATGTTCGACAGCGCGGTCGCGATCGATCCTGGCTTCGCATCGCCGTACGCCGGACTCGCCGAAGCTTACTCGTCCATGTACGAATGGTACGACGGCAACTCTTCGTGGCTCAGCAAGGCGATCGAAGTCAATCAAAAGGCACTGGCGCTCGAACCCACATCGTTGACTGCCAAGTTCGGCATCGCGATGGTCTATTTCAACCAGCGCCGGTTTGCCGAAGCGCGGCGCAGCCTGGAGGAGATTCTCAAGGAAGACTCCGAATTTTACCCGGCTTGTCTCAGGCTCGGAATGATCGCGGAACTGTCGAAGGACCTCGAAGGCGCAGTCAAACACTATCGTCGAGCGGCGGAATTGAAGCCTTACGACGAAGACGCGTGGATGTTTCTTGCCGGGATTTATCGAAAGCTGGCGAAGGTCGATTCGGCCGCGCGAGCCGAGCTGAAAGTTGTAGAGATCACTTCACGAAAACTGGAAGCAAGTCTCGACGATATCATCGTGATGAGCCGTCTTGCGGAGGCTTATGCGCGCTTCGGAAGCCGCGAAGAAGCCTATGCGACCCTGAAAAGAGTACTCGAGCTGAACCCCTATGACGGCCTGGCAGTCTATAACTGTTCGTGTGCCTATGCCCTGCTCGGGGACAAGAAATGGTCCTTAATCCTGCTCCGGCGCGCGTTTGATAGTGGGTTTAGAACTGTTGCGCACTGGGCCGGGACGGACGGTGCCTTTGATTCCCTGCGCGGGGATCCGGAGTTTGAGCAACTATTGACGGAAATCCAGTAAAACGAAAAGGAGGATTTTCATGCCAAAGTATGTGATTGAGCGAGTTGTGCCGGGGGCCAGCAAGATGACGCCGGCCGAATTGAAGACGATGTCGCAGCGATCCTGTAACGTGCTGAACCAACTGGGACCGCAAATTCAATGGGTTCAGAGCTTTGTGACCGACAACAAGATCTACTGCGTCTACATCGCGCCAAACGAGGAACTGGTCCAGGAACACGCGAGGCTCGGGGGTTTTCCCGCGAATCATGTCGCGCAAGTAAAGACATTGATTGACCCGACCACCTCAGAGGAGTAATGGATCTTCGATCAATTCAGAAACCTCTGAAGGATAAATACCGCAGCGACCCGAGCAGTTCGCGTATCACGCTGACAGCCCATGGCGATCAAACCGACACACCCATCGCGTGTTCCGTCGAAGTGGGTCAGAAACTCGTGCAGGCGCAGGCGCACGCTGGCGTTGGTGGACCCGGCACCGCAGCGTGTTCAGGAGATCTGCTGCTCGGAGCGCTGGCGGCTTGTGCTCAACTGACTTGCCAGCTCGTCGCCACAGCGATGGGAATTCCGTTCGAGCACATTCGCGTCGACGTTGAAGGCGATATGGATTTGAGCGGCACCCTTGGAATTTCGAAAGAGGTGCCGGTTGGTTTTCAAGACATTCACGCGAAGTTTGAAATCAGCGCGCCACAAGCCACTCCCGAACAGTTGGCAGCGTTGAAAGCGAAGACAGAGCAGTATTGCGTTGTAATGCAAACTTTGATGAATCCCCCGCCGATCCGAATCAGTTGGACCACTTAGTCCGCGAAGCGGACGACAGCATAAAGCCTGGGGCGTAAGCCCCATGGACCGTTGACAATGAACTGCGTCCTAGCGCGTGACAACGGGCGACAGCCCCTTCGCCCGCTTCGCGGGCTTGAAACATCGTTTCGATTCTGTCCTGGGGCTTACGCGCCCCAGGCTTTATGCTTGGGCCTGCTTCGCAGGCCGATAACAACCAATGAACGTTGATCTACAGTTGCCGTCGTTCGATGATGCTTCGGAATGGCTTAACCGGCCTTCCGAAAACCTGAAGACGAAGGGTCGTTTGACACTCGTTCACTTCTGGTCGCTTAGCCCTGAAACATCGAAAACTGACCTCGCGCAGATCGCGGAGTTGCGCGATCAACGTAAACGCGAAGGCGTGCGCGTGATCGCCGTACACGTGCCGCAATCAGAAGCGGAGAAAGATCGACGCGCGGTTCACCACGCAATCCAGAGACTTAACATCACTGAGCCCTGTGCGCTCGACAACGATTACAAGCTGAGTGACGCACTGCTTGATGGACGTGATGTTGTGCCTTCGTATTATCTGTTTGATCCGGAAGGCGGGCTGCGCAGCTCTTCGACATCGCTGGAAACGATCGAAGTCGAGTTGGACCAGATGCTCGCAAGACTGCGATCTCACAATCCGTTTTGTGCTGCGTGTGAGTTGTTCCTTAACAAAGAAGCAATGTTCTGCGCTGACTGCGGTTCACCGTTGATGTTGCCGAGTACGAAAGGCGCGCATCCCTACTACGAAAACAACTACTACTCTTCCCTTCCCACGATTCACCTCACTAATCCGGATCCACTCATCGGCCACGTGATCGATGGTAAGTATGAGCTGGTGGCAAAGCTGGGCCAGGGTGGCATGAGCGTGGTGTATCGTGCTCGACGCGTTCACATCGGCGACGACGTGGCGGTGAAAATTCTGACGGGCAAGTTTGTTAAAGACGACGCCGCGCTGGCGCGTTTTCGAAGAGAGGCTCGCGCCGCCGCGATGTTGCGTCACCCAAACGTCATCACGATTCACGATTTTGGCGAGAGTGATGACGAGCATGCGCCGGCATTTATCGTGATGGAGTTTGTGAGAGGAACCCCACTCAGCGAACTTCTGAAAACCGAAGATCATTTTTCGGTCGGACGCGGCGTGCGACTGATGCGAGGCATCTGCGCGGGCGTTGGTGCAGCCCATCGACAAGGCGTGGTCCACCGCGATCTGAAGCCTGAAAATATTCTGGTGGTTGCGCCTGATGACGATTTCGACTTGGAGAGTGTGCGAGTGGTCGACTTCGGGCTCGCGAAATTGCTTGCTGACGCTGGCGCTACGTCTACGGGTTCCGTCGTTGGAACTCCTTATTACATGTCACCGGAACAGTGTCTCGGCGAACCTCTGGACGCACGCTCAGATGTTTACAGCTTAGGTGTGATGTTCTACGAGATGATTTCGGGCAAGCGGCCGTTCGTGGCAGCCACTGTTTCAGGAGTGATCAACAGGCACTTGTCGGAACCGCCGCCACCGCTGGACCTGTCGCTCGGCGTACCGAGAAGGATCTCGATCGCGATCATGCATGCACTAGCGAAAGATCCGGATGATCGACCACAGACAGCGACTGAGTTCGCTCGGCAAATGCAAATTCTGTAGATCTCAATCTTTGCGCGAGACCCTGGCGATCGCTGTTGCCAATACACTCAACTCGATCGGTTTCGATAGATGGACCGCGTAACCCGCGTTTAAGGCTTTTGATTCATCCAGGGCGCCCGCATAACCGGTTACCGCAATCGCCGGAATTCGTTCACCATCACTTTCGATCTCGCGAAGTCGCCGCATGAAATCGTATCCATCCATTTCAGGCAAGCCGATGTCTGACACAACAACGTGAGGCTTCCATTCCTTAATCATCTCAAGAGCGTTTGAAGCCGAATCGCTTGCTCTAACTTCCGCGCCGTACCGGCCAAGCGCGAGAGCAATTAACTCACGTGTGTCCTGTTGGTCGTCAACTGTCAAGACTTTCAAACCACGCAACAAATCTGAGTGGGGCACGGAAAGATCAATTCCATTCCCGTCCAACTTAATAGTCTGGAGTGTAGCGAGGACAGTCTTAGCAGGCGCATCTTCGAGATTGGAGACCGCCATTACCGGCAACTTAAGCGTAAACGTGGCTCCCTTACCCTTGCCGTCGCTCGCCGCGTAAATCTCGCCACGGTGCATCTCAACAAGGCTGCGAACGATCGAAAGACCAAGTCCTAAACCGCCGTGCATGCGCTTGGCGGAGCTGTCGGCCTGACGGAACCGTTCGAAGATGAATGGAAGAAACTCCGGATCGATGCCTTCGCCTGTGTCCCTGACGACAACTTCGAAATGCCCCCCAACCAGATTTAACTCGACTTCGATACGACCTTGCTTCGGAGTGAACTTCACTGCGTTGGACAGTAGATTCCAAATCACTTGCTGCAAACGCACGGCTTCGCCGACAACGAGCCCGTCCCTGCGATCAAGCGTCGTTACGATCTGAATTTCTTTCGCGTCAGCCGCGGGACGAACAGCATCGATCGCTGCTTCGATCACGCTTGCCAGCTCGACCGGGTTTGTTTCCAACTTCAACTTACCGGTCACAATTCGCGAAATATCCAGCAACTCGTCGATGATGGCTCGTTGGGCGGCGGCGTTTCGATCGATCACGTCAATACCGCGCTCTCGCTCTTGCTCGTTGAGCCTTCCACTTTTGAGCAAATGGCTCCATCCGATGATTGCGTTCAGAGGTGTCCGCAACTCGTGCGAGAGCATCGCGAGAAAGTCGTCCTTGACGCGGTTCGCAGCCTCTGCGCTCGCGCGTGCCTTCTGCTCGCGCTCCATCATCTGCATGAGCGCTTCTTCCGTCTCACGGCGTATGCGTTGTAAGTTCAAATGCGCTTCTACTCTCGCAAGGAGCTCGCGAGCTGAAAACGGCTTCACCAGGTAATCGTCAGCGCCCGCACCCATTCCCTGAACGCGCGACTCTTCACCGGCTCGAGCTGAGAGAAGAATGACTGGAACCGTTTGCGTTCGTTCGTCCGCGCGCAATGCTTTCAGCAAACCAAAACCATCGAGCTTCGGCATCATCACGTCTGACAAAATCAGATCGAAGTCCTGATAACGCGCGAGTTTAAGAGCTGCTTCGCCATCGGCTGCGGTTTCCACCTCGTATATCGTCTCTAACAGCCGTCGAACATATGCGCGCATGTCAGCGTTGTCGTCTGCAAGCAGGATTCTGACGCGCCGTGACGGCGCCGGCGACGATGCGGGAACTTCGAGAAGCGAAGGCCGGATGATCTCGCCGTCGGCACTCTCAGGTAACCACTTGAGCACTTCTTCAACGTAAGCTGCGCTGCCCATGCCAGTTGATGACATGCTGCGGACTCCGCCGATACGATCGGCAGGCAAATGGGCCAAACCAGTTGGAATACTGACGGTGAAGACCGTGCCGCGATCGAGCTCGCTTTCAACTCGCACATCACCGCCGTGCAGCTTTACTAACTCCTGGACCAGTGCGAGTCCGATACCCGAACCTTCGTAACTACGTCCGCGTGCTCCCTTAACCCGGTGAAAGCGCTCGAAGAGGTGCGGTAGCTCCGCCGCGGGAATGCCTGTGCCCGTGTCGCTCACGCCCAACTCTACATTCTCGCCGGCCTGCTTTAACGTAACGGTGATTTCACCGTCAAACGTAAACTTGAATGCGTTCGAAAGTAAGTTGAAAACGATCTTCTCCCACATCTCACGGTCCACGTACACGCTATTCGTGATTCGAGAACACTCAACGATCAGATTCAATCCTGCCCTCTCGATTGCAGAACGGAACACACTCGCGAGTTCTTAAGTTAAAACACCCAGATCGACAGGTTCGTAAACGGCTTCAATCCTGCCCGCTTCGATTCGCGAGAAGTCGAGCAACGTATTGACGAGTTTCAATAGACGCAGGCTGTTGCGATACGCAACTGCGACCTGTTCACGAGAGTGTTGTGGTAACCCTTTGTCTGCGAGGGTGTCTTCGAGTGGGCCAAGCAGCAAAGTCAGAGGCGTACGAAACTCGTGACTCACGTTGGAGAAAAACTCGGTCTTCGCGCGATCGATCTCGGCGAGGGCCTCGGCGCGCTTGCGCTCCTCTTGATACGCGCGTGCGTTCGAGATCGCACTACTAATGTGGCCCACGATCAAATCAAAGAAGGCGCGATAGTCCGCGTCTGCAATTCGTCTGGGACTAAATCCTGAAACGAGAAAGCCAGTCGGCTTTGCGTAACCAGGCGCGGTGATCGGAAGGACCAGGGCTGCTTTGGAGGATTCAGGCCACGCGCCACCGGGAAGCGCTTTTACGTCAGTGACCACTTCAGCTTCGCCAGTCTCAAACACGCGGCGCAGCGGCCACCTGACGGAGTCGACCGGCTCGGACATATCAATGTTTTCAGGAGCATTGACACAACCGTGTTCGAAACCAGTCACAGCACACAACTTAGCTTGCTGCGCGTCATCGTCCAGCAGGTACGTGAGGGCGAACGGCACGTCATAAGGGTTCGCGGCGAGAGTTCGCGCGGCTGCCTTACACGCTTCTTCAGCAGACTTTACCTCCATCACCGTGCGACCGAGATCGCGCAGTGTTTGCAGGCGACGCTCGCCAATCACGCGTCCGGTTGTTTCGTAACAAGCGCAGAAGATTCCGTCTACACTGCCGTCATCGCCGTGAATCGGGCTGTAGGAAAAAGTGAAGTAGACCTCCTCGCGAGGAACATTTCGATTCATCACGAGGAGCAGATCTTCAGACCACGTCGCCACACCGGTTTCGAAAACGCTGTCGAGCATTGGACCAACAGTGGACCAGATCTCTTTCCAGCACTCGCGTCCGGATCGTCCGAGCCAACCCGGATGCTTGGTCACACCGAGCACAGGTATGTACCCGTCGTTGTAGAACATTGTGTATTCGGGATGACCCCACCACAGCACGATGGGGTAGCGTGAGCCGATGCAGATAGAGACGGCCGTCTTCAGGCTCTGAGGCCATTGAGCGGGCGGTCCAACGGGACTGGTGGACCAGTCGAAAGCGCGCATGCGCTCGCCCATCTCGCCGCCACCACTGAGAAAATTCAGATCAGCAGCGCCGGTCGTGGGCATACGTTCGCTAGCTGTCGCCTTTTTGGGCATTAAGGTGCACAACCGGGGAAGAAAGTTTTGTAACCGAGGGAAGCTAATTAAAGACGTTTTATCTTGTCTGTCAACGGAGATTCAGCGACGGACCTTAGGTACAACGAGTTCCGAATAGCGAACAGAACCGAGCGCGGTAGCGCCGGGTAAATCTCGGAGTAGTGCGCGGCAGAGATTTACCCGGCGCTACCGCGCTCGGTTCTGTTCCTACTGCGGCAATCCGACGCGGCGGAGGAGATCGTTGAAGCGCGGGTCTGACCGAAGTGGATCGAGGATTGGAAACACTTTTAGATACGCGACGAAGTTTGAACGTTCCTCGACGGCTTTCTCCAGCCATTCAAATGCTTTGTCTTTCTCGCCAAGCCCGATGTAGACGTTAACGAGGGCAGCGGGCGTGACGTAACGATTCTGATTGAGTTTCAACAACTCGTCTAAAATCTTCGTCGCTTCGGCTTTGCGCCCTGCAAGACCGTACGCGAGACCGAGTATACCGAGCGCGCCCGGTGTTCGCTGGGATAAGTCAACCGCCTTCTGCGCCGCAGCGATGGCTTCGTCAAACTGCTTGTTAGCGGCGTACGTGTGGCCAAGCAGCCAGTATGCAGAGTAATGATTCGGATCCATTGTGATGACAGCACGAAGCTGCCCGATGGCTTCGTCGTAGCGACGCGCGTTCTCGAGTAAAAAACCTCTCTGCGCACTGATCGATAGTGAAAACGGATCCAACTCACGCGCGCGATTCGAAGCCGCGATCGACTCATCGGCACGTCCCTTGCACATTAAGAAACCTGCATAGAAGTTGTGAGCGTTCGCGTAGTTCTGGTTGAGCTCGAGCGCGCGTTTGAAATCCTGCTCGGCTCCGCTCCAGTCAAGGTTGTAATGCTTCACGTTTGCAAGTGCCGTATGCGCTTCGGCAAGCAATGGGTCAAGCTCGAGAGCCTTTGCTGCGGACTGCTCAGCAAGCCGCCTCGCCTCGGTCGGTGGTAGCGCGCCGACTTGAACTGTGCCAATCGCGCTATAGACGTCGGCTAGACCAACGTAACCTTGTGCGAAGTTCGGGTCCTCTTTGATTGCATTTTGGAAGTGGCCGATGGCCTTGTTGAGATTCTCCGGCGTGCGCCTGTTCCAATAGAGATAACGTCCCTGCAAATATTCATCAAACGCCTTCGGACGAACAGGATGCCGCGATATGAAACGCTCCTTTTCCGCAGGTGTCATCTTGATTTGCACTTCACGCGCGATCGCCTGCGCGATTTCACTCTGGAGATCGAGCACGTCGCGCAATTCGCGCACGTAATCCTGTACCCACAGGTGCCGGTCACTCGCCGCGTGAATCAACTGCGCACGGATCATCACACGGTCACCGGAACGCTGCACCGTGCCTTCAACGACCGCATCTACATTTATTTCACGCGCGATCTCCGGCAGCGACTTCTTCGTGCCTTTGTAATGCATCGACGAGGTTCGCGAAATCACGTGTAAGCCACCGATCTTCGCCAGGTCGCCGATGAGGGCGTCGGTTATGCCGTCGGCGAAGTATTCCTGTTGCGGATCCTCGGAAAGGTTCTCCAAAGGCAAAACCATGATCGAAGTTACCGGAGGCCGCCTTTCCCTCGTGTACAGCGCGTACGCGAGGGCGCCAACAGCGACTAAGGGAACCAGAATCACTATTGCGTAACGACGAAAATTCTCCCGCAAAGGCGCAAAGGATTGGCTCGGTACTACTTCTTGCTTTGCGACCTCTTCCTTTGCCTCTTTGCGCCTTTGCGGGAGAACCTCTTCTTCAGTTTTCCTGACCTCCGCCACAAACCGGTACCCTACTCCCGGAATCGTGGCGATGTACTGACTGTCCTGCCGACTATCCCCGAGCGACTTCCGCAAAGCCGTGATGTTCTGGTTGAGGTTGTTCTCTTCGACGACCGTCCCCGCCCAGACTTTCTCCAGCAGTTCATCCTTCTCAACCGTCCTTCCGCTCGCCTCCACGAGCACGATCAGCAGATCGAGCGCCTTCGGAGTCAGGCGCACAGGCTCGGCATCGCGACTCAGACGGCGCTTCAGTGGGTCGAGTCGAAACGGTCCAAACTCGTAAAAGTGCTTGATTTGCTCAGACATTCGCGCTTTTCAGAGTCTTTCAGAAAAATTCAGCGAGTTTCTAAGTACGTCCCGGCGGTTCTTTTGGGATTCTCCGCGCCAGAGGATAACCCAAATCTCGTTGCCACGAGAATGGAGGGGAGAAAGGATGGAAGGAAAGGAAAAATGACATACAAACAACTTCTTAAGTGCTTTCTTACTTTGGCGATTTTAATCAGCACCCAGGTGACTGCCTGGGCGCACAACAACAACCTGCCGGCCGTGCAGGAGGACGTCATTTTGCAATGGAACAGGGTGTTGATGGAGACGGTTCTGACTCCAGGGCAACATCCGGCGACGATCATGCAGGTCCGGAGCTACGCGATCCTGCATGCGGCGATGTTTGACGCGGTCAATTCAATTGAAGGTAGCCACACGCCGTATCTGACCGACGTGCCTGGATCCCAGAACGCCTCGATCGAGGCGGCGGCGGCACAGGCTGCTCGTGACGTTTTGGCGTCGTTGTATCCAACGCGCGTTTCAATCTTTGACGCTGAGCTCGCAGTCTCGCTTCAGGGGATCGAAGAAAATCGCGCGCAGCAAGGCATCAGCGTTGGTCGAATTGTTGCAGAGCGGATCCTGGCGGCTCGCGCAAACGACGGTTGGACTGTGACACCGCCGTCATACGTTCTGCCGGCGACGCCAGGAAACTGGCAACCAGTTCCGGGCGCGGCGACGTTCACGCACTACCCGTACGTGACGCCTTTTGGAATTCAGTCGGGGACGCAGTTCGCTCCGACACCTCCACCGGCGATGACGAGCGCGAAATACGCGGCTGATCTGAATGAAGTTAAAGAGATCGGCGCGGTGAACAGTCTCACGCGCACTGCGGACCAAACACAGGTCGCGCGGCTGTGGGCTAACGTTAACACGCCAACAAACTTTCTGTTGGTTTGGAACAATGTTGCGCGCACTGTCTCTGTCGATCGCGGATTAACGACGGTCGAAAAAGCACGATTATTTGCGTTGACCAATTTTGCGCTTCACGATGCGCTGCTAACCACGTTCACAGCCAAGTTCCAGCACGGGCTCTGGCGACCGATTACTGCGATTCGTCGTGCAGACGAAGACGGCAACGGTGATACGACTGCTGATCCGTCATGGTCGTCGTTGATTACCGCTCCGCCGTATCCGAGCTATGCGGGAAACATGGCGGCGATCGGGACTTCGCAAGCGACGACACTCGCGATGTTCTTCGGTCGTGACGATATCAGCTTCCAACATACGTGGGCGGGAGCCGGTGGCGCTACACGGTCGTACGCAGGTTTTGGTGCGATGGCGAACGAGCAGGAGCGAGCACGTGTTTATGGAGGTATTCACTTCACGTTTGATAACGTCGCAGGGCAATCGGTCGGGAGGAATGTAGCAAATTACATCTTCACGAACGTGATGCGCCCGCGCGTGTGCGTGAAGTAGCCTGCGAAGCAGGTGAAAAGCATAAAGCATGTGGTGTGCGTGAAGTAACCTGCGAAGCAGGTGAAAGCATGAAGCCTGCGGTGTGCGTGAACTAGCCTGCGAAGCAGGTGAAAAGCATAAAGCCTGGGCCGTGAGCCCCAGGAAAGATTCGGAAAATATAATGGTGAGCCCGTGAAACGGGCGACAGGGCAACGGCACTTCCCTCTGCCACCCGCGTCGCGGGCTGAATTTTCCGTTCGTAATCTTTCCTGGGGTTTACACCCCAGGCTTTATGCTCTCGCCCGCTTAGCGGGCTTATCGTGAGAGCACAACTTTCGCGCGATCGAAATACTCTTTCAACGCTTTGCAACTCTTGTGGACTGGCGCGACCGGTCATGCCAATGCGTTGATGAACACCTGCGATATTGTCAGCGTCAGCAAGTTCATTTAAGTCGCTTCTGAGCCAGATGAGTGCAGCAATTTTGAATGCCACCTCTGGTGTAGCAGCAAGCTGAGGCTCGTTAACTAGATCAATTTTTAGTGCATCTCCAAAATTCTTGTAATTTGTTCGCCCTGTTGTGAAAAAAGGCCCACGCCCTTTGAACCGCGCGCCATCACCAGGCTCGAAATTACCAAGGTCTTTTCTTCCGTCGTACCGTTGGAAAAACTCGTCTGTCCCTCGCTCTTCCATCACCTTAAATCCAGCGTGTGAAACGCTATCTCAGCCAGGAACGCTGCACGCCGTAGAGGCGTGTTGATCCCATATACATCCATTGCCTTTTGAATATGAGGCAGGTAGAGCGCTCTGTTTTGTTCGGTACGCATTCGGGATTATCTCTCTTAGTTGGTCAGCGGTAAGAATAGCTTCGGAGTTGTATACCTGCGGATTCGGTGCAATTAACTTTGTAATCCTCACGATTCGATTCGTGCTCACTGGTTCGACAATCTCTAATTCTACCCATCCATTAGTTGGCAGCAGCCTGCCAACCCTGTTGACTTCTGTATACACATCTCGAGTGTCGGACACTTCCCTAAAACCCGGCGTATCGAAAACTAGTTCCTTTTCCGTGGTGTACCCATTGTCGTACCTAAATCTGTATTTAAGACTGCCACTGCGGCCCGCAACGGCAATCGTGCCAGTAAATTTTAGAGTTATCGGGCATGGACCAGTGTAAGCAGGCTGATCGGCTTTGAGAACAACCTCACGGACCGTAAAGACTCCGAGACTAGTTAAATCCCAGACTCGAGCCGTTCGATCCTCGCTGCCCGTTGAGAGATACTTCGAATCGGGACTGAACGCTGCACTGGTAAGCGGTTTTATGTGACCTCTGAACGTTGCCACGTTAATGGCGCGGGGAGGCTTGTCGTCTGGATAATCCGACTCCAAGACTGTCGCATCCCAGAGCTGCGCCGTACGATCACGACTGACCGTTGCAACCCACTTTCCATCAGGACTGAAAAGAGCTTGAGTGACAACATCGGTGTGTCCCTTGATAGTGTGGGGCGAATCGGTTGAAGCCGCCGTCCAATTACCTTTCACTTTTGCTTTCCACAAGTAAGCCGCTTTCTCACTGGTGGTGAGAATGTAGTTACCGCTTGGATCAAACACCGCACGATTCACAGGTCCACTGTGTCCTGGGAGTTTGGCCAAAGGACTCCCAGAAACTGCGTCCCAAATCGAAGCGCTCTCATCCTTACTTGTGGTGACCACAAACTTGCTGTCCGGACTGAAGGCGACGCTGGTGACCTCGCTGAGATGACGCAATTGCGCCAAGGCTTTTCCAGTGTCCACATCCCACAGTTGCGCATAGGATTCTGAACCAGCTGTGGCCACGTGCTTCCCATCCGGGCTAATCGCGTAACTCGGGACCGAAGGGAAAGGTCCCAAGTCGCGCTTGGTGTTGCCTGTCGCAACATCCACGACTGCGAGAATCCCGCGGTCCAGGCTAAACGACACAACCAATCGTTCGTCAGCGCTGAAAACCGATTTGCCGATCGTGCCTGGGTGCCAACCTTTTAATTCATGCAGCACCTTTCCTGATTTCGCATCCAGGATGTAGGCAGGTCCGTTAGTAGCGTCTTTGGCTTTGACGAGATACGTTCCGCCGGGGCTCAAGACCATTGGGGATGTGCTGGCGGTTTCTTTCGGATACTGCGGCACGTACTCCTTACCCGTTCTTGAATCCCAAATGCCGCTGCTGACCGCATCTGAAGTGAGCACTGCCTCGCCATCAGGACTGAAAGCAACTCTGCTCACACCTAAAGCGTGTCCACGCATGATCGCCTTAAAGTAATCAGCTGAACTATCGATCTCGTTCACCAGTGCTAGTTTCTCTTCGGCTTCCTTTTGCGCCACTACTTGCGCCTCCTGAGCCGCCGTTTTCGCAGCCTGAGCCGTTCTCAACGCATCCAGGGTTCGTTGCGTTTGGGCTTGTGCCGTCCTCGCTGAGTTTTCGGCCGCTCGCGCCGCCGTTTCCGCCTTTACTGCCTTCGCTTTTTCCTCCTCGGCAGTGGCTCGTTGTTTTTCCGCCTGAGCTTGTGCAAATTCGGCAGCGACTTTTGCCTTTTCGGCATCGACTAACGCCAGATCAGTGAGTCCTTTCTGTTTTTGGAGATCATTTAAAGCTTGTTCCGCACGCCCTTGTGCTGATTGCGCATTAGCCTTTTGCTTCACTGCAACAATGGTGGTGACCACCATTCCAACGAACAACGCGGCCAACACGATCAAGCCACGCCTCAGCAATGTCGACCGACGCTTTTCTTGCGTAGCGATCGCTTCCGCATGCCGCAAATCCTTCTCAATCTCTTCTTTGCGTTTCTTTTCCTCTTCTGCGACTTCCGCGTCGAACGTTGTCTTACTTACCTCCAAAAATTGGATCGATTTGTCGAAGTTGGGATCGTAGCGCGTGGCCCATGCCTTCGTCGGCTTATGCTCGTTGCGCCATTTCAAACTCATTGCCAGAGCAGGCCCGCGCAAATAACCTTCCCGGTCCGGATACAACGCTGCTGATTGTGCGAGTCGACGATATTGCCACGCCGCTTGTGCTTCCTCTTCCACCCACGCTTTAAGCTTCTCCCACCCGAGGATCAAACTCTCATGCGAAATGTCGATAAGCGTATCCGATTCGAGTTTTACCCTCGGTGGAGGCATCAGGAATGAACGGCCTTCCCGACGAAAGCTCTCGACGACTTCCTTTACATCATCCTCACTCGCTTCGGCACTCGCCGCAATCTCAGCGACCGTCGCCGGTCGTCGAACCTTTCGATCGTCCTCCTTCTCAGTGAGTGCTTTGAAAAGTTTTTCGGCGACTTTTTGGAGTCGCGGTGAAAGTTCGTTGAACGCTTCGTCGGCATGAATCGACAAAGCGTTCGCCATCGTTCCGACCTTTTCATAATGGACCAGATCGATCTGCGCTTCGTTGTTCCCAAGACTCTTCCAATACTCCCACGTTCTCATCAACGCGTGCTGAAGGATCGGCAATCGCGCCGGATCTTCACCCGCGTCATTTAACAGCCGGTTCACGAGGGGTGAGCTGATATCGCCGCGGCCCATGATCGCCGGGCCCGTAATCGCCTCACGTCTATCGTCATCGGTCATGCGCGGTATCAGGTACTGCCCATCGTTAATCGCTTCCGGTAATCCCCAGAAGTTCGCGCAATCACCAAGATAATCAGAACGCATGGTCAGGATGATGTAGATCGGAAGGCGCTCCTCATCATCCTTGCCCGCTTGCTTTGCCTCCAGCAACATTTTGACGAACTGCGCCGCTTCGTCCTCAGGACGCGTATCGCTTCGCCCGTGTTTGAAACGAAAGAGCTCCTCGAATTGATCGGCCAGAACCAGTAGGTTCTCACCCTCCTTCATCCGACTCTGACTGACTACTTCCAGCAACCCGAGAGAACTGCGACGCAAAGTGCGTTCGATATTGGAGGAACGCAGCTCTGACTCAGTTTTGTCAGTGGTTCCAAAAACGTCCGGCGCACTCAACGCGTCGGCCAGGTTTTTAATGGGGCTGTTGCCCGGGCGAAAAATCGCTATGCGCCAGTTTGAGCCGGCACTCGTCATGTGTCCGCTGAGAAGCGCGGGCAAGAGTCCGGCACGAACCAACGACGATTTTCCACTGCCGGAAGTGCCAACAACTGCTACAAACTTCGCCGAGCGCAGCTTACTCAGCACTTCATCGCTCTGGCCGTCGCGACCAAAGAAGACGAAATTCTCACTCGTTTCGAATGGACGGAGACCTGGATACGGAGCCGCGATAAGTTTTTCCTGCTCTATCATCGTGCACCTCCGCCTGTGCGAACTTGTTCACTTCGGGCTGCCTCTAGTTCGGCGATAAATTGATTTAGCGTTTCCGAAAACCCGCCGGAATCGGGACAGCGTAAGATCATCGCTTCCAGCGTGTAGTAATCGCTCTTGTGACCTGTTTCCGGTGGAGCAAGGTAGACCGCTTTGCAGAGCAACGGTTTCTCACGTCCCCATCCAGCGGCTTTTCTCAAGTCAGACAGCTTCGAGTGAAGCCAAAACTGATTTCCGTGGCCGTAGTAAATGAGCGCGGCGTCACACTCCAAAAGATTGTCCTTATGCATTTGGATCACCTGTGTGTCGTCGCCTTCGCTTGCAGGAAGAATCACTTCATATTTCTGATCGAATAAATACTTGCGGAGAAGCTTGACGGGATCGACATCCAACTTGTCACACATCAAGTAGACACGCACGAGCTCCGAAGTCGGAGGGAATTGCAATACCTTGCCGCTCTGTTTTGGTGTAGTGAGCTTTTCAATGATCCGGTTCTTCAGTTCTTCGAAAGACCGCTCGATAACGTCTGCACCATTCTGCGCCTGCTGATCTGTTTTTAGGAGGTTAACAAATGCCGGATGGTATTTACCGGTAGGAACCACGTCGGGTGCGATCCAAATGACGCGCGCGAAAGTGGGAACCTGACTGCACCGTTCCGCGGCTAGCTCATTCTGAATTTCCAGTACTGACTTCTCTTCCTCACCCTCGAGAATACTGCCGTAACGATTGCCGATCAGATGAACCGACAAGACCGCCTGATCGAGATTCTTCTGAACAGCCTCGCGATACTCCGGTGCGGTCTCTGGTAGCTCTTCGTCAGGCACGACACGATAACCGCGGCTGCGAAGTTCGTTCTTAATGCTGTCTCGAAACTCAGCCCGGTCGCTGGTGACTTCAGCCAAATAAACTGTGCCGTTGTCTGACGGAGGGGGCTTGTTGCTATCAATTTCTTTGAGAAGCTCAGCGACGTCAAAAGCAATCTCCTCAATCTTGTCGAGGTAACGGTCGTGTTTATAACCGCCGGGTAGATAACTGAAGTCTTTAGGTCGTCGCAGGTCATTGTTTTCGTCAAAAAACTCGTAACCAAGTGGTCCTTTCAGATCAGAGGGATGTTCATCACGTGGCAGAGATGATTTGACAGCCTTTAAGCATCTCGACTTTTCACCTACTCGGAGACCAATGTTTCCCTTCGCCAACCGGCAAAACTCACTCAACTCGCGGAGGCACCACTCTCCTTTCGGGCTTATGTAGCCGGGTGACAAAACCGCGATGAAGACCTTTGATTGCGCGAGTTTTTTGAGGATGACGTCTTCGAAGTACTCTGAGCCTCGCAGCACAGGATCGCGCCAGATGACTGGTTTGTAGCCCAGTTTATACGCCAAATGGGCCTTTAGTTTTTTCTCGAAGTCATCAATCCAACCGGTATCCCCCGAGATGGGTTCGTTGTCCACGTGCCGATAGCTGATGAAGACATCACTGGTAAATTCCATGACGTGTTGTACGAGACCTCCGGGCTCTGAATGCGAGGTAACAGGAGCTAGTTCGGAAAAGACGATTCTCAAACGGTCGGCTTATCAGGGGGGATCATATAACAAACTCCCGCCGTGCACACTTCCGCCATTAACTATGGCTTATGAGTAAGGAATTGTTCCTGTTTTTGTTAGATGAAGAGTACAGCCAGAATGATCATGGAAGCACTTCGGGCCAGTGAGTCGTGACCTGTTTCGGCAGGTTAAGCCGCTGCCGTGCTTTTTGCTCAAACGCGCGCGCAGGGTTCGTCATGTATAGTCCGCAACAGCGGTTACAAATCGGGAGACGATTTGTCAGCATATGTTTGCGAAACTTGATTGCCGTATCGGAATTGAACGACTGGATGAAACCATCTTTGAAAACATTGCCGGCAATGATGTCCGGATGCCCGGGACAGAAAATCAGCTCACCGTTAGCATGAATCCTGGCCCAGTAGAACGGCATGAAACAGCTTTCGTTGCCGAAGGTGTTGAGATAATCGGTGAAGTAAGTTTGATAATCCTTTCCGCGTAGCTGGCTCGGCGTCGTCACGACGAACGGCGGCGAGAAGCGTCGTCTCTTCTGCAACACGCGACTTAACGCTGCCGCAACGTTGCCGTAGTCATGTTTTTCGTGACCCGGCGAGACCCAACCGCGCCACGCGCCACTCGATTTCAGTCCGAATTCGCTTTTCAAATGCCGCTCGTAAGCGCGTCCGACGTCTTCCGTGAGAAACCAGCGAAAGTTGTAGTTGATGGCAAGGGCATTGAAGTCGCGCGCGACTTCGTAAACTTTTTCGAGCACTTCCGTGGTCCATTCACAAACCACTGTGCTCATGATCACCGCAGGCAAAGGCTCATGTCGCGCGCGTCGCAATTCGAAGAGTGCCGCGATCGACTCGCGAGCGGCTTTGAAAGTTCCTTTACCACGCACTTTGTCATGCGTCTGCTCGTCGCCGTCAATCGACAGAAGAAAGATCAGGTTTCGAAGTTTCGCAAGCTGGTCCAGGTGAGTCTTCAGCAACGTGCCGTTGGTGGAAAAGATGACGTCGAATTGTCGTTCACGCAGCAGCTCGAGCAGCGTATCAATGTGTTTATAAACAAATGGCTCGCCACCATGAACACTGATCAGGGAATCACGCGGTGAGAGGCCGCGCACCAGTTTGATCAACGACTCTTCATCCATGTGCTTCACATGACGAACGCCGTCGAAGAAGTAACCGTTCTCTCCCCATTGGTTGCAGAACGGGCAGCGAAGATTACACGCTTCGGTGGGAATGAGTTGGACCACTGTAGCCACCGGAAGCTTGAACGTTTTTGAGCGAACTGAACTCTCGTACAGTTTTCCCCAGATGCGCTGGCGGCGATGATTGCGCGCGTACATCTTCGCAAAATGGAGATAGTCCGTGAGGCGATAAATCATGGCTAAAAAACTCCGCCGTTTATGCGCGTCCAAAACTACGGCAGCAACACGATCTTCCCGTAACTCTTACGGCTTGAGATCAATTCATGAGCTTCGCGGATCTGTGCAAGCGGAAGCGTGTGTCCAACCTGCATCTTCAACTTCCCTTGCTCGACCCAACCTAGTAACTGCTTCAACGACTCACCCAGCAGTTGTGGTCGTTCGAAGATCGCGTTTAAGTGCAGGCCAATCACCGCGTGAGAATGAAACAGCAATTTCAGTGTGTCGATCGGCTGCACTTCCTTGCTTGCTGCTCCAAACACGACGAGCCTTCCCAGCGACGGCAGAATGGCAAGACTCTTTCGGAAGACGTCGCCACCTACAGCTTCCAGTATCAAACTGGGCGCATTCTTACCACTGATCTCCTGGTCAAACTCTTCATAACTAAACGCCTCGTCAGCGCCGAGGTCGAGAACGCGTCGCCGTTTTTCATCCGAAGAAGCTGTCGCTACCACATGCAATCCGAGTAGCTTCGCGATCTGCACTGCGGCGGTGCCGACGCCGCCCGCTGCCGCGTGTATCAAGACAGTCTCGCCGGCGGTCGCTCGTCCAAATGTAGTAAGCGCGTGATATGCCGTGAGGTACTGGACGGGAAAGGCAGCGGCCTCAACAAACGTTATCGAATCCGGAAAAGGTATGCATGCGGCTGCGGCTCACGCAAACGCGATCGGCATGACAACCATTTGACGACATCGCCATCACGCGAATACCCGCAGGTAATGAATCTCCTTCTTCGACCACGCCCGCCGCTTCGAGACCGGGAATAAAAGGTGGTTTTGGACCACCGGGATACAGTCCCTCGCGCTGCATAACGTCTGCATAATTCAAGCCCGCAGCTTCGACGCGAATCCGCACCTGTCCAGGTTGCGGCTCCACATCCGGCAACTCCACGAGCTCGAGTTGGTCCACACCTCCAAAACCCTTCACTTGAACAGCCTTCATTTTGTCCTCTTCCTTCTCGCTATCCGCTCGGCGACGTATTCAGCATCGCGCGCGATGCCGCGCAGATACGGCGAAGCAAATGTTCTTCCAAATCGAAATCCCATCAAAAAAAGTCCGTTAGTGCGCGTGCTTTCGCAGTCTTTGACTATGGGTCGTCCTTCCGGATCCAGATCGACCAGGCCCTGCAAATGATCGATCGAATAGCTGAAACCGGTGGCAAACACGATCAAGTCAGGTTGCTCGTGTTTCCGGTTAGCAAATTCCACCGTCGCGCCATGATAGTGACGCACATACGGTACGCGCTGAATCAATCCATTACGAATCGCCTGGACCACGATGCCGCCCGTCATCGGCTCAGTGAACCTTTGGGCGCGCGGTCCCAACACCCATGCAGGAAGCTGCTCGGGAAGCCAGGCGAAGTAGTGAACGTCGATGCCAAGGATCCAGTGTGGCACTGCGAAAAGTTTCGAACGCAGCGACAACCACGCGCGATCGCCCTTCCGTCGCACTTTCAACCAGTTCTCCAAAACCTCGGCCGCTGATGCACCGCCACCAACGACGAGAAGCCTGCGCGGCGTCGTGAGATGTTCGACGCGCACGTCGATGCTATGCATCCAGGGGATCGTCGTTGCACCGGGTTTGAAGTCATCCGGCAACCGTGGCTTGCTGATGATGCCGGTTGCGTTGACGACATTACTCCCATGAATCGAATTTTGCGGGCCGGCGCCCGTTCGATACTGAACCGAAAAACCGACGCGCTCTCTTCGCACGGCGATAACCGTGCTATTGATGATAACTCGCAACCCATGCTGCTGCTGGTATCGTTCCAGCTCCTGCACCAATGTCTTAAAAGGCAAGTAATCCGGCGCGCCGGGAGCGACCTTCATGTCGGGCATCAGCGACAACGGCGTCGGCGAGAGGAGTCGCATTTGCGGATCGACCTGCCGCAGCGCACTCGCGATAGCCGGCCCTTTTTCAAATAGCACGTAATGGATATTTCGCTTCGCCAGCGTGTGCGCAACAGCCAGTCCGGCCGGACCGGCGCCGATTATGATGACCGGATCAGCCGGTACGGCAGAACTCATACTGCAACCTGTCGCCGGGCCGGACGCTTCTGGTCTAACTGCTGGACCATCAGGTCCAACAAAGTGTTCCCGTCGGCCTTCGAGAATGCGCTCAGGCGATGCGTCAAGAATACTTGTGTACGGTCGGGCCACGCGAGAATCGCCATCGCTGCGCCCATGTGCAAACAAACGGGAGTGTAGATCTGCTGGTCGACGATTTGCAGAGCGCCGCCTGAAAGGCGCAACACATCTTTGTGGATCGACTGCGACTGCTCGAACCATGCGAAGTGGCTCGTGGCTGAACCCGTCAGTTCGGGGTTTGCGCTGAGTTTGCGAAACAGTGGATACGGCAAAAACTTTGCGGGGGCAGCGAGTAATGGCAAAGCGAGGTGTGCTCTGCGTCGCATCGCTTTGCTCATTTGCTGCTTCAGTTCGTTCGCCAACTCGTCGACGGGTTGCGTTGCATCGCAGTAAAGAGTCAACGGCGAGATGAGGTTGCCAATTCGCAAATGTTTGTCACGCGCTCGTCGCAGGCTGACAGGTACCTCGAGCGAGATGAGTGGCGATGGATCGCCGTGACGCGAAAGGTTCCACGCGTGAATCGCCTTCACCCATGCGGCCGCATATGACCACCCGTCGAATTTATTTCTTTCCAAAACTCTTTCCACTACCGCGATCTCGCCCGGAACACAACTACGCATCGCAAGCTGCGCGGTTTGGTGTGAACGTGCTTCGTTTCTCATCCGCTGGAGAGTTGCTAATGCGTCACGTTTTGAACCGCGGATTACACGGATCGAATCCGCGTTCATCCGTTTAATCTGTGTCTGTTTTCCCGCTAATTCCCGAACCGCTTCGGCGCAAACCGCGAAAAATCCTTCCCCATCAACAACCGCATGGTGCGCCCGAAACGCCAACAAATTCCTGTCCCCATCCGCAATCCAAAGCACTTGAAACGGCGGCTCCTTAAACGGATCGAGGGGTCGATTGCGCCACTCAGAAACAGTCTCACCAACACGAAGCATGTCACTGACTCGACACTCACCTTCCCAAAACAATCCAGATAGTCGTTTTTTCAATCGCTGTCCAAGCTGCGGCCAGCGATGCACAACGTACAAGAGCATTCGCTCTACGTCGTCGCGCGTGACACGGCCTTTCAGTTCGACCTCCACCCCCAACTGCATCAGCACGCCAGAAGTTTCCTGGTACGCGACGAAGAAAGTGTCGATCGCCGATAGCCTGGTCGAGTTCATGATGCTTTCCAGCGCGCGAGGCGATTGTTGCGAGCTTCTATGGCCCGCTCCAACTCCGTTGAAGTCTCAATCATCATCAATACCAGTTGCGCTTGCATCACACGTTCGCGTGCGACCTCAATCGTAACCTTCGTGTTGATGGTAGAAGGTTCTGATCGGGATATTTCTGCACTGAGGTTCAGCGTCGCAGGTAGAAACACAGGATGCAGAAACCGCGCGTCGCGCACCATTCCCAGAATGGCCCATCGTTCGTTTCCCATTCGCGCGTGTGCGAACTCTTCCGCTAACGGCCCTGACAACTGAGCCGCTAGTTCGATCATTAACGAGCCCGGCAGCAACGGCGATCCCGGAAAGTGATCCGCAAATAGCGGATGATTGGCTTCGACGAATGCTTCCGCCGAAGCTCGTCCGTTTTCCGTGTCGATTCGAAGCGATCGCATTAACTCAAACATTATTGTTCGCGAGTTTGTGGTCTACCAATCGTACAATCGCGCCAACAGTGCAAAAACGAGGCAATGTCGTCGCGTGAATACGCGGCGGAAACAGTTCAGGCGGTGTATCGTGAAGCAGGTTCATCAAACGCGCTCGCCCGGCTCCAGTCAAAACCGCATCTTCAGCAAACTCCGCTTCCGAGAGATCGCCACGCGCAAGGTGATAGATCGTTCCTTCCGGAATCTGGATTTGAAAATGCTGCTCAATCCGAAAGAGCAGATCGAGCAGGTCCATCGACGTGAAACCGAGATCGTAGAAAAAGAGTTGTTGCGGCGAGATGGGTTCGGTCTCCGGCAGCGCCAGTGTTTGCCGCACGAGTGTTACGACTTCCGCATAGGTGTCGCGCTCGCTCATGCAGTGAAGCCTCCATCGACGCACCAGACTTGTCCGGTGACATACGAGCTCATCGGAGATGCCAAGAACAGGACCACCGGCACGACTTCCTCAGCATGACCCGGCCGGCGCATCGGAATCGCAGCGCGCGCCTGGTCCATGTGGTCGTCGAGAATGCGTGAACTCAAGCCGCCTTCGAGTAGCCCCGGAGCGACTGCGTTGATGCGAACGCCACGATTGGCCGTTTCGCGCGCCGTGATCCGCACGAAGGATTCGAGGGCTGCTTTCGACGACGCGTACGCAGCCTGTCCCACGCCCGGACGTTGCGCCGCGGTTGAAGAAACAGCAATAACGTTGCCGCTGCGATTCAAAATCATCGGCTTCAGGGCAGCACGTAACATGCGGAAAGCGGCAAGCAGGTTGACTTCAAAAACCCGCGCCAGCTCGTCGTCTGTCAGGCCGGCAACTAAACCATCAGCCAGCGTGCCGGCGTTGAGGATCAACGTATCAAGCCTGCCTGCTTCGTCCAGAACCTGCTTAACAACATCACTCGCCTGCGCAAGATCAGCCACAACGGAACGTGCCTCGAACTGCTTCGCCAAAGTCGCCAGCGCATGCTCATTGCGTCCAGTCAGAAAGAGCCGCGCTCCCGCTTCACTAAACCCTTTCGCGAAGGCGCGGCCGAGGTAACCTGTCGCCCCCGTGATGAGTGTCACCCGGTCCTGTAACCCGAAATCCGTCATTTTCCGTTTCATCCGCGGCTAAAAATCACCGCCGCATTCTGCCCACCCATCCCAAACGAAACTGATAACACTGTACGCGCATTTACATCACGTGGCTCGCCGATAACGTGGTCCAATTCACACCCCTCCCCAACCTGAACAAGATTTACAGTTGGAGGAACGATGCCTGTGGCACAGGTTCGTGCTGCGACGATTGCCTCGAGCACTCCGGCGGCCGCCATCGCGTGTCCGATCGCGCCCTTCGATCCCGAGACAGGAACCTCCTGCCAAATGTTCGCGAAGACTTTTCTTAACGCGACCGCTTCAGCAAGGTCGCCTGAATACGTCGCTGTCGCATGAGCGTTAACAGCATCGATCTGCTCTGAAGTTATTGCTGCGTCTTCGAGCGCGCGGCGTATACAAAGCTCAGCGCCCGCTCCGTCGTCGCAGGGTCGATTGAGATCGAAACCATCCTGGCTCATGCCAAATCCAGTGACTTCCGCGTACATCGTCGCGCCGCGTTTGCGCGCGGCGTCGAGCGTTTCCAAAACCACCGCACCGGCGCCGTCTGCGAGCGCAAATCCTTTCCTTCGTTTGTCAAAAGGACGACAAACCTTCGAAGGATCGTCGCCATTGTCGACCGCGACTGCCTGCAATCCGGCAAAACCAATCAGGTAAAACGGCGTAAGCATCACACTCGATCCACCCGCGACGCATGCTTCGACACGTCCACTTTGGATCAAGCGAAACGCTTCACCGATCGCCTGTGTGCCTGATGCACAAGCAGCGGCAATCATGCGTCGTGGTCCATTGAAGCGCGCTGACAGGTTCGAAAAGCAATGCCCCGCTGATCGGTGTACAAAACCATTTGGTCCTAACTGGAACGTGTCGAGCCCTGTCGACCAGATGAAACCGCATTCAGCCGCATCGCGATTCGACTCAGCGAGCGCATCTTCGATCGCGCGATTAGCTATCCCGTGATCCCGATCTATGTTTTGTGGTGAAACCGCATCGACTTCACCACCCGTCGTTACCGTTATTCCTGAATCAACCAGTCGCGGCACTCTTCGCACGCCCGAACGATTTGCAAGTAGCCCATTCCACAAATCGTCAACCGTTGCACCGAGCGCCGAAAGCGCGCCCATGCCGGTAATGACTACGCGACGCTTATCATGCATTCGAAATTTCCAGGTTGACGGTTACGCGAGAGAATCCGTCTGTGTGTTCAGGCGGAACGATGTAGTTCAACTTCCCGCCTTTGTGTTCACCGATCTCCGACAACAACGCAGCGAGACCATTCGCAGCATGCGGCTTCACCTTTGTGGCTCGATTTGTGCTTCTTGTGATCGATAACAAGCGGATTGTGCGCCCTAATGACCTCGCACGACTGGAGAACAACAGCGCTACACCAAGGCCCGGTGCTTCTTCCTCGGCCGCATCCTGATCTCCGGCCATCAACATTATTTCGTCTTCGGGCCGCTCAAGCACTGCTTCAAGCCCGCACCATGCCTGTCCAGCCGCGCCACCAAGTCCCAGACAATACGAGCGATTACGATGAGCGATTGCAAATGCCGACATCGCGAGATTATCAACAGCGTGAAGCGTCTGCGTCGGATTCATCCGAAGATTGCCGAGCGTTCCCGTTGACATTCCTGCCGTCACAACATGTCCCCATCGATACAGATCGGCAGAACCCGGTTGACACGGCGCGAGGGAAATCACCGCGGCCAACGACGGATCATTCGAAAACCGCATCACATCTTCCGCAGCCGCGAGAGCAAGTTGGACCGGTTGATTGTACCGGCGAACCTGCCGCCACAGTTCAGGCGACTCTTCCCGCATCCTCATGAGATCGTTTCGTTGTGAAGACGCGATCACATACATCACAAGTTTAATTCTTCCCAAAGTAAACGGTATGAATCCCACGCTTAACCTTGGACCAGTAATAAAGATTCGTCGCGAGATTCACCCACAAGTTCAACGGCTTTCGTCGAAACACAACTCGACTCAGAATCGATCGCAGCGAATAAAACTCCTCGACCGCACGCCACCAACCATCGTGTAACTCCCCCGGTGAAAGCTGTTGCGGTTTGTAAACAACGTACGGCTCGCGCAGGTGATTCAGATCCGTGTCGAAAACAACTCCCGATCGCCAGATCTTGTCGCCCGTCGGCGAACCCGGATAAGGGGTGAGAATAAAGAACTGAGTGATCGGCACCTTTAACGACTCGAGATAATCCACGGTGCGCTTAAACGTGTCAGGATTGTCGTCCGGAAGTCCAAAGATTATCAGTGCATGCGGACTGATACCCGCATCCATGATGCGACGAAATCCTTCCGCATACTTGTCGACAGAATGAAAAGTCTTATTAACGTCTTCAAGATTTCGCGCCGAGAATGTTTCCACGCCAAGCGCCATCAGCACACAACCTGATTCACGTGCTTTCTTCAACAAGTCAGGATGCCGCGCAACATTTATCGTCGTCTGTGTTCCCCAACGAATCGGTGCCCCCTTGAGGGCAGTAAATAAACGATCAGAAAACTTAACGTCCTCACATAGATTGTCGTCGCAGAAATTGATGTTCCTGCTTCTCGTCGCCTCGACGTCACGAACGATCTGCTCGACGGGGCGCCTGCGATACATTCCGTTGTAAACCGCGGCGATCGAGCAGTACTCGCACGTAAATGGACACCCGCGGGTCGCCTGCACTGGATACACGACGATTCTGTCTTTCTTAATGAGATCGTAACGAGGAATGGGAAGGTTATTGATGTCGGGTGGTTTCGCAGATCGATACCGCTTCTTCAACGTTCCTCGCTCGATGTCGTCGAGTATTTGCGGCCAAACTTCATCTCCTTCACCGATGACGATCGCGTCAAACAGCCCTTCAACGTGATCCGGTAACATCGATGGGAGATAACCTCCGAGCACGACTTTCTTCCCGGCAGCGCGAAATCGTTTCGAGATGTCAACGCAACGCTTGAACTGCATGATCTGTCCTGACAGCGCAACAACGTCTGCATCGCTCTCGAAGTTAATGTCGTCCAGGTACTCCTCAGTTAACCTCACGTCATGCTTCTCAGGCGTGAGAGCTGCCATCAATGGTGGACCAAGGTGAGGCAAATACGCGCCGAGACGATCGATCAGGCTCTTCGATTGGACGAGCGAACCGTCGTCGCGATAGTGCGCGGGATGAATGATGTCGATCTTCATCTGATGCTTATCAGTGGACTTCTTCGATCATACTCGCCAGGATGACCGAAGATTCGGACCACTCTCAAACGCGCGCGCGAGTTGCTCGCGCGTGATCCGGATCCCGTAACGATCCTCAACCGCCACCACGACGCCGAGTAAGATCACGGACGAGAATGGAATGATTGCGTCGAGGGGTTCGTCCGCAGAGCAATCGCGTACAGGCAGCGCTGCCTTCTCATCCGGCGCAGCGCGAACAATCAGTTCCCGCAATTCGTTGATTGTCTCCTGCCTTGCTATTGACTGACTCTCCCGGTGATCTGGACCAGGGCAGGTCCGTTTTCAATCTTGACTGGTGCCGGGAACACCGGCTCGGCGTCGGGGAAGAAACGTTCGTCCTTGTGACGATACAAATTGTTGTATGAACAACCGGGCATGAGCCGGCCGTCGGGCATAACGTAGTGCGTGCAGCACTTCTTCAACCGCGCGACGTCAAGATCCCACGGATCCATGAAGTTGTGAATGAAGAGCGCCTTGCTGCGCGCCTCCGTGCGGCGTTCGATATCAGCCGCCGAGAGCGGATTGCGGGAATTGAAAGTGTCTTTGAGGAACGACTTCAATGAAGCCAGTATCAACTCCGAATCCTCACCGACTTTTGTTGCCGACCAGAGATTCGTGATCGCGTCGAGAATCATCTTCTCGAGTTGATTATCGGAACGAATGATCGCGCGGTTCTGCATCGCATCGAGGTATTGCCTGATGTTCACAAACTCCGGCAGCGGCTTGTACTTCCCGTCGTTCATGCGAAAGAGATATGTCGCGGTGTAACAACTCGGATGCGAGCATGGAACCGGATGGAAGTAATCGCGCTTGAACCAGCCCGTCTGTTCCTCGATGAGCTGGTGAACCTCGGGCATTGTGAGTCGATGTCCTGCGGGGTTCGCGTGATAGCCGTCGCCGCCGTCGCCGGTGTGGGCCATCGGTTGAATAACAATGCTCGAACACTGCTCGAGCTCGAGTCCAAATTCCACGAGTGCGCCAAGCTCGTCGCTGTTGTCGCCCTTTGAGACGGTCGGAACAATAACTGTCGGTATGTCGAGCTCTTTGATCACTTCGATACACTGCATTTTCATGTCGATCAACTCGACGCCGCGCGTCCTCGGATAAACACCGGCGCGCAGCGTATCGAACTGAAGTGAAGCGTACATGCCACCGGCTTTGAACTTCTCCGCGAACGCGCGGTTCTGCGCGATCTTTCGTCCATGAGTCGAGATCAGCAGGCGCTTGATCTTGCCTTGATGTGGACCGCGCAAAACGTAATCACAAAACTCAAAGAACTGCGGGTGCAACGTCGGCTCACCACCTGAAAGCAACATGATCGGCAGTTCGCCTTCAGCCGCAACCAGGAGATCCACGGAGCTCTTGAAATCTTCAAACGACATCGAATAGCGCTGCTGGTTGCGCACGATGCAGACAGGACAGGTGAGATCGCAGACGTCGTTGATCTCGAGAATTGGCGAACAGGTGTGTTGCAGGTGGTCTTCACACAAGCCGCAATCCTCGGGACAGCCGTGCTCAACTTTGGTCGCGAAGCGATAGGGGATCGTTCCCGGTTTCGTGTAGGAGAGCGACTTCATGTAATACTCCGCGTCGCTCGAGACTTCGACTTCGAAGAAACCATGTTTCGGACATTTCTTCTGCATCCACACTTTATCGTCACGCAGGACGATATGTGCGTCGATCACCTTCTTGCATTGTGGACAAATCGATCGGGTGTAGGAAAAGAACGCGGCGTCACGGTCATGCTTCACGATTCTTACTCCTTGAAAGGGCAGGATTGAGTGCGCGGATTCTATTTCATTTCAGGCAATTTAGCCACAAAAGGCACAAAAGCACACACATAAAAATGTTTTTCATTTTGTGACTTTTGTGCCTTTTGTGGCTAAGCTAGTGTTCCACCGTCGAGAAAAATGACTGTTCCGTTCAGGTATGTATTGCGTCTCGATCCGAGCCAGGCGACAACTTCACCACACTCCGTAGGCTGACCGAATCGAGACAACGCACACGCGTCGAGATAACGCTTCTGATGGTGTTCGGGAATCGTCGAGCGCAGCCCGCCTTCAAAGATGCCCGCCGCAATCGCATTCACCAGCACTCCGTACGGACCCACTTCATGCGCGAGACTTTTCGTCAATCCCTCGAGCGCGCCTTTACTCGCCGCGTAGTGTACGGGTCCGGCGATTGAGCGCGATCCGGTGATCGAGCTGATGTTCACGAGACGCCCGTACTTTTGTCGAATCATCCCCCGAACTGCCGCACGGCACATCCGAAACGCAGCGAAGAGATTTAATTCCATGATGTCAGCAAAGTCTTTGTCGTCGATCAGTATGAAAGGAACCGCTTCACTAAACGCTGCGTTGTTGACGAGAGTGTCGATTGCGCCCCACGATTCTTCGACTGCCGACACGACTTTACCGGCCTCATCCGCGTTACGAAGATCTGCCTGAATCGCGAGACACTTGCGTCCGAACGTACGCACGATGTCCTCAGTCGCATCTGCGCCGGCCTTGTTGCCGTGCCATGTAAACGCAACGTCTGCGCCCTCTCGCGCAGCAACCGTGCAAATTCCCTGACCGATGCCGCCTGAGCCTCCGGTCACAAGAACACGCAAACCGGACATTAACCCTTCAGATGTTCCATTCGATGACACGTTGGTCTCCACTTCCTCGCAGATTCACCTGGAATAAATTCAAACCTGCTTCCTTGAGAGTATTTTTGAATCCGTAAGTGTCGCGATCGACGTCGCCGACGAGGCATAGCGATGGACCACTGAATCCCCAACACCTCGCGATGAGTTGCGACGCAAAGCCGGGTGTGATCTCGAGCACGGCACTTGGCAGAAGTCTGCCACCTATGATTGCGGACGGCGGCGGCGAAAGCGGTTTTTCCATTCGAAGAATCAGGACATCCGGCGGACCCGCCGGCCTTTGCTCGAATGCCTCTGAAGCCAGTCGTTTCAGCACTTCATTCATCATCACACCCGGTTTAGCACTCTTTCGCCAACTCTCTTTGCGCCTTTGCGCCTTTGCGAGGAACCCTCTTCCAACCATCGCTGCCGCACACGCTCCATTCATGGCCCGACAAGCCACGACACTCTTTCCTGATCGCGTGCCGAGGGCAAGCGACAACAAACCGGAAGCTCCGAGCGTGTGCCCGTATGGTCCTGTTCCCTGCCCCAATACTACAGAAGCATCCTCGGCCCTTAATGCTTCGATCACACTCGACAGCCCATCGTGATCTTCAAGATCGCTCCCCAACTCGGGCCCACTGAAATTCGCTTCTTCAGCACGCGATAATCTGAGAATAACTGCCGCCTCGCCGAGTATAAAACCCTGGCTCGCCGGCCGCCACGGCTCGATCGGGCGTTCTGCGAGCACACGCAAGCCCTCGAAATTCTCATGATTTGATTGTGACAGGATATCCGCGGCGAGGACTATCGCGTCATCGATTGCGCCCGCAGCCAAGAGCTGTTTGGCAACATATAGCGCATGCAGGCCCGACGCACATGAGGAACTGAAAACCGGCAACCCCTCATTGGCCCACGGTGTATCTTCAAGCAAGACGCTTGTATCAAACGCCTGCTCCCAATTCCGTGACGCATCACCATTGCAGGAACCGACAAACAGCGGCATCTCGCGCGGGAGTGGTCCAAGGTCAGCGAACGCCTTTTTCACGAGCGCCCGCCAACGCGCGGCGCCCGTCAGTGATGAATCAACCGCACGATAACAAATTCGCGAGACACTCCAGTGGCTCGGCTCCCATGGCAATACCGTTGGTGAGTTTGCCTGGGCAGTTGCAAGCCCGATCGCGGAAATCGCGACGTTCATGCGCAGAGCCTACTCTGAAGCCACAAAACGCACAAATGTCGTCTAAAACATGTTGCGGTTTACTGCTTGACCCACGTCAGATCGAAACCGTGTCCCCTCCACTTTATCTCTTTGATCTTCGCTGACGCGTCGCGGATGAAACACGCGTCGCCAAAGAACCTGAAGTCGAAGAAGCAGTCGGGTTTGGTTGGATAGAGTTTTATGTCGCCCGAGAAGAGATAGCCATTTCTGAGCACGATGTCCGTTTCACCACCGTCAGCTCGCTTATAGTGGCCCAGATATTCGGTGAGATCTTTGCTCGGCGTGATGAATTTGGGGAGAGTAAAACTCTTAACCTTCGGCTCTCTTCCCTGAAGGATCTCCTCCACACCTTCCGTAATCATGTCGAACACACCGGCGGAATTCGAAAGGATCACGTACCCATATTTCTTGTCACGCGCGATCTCGAGATAGGAACGATGACCGTTGGTGCTACCACTTGAAGCAAAGTTCTCCTGCCCAACCATCGACTTCGACGCTTCGCCATACTTTCCATCCATCACCGCTTCCGCAAACCTGTAAAGATCGCGGGCTGTGCTGTAAACAGAACCCGCGCCAACCAGAAACGAATAATTCTTTACCGGAACATTAACGAGTCCATTCGGCGAAAGGTAATAATCCTGAGCGCGACGCTCGATGATGACATCGCCTTCAAAATCAACCGAGTCAGTCATTGCCGCGGGCGTGAAGACATACTCCTGCAGGAGTTGTTGATACGTCTTGCCCGAAGCGATCTCCAACACTCGAGCCAGCACTGCATAACCCGCGGAACTGTAGAGACGATTCGTGCCCGGCTCAAACGCGAGTTTCGCTTGCTTGACTTTCTCGACAAACTCGGCGGACGTGTAAGCCAATGACTCAGCTTCCGGAGGCATCACTCGATGCGGAATACCCGAACGATGACGCGCCAGCATCTCGATCGTGATCTTGTCTCCATTCGGAAAATCCGGAATGTACTTGTTCAGCTTGTCGGCAAGTGCAATCTTGTTCGCCTCAACGAGGCGATTCAGAATCACGCTTGTCATGGGTTTCGTGATCGAAGCGATTCCGATTCGCGTGTTAAGTTGATTCGGAATCTTGTAGTCAGCATTTGCAACACCAAACGCTTTCTCGTAAATCACCTTGCCGTTCTCAGAGGCAAGCACGACACCTGAGAACTGCTGAGCCGCGGCAAACGGCGCGATCAATTCATCGATCTTCTTTGCTTTATCAGATTGCGCCAAAGCGTTCGACGACAACAGCGACACGATCAAACACGATAGAAGAATAGTCGGTTTCAATTTGTTCATGGATACACCTCGGTTACGAGTCGGCGAGCAAGCAGGAAGACAGAGTTCTCTGTGCAACCTCGGTGTTCTCTGTGTCTCTGTGGTGAATTTCCGTAAGAGCCTTTTCAACCACAGAGACACAGAGAACACCGAGGTTGCACAGAGATGCAAGTGTACGTGAAGTTCAAATCGAAGTCTTGACTAAAACAAGCGGATTGGAACGAGATTAGCGCGTTTGGAAGAGGCGACGAAATTCTGAAGGCGTCATTCCGGTGACACGTTTGAACGAACGCGTGAAATGCGTCTGATCCGCGAAGCCTGCGGCAATAGCGATCTCCACCAAAGGCTCATTTGATCCAAGCAGACGACGGCGCGCATAGTCGACGCGAACTTCGCGAATGAAATCACCAACAGTACATCGTTCAAACTGTCGAAAGACGCGAGCGAGGTGAGTCGGATGCACGTCGACTGCTTTCGCTAACTCATTCAGACAAGGCGGTTCTGAAAAGTTTTCACGCAGAAATTCTTTAAGTCGTCCCAACCACGGAGGCGCGTTGCGTTCGGCTTTGGGCTTATCTCTTCGCGAAGCGGCAATCAAGAGTTCAGTAGAAATACTCTCGAGCGCGATCGACGAGAACTCATCTCGCTCGCTAAATTCCTTGTACATTCTGTTGGCAAGCCATAGAGACGCCGCAGTATCCAAAACGACTGGCTCTCTAAGCTGCGCGCCATAGTCTCTAACCGCTTCCAGACTTTTGAGATCCACTTCGACCAGGAAGTGCCGGCCATCGGTGAAGTGTTCTTCTCCGTGACTGACATCCGGTGGGTAATAGACCAGTGCCGCTGGAGCGCGTTCGAAAGACGTGCCTGCGATCTTTTCACGGTAATTTCCTGACAGGACAAAACAGAAGTGAGAAAGTTCGTGCGCATGCGTCGGAAGCCGCGCTAGCGATGCGTACGATTTCTCGGTGAAGCGAAAGCCGTTCGCGGCAAGCGCCTGGGAGGTTGTGCCGTAGAATTGGCCCGCCTTGAGTTTAAGTGCCATCGACAGGATTAGAAACCCATAACGGAAGCCTGTCAATCCGGCTTAACACTTCTTAACAATGCTGCGGCCTCGGCTTGTTTCGAAAGCTCCGCAGCCTCCAGCGCGGTGCCATACTTCAGACCGTGCTCGCTACCGTAGATCAAGCCTTGTGCCTTCACGTTCGCGCCTTTGTCCAATAAAGCTTGAACGATGCCTGGATGGCCCACTCGGGCAGCGAGGATCAGGACGGTTCTCTTGATTGTTTTGTGGTCGTAACTGATCGCGTACTCGTGATTCGGATCGGCGCCGTGCGCCAACAACTCTTTAACCTTTGCTCCGTCTTTCTTTTCAATTGCTGATCGTAGTAGTGCGTTCAGCATGTTCACCGGTTGGCGTTTCAATGAGGGTAGCGGCAGCAGTTTCTCGATCTCAGGGTTGCCTTTTTCGTAAGCGATGGTCACTGCCGTTTCCCCGAACACGTCGGTTCGATTGACGTCCGCGCCTCTCGCCAGAATCGACTTGACCACCTCGACATTTCCGAGTCGCACAGCACGCATTAGAGGGGTTTCACCGTCGGCGTTCTGCGCGTTCACCTTGAGAGATTTGTTGAGGAGTATGCGTCGCGCGACTTCGTTTCGGCGTTCCGGCAGTGTTTTGCGTTCCGCGCCGTAGGCCCTGTTTTCTTTGTCAAGCGAATACAGCAGCGCGTGCAGGCCTTTGTTGTCCGTTGCGTTAACGTCGGCTCCGCTATCAAGCAGCGCACTCACGACTTCGGGCTCGCCTCTCGATGCAGCTTTCATCAAAGCCGTCTGGCCCTCTTCGTCTTTCGCATCAAGCTGTGCGCCTTTGCCAACTAATAGTTTTACTTTCGCGGCAGTATTCGCTGACATCAACGCGGTATGGCCGTATCTGCCCGTGGCATTGGGTTCCGCGCCTTTGGCGAGCAACAGTCGCAAAATCTCGGGATCGGGTTGAACGTTCGGAGAATTGTAGTTGCGCTGTCGCGCAGCCATCGCTAAAGCCTGATCGCCGAGTCGATGTGTAGCTTTTAGATCTGCTCCGGCAGACAGAAGGGCTTTCACGATTTCGGTATGGCCGCTCGTGACTGCCGCCATTAGCGCAGTTCCTTCGGCCGTCTGAGCATTAACCTGAGCGCCGCGCGCCAACAGCAAATTCACGATATCCGTGTAACCTTTGTCGGCCGCGTGCATGAGTGCAGTCTTGTAGTTTGTTGGCTGATTCACGTTCGCGCCTTTGTCGAGCAGCACGCGAACAATTTCGGCCGGCTGCTGTTTCGATTGGCTGAGTACGTAAAGCAGAAGCTCGTCGCGATCTTTTTGGCTTACACGGTCTATCCACGACGCAAACTGCTGTGCATCGTTTGCGTTGATAGCGGCATAAAGTTGTCGCCGGGCGTTGTCGGTGTCGGTTTGATTCTGCGGTTGGGCCGCGATAGTCAGTGGAATAAAGGATAAGGCAAGTAGCAGAAAACACTGGGCTTTGGCGCAAGGCATAAGTTCACTCCTTCCGTGTACGTCCAATGGTAAGTGGCGTTGAACTCTAAAAGATCACGCGTATTCGGTGGATTTTTAGGACCAGCGCCGAAGGCGCGAAATATGGTAGCTAGGGGCCAAGCGCGCAGCGCGAACACACGGGCCGCAGCGCCGAAGGCGCGACATATGATAGCCAGGGGCCAAGCGCACGGGCGCGAACACACGGGCCGCAGCGCCGAAGGCGCGACATATGATAGCCAGGGCCAACCGCACGGCGCGAACACACGGGCCCCAGCGCCGAAGGCGCGACATATGATAGCCAGGGGCCAACCGCACGGCGCGAACACACGGGCCGCAGCGCCGAAGGCGCGACATATGATAGCCAGGGCCAACCGCACGGCGCGAACACACGGGCCGCAGCGCCGAAGGCGCGACATATGATAGCCATCTATGAAGCCGGGTCGTGTCAAGAGATAAGTTCGGGTTGATTGGTTCACCCATCTATTCGAGATTCCACGTGGTCGAGGTTTGAACTCGGTAAATACGCGGTCTCACTCAACGGTGCGACGCGGCTGATTCAGGAGCACGAGTTTTTTACTCAGGCTATTTGCGAGCTCAGCGTCATTTCAATCGTGCCAAACCTTTTCTCTACCCCTCGAGACTAACCACCATTCAGGTGGCCGGCAATTTGTTTCCCCCTGGTCTCACTTCCGCGATTACTGCTGCGGGACGCGGTTACGCTTTAAGTAAGGCTAACGGTGGCGGCTGCCAGATGGTACCGTCACGCAACATGGCCCAACAACGCACTAACAACTGCCGCCCAACGGCGACGATCGCAATCTTCCGCCGCGACTTCTTACCGCCACTGATGCGGCGAAACGTTTCGCGCACCCAGGAGTTATAACGCAGGCCGGCCCACGCCACCTCCACCAACAGTGAGCGCACTAAACGACTGCCATGTTTTGTGATCCGCCCGCGTCGCATAGTCTCACCAGAATCAAGTTCTTTCGGCACCATGCCCACGTAGGCACTCACTTCCCGGGCTTTGCGAAACCGCTCTGGCTGATCCAACAAAGCTACGATCGCTTCCGATAGGCGCGGGCCCACTCCAGGGATGGTGCGCAACAGCGCCACTCGGGGGTCCGCTTTAGCGAGGGCCTCCAACTTTTCCTCCACCTGCGCAATGTCTCGCTGTAGCTCTTGTAACTGCTGTAGCTCGACCTGCAGTTGTCCGCGCCATAACTCCTTCAGGTCAGTTTCACTGAAAGGTTTGGCGAGCGCTTCCAAGTGCGCCCGTTCCAGTTGCGTCCAACACCTGGCCCCGCGCGGTAATATCTGGCCCTCACTGAGCAACAAGTCGCGAATGTGATTCTTGACCTTCCCACGCCGCCGCACCAGTTGTTGCCGAAACGCAATCAACGCGCGCCATTGCCGCACCTCGATATTCGGTATATGCACTTCGCGGAGCTGATTAACAGCTCACAGACGTGCTGCTTTCAAGGCATCAGCGCGATCATTTTTCTTCTTCACCTTGCGCCAGCGCCACGCGTCGTCACTCGTATTCGCTACCTGTACCGCCACCCCCATCTCCCGCAGCAGATCACAAACCCACCCCGCGATGTTGCAAACTTCGATTACCACTCGATCCGGCTTTACTTCTCTTACCAACTGCGCCAACCCCGTCGGCGTCGTGCTGCTCGCTTTGAAGCGATACTGACCACTCGCGCCCTCGTAAACACAACCTACTGTCTTGAATTTTCCTAAGTCCAATGCCAATATCTTCATCACCGGGTACTCCCTTCAAAGTCAGATTTTGAGTCAACCTGCAAAGGCCAAACTCGTCATACTGGACATTGTCCAGCTTTTCAAATCGACTCTGGGAGACCCGGCTTCATAGTTTCAGGGGCCAACCGCACGGCGCGAACACACGGGCCGCAGCGCCGAAGGCGCGACATATGATAGCCGGGGCAAGCGCGTAGCGCGTCGCCCCTGGTAGCCGCAGCAAATTCAAGAGAGAGCACTGAAAGTGCGAAATACCGCAGGGACCGAACTATTTATTTCGCTCTTTCAGAGCTCCAGGCTCATTTCTTGTTTTTTTTCCAGGGGCGACGCGCTTCGCTCCGCTCAGCGCTTGCCCCTGGCTATCATATTTCGCGCCTTCGGCGCTTAGACCATTTACTGGTTATCATATTTCGCGCCTTCGGCGCTTAGACCATTTACTGGCTATCATATTTCGCGCCTTCGGCGCTTAGACCATTTACTGGCTATTATATTTCGCGCCTTCGGCGCTTAGACCATTTAATCGTGTATCCTTATCGAGAAGAATGCGGAATAGAGCGCTCCTGATTTCAATCCTTGCGTTGCTTGCGGTTGGCTGCAATGGCAACGAGTCAACGGTTGCCGAGGCGCCCGAACAACCGTTGGTGGTTCGCGCGACTGAATCACCAGCAACGGGCGACAGTCGCGAACCCGAATTAACTACCACGCCGGACGGACGCATCGTTCTCAGTTGGGTTGAAAAGCTCGATGCGAAGCGATACGCGCTCCGAACGGCCATTCGAGATCAAATCGGATGGACTGAAACGCGCACCGTTGCCGAGGGCGACAACTGGTTCATCAACTGGGCCGACTTTCCATCCGTAATCGGACTCAACGACGGCTCACTGGCGGCACACTGGCTAGTTAAGAGTGGCGCTCGATCATACGCGTACGACGTAAACATCGCTCTGTCAAAGGACGCCGGAAAGACTTGACCAAGCCGATCGTTCCCCATCTCGACAAGACTCAAACCGAACACGGATTCGTCTCACTGATTCCACTTCGCGATGGACGCGCCGGCGCGATCTGGCTCGACGGTCGCAACATGAAAGACATGAAAGACGACCACGACGAGGACAAGCCACTCCCGGTGAACATGACACTGCGTTATGCAACGATCGACGCAAGTGGAAAGATTTCGGATGAAGCGGAGCTGGACGAGCGCGTTTGTGAATGTTGCCAAACGTCGGCCGCAGTTTCGAGTGAAGGCATCGTAGCAGTCTATCGCGATCGCTCGCAGAACGAAGTGCGCGATATCTACAGCGTGCGACAGGCGAGCGGCGCCTGGGCAAAACCTCAAGTTGTCAATGCGGATAACTGGGAAATCAATGGTTGCCCCGTGAATGGACCAGCAATCGCGGCGAACGGAAACAACGTTGCGGTGGCGTGGTTCACCGGCACTCACGGCAAGCCCTCTGTGAAACTCGCGTTTTCTGCTGACGGTGGAGCAACGTTTGGAGCTGCGGTGCAGGTTGACGAAGGCGAGACACAGGGACGCGTCGACGTGTTGATGCTTCGGGATAATTCTGCGCTGGTGTGCTGGTTGTCGGGAAACGCTGAAGGCGGCGCAATCAACGTGCGCCGAGTTCAGCCGAGCGGCGTGCTTGGGCCACCCGCGGTGATCGCCACGACTGACATTTCGCGATCGAGTGGCTTTCCGCGGATGGCGCTATTGGGCAACGAAGTCCACTTCGCGTGGACAGAGTTTGGGAACCCCTCGAGAGTACGAACCGCTGCCTGGATGTCAGTCGATACAAATAACTAAGCAGCCACGGGGGATTTGGTCATCAAAATAGAAAGTGCTCACCTCGCGGCGATTCTTCGCGATGAACATCTGCCGAAGTACCCGAAAATAAGCGACGTGACTACGCCGACCAGTGGCCGGATGACGAAAACGATCTGTCTCAAGCCCCATATAGAATGCCCGGCGCAAATCCCGGCGAAAATACTCGTAGTTCATGCCGTTTGTTGGGTCCATCCCAAGCGTCTATATGATGGAATACACGCTCATGGACGTGTGATCTTGCAGGAACAAATCCCGCTGGCCATAAAACAGGATGACGTCCAGCCAGCCCGGGAACATGGGGCTTGGCATGCCCTTTGGTGCTTCAATCGTGACAAAGGAGCTGTCGTCGTAGTCGATGTGCAGGCGGGTCTGACTACTTCGCTTGTTGCTAAACGACCAGAGGGGGGAAGTCGCAGACATGGCCCTCTACGGGTACCGTGGGCTTTATCTCCTCCAATGGCGCCAGTCCAAGACTTTGACGGGTAATGGCTTTTGCTTCCTGGCTCGTCGTCATAGATGCGCTTCCTCCTCGACAGAGGAGAATAATGCAACTTGCATTTAGCGGCAAGTCGCAATACGAGAGTCTTTATAGGACCCCCGCTAGCAAATGGCCGAAAGTGAGCGGTCATCCCTCATCACTGTTTTAATGGACGTAATCCCACCCGTGTCCGTGCCGCTTCGACGTCGAATGCATACTTGCCGTAGCGGTGAATGTGAGCGAATCGACTGGGCCAAAGATGGGCCAGATCTTCTTCCTGTACCGGATAGCCTTCCTGCTGAATGGCATCCAGAGCGGCCTGCATGTAGACGGTATTCCACACGATGACCGCGTTCGTCAGAAGATTCAGACATCCTGCTTGATTGGCCTGACCATCCTCATACTTCTGCCTCACCACTCCTTCGCGGGCAAAGAAGAGAAACTTCCGCAGATCATGGAGCTTTTCCCCTTTGTTGAGCTGCGTATGGACACGCCGGCGCAAGGCTTCATCTTCGAGATAGCGCAGCACGAAAATGGTTTTGACGAGGCGCCCATACTCTTGCAACAGCTTGGTGAGCTGGCCCTGCCGCGGATAGGCTTGCAGCCGGCTGATCAGTAGGGAAGCTGTGACATAGCCACGTTTGAGCGAGCCAGCCACACGAGCCAAATCGTCCCACCCCTCACGCAGTCGAGGGAGGTCAATCCGGCCGGTGAGGCGGGCGTCGAGAAGCGGATAGATGGTGGGATCCGTCTTCAGTTTGTAAAGCTGCCGGTCTCCCAGATCGCGGAGGCGCGGGGAGAATTGCATCCCCAACAAGTCGAATAGACAAAAAACTAAGTCGGTATACCCCGCCGTATCCGTCGTGTGTTCCAGGATGGTCAGGTCGGTTTCATTGTTGAGAATCTCATCGAGGACATAGGTGGCATCGCGGATGGTGGACGAGATCACTTTGGTGCCATATTGGGAGAATTGATCACTGCTCCAACTGTAGAAGGTAATGCCTTCGCCGTAGCCAAAGTATCGCGGTAACGCGCTGGCATTGCGCACCTTGCCCCGCACCGGAAAACGCTGGCCATCCGAGGATGACAGCGTCCCATCACCCCAATGCCATGCCAAGGGCTGGCGGTATTGAAAGTTGACGAGGGTGGTGACCGCCGCTTTCAGGGTTTCTTCTCTGAGATACCACGTGCTCGTCCACGCCAGGCGGCGGTAGGGTACACCCGCATTGTGAGCCATCTCCACCAATCCCATGTTGCTGCCCTGTGCCAGGGCTGCTGCATGCAAGTGTAACAAGAGGTCATCCGTGCGGGGCTGCCCGCCTCCTGCATGCGTGAGCTGCTGACTAAAGCCCGTCCATTGGTCGACTTCAAGCAGGAGATCAGTCAGATCAATCTCGGAGATACGGCAGCAAATCTGTTCGTCGAGGGCCTGCACACTTTCCGGCAAGTCTTTCGCGTCATCCAGGGGCACGATTAACTCCCCATCCTCGATACGGATGCCATCGCTGCGGTCCAATAGGCGGTCCACACGCGGCAGCAAGTCTTTGAGTTGTTGTGCCCGAGCACTCAGACGGGTATGGCCCGTGGGATCCAGATCGAGTTCCTGGCAGACGTCTGCCTTGAGTTGAGGCCAGGTGGCGCGGGGAATCAGAAACGTCTCGGGATCGGTATACCGGCGGCTATTGGGCAGGTACATGTCGCCCGAGCGGAGCTTGTCACGCAACGTCGACAGCACGCACAGCTCATACGCCCGTCGTGGGGGGTGGCCCTGGGGCATCACAAAGCGCCGCCAATTGTCCGTCACAAAGTCGCGCGGGACGTTGTCGGGCAGCTTACGTTGGTTGGCCGCATTGAGCGATCGAAACACCGCAATGGCTTCCAGCACGGTATCGTTGTCCTGATGCGATTGAAAAGACAGCGTCTCCAGAAACTGCGGCGCAAACTGACGCACATAGCTGTAATGGTCATCGAGGAAGTCAAAATAACTGCTTGGCCGCCTCAAAGCATGGGCTTCCTTGACCGCCACCTGTAAGTTGGCGCGGGGAATGTGGTGATAGATTGCCTGGCGGAGATGGCCGTCGCTGACCGTCTCATCCAAGACCAAGTCGCCGATGGTCTGCAACAGCTGCGAGTGGGTTTCCGTCGTCTCGACGATCTGCGTTTGGTAATCCTGGAGAGCTTTCTGGGCCTTCTTGTGCCGCGATGCGATGCAGACATCAAAGATATCAATGCTCTCATCGGTTAGCTCGATCAACGTTTGTTTCAAAAAGGACAGCAGAATGGGATAGCGACGCTCCGGTCCCATACGACGGAGGGCTTGCATCGTATACTTGCGGCCGAGGCGGGCCAGGAGCTTCTGGCGGTTAGGATTGAGTGCAGACATGTCCCACGTACCCACCTCCCAGGATTCCAGCATCGTAAATTTGTCGAGCGTGTGCAGTAAAGCGGTCGGCGTATTGCTGTCGGCATGTTGGCGAAGCCGGTAAAGTGGGGTGGCCCCTTGGTCAGACTCGGATACCAGGAGGCTATCGAGCAATGTCATCCGCTCTGGCGTGAGGAGGGGCTGCAGTCGGCTCAACGATGCATGGTGCGCTTGCATGCGGGCGGTGACGACCCATCGTTCAACGGTCGTCACGGCAGGACGAATCATCTGTTGCTGCTTGAGACGCTCACAGATCATGTGAAACAAGAGGGTGGGTTTGTCATGTTCGAGGGCACGCTCCGTCAACCAGGCGATGATTGGCGCATGCTCATCGGGCTGAACCCGGCGAAACCCGAGATGATGCAACACAGCATTGAAGTGGGTACTGCGGGTCATGCGACGCGTCCCATAGTCGTGCAAGGCACTGGGAGCGACCTGCAGTTGACTCGCCAGGAAGGTGATCACGTCGCTTGACGCGGTAAGGAGATCGGCGGGGCAAAATCCGAGGTAGCGCACCGCACAGAGTTGCAGGGCCGCTCCCAAACGGTTGGTGTCGCCCTGATAGGTGGCAATGAGGGACCCATCATGCTCAGTCAGGGTGAAATAGGTGATCAGATCCCACTGAGGAATCGCATCGGGGAAACAGGTGAGCCGTACGCGTTCTTTGAGGGTCAAAAATGGGCTGGGCATGGTCGGGTGCATCCCTGATCAAAAAGGGTGTCGAAAATTGGGGAGGATGGCTCCTTGAAAACACAGGCGTTTTGCCTGTATAAAGGAGCGGTCATAAAGGAGTTCCTATCTGATCGGGGGGTTATGGTAGCGCAGAAACGGGTGGCGATCTATGCCCGCGTCTCCACCGTCGATAAAGGCCAGACGCCGGAGACGCAGTTGCTGGCACTCCGGGAGTATGTGGCACACCGGGGATTCACGCTCGCCGGAGAGTACGTCGATTATGCCAGTGGGACGCGGGAGGACCGGCCCCAGTACCGGGCATTGTTGGACGTGGTCCGCAAACGCCAGGTGGATATCGTGCTGGTCTGGCGGTACGACCGCTTTGCCCGCTCCACGCAGGCCTTAGTGCACGCCCTGAAAGAGTTCCACAGTCTCGGGGTGGACTTTATCTCCTATCAGGAAAACATTGACACCACGACCCCGCAAGGCGAGTTGATCTTCACGGTGATGGCCTCGATCGCCCAGTTTGAAAGCGCTCTCATGAGCGAACGGGTGAAGGCGGGTATGGCACGCGCGAAAGCCCAGGGCAAGAGGATATCGCGTGCACCGCTGCCCGCCGGGATACAGGGCTGCATTGCGGACCTCTATCACCAAGGGGTCTCGATGCATCAGATGAGCAAGCAGCTCGGGATTGGGTATGGGACCGTCTGGAATTACGTCCAACGCGTGAAGGCCGGATATCGGTCATGAGGCGTGCATCGGCACGGCCCAGCGGCCGATGGAGACACCTATGAGTGACCCAAAGCAGTGGCAGGTCAGTGGCAATGCCCCTCAAGCGTACGAACGCTACATGGTCCCCACGCTGTTTATCCCGTGGGCGCAGAAGCTCCTGGCCCGCGCCGCCCTGCACGCTGGGGAACGTGTGCTGGATGTCGCCTGTGGGACCGGGTGCGTATTCCGCGCGAAAGTTGCCACTGATTCCGGTCGAACCCTGCCACCGATTCCAGTTGAAGGTTGCCACCCATTCCGATTGAAAGTTGCCACTGATTCCGGTTGAACCCTGCCACCCCTCTCTGGGGTGTTGGAGCAACACGCGACGCAGATATAACCCCATCGGTATGCTGCGCCTTTCTCATATGCATGAGGGAGGAGCAGATGCCAGCACAGAGGTTATCGATGCGTCAAGTCCGAGAAGTCTTACGTCTGAAATGGGCTTGTGGTCTGAGTGATCGCAAGATTGCCCAGAGCTTACGGGTCAGCCGACCCACCGTGGCTGAGTACGTGCGGCGGGCCCAGGCTGCCGGTCTCTCCTGGCCTCTCCCAGAGCCCCTCGACGATAGCGCCTTGGAAAGACAGCTGTTTGCTACGGCCACCAAAACGCCTGTGGCGCGGCGCCCCATGCCCGACTGGACCACGGTGCATCGGGAGCTCAAACGCCCGGGGGTCACCTTGGTCCTCTTATGGCAAGAATACAAGGCCACGACCCCCGAAGGCCTCCAGTACAGCCAGTTCTGTGAGGCGTATCGCCAGTGGGCGGGGAAGCTCGACCTCGTCATGCGGCAAAGCCATCGAGCGGGTGAGACGCTCTTTGTGGACTACGCCGGCCAGACGATGCCCGTCGTGAATGCTCTCACGGGTGAAGTCCACAACGCGGTGATCTTCATCGCCGTCCTGGGGGCCTCCAACTATACCTTTGCCGAAGCGACCTGGAGCCAGAGTCTGCCCGATTGGATCGGCTCCCACGTCCGCGCCTTCGCGGCGCTTGGCGGGGTGCCACAGGTCATTGTCCCGGATAACCTCAAGGCCGCCGTCACCCGGGGGCATCGCTACGAACCCGAACTCAACCGGACCTATGCCGAGCTCGCCCAGCACTACGGCGTGGCGGTGGTCCCAGCCCGTGCGCGCCATCCCAGAGATAAAGCCAAAGTCGAGGTCGGCGTGCAGGTGGTCGAACGCTGGATTCTGGCGCGACTCCGCCACCACATCTTCTTCTCCCTCCAGGAGCTGAACACCGCTATTACCGGCTTGCTGGTGGCCCTCAATCGGCGGCCCTTCAAGAAACTCCCCGGTTCACGCCAGAGCGTGTTCGAGTCCCTCGACCGCCCCGCCCTCCGACCGCTGCCCGCGCAACCCTATGAGTATGCCGAGTGGAAACTCGTCCGCGTGAATATCGACTACCACGTGGAAGTGGCCGGGCACTATTACTCCGTGCCATACAGCCTGGTCAAGCAGCAGCTCGAGGTGCGTCTCAGTGCGCAGGTCGTCGAAATCTTCCACAAGGGCAAACGGGTGGCCAGCCACCAGTGCTCCCAGCACAAGGGCCGCCACAGCACAGTCGCGGCCCACATGCCCAAGGCGCACCGGCACTATGCCGCATGGACCCCACAACGGCTCGTGCTCTGGGCGGCGAAAACCGGAGAGGCCACGGCCCAGGTCGTCGAAACCATCCTCGCCTCGCGGCCGCATCCCCAGCAAGGCTTCCGCGCGTGTTTGGGTATCATGCGGCTCAGCAAACGCTATGGCGATGACCGCCTCGAAGCCGCCTGCCAGCGGGCTATCCGTATCGGCGCGTGTTCGTACAAGAGTATCGAATCGATTCTCAAACACGACCTTGACCGGCAGCCCTTGCCTGGCCAACGCCCTGCCGCCACCGTGATCACCCATGGCAACATCCGTGGCGCGCAGTATTACCACACCAACCAAGGAGACCCCGAATGCTGAATCACCCCACCCTCGACAAACTGCTGGCGCTCAGACTAACGGGCATGGCCAAAGCGCTCAGCGAGCAGATGGACCTCCCGGAGAGCCAGGCCCTCAGTTTCGAAGAACGCCTGGGCCTCCTGGTCGATCGCGAGATGACGGCCAGAAGTGACCGCAGGCTCACGACTCGCTTGCGTCAGGCCAAGTTGCGGCTGAGTGCCAGCCTGGAGGATATCGACTATCGTCACCCGCGCGGGCTCGATAAATCCCTCATCCTCCGCCTCGCTTCCTGCCAATGGGTCCACGAGCATCACAATGTGCTCATTACGGGCCCCACCGGCATCGGCAAAACCTGGCTCGCCTGTGCCTTGGGCCAGAAGGCCTGCCGGGAAGGGTACACGGTCCTCTACCTACGGTTGCCGCGCCTGCTTCAGGAGCTCCCTATTGCCAAAGGCGACGGGCGATATCCCAAGCTGATGGCCTCTCTGGCCAAAACCAGCATCCTGATTCTTGATGACTGGGGACTTGCCTCTCTCAGTGATGAGAACCGCCATGACGTACTTGAACTCCTGGAAGACCGCCACGGCCGAGGCGCGACTATTGTCACCAGTCAGTTCCCGGTGGAGCATTGGCATGAGGCCCTGGGGAATCCTACCCTGGCTGACGCGATTCTTGACCGACTGCTCCATAACGCGTACAAGATTACTCTCAGAGGAGATTCGATGCGCAAACGGCACGCGACCGTGAAAAACGACGTGCCCTGAACGTAACCCGCTACAACCAGGCGTCGCTGCGCTCCGATGGGGTGGCAGCTTTCGTCTGGATTGGGTGGCAGGCTTCCTTCGGATTAGGCGGCAGCTTTGCACTGGATTAGGTGGCAAGAATCACCGGAATACGCACACCCCCAAGCCGTCGCGCATTTCATCAATAGGCTCGTATTCTGCATGTTTGCGGAGGATATCGGGCTGCTCCCCAATCACATGTTTTCGCGGATGCTGGAACATGCGGTTACCCGTCCTGAGGAATTTGTGGAATTGGCGCAAGACTTGTTTCGGGCGATGCAATCAGGGGGCAGGGTCGGATTTGAACACGTCGAATGGTTCAACGGTGGACTCTTTGACAGCAATGAGGCGTTACCTCTCGACCCGCAGGATACTAAGCAGGTTGCTGCAAGCCGCGCGTCTGGACTGGAGCGATATAGACCCGTCCATTTTCGGGACGCTATTTGAGCGTGGCCTTGACCCGGATAAGCGTAGCCAGCTTGGCGCGCATTATACCGACCGGGACAAGATCATGATGCTGATTGAGCCGGTCATCATCCGCCCACTTCAGGCGGAATGGGAAGAAGATCAAGGCGCAGATTGCACAGCAGATGGAAAGCTTCCAGAAGGGCAGGGCGGCTTCAACTCGTTCACGAGCCTACAATGCAGCGCAGGCATTGCATGATCGCTTTCTGGAACGGCTGAAGCAGGTGCGGGTGCTTGATCCCGCCTGCGGCTCAGGGAATTTTCTGTATCTCTCCATCCTCGCCTTAAGGACTTTGAGCACAAAGTCAATCTGGATGCCGAAGCCTTGGGGTTAGGACGGCAGTTCCCCTCCATTGGGCCGGATTGTGTCAAGGGCATTGAGATCAATCCCTATGCCGCCGAGCTGGCCCGCGTCACGGTTTGGATCGGGGAAATTCAATGGATGCGCCGCAATGGCTTCGACTTGGCACGCAAGCCGATCTTACGGCCTCTGGATACCATTGAATGCCGGGATGCGGTGCTGAATCCGGACGGCACCGAGGCCGCATGGCCGGAGGCGGAATTCATTATCGGGAACCCGCCCTTCCTTGGCGGGAAGCTGATGCGTTCGGGATTAGGCGATGATGATGTCGAAACGCTATTTCACCTCTACCGTGGGCGCGTTCCGCCAGAGGCTGATCTGGTGACCTACTGGTTCGAGAAAGCGCGCGCTCAGGTCAAATCAGGCCAGACGAAGCGGGTGGGACTGGTGGCAACCAACTCGATCCGGGGCGGAGCCAATCGCCGCGTGCTCGATCGGATTGCCAGCGAAAGCCGCATCTTTGAAGCCTGGAGCGACGAGCCGTGGGTCATCGATGGCGCGAGCGTCAGGGTTTCGCTGATCTGCTTCGGCGCAACTGATGACGCTCCGCGGCTCGACGGCCGACCAGCATCGCGCATCAACGCCGATCTGACCGCAGGTGATTTGGACCTGACCACAGCGAAGTGCCTCGATGAAAATCGTGGCGTCTCTTTCATGGGCGATACCAAAGGCGGTGCATTCGACGTGCCGGGCGAACTGGCACGCGCGTGGCTTCAGCTTCCGACGAATCCAAACGGCAGGATGAATGCCGAGGTGCTGCGCCCTTGGCGCAATGGACAGGACATCACTCGCCGTTCGGCTGACAAGTGGGTCATTGATTTCGGATGGGAGATGTCCGAGCAAGAAGCGTCGCTCTTTGAAGCACCTTTTGAGCATGTCAAGGCCCACGTCTTTCCAGAGCGCTCAAAGAACCGTCGTGAAAGCTATCGGATGCGCTGGTGGCGGCATGTGGAACCACGCCCGGATCTGATGGGCAAGCTAGCCCAATTAGAGCGGTACATCGTCACGCCAACGGTAGCGAAACATCGAGTATTTGTCTGGCTGGACAGTGCTGTCGCACCGGATCATCAGCTGATTGCGATCACGAGAGACGACGACACGACATTTGGGATTCTACACTCGCGGTTTCATGAGATATGGGCGCTGCGGCTCGTGTACATGGCTTGGGTAGGGAACGGGCCGCGTTATACACCTTCCACTACATTTGAAACCTTCCCCTTCCCAGAAGGGCTGACGCCGGATATTCCGGCGGGACAGTATGCCGACGATCCGAGAGCGCAGAAAATCGCTGCCGCCGCCAAGCGGCTGGATGAATTGCGGAATAACTGGCTGAATCCGTCTGACCTCGTCATATACGTGCCGGAAGTGGTGGAGGGCTATCCTGACCGTATCGTGCCTAAGAATGAAGCGGCAGCGCAGATATTGAAAAGACGTACCCTCACCCACCTCTATAATGAGCGGCCTACCTGGCTTGACAACGCTCATCGTGATTTGGACGCGGCTGTTGCTCAGACGTATGGCTGGACGCCAGATATGTCGGATGATGAACTTCTCACAAAGCTTCTGGCTTTGAACTTGGAAAGAGCTAAAAATAGCACTTCAGTTCTATAGATGGATATATCCTAAATTCATGAGACGATAAGTCAAAGCCTCTTTGCTCACCTCGTATGTTTTTGCTAATTCATCTAGCATGTCTTTAAGCCCATCTTCGCCGATTATATTATATGAAGCAATATCTTTCCGTAGAAATTCTACTGGCATAAGTAGTTCAGCGGCAAAAAAATTTGCCTCTTTTTCTTCTCCATCTGTGCCCTTACTGGAGTTTTCATCTCTAAGGTTTATCATAAGTCCGGCTTTCGAACATTCATCTACATATATTTCTTGGCCAGTATGTAAAAGAAAGTGCCCAACCTCATGAGCAATAGTGAATCTTCTTCGATTTTTATTATGGTCTTCATTTACCCCAATGATTGCCTTTCCCGTGCCATCATCTCGAACTAAAAATCCTGATAATGATACATCACCAGGCCGTGTTGATCGAACATCTATACCCAAAGAATAAGCGATTTTGTCAACAGGGACAGAATGCCCATTAAAAGGATGGTTAATAAGAAGACGTTCAACAATAGAGCGTATATATTTTCTTCGTACTCTCATGCATTTGCTCCGCTTGTGGATGACTCTATAGTGGTTTTTATCCATTCTTGTTGGCTAGTTGAGTACTCTTTCAGTTTAGCATCAAACCTTTCCTTTGATCCGCTCGTAATCGCGGGAAGAAGTAAGGATGGCTCAATATTTAGCGCATGAGCCAGATCGACAAAAGTATGTAGAAGGAGCTTTTGTCGCCCTTTCTCAATGTTAGTGATTGATGTCCTTGTCAGGGCGACCTGCGACGCAAGAGCTTCCTGGGTGAGGCCGATTTGCTCACGTTTCATTCTCACATTTTGTCCTAGCTCTATGTAGAATGATTTAGAGTCGACCATGATTCTACTCCTAAAGTGTTTTGTGAAATTTCCTCTCCAGTGCGAATACTATCGTATCCGATGCATAGTCAACAATGCAAACGGTTTGCATTGTTGACTATGTTTGTACTAATGACATAATAAAAATGTATAATTTGATGTTGACATCGGATGTTAGAGATATTAGAATTAAAAATAATATGGTAATCCAGGGGTTAGTGCCCTTGAGATCTGGATGAGTTTGCTAGGCGCTGTGCGCCTGATCGCACGGAGCGGGCAGCATTAAGCCCTCTAACAGCACAGGAGTTGTAACATGAGCAAGAAGCGCGATATTCATGTGGTGCCACATACTGATGGTTGGGCAACAAAGAAAGAGGGTGCAACCCGTGCTGGCTCGGTAAGTCCGACTAAGGCCGAAGCCCTTGAACGGGCACGCGAACAAGCTAAGCGCGAAAAAGTCGAAGTCGTCAGTCACCGCAGGGACGGCACGATTCAGGACAGCGATAGCTACGGCAATGATCCAAATCCGCCGAAAGACAAAAAGCATTAGCAGTCTCAATGACCCGCTTTTGGCGGGCCTTTTTACTTCCTCACGCTTATAAGAAGGAGTTCACATTGAATATCAATATCAACTTCACCGGTTTCGACAAGCTTCAGCGGCAATTGAAAGAAGCGCAGCGCGCCCTTAATCCTCTGGAAGGTACGATTGGCACACTGAAGTTTAACCCTAACGATTCCCAAAGCGTCAAAGGGGCTATCCGGCAAATGGAGACTGCCATCAATAGTAAAATTGCTTCTTATCGTAATAACCCTCTCGTCTCACAGTTGGCGGAAGGTTTGAAAGACAAGTTTCGTAAAATGATTCTCGAACGCTCCAAATAATAAGTGAGTTTCCTGAATGCGAGTGCACCCGGCGAATCCAGAGCGGAATTGTCTCCCGGCGGGCATTGATAAATCTGAGTTAATTAAAGCTATTGAGACATCAGGTTATCCGCTGCAAGGTACAGTTGCAAGTCTCTTAAAGCAGGAATTTGTAATAGCTGAAGAATGGAGCTATATAGACCTTGATTTAAAAGAACGTCGAAGTCTCGATGTATTCGCTTATAGATCGCTTCTTCAAAATTGCGATCAGGCTGTACAACCCAGTTTAATCCTACTTATTGAATGTAAACGTTCGCGACAGCCATATGTATTTTTTCAACGTGTGGCAGAAAGAGTTATCCCACGATTTCCGCAAATTGCTGGTTTGCGGAACGGCCGGGTATCCATCCATGAATCGAATGGAGATCGATTGAGTGAGGTTCCAGGTTCGAGGGCGTTAGGGTTGGATAAGCTACCACTCGTTGAGGAGGGACCGCCAAAATGTGCCTCCTTTGTTAAAGCGATACCATCAGGCAAGAGGGTCGAGCTATCAGGTACAGATCCATTCAATAGCCTTATTCTCCCATTGGTAAAAGCCCTTACGATATGCCTCCGAACTCTACAAAGCTACACACCAGCCACCTGAGCGCCTTTTTCCCGTCCTCATTTTCTGTGTAAGTGTGCTCGACGCGCCAATGTTCCTCGTTGAAAGCCAAGAACGCCCTTCAGATCCTATCTTGACGCCGTGGGTGCGAGTGGTACGGCAAGAAGCGAATCCCGATTCTATCAGATTGCCGCGAGATCGATTCCACTCCGTTGATGTTATTCACATCGACTATTTGGATGAAGTTATCCGCCAACATATCCTTCCTTTTGCAGATGAGTTTGGACGGCGTGCAGTTAAGCTCAGTGATGTTACTGTGCATGATGGTGTGGTGGCAAACCTCGATCAGTGGGAATGGAATGAGATCCGAAGGAAGCCAAGCAAATAGTGCATAGTGTTGTAGTTACTCCTCTTCATTTGATCCCTCCCTTACCCCGACTGGGGCAAAGTGGGTAAAGGCTCGTTTCTCTGCAAGCCTATAGGCAATGCGCTTTTACACACCTCGAGCATTGCCTGGGGGTACGCCTCGCGCTCCTGCCCGCTTTCATGCTGTCGTGCGCGGGCGGTCTTCCGCCGCTGGCTGGGTGTCACCTTCGAGGACGGCCCGCAGCCGGGGGAGATAGATCGTGAACGTCGTCCCCTGGCCCAGCAGACTTGTCTCCCAGGATGGCCCCACTATGGGACTCCACAATCCCATGGACAACCGACGGCCCCACCCCGTGCCTTGCCCCACCGCTTTCGTCGTGAAAAACGGTTCGTAGATTGTGCGAGCACGTCGGGGGGGATGCCCGGCCCGGTATCACGCACGATGCGGCGGACTGCGGGCCAGGGGGTAGGCCGGATGGGTCGCCATCAGGGCGGCGTCCCCGTCGATGGCTTCCAGGCGGACCTCAGGCGCCCGCCTGTGTCGCGCATCGCATGCCCCGCATTCGCGGCAGATTGATCATGATCTGGTGCATCTCGGTCGCATCGGCCAGTACCTCGCTCGCCTCGGTGGAAGGCCGCCTCCAGGGTAATCGTGGTCGGCAACAACGCCCGTAAGAACGGGAGGAGTCGCGGACCAGGGCGGCGAGGTCGACCGAGGTCTGTGCTCTATGGTCCGGCGGCTAAAGGTGAGGATCTGCTGCACTAAGGCTTTGGCGCGTGGCTCGCCGTGAGCACGTGCCTAATCCGGGTATGTACAGGACTGGCCAGCGGCGCAGCGTCCTGGGCCAGTTCGGCATAGCCGAGGATCGGCGCGAGGATATTGTTGAAGTCGTGTGCCATCCCCCCGGCCAAGGTCCCGAGTGCCTGATCTTCTGCCCCGTGCCGCATCTGCGCTTCCAACTGGCGGAGGTCCGACGCGTCGCGAAAGACCACCACGACGCCGTGCAGCGGCTCGGCCCCGTGCCGGATCGGGGCACACAGGTCGGCCACCGGGACATCGTGGCCGTCCCGGGTGATCAAGTACCGTCTGCCGGCGCCAAACCGATGGTGAGGCCGTCCCGGAGCACCCGCGCCACCGGACTCTCCAGCGGCTGGCGGGTCTGCTCATGGACGAGACGGAACACCACCTCGCACGGCTGGCCAGGGCATCCTGGAGGGACCAGCCGGTTAACGCTTCCGCCACGGGGTTCAGAAAGGTGATCCGACCGGCCGTGTCCGTGGTCAGCACCGCGTAGCCGATGCTACCCAGCGTCATGCGCAAGCACCGCGCGCTGCTGGTGCGCGGCCGCCTCGTTCCGCTGGCGCGCGGTGATGTCCTCGATAGCGAGCAGAATCAGGGAGGGCGCCCCGTGCGTACGGACGATGTGGCGGGCATTGAGGAGCATGGTCTTGGGGCCGAGGTCCGGAAACGTGTGCGTGACCTCGAAGTCGTCGAAGGCCGTGTGGTGCGGCAAAATCTGCCTCCAGCAGCTCCCGCAGGGCGGGAATGTTCCACTGGCCGTTGCCCAAGTCGTAGAGCCGGTGTGACTCCGTCTCCTGTGGGGTGACCTGGAAGCACTCATAAAAATACCGATTCGCCATGCGCACGTGCAGGGTGGCGTCCAGCACCACCAGCGGGACCCGCACCGTGTTCACAATGCCCTCGGCGTGGAGCAGGGTAATGCCGGCGATCTCCTCCAGGAGCGCTGGGGGAATGGGGTCTGCTCCCAATGCTGCGATCTCTTGACACAGGACGCGCAGGTCATCCCGCAAGGGGGCTCTCGACTGTTGGGCCTCGTCCATGACGACTCCTTTTCTGGGGAAGAGCACCCTCGGCGCAAGAGGTGAAAGACGTGGAGAGGGGCACAGCGAGGGAGTGCATGCGTTCGCTGTGCCTCCGCTCTGCGGGGCCGTGGCGAGGAGGGCATGGGCCGCCCCTGCTGGACAATACGTCGCTGTGACGACAGGGACTGGGGTGACGCTTGAGGGTGATCTACACCTTCACAACCCTCCACATTCATTTTACCAAAATATCATAAAAGGTTACATATAGATGGAAAGCTGACTGATGCAAGGGAATTGCCTCTAGTGTTTGAGGGCTGAAATTGCCGTGTTACCGAGAATTGCTA
>CAVSKT010000016.1:0-210085 GCA_963728575.1 uncultured Acidobacteriota bacterium
GCGATTGGAGGAATTCGTGGAAGAGCCGGGATTTGCCCACTCCAGGGTCACCGACAACAGCAACGATCCGTCCGCATCCGCGGCGAACGTCGTCGGCGGCCTGGACGAGCTCGGCTTGTTCAGCCCCACGACCAACGAAGCGAGTGAGGCCCTTCGCGCGGGCGGTCTGGAGCCGGCTCCGCGCGCGCACCGCGCCGGTCAGCTGCCAGACTTCCACCGGCGCGGCGAGTCCTTTCACAGCGACGGGGCCGAACGGCCTGGCCTCAACCCAGCCTTCGGCGAGCGCCAGCGTGCTACTCGTCAGTCGAACGGTGCCGGGCGCAGCCAGCTGCTCCATGCGTGCGGCGAGATGGTTGTTCGGCCCGACGGCGGTGTAGTCCATACGAAGGTCGCTGCCGATCGAGCGCACGATGACTTCACCGGAGTTGAGCCCGACCCGGATCTGCACTTCGACACCGCGCGTTCGGCGCAGCTCCTCCGAGAAACTGTGGATGGCCTCCTGCATGCGGAGCGCCGCATAGCAGGCGCGCACCGCGTGGTCCTCGTGGAACACAGGCGCTCCGAAGAGCGCCATGATGCCGTCACCCATCACCTGGTTGACGGTGCCCTCGTAACGATGCACAGCTTCCATCATCCGATCGAGCCCGGGGTCCAGGACGCGTCGCGCATCCTCCAAGTCGCGGTCCGCCAGCAATTCCATGGAACCCTTGAGGTCCGCGAAGTAGGACTGTCACGTGCTTGCGCTCGCCCTCGAGTGCCGTACGGGATTCGAGGATCTCGCTCCGCCAGATGGCGTGGCGTGTAGTCGCCGGTCTGGTCCGTGCTCGACGGCACCGCGCCTTCGAGAGGAAAGGCGCACTCCATGCAGAATTTCGCTCGTCGGGGATTGTCGAAGCGGCAGCGCGGGCATGTCAGGAGATCGTTCGAAGCCACGAAATTCCTCGACTAGAGCTCCACCTCCCGACCGAGGCCGCGTGCCTTCGCGCCCGTGTACGCCAGGCGCGCGGCGACGAGATCCTCGAGCGCGAAGCCCTCCGACTTGAAGACCGTGATCTCGTCGGCACGCGTGCGGCCGGCCACCGTGCCGCTCACGACGTCGGCGAGCTCGCCGACCACGTGGCTGCGCGCGATCACGCCGTCCCTGATCGGAATCGCGATGTCGCCCGCGCCGTCGACGGTGGCCGGCTGATCGACGACGACGCGGGCACGCCGAATCGTCTCCCCGTCGAGCTCACGCGCCGTCGGCTGGAACGTCCCGACGGCGTCCACGTGCACGCCCGCCCTCAGGCGGCGGCCGTCGAAGAGCGGCGTGGTCGCGGTCGTCGCGCACGTGATGACGTCGGCGCGCGCGACGGCGCGTCCCGTCGGGCGCACCGTGACCGGCAGGCCGAGCCGCGTCGTCCACGACTCGGCGAAGCGGCGCGCGCGCCGGGATCGCGGCCGACGACCTCGACGCGCTGGATGGGGAGCTCCGCGGTCAGGCAGTGCAGCTGGAAGCCGGCCTGCACGCCGGCGCCGAAGCAGAGGAGCGTCGTCGCGTCGCTGCGCGCGAGATAGCGCGCGGCGAGCGCCGAGGCGGCGCCGGTGCGGAGCCCGGTGAGGAAGCCCGGCGTCCATGAGCGCGAGCGGGACGCCGTGCGGCCGTCCATCAGCACGTAGGTGCCGTGGATGGTCGGTACGCCGCGCGCGCTGGTTGTCCGGGTAGAGCGTGACGAGCTTGGTGCCGAGCGCGAGCCCGTCAGCGGCCAGGCGCCACGCCGGCATGAGCAGGAGCACGCCGTCGTCGGTGACGGGACGACGGCGCGCGGCGGAACCGCGCGCGGCCGGCCGCGTACTCGGCGAAGGCGCGCGCGAGCGCGTCGATGAGCTTCGCGGGGCTCGAGCAGCGCCTCGACGTCGGCGCGGCTCGAGGACCAGCACGTCGGGGCGCCTAGCTGTCGGCTTGCGCTTGATCATGCGCTGGAGCGTGAGCTCCATCACGGTCTCGCCGCGCTGGTTGAACACGCGGTGCTTGTAGGTGACGATGCCGCGATCGGTCTTCTTCGTCTCGCGCTTGTCGGCGATCTCGACGTCGACGCGGATGGTGTCGCCAGCCAGGACCGGCGCGGTCACCTTCACCTCGCCGCCGAGCCACGCCATGCCACGCCGTGGATGAGGCCGGTCTGCATCACCAGGCCCTCCGACATCGCGAACGTCATCGCGCCGGGCGGCCCGGCGGCCGAACAGCGACTCCTTCTTCACGTACTCCATGTCCATGAAGAGCGGCTCGGTGAAGCCGCCGAGGTTCACGAAGTTGACGATGTCGGTCTCCGAGATCGTGCGCCCGAGCGTCTGTACGTGGCGCCGACCTTGTAGTCGTCGAAGTACACACCGTGGCCGATCATGATGGTCGTCCGGCTGTTACTCGCCGAGGTACGCGCGGCGCACCTCCGGGTTGTCGGCGAGCTCCGCGGCCGTGCCGCTCAGCACGATGGTGCCCGTCTCGATGACGTAGCCCCGCTGGGCGACGGACAGCGCCATGGCGGCGTTCTGCTCCACGAGCAGGATCGTCGTGCCCTGCCGGTTGATGTCGCGCACGGTGTCGAAGATCTGCTCGACGAGCACGGGCGCCAGCCCCATGCTCGGCTCGTCGAGCAAGAGCAGGCGCGGGCGCGCCATGAGCGCGCGGCCGATCGCCAGCATCTGCTGCTCGCCGCCCGAGAGCGTGCCGGCGACCTGGGTGACGCGCTCGTTGAGCCGGGGGAACAGCGCGAAGACGCGCTCGAGATCGCTCGGGATCACCGCCGTGTCGCTGCGCGTGTAGGCGCCCATCATGAGGTTCTCGCGCACGCTCAGGCGATTGAAGATGCGGCGGCCCTCGGGCACGTGTGCGATGCCGCGCTCGACCACCACGTGCGGCGGCACGCCCGCGAGCGGCTGATCGTCCAGCGTGAGCGTGCCCCGCGACGGCACGAGCAGTCCCGAGATCGTGCGGAGCGTCGTCGTCTTCCCCGCGCCGTTGTTGCCGAGCAGCGCCACGATCTCGCCCTGGCGGACCTCGAGCCCCACGCCCTTGAGCGCGGGGATCTCGCCGTAGGCGACGTGGACGTCGTCAAGGCGCAGCACTGGCCGCTCCGCGCCGCCCGAGATACGCCTCGATGACGCGCGCGTCGGTCTGGACCTCCCGCGGCGTGCCCTCCGCGATCTTCTCGCCGTGATCGAGCACGGTCACGCGGTCGGAGACCTCCATCACCACGCGCATGTTGTGCTCGATCAGGATGATCGCGAGCCCGAAGTCCGCCACGAGGCCGCGCAGCAGACCCATGAGCTGCGCGCCTCGGAGCCCGTCATCCTGCCGTCGGCTCGTCCAGCAGCAGAAGCGCGGCGTGGAGGCGAGCGCGCGCGCGAGCTCGAGCCGGCGCTGATCGCCGTAGGGCAGGTGCCGCGCCTCCGTGTGGAGCTGCGCCCAGGCCCACGCGCTCGAGCAGCGTCCGCGCCGGCGCGCCACGCCTCGCCCTCGACGGCCGGAAGCGCGCGCCGCGCGCGAGAACGTCCCAGAGACCCAGACGGATGCGCGCATGCATGCCGACGAGCACGTTCTCGATCGCGGTCATCGCCTTGAAGAGGCGGATGTTCTGGAAGGTCCGGCAGACGCCGAGCGCGGTGATCTCGTCGGGGTGCGGCCGATCAGCGAGTGCTCCTCGAAGCGCACCTCGCCCGCGTCGGGGACGTAGAGGCCCGTGAAGCAGTTGAACAGCGTGGTCTTGCCGGCGCCGTTCGGACCGATGATGGCGGCGATGCCGCTCTCGAGCTCGAAGTCCACGTCCTTGAGCGCGACGAGACCGCCGAACCGCTTGGTGATGCCGCGCGCTTCGAATCGCACCGTCATCGCGCCTCGCGCGCCGCGAGGGCACGCTCGAGGTTCTTGGCCGTGGCGACACGCGTCGGGTCGAGGGCGACGGCATGGCGCAAGAGCGGCACCGCGTCGTCGAAGCGCTGCTGACGCAGATAGAGCGCGCCGAGATTGGCGGGCGCGTCCGCGAGCTGTGGCGACAGACGCGCCGCTTCCCGGAACTGCGTTTCGGCTTCGGCATCACGCCCTGCTTCCGCGAGCGCCACGCCGAGGTTGTTGCGCGACGGCCCGTGCATGGGACGGATCGAGACGACCCGCCTGAACGACGTCGTCGCCTCCTGCACGCGTCCGCGCCCCAGCATCACGACGCCCATGTTCTCGTGCGGACCGGCACGATCCGGTCGCAAGGCAATCGCGCGGGCGATGTGGTTTTCCGCCTCGTCGAGCCGGCCCGTGCGCGCGACCATGCGGCCGAGATTGCTCGCGCACAGCGAGCACGAGGGATCGAGCTGGACCGCGTGACGCCAGAGCGTCTCCGAGTCGTGCCACGTGGCCGTCTGCATCCACGTGCTCACGCCGAGGGCCGCGACGATGCCGACGGCGACGACGACGGCGCGTCGCCTCCACGCGGGATGCTGCATCAGCCATGCGAGCGCCGCTCCGGCGACGACAGCGAGGCCGAGACACGCCAGGTAGCTGTAGCGATCGGCGGCGAGCTGCTCCCCCGAGTGCACCACGCCGCTCACCGGCGCTAGCACGATCGCCGACGCCACCCACGTGGCGAGCGCGGCGGGCCAGCGGTGTCGAAGCAGAATCAGTGCGATCGTGATTGCGATTACCGCGACGAGGGCGGCGGCGAAGCGCAGCTCACCCAGGCTCGATCTGCCCGGGTAACTCGTAGCCGGCGGCGAGGCCGGTCGGCCACAGCGATTTCCACGGGTAGAACCACAGCGTGTACGCGGTGAGGGCGATCCGCGCTTCCGGCCCGTACCGGCCGTAGTCGGTGATGTTGCCGCCTTCCTGACGCGCGGCGACCGCCATGATTCCCGCGCCGACCGCGAGGACGGCGTACGGAGCCTTCTCGATGATCAGGGCAGGCCAGCCGACCCCCCGCCGGCGGAGAGGATAGATGTCGAGGAGCAGCAGCGTGAGCGGCAACGTCATCGCCGCCGCCTTGGAGAGCAGCGCCGCGGCAAACGCGACGACGGACACGACCCACCACTTGGGAGCGATGCGGCCTCCGGTCGGCGACGCCGCGCAGGTACGCGAGCCCGGCCAGGAGATAGAACGTTGCGCAGAGCACGTCGCGCCGCCCGCTCACCCACGCCACGGATTCGGCGCGCAACGGGTGGATGCCGAACACCAGCGCGGCGAAGACGGCACCGGCGGTGATCGCGGGGCTCGATGCCGGCACCCGAAAGCCGTGCGCGAGCAGGTGACGGGCAACGAGGAAGAACAACGCGATGTTCACGGCGTGAAGGACCACGCTCGTGAGGTGATACCCAAACGGATTCAGGCCGCCCATGACGTAGTCGAAGCTCCACGTGAGCCACGCGAGCGGGCTCCAGTGGCCGAGGAGCGTCGTCGTGAACATCCACTTGAGCTGCGCCACGCCGAGACCGCGGTAGTGGATGTTGCGAAGGAAGCTGATTTCGTCGTCCCAGTTCACGAAATCGGCACGGAGCGCGGGGAGGAACGCGAGGAATCCGAGGGCAGCGACGGCGAGCGGCACGAACCCTTTCACTGCGGGCTCGCGGCTCACGCCGGTCCGCTCGGCGTCTGGCTGGCCTCGATCTCGCGCTGGCGGCGCTGCGCCGGGAGGATGCCCTGCGGCCGGAAGATCATCATCAGCACGAGGATGATGCCGAAGATCATGCGCTCGTACTTCGCGGGCTCGAGCTGCGTCGGCAGGTCGGCGAGCGGAAAGCCGAGGATCACGACGCCGGCGTTCTTCAGCTCGTTGAGCCAGAGGCTCAGGCCCTTCAGCACCTGGAGGTTGAGCACGGTGACCACGGTGGCGCCGAGCACGGCGCCGGGGATGGATCCCATCCCGCCGAGGATGACCATCGCGAGCACGCCGATCGACTCGAGGAAGGTGAACGACTCCGGGTTGATGAACACCTGCTTGGCGGCGAACACGACGCCCATCACGCCCGCGAACGAGGCGCCGCACGCGAACGCGAGGAGCTTGGCGCGGACGAGCGGCACGCCCATCGCCTGCGCGGCGACCTGGTCCTCGCGGATCGCTTCCCACGCGCGGCCGATGTGCGAGTCCTCCAGCCGTCGGTTCACGATGATCACGACGACCACGATGAGCAGCACGAGGAAGTAGGAGAACTCGCCGTACGGCAGGCCGAACGGCGCCGGCGGCCGTGCAATGGGCGTGATGCCCTTGGGGCCGTTGGTGAAGTTGATCGGCTTGTCGAGGTTGTTGGCGAGCACGCGAATGACCTCGCCGAAGCCGAGCGTCACGATCGCGAGGTAGTCGCCGTGCAGCCGCAGCACGGGCAGCCGAGCAGCACGCCGGCCAGGGCGGCGACGGCGAGCCCGACGAAGAGGAAGACGTAGAACCAGCCCGGCGGAGCGGGAAGCCGCCGCCGAAGATCTGGTTGGCCTGCGGCGAGCCGAAGATCGCCCACGAGTAGGCGCCGACCGCGAAGAACGCCACGTAGCCGAGGTCGAGGAGCCCCGCGAGCCCGACCACGATGTTGAGGCCGAGCGCGAGCGCCGCGAAGATCCCGACCTGCGTCGCGATCTCCAGGTAGTAGACGTTGGAGGCGCCGATGAGCGGCATCATCACGAGCAGCGCCACGCCGAGCAGCACGCCGCGGAGCCAGGTCGGCATCGCCGCCAGGTAGATAAGAGGATCGACGGCCTGGAAGAGGAGGAACGCGAGGATGGAGCGGGGAAACGACGCCACAGCCGAGCCCGACACGATGAGCAGGGCGACGCGACGGGGATCGCGACCACGGGCTGCTTGATCACGCGCGCTCCCGTACGACTTCGCCGAGCAGGCCCTTGGGCCGGAAGATGAGGATGAGGATCAGGATCGAGAACGCGAAGATGTCCTTGTACTCCGCGCCGAACGCGCCGCCGGTGAGGAGCGACAGGTAGGACGCGGCGAATGCCTCGAGGAGTCCGAGCACGAGCCCGCCCACCATGGCGCCGGGGATGTTGCCGATCCCGCCGAGCACCGCGGCGGTGAACGCCTTGAGCCCGGGAATGAAGCCGCTGTAGGGATTGATCAGTCCGTACTGGACGCCGACGCGTGAGCAACACCTTCATCGCGGGGTCGTCGGGGACGAGCAGGCGCGGCCCGTCGAGGGCCAGCGTGAAGTGGCGGTTGCCCACCTCGAAGGCCACGCGGATCGCCTCGTCCGTGCGAGGCGGGCGTCACCGCGATGCACCGGCTCCTCCGCCGCCTCGATGACGAGGTACCAGTCGGCGGCGACGTGGAGCACGCGCCGGGAACGAGCAGCACTCCCCGTGGGCAGGGCCAGAGCCAATCTCGCGCCCGCCGAGTGTCGCACCCGCCGCCGCCCCCACCGCCGCTCCTCGGCAGTGAGCACGAGCCGATCCCGCTCCCGCCCCTCGAGCTCGCCTTCGGCATCCGCCCCGGCAGCGCCGTGACGACGGGTATCCAGCGCGCTCCGCCGCCCTCCCCCCCCATCAAAACAGAAAATAGCGCTGCGCCATCGGCAGGACGCGCGCGGGCTCGCAGGTCAGGAGCTCGCCGTCGGCGCGCACCTCGTAGGTCTCGGGTCGACCTCGATCCGCGGCAGCGCGTCGTTGTGAATCATGTCCCGCTTGCCGAGCGCGCGGCAGCGCCCCACCGCCAGCGCGCTCGCGGCCAGCCCGAGGCGGCGCGGCACGCCGGCGGCCAGCGCGGCGCGCCGACACGAAGGTGACCGACGTGGAGCCGATGGCGCGGCCGAAGGCGCCGAACATCGGCCGATAGAGCACGGGCTGCGGCGTGGGGATGGAGGCGTTGGCGTCGCCCATGGCCGCCCAGGCGATGAGCCCGCCCTTGACCACCAGCTCCGGCTTGACGCCGAAGAAGGCGGGCTTCCAGAGGACGAGGTCGGCCAGCTTGCCCACCTCGATCGAGCCCACGTGCTCGGCGATGCCGTGGGCGATCGCGGGGTTGATCGTGTACTTGGCCACGTAGCGCTTGACGCGCCGGTTGTCGTCGCCCGGCGTCTCGCCCGGCAGCGCGCCGCGCTGGCGCTTCATCTTGTCCGCCGTCTGCCAGGTGCGGATGATCACCTCGCCGATGCGCCCCATGGCCTGCGAGTCGGAGGACATCATGCTGATGGCGCCCGAGGTCGTGCAGGACGTCCTCGGCGGCGATCGTCTCCGGCGCGGATGCGCGACTCGGCGAAGGCGAGGTCCTCGGGGATCTTCGGGTTCAGGTGGTGGCAGACCATCAGCATGTCGAGGTGCTCGTCCATGGTGTTCACGGTGAACGGCAGGGTGGGGTTGGTGGACGAGGGCAGGCAGTTCGGCTCGCCGCACACGCGGATGATGTCGGGGGCGTGGCCGCCGCCCGCGCCCTCGGTGTGATAGGTGTGGATCGTCCGCCCGCCGATGGCGCGCGATCGTGTCCTCGACGAAGCCCGCCTCGTTGAGGGTGTCGGTGTGGATGGCGACCTGGACGTCGTAGCTCGTCGGCCACGCGCAGGCGCGCAGTCGATGGCCGCCGGCGTCGTGCCCCAGTCCTCGTGCAGCTTCAGCCCGATGGCGCCGGCCGCGATCTGCTCGCGCAGCGGCTCGGGCCGCGAGGCGTTGCCCTTGCCGAGAAAGCCGAGGTTGACCGGGAAGGCCTCGGCGGCCTGGAGCATGCGGTGCATGTTCCACTCGCCCGGGCGTGCAGGTGGTGGCGTTGGTGCCGGTGGCCGGGCCGGTGCCGCCGCCGATCAGCGTGGTGATGCCGGCGCGAGATGGCCTCGGCCACGAGCTGCGGGGCAGATGAAGTGGACGTGGGCGTCGATGCCGCCGGCGGTGACGATCAGGCCCTCGCCGGCGATGGCCTCGGTGCCCGCGCCGATCGACCATGCCCGGCGTCACGCCCTCCATGAGGTCGGGGTTGCCGGCCTTGCCGATGCCGGCGATGCGGCCGTCGCGGATGCCGATGTCGGCCTTGACGATGCCCCAGTGGTCGACGATCAGCGGCGTTGGTGATCACCAGGTCGAGCGCGCCCTCGGCGCGGGTGGCGCGCGCCGACTGTCCCATGCCGTCGCGGATGACCTTGCCGCCGCCGAACTTCGCCTCGTCGCCGGGCACGGTGAGGTCGCGCTCGACCTGCGATCAGGAGGTCGGTGTCGGCCAGGCGCACGCGGTCGCCGGTGGTCGGCCCGTAGAGGTCGGCGTACTGGCGCCGCGACAGGCGCAGGGTCATCGCGTCGCCTCCGCAAGCCGCGGCACGGCCGCGCGCAGCGCGCCGTCGGCGCGGCCCGGCCGCCCTCGGTGAGGCCGTTCAGGCCGAAGACCGCGCGCGCGCCGGCCAGCTCGACCAGGGTCACGCGCTTGTCGTCGCCGGGCTCGAAGCGCACGGCCGTGCCGGCCGGGAGTTGAGCCGCATGCCGAAGGCCGCCGCGCGGTCGAAGCGCAGCGCCCGGTTGGCCTCGAAGAAGTGGAAGTGCGAGCCGACCTGGATGGGGCGGTCGCCGGTGTTGGCCACCACCAGCTCGACCGTGCGCCGGCCCACGTTGGCCACGATCGTCGCCGTCGCCAGCAGGTACTCGCCCGGAATCACGGCCTCCTCAGCGGATCGGCTGGTGGATGGTGACGAGCTTGGTGCCGTCGGGGAAGGTGCCCTCGACCTGGATCTCGTCGATCATCTCCGGCACGCCCTCCATGACGTCGTCGCGGCGTCAGGATCTGCTGCCGGCCGCCATCAGCTCGGCCACCGTCCGGCCGTCGCGGGTGCCCTCCAGGATCTCGGCGGTGATGAGGGCCATCGCCTCCGGGTGGTTGAGCTTCAGGCCGCGCTGCCGGCGGCGGCGGGCCAGCTCGGCGGCGACGAAGATCAGGAGCTTCTCCTGCTCGCGCGGGGTCAGGTGCATGGCGTTAGATTCTCTACAACGCCGTCATGTGCCGCGTCTGGACGGCGTCTTCCGTCGTGTGGTCGATGACTGCCTTCGGTGACGATCGCTCGCCCTTCTCCATCACGTAGAACGCGTCGGCCAGGCGCAGCGCGAAGTCGAGGAACTGCTCGACCAGCAGGATCGCCATGCCGCTCGCTCTTGTGCGCCGCGATCACGTCCTCGATCTGCTCGACGATCGAGGGCTGGATGCCCTCGGTGGGCTCGTCGAGCAGCAGCAGCGCGGCCGGCGCAGCAGCGCGCGGGCGATGGCCAGCTGCTGCTGCTGGCCGCCGGAGAGCACGCCGGCCTGCGCTTGCCCAGGAGCTCCTCCAGCGCCGGGAAAGAGCGTCGAGGACCTCGTCGAGAGCCTCCGGCGCCGGCCGCTTGCGCGCGCGGCCCCGACCAGCAGGTTCTCGCGCACGGTCAGGTAGGGGAAGATGTCGCGGCCCTGCGGCACGTAGCCGATGCCGGCGCGGGCGCGCCCGTCGGTGGGCCAGCGTGCGTGACGTCGCGCCCGTCGAAGCTGCACGGCCGCCCGCGCGGCGCGCAGCAGTCCCATGATCGCCTTGAGCAGGGTGGTCTTGCCGACGCCGTTGCGCCCCATCAGGCAGACCGCCTCGCCGGACGCGACCGTCGAGTGTCACGTCGTGTGAGCACCGGCTCGTCGCCGTAGGTCACGCTGAGGTGCTCGACCGTCAGCACTCAGCGCGTCACCGCGCCGGCCGCTCAGCGCCGATCGCATCCGCGCCGCGGCCGAGGTAGACCTCGACCACGCGCTCGGTCGGCCTGGACCTCGGTCGATCGTTCCCTCGCATAGCACGGGCCGGCATGGAGCACGGTGACCGTGCGCGCGAACCGGCGCACGAACTCCATGTCGTGCTCGATGACGAGGACCGTGCGGCGCTCCCCGATCGCTCGAGCAGCGCTCCCGTCTGGTCCCTCTCGGGCCGGGTCATGCCGGCCACCGGCTCGTCGAGCAGCAGCAGCGTCGGCTCCTGCGACAGCAGCATGGCGATCTCCAGCCACTGCTTCTGGCCGTGGGACAGCGGGCCGGCCGGCCGCTCCGCCTCGCTCGGTCAGCCCGACCTGCTCCAGCACGGCCGCGATGGCCTCGCGGTGCCGCCGACGTGCGCCGCGGCCAGGGTGGCCGTCAAGCCGCTCGCGGCCGGCGGCCAGGATCATGTTCTCGGCGACAGTTGGCCGGGGAACACCGCCGGGGTCTGGAACTTGCGGCCCGACGCCGAGGGCGGCGATGGCATGGGCGCTCGCGCCGGCGCAGGTCGCCGCCGTCGAAGACGACGCGGCCGCGCTCGGCCGCACGTCGCCGGTGATGCACGTCGACAGAGCGTGGTCTTGCCGGCGCCGTTAGGGCCGATCAGGAAGCGCAGTCCGCTCCTCGCGCTCGACGATGAGGTTCAGCTTGCGCAGGGCCAGGAACCCGTCGAAGGAGACGGTCAGGTCCTCGACGTAGAGCAGCGACGGCATGGTCAGGCGCTCGGCTCGCGGCGGCTCGACGCGTCTCAGTCGGGCTCCTCGCGCCGTCCGGCGGCGCGGGCGCCCGCAGCGCGCGCGAGGCGGCCCAGCAGCCCATCACGCCCGCGGGGACGAACATGATGACCACCACGAACAGCCCGCCGAGGATGATCGGCCAAGAGTCGGGGTAGTAGGTCGGTCAGCACGCTGCGCGGAGCCAGTTGATGGCACGGCGCCGAGGACGGCGCCCCAGCAGGGTTCCGCGCCCGCCGAAGGCCACCCAGATGACCACCTCCAGGGACGGCAGCACCCCCACCTGGCTCGGCGTGATGATGCCGACCTGGGGCGCGTAGAGCAGCCCGGCGAGCCCGGCGAGCGCCCCCGCGATGGCGAAGGCCAGGATCTTGAACCGCGCGGTGTCGTAGCCGAGGAACTCCAGGCGCGCTCGTTGTCGCGGATGGCGTCAGGACGAGGCCCGTCTTCGAGCGCATCAGCCAGCGGCGAGCGACGAAGGCCGCCAGCAGCACCAGCGCCGTCACCACGTAGAGCGCGCCGTGCGTCCCGGATCGGCCAGCGAGAAGCCGAGGAGCGACTTGAAGTCGGTGAGGCCGTTGGTCCGCCGCAGGCTCATCTCGTTGCGGTTGAGCATCAGCCACACGGCGAAGGCGATGGCCTGGCTGAGGATGGCGAAGTAGATGCCGGCCACGCGGCGCGCGGAAGGTGACCAGGCCGATCACGGCGGCGAGCAGCGCCGGCAGGAGCACGGCGGAGGCGATCGCGAACGGGAACGAGCGGAACGGCTTCCAGAACGCGGGCAGCTCGGTGACCTGGTTCCAGACCATGAAGTCGGGGATGGCCTCGCCGTAGACGCCTTGGCCGCTGGACTCGAGGAGCATGTACATGCCGATCGAGTAGGCGCCGATGCCGAAGAAGATGGCCTGGCCGAGGCGCAGGATGCCCGTGTAGCCCCAGAGGAGGTCGAGGCCGAGGGCGAGGAGCGCCAGCGCGAGGTACTTGCCGAAGAGGTTGAGGCGGTAGTCGGACACGAGGCCCGCGCGCGTTGGCGGGCAGCAGCACGAAGATGGCGCACGAAGATCACGCGGCGACGCGACCGGGCACGAGCCGCGCGCTCGACCGGGATATCAGCCGCCGAGCGCCTCGGCCGCGCGGCCCGCGCGCGGCGAAGATGCCCGTCGGCCGCCACTGGAGGAACCAGATCACCACGGCGAGCACCGCCACCTTCGCGTACACGGCCGCGGCCGTGCCGCCGATCGCCGGCTCGAGGAGCTTGTTGGCCACGCCGATGCCGAAGGCGGCCAGCACCGTGCCCATGAGGTTGCCACACCGCCCAGCACCACGACCATGAAGGAGTCGACGATGTACTTCTTGCCGAGCTCGGGATCGACGGTGCCGATGAGGGCGAGGGCGCAGCCGGCCAGGCCGGCCAGCGCGGTGCCAAGCGCGAAGGTCAGGGCGTCGATCCGCCGCGTCGAGACGCCGAGGCACGCGGCCATCCCGCGGTTCTGCATCACCGCGCGCACGGTGAGCCCGAGCGGCGAACGGTGGAGGAGCACCGACAGCGCGGCCAGGGCAGGCCAGCGCAGCACGATGATGAAGAGCCGGCTGTAGGGAAACACGAGCCCGGGCATCACCTCGAGGCCGCCGCGGAGCCACGTCGGCGAGTTCACGCTCGTCTGGTCGCCGAAGCAGAGCCGGGCGCACTGCTGCAGGACGATCCCGATACCCCAGGTGACGAGCAGCGTCTCCAGCGGGCCGGCCGTAGAGAAAGCGCAGCAGGTGCTCTCCAGAGCAGGCCGACCAGGCCCGCCACCAGAACGGACAGCGGCAGCGGCGACGAAGAAGTAGTAGTCCTGGTGAGCGGGCAAGCGCGTGGCGAAGATCTCCTGCACGACGTAGGCGCGTGTAGGAGCCGATCATCAGCATCTCGCCGTGGGCCATGTTGATGACGCCCATCAGGCCGAAGGTGATGGCGAGGCCGAGGCTCATAGGAGCAGCACCGCGCCCAGGCTCACGCCGTTGAACAGGTAGCCGATGAGACCGCGGAGGCCGATGTACGACTCGAGGTCTGCTGCGCGCCGCGCGCGGCCGTCGCGCACGCGCGGGGTCGGGATCGTCTGCGGCCAGGGTGCGAAGCTGGGCCAGGGCCGCCTCGGAGCGCGACGCGGCGAGCAAGCCGGACGGCCTCGATGCCGCACCGCCGCCTCGGGTGCGCTCAGCCCGAGCTTGGCCACGCCCTCCTGAGCCAGGGCGCGGATCTCGGGCACCTGCTCGCGCTCGAGCACGCGCGCCAGCACGGCGAGCCGCCGCGGGATCGCCGCGAGTTGCCCAGCTTGAGAACGGCCGCCGGCGGACCTCGGGCTTGGGGCTGAAGATCTCGAAGCGCTGGAGGCCCGTGGATGGCGGCCGAAGAGCGACTCGTCGACGGCGCACCGGCCTCCTGCCCCGCGTCGATGGCCAGCGGCGCGCCCTGCGCGTCGAGGGCGGGGCTGGCCGCGTACGTCGAGCGCGCTGCCGTCGTCGCCGAGCATGACAGACGCGCCCCTCGACTGCGATAGAGGGCGCCGTCCTTGAGCGCGCGCAGGAGCGCCTCGACGGCCGGATCGACCGATGCTGCTCCAGGCGCCTGGAGCGCGCCTCGCCGCTGGCGCGCCGGCTCGGCGAGCAGCGCGGCGGCGCGCCTCGATGTCGCCGCGCCGGAGGCGCGGGGGCCGGGCCGGCCGGGGCCGCCGACAGCGGCCCCGGCCCCCAGCGCCACCGCCACTAGCAGCGCGCCGAGGACGCTTACGATTCTTTCCGACAGCCACACGCGCTTGCCGCCGACGGTGTCGTAGGTCCCCTTGCCGCCCTTGGACCAGTCGCACGCGCGGCCGGGATAGGTCAGACCGCTCCACGGCTCGGGGCCACCCAGCCCTTCGAGCGCCACACGATGTCGAACTGGCCATCCTCGCGGATCTTGCCGATGTACACGGGCTTCCAGGTGTGATGGTTCTTCTCGTCGACCTTGTACTTGCCCACCGGGCTCATCGATGTCGAGCCCCTCGATGGCCTTGAGCACCTTGTCGACCTCGGTGCTCTCGGCCTTGTGACGCAGCCTTGGCCCACAGCTTCACGTGGATGTAGGCGTGCATCATCGGGTCGTCGGTCACCGCCTGCTTGTCGGGGATGTTCTGCTTCTTCGCCCAGTCCTTGTAGGCCTTCACCCACTTGATGTTCTCGGGGGTCTTGAGCGACATGAAGTAGTTCCACGACGCCAGATGGCCCGACCAGGGGCTTCACGTCGAGGGTCTGCAGCTCCACCTCGGCGAAGCTGAAGGACATGACCGGGCACTTGTCGGCGGTCAGGCCCTGGTTGGCCAGCTCCTTGAAGAAGGCCACGTTGCTGTCGCCGTTGATGGTGTTGATGACCGCGGCGTCGCCGGCGGCCGCGAAGCTCTTGATCTTGCCGACGATCGTCTGGTAGTCCTGGTGGTGGAACGGCGTGTACTCCTCCGCGATGGCTGTCTCCGGCACCTTCTTCGTCTTGTTGAGGTACATGCGGAGGATCTTGTTGGTCGTGCGCGGATAGACGTAGTCCGATGCCGAGCAGGTAGAACTTCTTCTTGGCGCCGCCCTCCGGGCTCATCAGGTAGTCGACGCCGGGGGTGGCCTGCTGGTTGATCGTGGCCCCGGTGTAGATGACGTTCTTCGAGCACTCCTCGCCCTCGTACTGCACCGGGTAAAAGAGCAGGCCGTTGTTCTTCTCGAACACGGGCAGGACCGACTTGCGGCTGACCGAGGTCCAGCAGCCGAAGACCGCGGCGACCTTGTCCTGGAGCAGGAGCTTCTTGGACTTCTCCGCGAAGAGATCCCAGTTGGAGGCCGGGTCCTCGACGACCGGCTCGACCTTGCGGCCGAGCACGCCGCCCGCTGGCGTTGACCTCGTCGATGGCCATGAGGATGACTTCTTTGAGGGGCGCCTCGCTGATGGCCATGGTGCCGCTGAGGGAATGCAGGACGCCGACCTTGATCGGCTCCTGCGCGCCCAGGATCCCGGGCATGGCGAGACCGCCTCGCCACCGTGGCCCCGGCAGCCAGCGATCCCTTGAGAAAGTCACGACGTGAGCAAGCGGACATTGAGGCCTCCTTTTCATGGAGGGGGCCCCGGCCCCCTCCAAACCTCCCCATATGCGTGAGGTGCGACTGCGCCCTCCGAACCTCACCTCCCCATATGCGTGAGGTGTGACTGCGCCCTCCGAACCTCACCTCCCCATGTGCGTGAGGTGCGACTCGGGCCCTCGGAACATCCCCATCTGCGCGATAACCGGCGCACTTCCGAGCGGCGACGCTGCCGCGCATCTGGCGAGACCTCGTTGTCCGCGCGGCCGCTGACTCAGCAAGGACCGTACCCGGTCCGGCCCCACGGTTTCAGGCAGTTACGGGCGGCGAGATCCGGCCGGTTGCCCACACAGCAGTCAGTCGAGCGAGAAGTGACTCATTCGCAGGCAGCGGCCGACTGGCGAGAGGTGACTCATTGGCGGGCAGCGGCGACTGTGGCGCGGGCCTTATGCCGTACAGTGTCGGGCATGACTTCACACCATGACGACCGGCACTACGTTGGGCGGCCCATGAAGCGCCGCGAGGATCCGCGCCTGTTGACGGAGCGGGCGCTACGTCGACGACCTCCGGCCCGGCCGGCTGCCTCCACGTCGCCTTCGTGCGCTCGCCGCACGGCCACGCGCGGCATCGCGCGGCTGGACGTCGAGGCCGCCCGCCGCGCGCCCGGCGTCGTGGCGGTCGTCGACGGGCGACGAGGTGCGCGCACCTGGGCCCATGCCGGTGAACCGCGCCGATCCCGGACATGAAGGTCCCGCCGCACCCGATCATCGCCGACGGGCGCGCGTGCGCGCGGCGGGCGAGCCGGTGGCGGCGGTCGTGGCCGAGATCCCGCGGCCGCCCGCGACGCGGCGGAGCTGATCGCAGGTCGACTACGAGCCGCTGACCGCGCGTCGTCGAGCCCGGAGGCGGCGCTGGCCGCGGGCGCGCCCGTGCTCTTCCCGAGATCGACGGGCAACCGCGTCGTTCACGCGCGGCCGATGCGCCAGGGCGACGCCGACGGCGCCTTCGCGCGCGCGGCCCATCGGGTGTCGCTGCGCGTCGCCCAGGCGCGGCATCGCGGCGGTGGCCGATGGAGCCGCGCGCCGTGCTGGCGAGCTTCGACGCCGATGACCGAGGAGCTGACGCTGTGGGTGTCGTGCCAGGCGCCGTTCCGCATCCGCGGCGAGGTGGCGCGGCTGCTCGACCTGCCCGAGTCGCGCGTGCGGGTGATCGCGCCCGACGTCGGCGGCGGCTTCGGCGTGAAGACGCGGGCCGTACCGCGAGGAGGTGCTGCTGGCGTGGCTGGCCCGGCGGCTCGCGCCGGCCGCGTGAAGTGGGTGGCCACCCGGAGCGAGGACATGATCACCACCAACCACGCGCGCGGCATCGGTGTGCGAGGGCGAGCTGGCGCTCGACGCCGAGGGGCGCATCCTCGGCGCTGCGCGCGCGCATCGCCTCGCCGCTCGGCGCCTCGCTGATGAACGCGGCGGCCGGGCTCGCCGTGGAACCACGCGCGCTGCCTGCCCGGCGCCTACGTGGTGCCGAGCTGCGACATCGAGGTGACGCGGCGCGCTCACCACCACGGCGCCGGTGGCCGCCTACCGCGGCGCCGGGCGGCCCGAGGCGTGCTTCTTCATCGAGCGCCTGATGGACACCGCGGCGCGCGCGCTCGGGCTCGACCCGGCGGAGATCCGCCGCCGCAACCTGATCCCGGCCGACCGCGTTCCCGTACCGGACGATCACCGGCCAGGTCTACGACTCCGGCGACTACCCGCAGGCGCTCGACCGCGCGCTGGCGGCCGCCGACTATGCGGGGCTGCGCCGCAGCAGGAGGCGCGGCGCGCGCGCGGCGAGATCGTGGGCGTCGGGCTCGTGAGCTACGTCGAGCCGTGCGCGCTCGGCTGGGAGAGCGGCAGCCTGAAGGTCGAGCGCTCGGGAAAGGTGACCGCCATCACCGGCTCGAGCGCCCACGGCCAGGGGCACGAGACCACGTTCGCCCAGGTCGTGGCCGACACCTCGGCGTGACGCCCGAGGACGTCGTGGTCGTCCACGGCGACACGCGCAGCGGGCCCGAGGGCTTCGGCACCTTCGGGAGCCGCAGCATCGCGCTCGGCGGCGGCGCGCTCGTCGAGGTGGCCGCCGAGGTGGCGCGACAAGGGCCGGCGCATCGCGGCCAAGCTGCTGGAGGCGGCGCCGGCGGACGTGGTCGCCGGTGCCGGGCGGCTTCCACGTGATCGGCGTCGCCGCAGCGCGGGTCACCTGGAGGGAGGTGGCCACGGCCGCCTACGCGGGCGGCGGCCGCGCTGCCCGCCGGGCGAGACGCCGGGGCTGGAGGCCGACGCACTACTTCCAGCCCGAGGGCGAGGTGTGGAGCTTCGGCGCGGTGGTCGCCGCGGTGTCGATCGAGCCGCGACACCGGCCGGCTCGCCATCGAGACGCTGATCTGGGTCGACGACGCGGGCACGATCATCAATCCGCTGCTCGCCGAGGGCCAGCTCCACGGCGGCCTCGCCCAGGGCTTCGGCCAGACCCTGATGGAGCGGATCGTCTACGACGAGAGGGCCAGCTCCTGACCGGCACGCTGATGGACTACGCGCTGCCGCGCGCGGACGACGTGCCGGCGGTGACCATCGAGAAGATGCACACGCCGTCGCCCCGCAATCCGCTCGGCGCCAAGGGCCTGGGCGAGGCCGGCTGCATCGCCATGCCGCCGGCCATCGTCAACGCCGCGGTCGACGCGCTGGCGCCCTTCGGCGTCACCCACGTGGACATGCCGCTCACCCCGGAGCGCCTCTGGGCGGCAGCCCTCCAGTCGCGCGGGACGGAGCGGTCGAGCTAGGCGAGACGCTCGAGCGGGCCGCGGCAGCCTGTGGGCCTGCTCGTCCTCAAGCTGGTCCTCTCCCCTGCCCTCATCGCCGCCGTGACTCTGGCCGCGCGCCGCTGGGGGCCGGGAGTCGGCGGATGGCTCACCGGCATGCCCATGGTGGCGGGGCCCACGCTCTTCTTCATCGCGCTGGAGCAGGGTGACGCGTTTGCCGCACGCGCGGCGCGGGGCGACCCTGGTCAGCCTCATGGCCGTCGCCGCCTTCGCCCTGGCCTACGCGCGCGCGTGCGTGATGGCCGCGTGGCCCCTGAGCCTGCTCGCCGGGCTGGGCGCGTTCGGCGGCGAGCGCGGCGCTCCTCCACGCCGCGTCATGGAACTCTCCGGAGGCGCTCGCTCGCGTCGGTGACGAGCTACGCGCTCGCGAGGTGGCTCGTGCCCGGCCGCGCCGGGCCGACGGGTTCACGAACGGCGCGGCCGTGGGACCTGCCCCTCCGGATGCGTCGGCGATCGCCCTCATCGTCACCGTCACCCACTTCGCCGCCCGGCTCGGCCCGACCCTCAGCGGGGCGCTCACCCCGTTTCCCGTGGCCCTCGCCATCCTGGCCGTCTTCACCCACGCCCAGCAGGGCCCGCATCGTCGTCCGGTTCATCCGGGCGTTCCTGCCGGCCATGTGGAGCTTCTCGCTCTTCTGCTTCGCCGTGGCCATCGCCGTGGTGCCCCTCGGCCATGGCCTGGGCTTCACGGTGGCGCTTGCTCTGCAGTCACCGCGCACGCCCTCGTGCTCTGGTGGCTGCGCGCCCGGGCTACGGCTGGGCCTTCTTGGCCTCCGCGGCGATGGACTTGGCGATGGCGGAGGCCGTCTTCGCATTATCGCCGTTGGTCCATGGTCGTCTCAGGTGATGCTGATCACGGATGAAAAGGCAGGAGCCGGAGCCGTCGTTGGCCAGCTCGGACAATCGGGCGCCATGGTTTGGGTGAGAGGACGTGCCGATCTTAACGTGGCACTGATCGAGATGCGATACGTTTCCGGTCTCGAGAAAGTCGAAGTAGGCGACTCAGTTATGACAACGGGCCAAGACGGCATTTATCCTGCTGGTTTGAACATTGGCAAAGTGGTTGACGTAAAAACGGGCACCGCCACCCAGGCACATCAGATTCTTATTCAACCCGGCGCGCAACTCGATCAACTGGAAGAAGTGGCCGTTCTTCTTTATACCCCCCGCCGCGCTCTGTCCCCGAACAGACTCCGAATGCCGAAAGACCGAGGAGATAAAGTTATTGCTGATGGGCAATTGGCAATGTTCATATGTCGCAGCTTAAGATTGCCGTAGTATTATTAGTCTCGATCCTGCTACAGCTTTCGCTGCGCGAGATCTGGCAGCCGCTCTCCTATATCGACTTTCCCCTTGTTGTAGTTGTTTACATTGCTTTACAGCGGGACGCCTGGCAGGCGTTGCTGTGGGCACGTTAGCGGGACTGATTATCGACGCGGCGAGCGGCGGTTTGATTGGAGCTGGTGGGTTTGCGAAAACTCTGACGGCTTACATCATCTATTTTGCGGCCACGAAGATTAACCTCGAGAATCCGCTGCTCAGAATTCCGGTGATTGCGGCAGCTTCGTTGCTTGATTCTGCCATCTATGTCTTTTGGCACAGGGTGCTCGGTTATCCGCCGCTCGTTCCTTTTGTACAGACGATGTCTTATAAATTAATAGCGACGACCGTAGCGGGCACGCTGGTGCTCTACATGCTCGACGCGCTCGTCGCGGAGAAAAACACTCAGCGCCGCCAGTTTGCGACGCGCCGTCGCGTAGCACGGAGGTCAACTGGTCCGCTGAGGCGAAGATGAGCCACAAAAAGGCACAGAGTCATGAAATTTGAAGACACATCTCAAAACCTGCGCGCGCGGTTGCGTTTCCTTCAAGCAATGGTTGTGTTGCTGCTCGGCGTACTCAGTGTCAGGCTTTACGTGCTTCAAGTTGTGCGTGGTGAACGTTACGCGGAGATTGCCGAGAATCAGCGGCGGCGGCGACTGCCCATCCCCGCGCCTCGCGGTCTCATTCTCGATCGCGAAGGGCGAGTGCTCGTTGACTCGCGTCCTATCTATAACGTGATCATGTCGCGCGAGGACGTGAAGGGTAAGGATCTTAATTCCTTGATCGATCCGCTTGCCGAAGGACTCTTGCTCGACAAAGACATCCTGCGCGAGTATTTCGACCTCGTTAGAACGATGCCGGCGTTTGAATCGATCCTCGTGAAGCAGGACGCGACGCAGGGTGATATCGCGTGGGTCGAAGCACACAATCTCGAGTACCCCGAACTGCGTGTCGAGCAACAACCGCAGCGCACCTATCCTAAAAACGGTTCGCTTTCGCACGTGCTGGGTTATGTCGGCGAAATCAGTCCCGAACAACTCCAGAAACCATTCTACAAAGACAAGGGTCTGAAGCCCGGCGATATCATCGGGTTGAGCGGTATCGAACAGACGTACGATGATTATCTCCGTGGTCGCGACGGCTATCGCGAAGTAGTAGTCGACAGTCGCGGTCGCATCCAGGACGAGATTGAAATTGTTCCACCCACACCAGGCCGCGATCTGGTCACCACGATCGATCTCGATCTACAGAAAGCCGCCGAAGAGCAATTAGCGAATTCTGTGACGCGACGAGGCGTTATCATTGCGGAGGATCCCAACAACGGTGAGATCCTCGCCCTCGCGTCGTATCCGACTTTTGATCCGAACCTCTTTTCGCAACGCATCACGACGAAGGAAGGCAGAGCCGAGTATGCCGCACTGTTGAACGACCCGGAAACGCCCCTTATCAATCGTGCGATCCAGAGTCGCCAGCCACCTGGTTCGACCTGGAAGATCCCAATGGCCATTGCCGGATTGAAACAGGGCGCTATCACAGTCGATCACTCGAATCTTGCGTGTGGCGGCGGTATCACCATCGGCAACAAGTTTACGCGTTGCATGGGCAATCACGGCTCACCGGATATCAAAGCCGCGATCACTCATTCCTGCGACGGTTATTTTTATCGTCTCGGATTGAAGATGACGATCGATGGCATCGTGCAGATGGTGGATGAGTTTGATCTCAACAAGCGCACGGGCATCGACCTGCCAAACGAAATTGTCAGTTGGACGCCGTCGCGTGAGTTCAAACGTCGCATGCAGCCGAGGGATCCTGAGTGGCGCGACATCGACACAGTCTACGCCTCTTTCGGACAGGTCTACGACATCATCACTCCGATTTCATTGCTCAGAACAATCGCGGGCATTAGCGTCGACGGCAAGATGTATATTCCTCACTTGTTGAAAGAAGTGAAGCCGATCGGTACCGCGGGCACGCCGGACTATCATGGTCCAGTTACCTTTCAGCCGCAGGATCCGTCGCGTCCTAATCCGAAGATTGTTCCGATTCCGGAAGATATCGATCGCGCCGTGGTCGAAGGCATGTGGAGAGTGGTTAACGGTGGCGGCACTGGCGCCAGAATCCAGATGGCGGGATTCGACATCGCCGGCAAGACCGGAACTGCGCAAGTCGTCGAACTCGGCAAAGATACCGGCAAGAACAAAGACCACTCGTGGTTTGTCACTTATGCTCCGGCTTACAAACCTGAAATCGCGATGGTGGCGTTGATCGAGAACTCCGGCTTTGGCGGGCATCACGCGGCGCCCGCGATTCGCGGCGTTTACGATGTTTACTATCGCAAGACTCGTCACGAAGAACCTCCGGGCGCGGCGACCCAGATCGCGAAGAAACCACCAACCGCAGTAAAACCAACCGCACCGAAGCCGGCAGCAAAACCGGCCGCAGCGCAGGCGACTGCCGCCGCAAACTAGTAATCGGCAATACCAGATGGTTGCGATTATTCACAAACGTAGTTGGCGCGACTTCGACTGGATCCTCGCCCTGCTCGCGATCGGAATCGTGCTGTTCGGCACGATCCAGATCCGTAACGCACAACCCACCGAGACTTACTGGGTCAAACAACTCATCGGACTCTCGATCGGTCTTGTCGCGATGCTCGCGATCGCGTTTACGGATTATCGACGTCTCCTGAACCTCGCGCCGGCGTTCTACATCTTCGGTATCATCCTGTTGATTGTCGTTCTCATTCCGGGCGTCGGTTTGCGAGTAAACGGACAGCAGGCGTGGATCAAGGTCCCGGGCATCGGGCAGTTTCAGCCGTCAGAGTTTGTGAAAGTCACCACTGCCATGATGCTTGCTCGCTTCTTCGGCAAGAACCGCGTGCATGCACTGACACTGAGGGAAATGATTATCGGCGGGTTGATACTTGCCGTACCGATCGCTTTGATCCTGCTCGAGCCTGATGTTGGCTCAGTGTTAACTTACCTTCCGATCCTCGCAGTCGTTCTGTTCTTATCTGCAATCAAGTTGAGACTTGTGATCGCGGCCGTCGTGATTGCAGTCGTGACGATTCCGGCGGCTTACTGGTTCGGCGTCAAGACCGGATTTGTGAAAGGCTACCAACAGGAACGCATCAACGTGATCCTCGATCCGGAAAACGCCGATCGGCGTCGTATCGGTTATCACACCTGGCAATCGATCCTGACGGTCGGCGAAGGCGGGCTGTTTGGTTCACGCTCTTCGGTAGAGCATTCGCAGAGCGGATTGAAGTTTCTGCCCGAGCCGCATACCGATTTCATTTACGCGGTCACTGCCGAGAACTCCGGATTTGTCGGCTGTGTGCTTGTACTTCTGGCATACGTGATACTACTCTCGCGTTTGATCACTGGGGCACGGCGCGCTTCCGATCGCATGGGCATGCTGTTCATCATGGCCGTGGTCGGTGGTCTAACATTTCAAATCTTCATCAACATCGGCATGGCGCTCGGGATCTCACCCGTCATCGGAGTTCCATTACCCCTGATGAGCGCCGGACTCGCATCCCTCATCGCCACCTTCATCGCTATCGGCTTCGCGATCAGCGTCCAACTGCGCCGGTTTGTGAATTAGCCACGCGAGCAGTGAGCAACCCACAAAGCCGAAGGCGTTCAAAACGCCGTGGGTCAGGGCCATTGTCGGGATGTCGATGATTAATATTTTCATTGGCAGGCTGTAGGCGTAGAGACAGGCCAGGACCATCGCGGAACAACTGCACAACGCTCCGATTAAGAGTAGTAATCGAGTGCTCGTTGCTTGAACTGCAGGGAGTACCCATCCAACATTTAGCACGGCGAGCATCACCAAACCCGCAGAAAGAAGCACCGTTCCAATCAAACCCAGCCACGCTGAAAATGTAATTCCCGCCGCGACCAGAGGCATCGCCGCAACCATCGCGAACACAGCAATCTTGAACACCTGTTGCGGATGTTTGCGGGTCGCCAGAACTCTCCCGCTCATGCCCGCAATGATGAGCGCCGCAAATGCCGCGAAGTGAAAATGGATCACAGTCAGCAGGATGATGGTTTCGCCGTAGTCGAAAGGCTGGATCCCGAGACGATAGACCACCATCCACATACCGGCGATCAGCAAATACAACAAACCGGCATCGATGCTCGACTCTTCGATGGGATAGAGTCCTCGCGACTTTAATCTGATCAGTCCGAATAACGCGATAAAAGCCGTGAGGATGAACCACGCCGAAGACAGTAAGGCTGAAACGTTTCCTTTTTCGACAAAGAACGACACGAGAGCCGGAAGTGCCGCGATTGGTTGGGCCAGCACGATGACGCGATAAAGCGAAGACTCCTGCCGGTCCTGAATCGGAATCAGTGAAAGACCCAACGGCACCACCACCAACAGTGCAAAGAAAACCACCTTGTGAATCACTTCCGTTTCGCGCGAGTCGGAAGTGGTCGCAGGCAAAAGCAACAACCACACGACCACGCCTGCCGCAGCGCTGATTCGCGCAAACTTCGAAACTGAGTTCACGAACAGAATGGCCCCATATCCTTAGTTGCTTATTAAGTATTTGTCGAAACCCGCGCTCACTAATCCTTCGAAGGCTGACCACACATCGTCTGGAATCTCCTGCGCGACCTGATACCCGAGGGCTGGATAGAGTTTAATTCGTTGAAGATCGCCGACCATTATCCCGATCACATCATCAGCCGACAGCGAGCGGTGCGAATACTCGGCGACGTAATCTCGAAACGACACTTGCGGCGACGTGACGATGACCTGCTTTTCCGGCCAGTAACGAAGGAACGTCGCATAACTCCTCCGTTCCATGTACGGCTTTTGCACGACGATAAACTTTTGTGGATCCAGACCTCGCGCTTCGAGCATTTTCCTCGTGTACTGCACGTTCTCGCCCGTGTTTGTTGAACTTTTTTCAATCAAAATATTTTCACGCGGCACGCCCAGCTTCACCGCGATGCGCGCGAATCGCTCCGCTTCGGGTTCGTCCCAGAGTCTTTTGGTGATTGCACCCTGTCCGCCGGAAAAGATGATCAGCGGCGCCCATCCTTCGAGAAATAGTTGAGCGCCTCGTTCGGCGACTCTTTCATCGTGACTGCAAAGCACCAGGATCGCGTCGGCCTTCGCGAGCTGGTGCTTCATCAAATGGTAGTTCCAGATTGTTTCCGCGAGAGCAAATGTTTGCTGGTCCATGCTAAGCGGCGGCCTCTTCGTTAGCCGTTGCCGGTTCCTGTTTGCTCTTCTTCGAAGTTGGATCGAGCAAGCGCGCAAACACGGGAATGGACGCAAACGCGATTGGCGCCAGGAGGATGCTAATGAAAGACAAACCGATTGCGAGGACGCACGCCAAAGGCACGGCCATCGAGCGGCGATAAATACGTTTCTCGAACTCAGGCGTAACGTCATGCTTCAACAACTTTGCTGACATCGCGTAGCGCCAGATCCAAAGTTTTGCCGTTGCGACACCGCCAAAACTCGCTGCGTACAGAATGAACGCGGTGCGGCTCCAGAAATTCTCACTGAAGAGGGCAGTCGGAAACGGAACAAACGAAACGCAGAGCAGCAAGAGAAGATTTCGCCACAAAAGGCCGACGTCGTAGTCGGCGATGTAACGGAAGATGCGATGATGTTCGATCCACATGAGTCCGATGATCAAAAAGCTGATTACAAATCCGGCAACGCGCGGCAGGAGTTCGACGAGGGCGTGTCGTAAAGATGATTCGGTGTGTTCGGCGAGGTGGGGAACTTTCAGTTCGAGTACGAGCAATGTGATCACGATCGCGAACACTGCGTCGCTGAAGAAGACGACTCGTTCGAAGCTTAGTCCACTTTCCTGGTTATTATGCATGGGGCTCCTTAGATGAGACTGACCCGTTGTAAGAACCGCTCGACGTCTGCTTTCGAGCGCAGCCAGACAACTTTCTTGCTCTCGGAGTTTTCATTCAACAACTTGATGACTCTTGGTCGCGAGCGGTGCGAATAATTCCAGACCCAGCTTATAAACTCGCGATCGAGCTTTTCGTTACAACCTTCAGCCATGTCGGGCCGCGACCGTTGTCGATAAAGCAAACGTCTCTTCGTCACGCGCCAAAGGCATAACAATCGAGGCATGTCGAGAAAGATTATCGTGTCGCATCGCTCGACTCTTTTTGCCATTGTCCCGCCGAAGTTGCCGTCGAGGATCCACGAATCGCCGCTAATCAATTCGTTTACCGTATTCAGCCATTCTTCTTCGGAAGGCTTGGTCCAACCGGCACGCCAGTAAAATTTATCAAGATGTTTGACTTCGATATGGAGTAACTGGCCCAACCTCTGGGCGAACGTCGATTTTCCAGATCCCCCAGGCCCGATCACGAGTACCCTTCTCATCTCTTAGAGAATGCCGGAATCATGTAGAAACTCTATAATCACGTGAAAAGGAGTAGCGATAAATGGCGCCAACACTGTACCGGATCATTCTGCAAGTGGACAATCTCGACCGGGCTGAGGAGTTTTACGGCAAGCTGCTCGGGGATCGCGGGCGACGGATTCCGCACGCGTCACGTCACTACATCGATTGTGGTCCAGTGATTCTGGCCCTTGTCGACGTCAACGGCGAAAACATTCCCGGTCTCGAACCAAAACCGCTGCCTGACTATATTTACTTCGCCGTAGACGACGCTGACGCGTTTCACGCGCGAGCGCAGGAGTTGAACTGTCTTTCGACTGAAGACGTACACGGCGCGAGCGCCGGCGATCTCGTGAAGCGTCCATGGGGTGAGCGATCGTTCTACGTTCACGATCCGTGGGGCAACGGGCTTTGCTTTGTTGACGAGAACACGCTCTTCACGGGCAAATAGCAATATGAGCACTCATCCAACGTATCAAGCGGCCAACATAGTAGCTCCAATCGTCGAAGAGCATTTCGCGCGTCACCTTGAGGAAGCACAGCGGCTCGGTGAAGACGATCTTGCGCCGCGGCCGGACGCACAATCGGTCGCTGAGATCATTAATGCAACGTTCTGGGCCAGCTTTCGACCGGAAGAAGGCCGCTTCCCTAAGATCTCCCTGGCGTATCTTCCGCCGGACCAGTCGCGACAACCGATGATGTTTGAGCATGCGCTGCCGCTGCACCCCGGCGTTCTTCGCAAACTCGCGCCGGCGGTTGAGCGACCCGAGATTCACATCGGAGTTTGGCCACTCGGAGATGAACTCAGGTTATGGGGAATCACGCGATCGATTCCGAATCTCTGTTTCGTGTTGGAAGACGTCGAACCGGGACTACTGGTCGTCAAGCATCGCCGGCTCAATGGTTTTGGAAAGTACGCAAACGTTGCGGTTCTAAAAGGTGAGCAGGTCAAAGTCATCGATGAGAAAGGCACGAGCCTTCCCGATTGCCCCGCGCTGCTCAAGGCGTTGTTGGCTTTCACTGCGGCTGCGACCAACGGACCACATCACTCGTTGAACGTGCTGGTCCAACTCAGCACTTCGATGCGTGCTCAGGGACACGGAGGAACGCTGCTCGTCGTACCGTCCGAAAGCGATCGTTGGCGTGAATCAATCGCACAGCCGGTTCTTTACTCGATCACGCCACAATTTATCGGGCTCTCAGAATTGTTGCGGCAAAAAGTGGGATGAAGAAGATCGCAGGCAGTGGGAAAGTGCGCTCGCTAGAGTGGTGGATACGATTGGCGGACTATCGGCAGTCGACGGCGCAACGGTCATCAACGATCGGTATGAAGTACAAGCGTTCGGCGCGAAGATCAGGCGAAGTGAAGGAAGTTCTCCGGTTGACAAGTGGGTGATAACGGAACCGATTGTTGGAAACGTACCGGTAGTGGTCCAACCCACAGAGCATGGCGGCACAAGACATTTATCTGCCGCGCAGTTTGTGAACGATCAGCGCGACTCGCTCGCTCTCGTGGCTTCACAGGACGGACGATTCACCGTCTTCGCATGGTCACCGTGTGAGGAGATGGTGCATGCGCACAGGGTTGAGGCGCTTTTGATGTAGGTGCGACGAAATCGATCAATTGGTTGGGAATCATTGATCGGAATCATTCGTCAATTATCATTTGACATTTGTCAATTATTATTTTTTTCGGAAGCCGGAGGTCTTCAAAATGATAATTGACAAATGTCAAATGATAATTGACCAATGATTTCCTCTACGGCGTGAACACTCTCCGGAAAATGATGCCTGAGTAGTTCAATCGCATCGCGCGTCCGTCAACGATCGACTCAAAACCAATCCAATCAGGCGCCTCGGGATCTCCGATTCCAAACTTCCCGTCACCTCTCGGAATCAGCGGCTGAACACCGTCGACGAACAACTGGCCCTTGCGCAACACAACCCGCGTATCACCGTACCACGCGCTGTCGTTTTGATAATGTCCGGCAAACGGCTCCCAATCCTTTTTAGTTTCGAAAGTCTTTGGGCCAGTGTAATTTGCGGCCATGTACCAATCAGGGCCATGAACCGCCTGCGTCACTTTCTGACTCTCACGCACGAATCCGAGCAGAAACGTTTCGAAGTCGGGATGCTTCACGATGAACCGATCGCCGGTTGCGCCCGCACGCTCGAGTGTGATCCGCCGCCCACCATGCACGAGAATGAGCTTTTCACCTTCGGCGGCGAGCTCGAGTTTCTTTCCGTCAGGCGACGTGTAGACTCCGGCATATTCCGCCGCGTTCTTCACTGCGTCAGGAGAAGGCGGAGGCGGAGGCGACTCGGGAAGTGACTTCCCTGCAAGCGAGGCGTTGAAGAGCTCGATTGCATACCTTGTCACCGCAACCGGTCGATACCCGCGCAGGTTTGCGTTCACTGATGCGAAGGCACCGATGCCGGCAGTCACATCAACATCAATCGACGAGCTGAAAGCAACCATTCCGCCGGTGTGTCGCAAACGCATATGTCCTTCGATGTCGCTGACCCAGAGTCCGTAACCATACGACGCGGGCTCGCCACGATATGGGGAGTTGATCGCCGGCTTCGTAAACAACGCGAAGCTGTCTTCAGAGATGAGCCGGCCTTTTGGCAGTGCGCCGCGATTCGTAAGCATGCGAATGTACTTCGCCATGTCGGCCGGTGTTGAAGCGATACTTCCGGCGGCGATATCGACTTCGATCCATTGTGCTTCGGCGAGTGGACCGCGAAGAGGAAAAGGCCTCCCTTCGCTAAGCGGCTCATACCCGACGGCCATGAGTTTGCGCAAATCGTTTGTGATGATTGGAGAGCTCGCAGTCATTCCCAGCGGGCGAAGAATGCGCGCGCGCATCGAGTCGGCAAAGGAGCGTTTGTCGATCGCTTCGATCAGGAAGCCGAGGATGTTGTAGCCGGTGTTCGAATAAAGAAAGCGCTTGCCTGGCGCGTACGCGGTCCACAATTCACCGAGCAGCGCGTCAAGGAGAAGCGGTGCGCCGGGAAGTCCGCCCGTGTGACTCAGAATGTGATGCGTTGTGATCGCTTCAAACTTCGAATTGATCTTCAGCCACGGAAGGTATTCGACGACCGGCCTGTTGAAATCGAGCTTTTTCTCGTCGTACAACTGCAAGAGCAAAAGGCCGACAAATGATTTCGAAACGGAGCCAATCTCAAACATCGTCTCGGGCACCACTCGGAGACCGGCCTTCGTGTCGGCGTAGCCGTAAGTTGACGCTCTGATTAATCCGTCGCGATTTGCAAGGGCGAGCGTCATTCCCGGCGCGCCGGTTTCACGCATGTGTCGCGCTATGTATTCGTCGAGCCTCGCGAAAACGGACTGCATCGCCGCTGACTGTGCGAAAAGCGTGGTTGGGAACGAATGCAAGACCGAAACAGCCACCGCAGACTTCGCGCTTGTTGATAAGAATTTTCGACGTGAAATGTTCATAGAAAGACTCTTGTGTTTGTGTGGTTATCAGCGCCGAAGGCGCGAAATATGATAGCCAGGGGCAAGCGCTGACCAAGACCCGTTAGCCTGCGTACCGCAGCGCCGAAGGCGCGAAATATGATAGCCAGGGGCAAGCGCTGAGCGCAAGACCCGTAAGCCTGCGTACCGCAGCGCCGAAGGCGCGAAAAATGATAGCCAGGGCAAGCGCTGACCAAAGACCCGTTAGCCTGCGTACCGCAGCGCCGAAGGCGCGAAATATGATAGCCAGGGGCAAGCGCTGAGCGCAGCGAAGCGCGTCGCCCCTGAAAAGAACGAACAATGAGCGCGAAGCTCTGAAAGAGCGGAATAGATGATCAAAGGCTAATGATATTTCGCACTTTCAGTGCTCTTCAGAATTTACTCCCGCTAACCAGGGGCGACGCGCTTCGCTGCGCTCAGCGCTTGCCCCTGGCTATCATATTTCGCGCCTTCGGCGCTGCGGCGCACTCTAATCATATTTCGCGCCTTCGGCGCGGCGGCGCACTCTACTTGCTCAATCCTAAACTCTTCGACAACTCCAAAAACCGCGATTCAGATCGCAGATTCTTAAACACCGGATCGATCTGCACGAACGGTAGCCAATTAAATCGCTCCTCTCGCGACTTCTCCAACCAGTCGAGAGCGAGCTGGCGCTCGTCGAGCCCGGCATAGACCACTGCCGTCTGATACGGCGAGACGTACTGCTGTTTCGAAAGTTCCCGGAGCCTGCTGATTACTTTTTCCGCGTCGCTCTTCTTCCCTGCCATTCCCTGCGCATGGCCCAACGCCGTCAGCGCCGTAGTATTATCGGGAGAAGACTTTAACGCGAGCTTGAATTCCGCGATCGCCTCATCAAGCTTCCCTTCCTCTTCAAGGATGAGCCCCAGCTCGTAATGCGCGCGCATGAAACTCTGATCCATTTGCATGAGTTTTAACGACTCTTTTTTAGCTTCGTCAAGCCGCCCCGCGTAATAAAGACTCCGCACGTAGTCGCTGTAAATGGTTAACGAAAACGGTTCCAGCTCGTGCGCGGTCTTCGCCTGCACAACTGCTTCATCCAGTCGCCCGGTCGCGGCGAGATAACTTGCGTACCACTGATGCGCCGTCGCGTAGTTAGGATTCAGTGCGATTGCTTTCTTGAAATGGTGCTCTGCTTCCGTCCATCGCAAATGGTAACGATAGGTCACAAAACCAAGCGAGGTGTGCGCTTCCGCCAAACTCTCGTTGATCGAAAGCGCCCTCTTCGATGCGGCTTCAGCTTTCGGGAAAGAATCGTTCGCTGAAGCGACGTTGTACACGTTCAGCAGCAGATAGCAATCGGCGAGTCCTGCGTAAGCGAGTCCGTAATCCTGGTCACGCCTGATCGCCTCACCAAAGAATTCAATTCCTTTTTGCAGTCCTTCGACGGTTCGTTTGTTCCAGTTGTAACGACCTTGAAGATAGAGGCGATACGCTTCGGAATCAGGCGAGTAGGTTCTCGCCAACTGCGCGTGGTCCACTCCATCCGCGCGCGAACGCAATCGTTCAGACACGTCGCGCGTGATCTGTTGCGGCAACGCAACTATCTCTGAGACTTTTCGATCGTAACGTTCTCCCCACAAGTGGCTATCATCCCTCACGTCAATCAGTTCCACTTGCACCGTGAGATCATCGCCTGACTGGCTGATGCTTCCCGAAAGCAATGCGTGAACACCGAGCTCGCGTCCGATCTTTTTCGGATCGGTTTCGCGGCCTTTGTAGTGAAAGACAGTGCTTCTCGATTTCACTTTCAGGTTGGGAACTCGCGACAGGGTCTCGATCAAACTCTCCGTTATCCCGTCTGAAAGATATTCACTGCCCGGATCATTGTTCGTGAATGGAAGTACGGCCAATGAGTTGATCCCGGCGCCGTCTTCCTCGGATTTGTTAGCCTGAAACAGAATCATCACGAGCGCCATAATCGCTAGCGCTGCCGCGGCAGTAGCGGTGACCTTGCGTGACGTGGTCCAAAAGTTCGCCTGTTTGGTCCAGGTGGGAGGCACCGTCGGCGCATCAGTCAGAGTGTTTGTGTTAGTGGAATCTATATCGACTTCGCGAAGCAGTTCCTGCATGTCGCTGCGCATGTCTTCGATTCGCTGGTAACGATCGTCAGCGACTTTCGCCAGAGCTTTATCGAGAATTTCCTGAATGCGCCGTAAAGCCGGCGAGTCGTCACCACGCGCTTCAGTGATCGGCTTCGGTTGGTGATAGACCACTGCGTAACGCACGTCCAAAGCGGTCTTGCCGCGGAAAGGCCACGTTCCGGCGAGCATCTCGTAAAGCAATACGCCGGTTGAAAAAATGTCTGCGCGATGATCGGCCTTCAACCCTTGCGCTTGTTCGGGCGCTGCGTATGTGGACGTTCCGTAAGGCACTCCGATTTCGGTGAGTTGCGGATCGCTCGAGCCCGTATTCGAAGGTTCAATCAGTTTAGCCAAACCGAAGTCGAGCACCTTCACCGTGCCCGAACGTGTGACCATCACGTTTCGCGCTTTGATATCGCGATGCACGATGCCGCGGCTGTGTGCTGCGGCGAGTGCGTCTGTCACTTGAATCGCGATCGTGAGTGCGCGACGCAGATCGAGTGGTCGTCCATCAACCAACTGGCGCACATTGCGGCCTTCGATGTACTGCATGGCTATAAAATGAATGTCGCCAACTTTGTGCAGGCCGAAGATTGTGCAGATGTTCGGGTGGTCCAGTGATGAGGCGAGTTTTGCTTCGCGTTCGAATCGCGCCAGGTTGGAAGCGCTGTCAGTCAGATCAGGCGGCAGGACCTTGATGACCGCAGGGCGATCGAGCGTGGTGTCGATGACTTTGTAAACGGTGCCCTGGCCACCTTCACCAATCTTTTCGACGACACGATAATGGAGGAGGAGTTGCCCGATCATGGTGAATGGAAGATCGCACTGGCTTTTTCGCGCGCGGCGTATTATATCCAATCTGCAAATTCTGTGGATGGCATGGATACCCTCGCAGCAACTCCCCTTGAAAACTGCCCTAATTGCGGCACTTCTCTGCTCGGAAGTCATTGTCACGAGTGTGGTCAGAAGAAGATCCACCTCGACGAGTTGTCTCTCAAACGGTTCGTCGGACGTGTAATCAACGACTTTACCGACCTTGAAATCAGCAAAATCTTAAGAACTCTTTGGGCCGTGATGCTTCGTCCCGGCTTGCTCGCCGTCGAATACCTCGCGGGCCGCCGAGGAAACTATATTGGTCCAGTAAAACTGTATCTGACTTTTAGTGCGCTCTATTTTCTGTTTGCGTGGGGTGTGTTGTCAGAGGTTCGCGGCGGCTCGAGCGAGAGAATCGGTCGACATTCGGTGACGATTAGCATGGCAAGACAGAGAGGAATCGATCCCGTCGTACTGGCGGACCAGGTGGTTCAGAAAGCGGAAAAGTATGCGAGTGTGTTGCGGTTCTTTAGTGTGTTGATCTCGGGGACGTTTTTAGCGGCGCTGTATTTCCGAATGAAGAAGTACTACGTCGAGCATCTGATCTTTTCGCTTTACTACTACTCGTTCGACTTCTTCTGCAAGAGTTCGTTTGCGGTCCTATTCCTCGCCACCGCCGCCGTCGGCTTCAAGCTGCCGTCGTTTATCTTGACGATGTTTTATCCCGTCGCATTCATCTATCTCCTGTTCGCGTTACGCAGGGTGTATCAGCAGAAGTGGCCCATGACGATTTCGAAGGCAGTGGTGCTCTTCGCTTGTGAGACGTTGCTCTTCATGGCGGTGAACATCGGCGGCTTTGTTATTGCGTACTCGTTTGTGTGACGCTGATAACTTTCGGAAGCTGCAACGTTTGAACTTATTCGGACTTCAGTTCCTCAGCAGATGCGAGAGCATCAAATCGGTGTATGGCGCTTGTAAGATCACTCATGAGCGCCGGAAGTCCGGCTACAATTTCGGAGACACTCCAATACAAGTCTTCATGGCTTTGCCAAAAGCTGGGTTCAACCTGCATTACCGCTGAAAGGAGATCGCCAGGATAATAATCACCTCCTACAAAAGGATTCTCTCTCAGCAACGACACTTCTCTGTATTGACAGAAAGAAGCAAGATAAGAACAGCGAATTTTGCTTTCATTCGAGACCTCCGTTCAACAATGGTATATGGCGAGTCAAGCTCGACATTAGAAGGTTACAATTTGCTAAAACCTTGGACACATCACCATTGGTATGCGAGTTACAGTAAAGTAACTTGGGAATCGACGTCAGCCAGCGTCACGTTGTTAGAATGACTGAGGGATGACAATGAAAGTTTTACAGTTAATAATTGTGGTGACTTTTTTAGTACCGCGTTGGACCGTGCAGACGAGTGGTGTGATTGTGCGGCTGCGTGGGGTGAGTGCGGTGAGCGAGAAGGTTGCATGGGCCAGTGGCGCGGGGTCGACGGTGTTGAGGACCAGTGATGGTGGTGCGACGTGGCAGAAGCTTACGGTGACGAGCGACGCTCTCGATTTTCGTGACGTGGATGCAATCGATGCCCAGACGGCTTATGTGCTTGCGATCGGAAATGGTCCGGCATCGCGGATTTACAAGACTACCGACGCGGGTAAGACGTGGACCATGCAGTTCAAGAATGAAGAGCCGAAAGCGTTTCTTGACGCGATGTCGTTCTGGGATGCGAACAATGGCATCGTCTTCGGCGACTCGGTCGATGGTCAGTTGTACATACTGACTACAAACGACGGCGGGCGTGTTTGGTCACGCGTGCCGGCGAAGAACTTACCGGCAGCGCTTGAGAACGAAGGCGCGTTCGCCGCAAGTGGCACCAACATCGCAGTGTTTGGAAAGTCGAATGCGTGGATCGGAACCGGCGCAGCGTCGAGAGCCCGCGTGTTGCGAACAGCAGACGGTGGACGCACGTGGCAAGTGTCCGACACTCCTCTTGCCGCCGGATCATCCTCCGGCATCTTCTCGATCGCGTTTCGTGATGCAAAGCACGGTGTGATTGCGGGTGGTGATTATCGTCAGGAAAAGGAAGCTGTCGATAACCTGGCAGTTACAAACGACGGCGGAATCACCTGGACACTCGTAAAAGGTTTGTCAGGTTTTCGATCGGTGGTGGCCTACGTGCCCGGGACGAAGACGCTGGTGGCACTTGGCCCGTCAGGCGGCGACTACTCGACGGATGATGGACAAACCTGGAAACCTCTCGATGGTCCAGGTTTCGACACACTTAGCTTCGTTCCCGGAAACTCTGTCGGATGGGGCGCTGGCGCGAATGGCACTATTGGCCGGCTAAAACTGTAGTCAGTTAGCTTCAGTACTCTTTGCAACGATCTTCACGTGCTTCTGAATTGCTGAGTGGAGATCTGCTGAGCGCTCCCAGCTAGCGCCGATGGTTGCGAACCGCACAATTCCTTCGTGATCGATCAGGATATAGGTGGGGAATGCTCGTATTCCAAACGCGCGATGAATGCGTCGATCGCGGTCGCGATACTGGGGCCAGATCATCTTGTTCTTTTCAGTGAATTCCTTCCACGTATCTTCGTCGCCATCCGAGCTGATCCCAAGCATCACGAACGACGGTTCTTTGGAATACTTCTTATGCATCGCGCGCAGTGAAGGAACTGAGTCAACGCACGGCCGGCACCACGTTCCCCAGAAATCCAAAACGATAACCTTCCCGCGAAGGTCGTCAAGCGAAATGTATTCGCCTTGCAGAGAAGTGAAGGAGAAATCGGGAGCGTAGTTCTCGCGCGCGCGGCGCGGGTTCTCAACTAGCTTTCGCGCCATCTCAGCGTATGGTCCGTTAGATTGTGCCTTGATGTACTGATTCATCTCGGCAACCCCTTCTGGATCTCGATTCAACTGAAACAGCGTCATGCCAAGGTTGTAGTGGATGACGGGCATCGCACATTCGAGCGACAGCGCTTGCCGAAATGTTGCCTCTGCGGCCTGAAGCTTCTTTTGATCCTTCTTCTCAGCGGTTGCGTGAAGGCCCAGGCCTTTGTTGTTGTATGCGTTACAAATGAGCCGCTTGTCGTCGCCTGCAAACTCAAGAACTTTGTCGGCCGACTCTATGACGTTTTTGTAAGCCTCCAGCCCGTAATAGGCGTCGGCCATCAAGTTGAAACACTCGGCCGACTTCTTGCCGCGCATCTCGTTCGCCCGCTTGAAACTCTTCAAGGCGTCTTCGTACTGGCGACGTCGAAGCAAGTCTTTTCCTTTGAGTACTTCTTCTTCGTAGGCGTCATCATCCTGTGCCCTGGTAACAACAGAAAGGTCTGAACCGCTTAACAGCAAGGTCAGCAGTAGAGCAGCGATCAGAATCGTCAGCAATCCGGTGCGAGTGGTCATGGTCGAGGTCCTCCGTGAGCGCGCGCAATCATACCATTAGACCATCCCGCCGGTGTGGATAATTTACAGGTGCTTCTGCTACTGTATCCACGTCCACGCCACAGTTTCATAGCAAAAAAACACTCACTCGATAAGGAGACGACTATGCGAATTACGACCCGACGATTTGCAACCATAGTCATCCTGCTGACTTCACTTCTGCTCTCTTCTGTGACAACGGCGGCCCAAGCGTCAATCAGTGATTGGTCGCGGATTAACTCCGTCGTCACCGGAAGCAAACTCTCAGTAAAGCTAAGAAACGGAAACAAGGTCGACGGAACATTAAGTAACGTTACTGATACAGCATTGACGCTGATGGTCAAGAACACTTCCAGGGAAATAAAGCGCGACGACATCCGCACCGTTCACCAGACGAGTGGAAACTCTGCTAAAAAAGCAACTCTGATTGGAATGGGATTGGGCGCGGGTGCAGGAGCTATAACGGGAGCCATCGGTAGCGCGGGAGACGATACTTTTCCAGACTTTGATAACATTGCGATAGGCGTGTTGACAGTGCTCGGCGCGGGTGTGGGAGCCCTCGGTGGATTCCTGGTTGGAAAGAGCATGAAGAAGAAGGTACTAATTTACGAAGCCAGGTAGATTTCGCGTTTATGACCGAAGATAATTTAACTTGCCCGTGCGGCTCAGGCGCGGCTTTCACAGAGTGCTGTGAACCCGTCATCAATGGCACGCGCGCGAGTCAAACGGCGGAAGAGTTGATGCGCGCCCGGTACTCCGCTTTTGTAACAGGCGCGGTCGAGTTTATCGTTTCTTCTACCCATTCGCGGACGAGACATGAGGTCGATCGCTCGTTCATCCGCGAATGGTCTGAAAACTCGACGTGGCGCGGATTGCAGATTCTGGAGACGAAAGAAGTCAACGATAACAAGGCTTACGTGTCTTTCGAGGCGCAATTTACGCAAAAGGGAAGAGACGAAAACCACCGGGAAAAGAGTTTATTCGAACGTGAACAAGGGCAATGGCGTTTTGTTACCGGCGACGAGTTGAAGAATCCAACCGTCAGGTACGAGACGCCACGTCCTGGACGCAACGACCCGTGTCCCTGCGGATCGGGTAAGAAGTATAAGAAGTGCCACGGCGCGGCGTCCGATGGCATCTAACACAGCTAATTAGATCAGGAGATACAAATGAAGTACGCAGTCGCAAGAAAAATCAATGTTGAAGGAGAGGTGGTTGCGGAAAGCGCGCCCGCGCAGACGACGGTTCACAACGACGAGGGATTACTGGATGCCTATTCGCGCGCGGTTATCGAAGCGGCAGAAAAGGTGAGCCCCTCGGTGGTTTTCATCCAGGTAAGTGGCCGGAGCCGCGGCAAGCGCGACACCAGGGACGAACTTACCGGAAGCGGATCCGGATTCGTCTTTACGCCTGACGGTTTCATACTGACGAACAGCCACGTCGTGCATGGCGCGTCGCGGATCGACGTCACGCTCATGGACGGTCGAAAGTTTCAGGCGCAGTTGATTGGCGACGATCCCGACACGGATTTGGCAGTGATCCGGATCACCGCGCCGAATCTCATTCCCGCGAAACTCGGCGAGTCGCTGTCGATTCGCGTCGGTCAGCTGGTGATCGCGATCGGAAATCCGTTCGGGTTCCAGTATTCGGTGACGGCGGGGGTCGTGAGCGCGTTGGGACGCACGTTGCGAGCGCAGTCAGGCCGGCTGATGGACGGAGTGATACAAACGGATGCGGCGCTCAATCCCGGCAACTCAGGTGGTCCACTCGTGAACTCGCGGGGCGATGTTATCGGCGTGAACACCGCGACGATTTTGCCGGCACAGGGAATCTGCTTTGCAACGTCGATTGACACGGCGAAGTTCGTCGCCGGGCGTTTGATTCGCGATGGCAAAATCAGTCGAAGTTATATCGGCGTGGCGGGTCAGAACGTTCCGATACCGCGACGCATTGTGCGGTTCTACCAGTTACCGGTTGAGAGTGGAGTGCTGATCGTTTCGTTTGAGACGAATGGTGATACGAGTGCCGCGAAGGAGGCGGGTTTGTTGAGTGGCGATCTCGTGATCGAGTTTGACGGTTATCCGATTCATGGAATCGACGACCTGCACAAGTTGTTGACGGATGAACGCATCGGCAAAAGGACGCCGGTGACGGTGATTCGCGGCGTGCAGAAATTGACGCTCGAGGTGGTGCCGAAAGAAGCGAAGCACGAATAAGTATTAGCCACAAAAGGCACAAAACAAAGCCACAAAAAGGTACCAATGCTTTAAGGATTTGGTGCCTTTTGTGGCTTTGTTTTGTGCCTTTTGTGGCTTAATTTCTAAACTCCTGGCTAACCATCAATCCGCGCATCCCACCATCCATCACTCCGATCCCAACGCGCCCAAACTCTTTACGCAAAATATTCGCGCGATGGCCGGGTGAGTTCATCAACCCCGTGTGCGCGACTGAGATCGTCGGCGCGAGTGCGAGATTTTCACCCGCCGTGAGAAAGCGAACGTTTCCCTCACGCATTCGATCGAATGGCGTGAGTCCTTCGGGTGTGTCGTGCGCAAAGTAACCGCGCTTGAACATGTCAGCCGAATGACGTCGCGCAACTTCCGTCAGCTCCGGATCTGCGGCCAACGGCGCTAATCCCGCAGCCTGCCTCTCACGATTCACAAGGTCTAACATTTGTTTTTCCAGATCCGGCCGCGGTTTCGAGGTCTCAACAGTGAACGGTAGCTCGACGCGCTCGTTCGAATCCGGCCGAATCGTCAAAAGGTTCAACGAACGTGCAATCGCTTCACCAAAGACCGGACGAAGCTGCCCCTCGAGCCGTTCTGCATAAACCCCAAGTCGATTCACGAGGGCACTTTCTCGTGTGTGCGCAGTCAAAGTTTCACTCAGCGGGACCGCGAGCAACAGTGCAGACAGGATCGCAGCCGTGATTAATCCGTTTATGAAACCGGGCGCCAAACCGAGGATGCGATTGAACGAACGTTCATGAATGTCTTCGGGCAAACGTTTCAACAACCAGTAACCAATTACTTGAACAATGATGCCCGCGATGAGTGCGACGAGTATGAACGCGACCGGCTGATCCCAAACTTCAGACCATAGATCGATGTTTGGACCAAGCCACTGTGCAACCGGCTGGTGATAGCGCAGCCCTGCAATGAGAGCCACGACCCAACCAGCCAGATCGATTACTCCATGAACAAACCCGCGCCGGTACCCGTTCGCGAGGTTCAACGCGATCACGATCAGGAGAAAGATGTCGATCAGGTTTAAGGGCATAGAATAACTAAACACAGATTACACAAGTTTGTATACCGAGTGAATTTTTCGCAGTTCAAAATCGGCAATGGACTTGGGTTTCTTGGACTCGATCTCTGGATAACCTCGCGATTTGTTTTATTAAAAACTCATTACCTCAACTGGAACAATAACTGCATTCTCACGCACTCGAATTTTGTCTCCCCCTGGATGCTTCTAAAGTATTCCAAAAACTAGAGATACACACATCAGAATGGATCTGATCGAAAAAGGAAACCAGGGAGATGTTTATGACTAAAAGCAGAGTTGGAGGCGTTGCTCTTGCCTCGTTGCTTGTCTCAGTCCTTTTCGCGATGACGGCTTACGCTCAGTCGGGAAGTTCTACTGTCCAGGGCACAGTTAAAGATCCCCAGGGCAATCTCGTGAGCGGCGCGACCGTGACGTTAACTGACCCGTCTAGAAACTTCACGCGTACACAACAAACCAACCAGGACGGTGCCTACGTCTTCACAGCAATTCCGCCCGGCACTTATAAACTCGATATAACTGCTCCAGGCTTCAAGACCGCGTCTGCATCAGGACTCGTCGCGCTCGTCGACACACCGACAGTTCGCGACGTGCAACTCGAGATCGGCGCTGTATCTGAAACAGTCGACGTCACGTCTGCTGCCGAAGCTGCCATCAACACCAGCGATGCGAGTCTGGGAAATTCATTCGAAAGAAAACGCATCGTTGAATTACCGCTGAACGCGAATAACGTCGTCGGCCTGCTCTCGCTTCAACCGGGCGTCACTCGCAGTGGCTTCGTGAACGGCGGTCGTGCCGACCAGTCGAACATCACACTCGATGGTGTTGACGTCAACGAGCAACAGGACGGTCTCGACATCGTTACTGACGAAGCGTTTGCAAGCGTGTTGAGAGTCACGCGCGATTCGCTACAGGAGTTTCGTGTAACCACTACGAATCCGAACGCCGAACAGGGTCGTTCATCGGGCGCGCAGGTTTCACTCGTGACGCGCTCGGGTTCTAATAATTGGCATGGATCACTGTTCGAGATTCACCGCAATACTGTCACCACGGCAAATGATTTCTTCAACAACGCAGCCGGCGTCGAACGCCCGCAGTTGTTGAGAAACATTTTCGGCGGTTCGGTTGGTGGTCCAATTAAGAAAGACCGCGCGTTCTTCTTTTTCACGTATGAAGGATTTCGCGAAGCGACTGCGACATCGGTAGTCCGCGAAGTGCCGTTACCAACTTTGGGCCAGGGAATAGTTCGCTTCCGCACAGAGAGCGGCGACAGCGATCCGGGCTGTCCTCCGGGAACTCCAGCCGGCGTGAATTGTCTTACGCCCGGTGAGATCGAATCAGCGTACATCGCTGCCAACGGAACCAGCCCGGGCATCAATCCGGCCGGACTCGCCGTGCTCGCAGGTGCAGCACAACGATATCCCGCCAATGATTCAACCGTTGGCGATGGTCTCAACACCAGCGGATTTCGTTTCAACGCAAAGACTCCGACAGAGTTGAACACGTACATCGGCCGGTTTGACTTCAATCTGACCAACAGCCAGACGCTGTTTGTTCGTGGTAACTATCAGAACGACCTTGTAACGCGCGCAGTCTATGCCAATTCTGATTGCAGTGTGGCAGGCGACAACGTTCAGTGCTTCCCGGATACGCCGCCGCTGACCACGTGGAATCATCCGAAGGGTATCGCTGTCGGTCACACGTGGACAGTCAACAACTCGATGGTCAATCGTTTCAGCTACGGCTTGACGCGCGCATCGTTTACACAGAATGGCGATTCGAATGAAAACCGTGTGAACTTCCGGTTCATCTTTTCACCAGCGGCCTATGCGCGAACACTGCGACGGACCACACCGGTTCACAATTTCGTGGACGACGTTTCGTGGGTGCGCGGCAATCACACCTGGGGATTGGGCGCAAACGTTCGTCTCATTCGAAACAACCGCAACTCACTGGCCGCCTCGTTTGATCAGGCGATCATCAATCCGTCGTTCTACAACGTGTCCGGCGCGGTCATCACCGATCCGTTCTCTGACTTTGAGAGCTCAAACGATTTGCGTGATGCTCTCGCGTCAGTAATCGGTCGCTACTCAGAATACAGCGCCAATCTCGTGTACGACGCGAGTGGCCAGCTTCAACAAGTCGGAACACCGACGGATCGTTCATTCGCAACCGAAGAATACGAATGGTACTTCCAGGATTCCTGGCGGATGCGTCCGAATTTCACATTGAATTATGGAATTCGCTGGTCCACCTCGACTCCCGTGTATGAGCGAAATGGACTTCAGGTTGTGCCAAACGTGAACCTGACTGATTATTTCAATCAGCGCGTCGCGAGTTCTAACCAGGGCATGCCGTTTACCGAGCCGATCACTTTCGTCCTCGGCGGCAAGGCCAACAACGCTCCCGGCTACTACAAGCAGGATTGGAACAACTGGGCGCCGTCAGTTTCGTTTGCATGGTCGCCCGACCTTGGCAAATTCCTCGGACGCGATGGCAAGAGCGTGGTTCGCGGTGGCTTTCGTATGACCTACGATCGAATTGGCAGCGCGCTCGCAGTCAATTTCGATCTCAATAACCTGGCCGGCTTCACTTCCGCGCGTAACATCAACGCAAACACGTTCGATGTGATCGACGGTGAGCTCGGACCACAGTTCAACGGATTCAATCCGGACGTGCGCGTACTTCCCTTCCCGGGTTCGACTGGTGCAATTCCGACCACATTGAACTTCCCACTGACTGTTCCGTCGGATGAAGATCAACGCATCGAGACTTCGTTGGACCAGGGGATAACGACGCCTTTCAACTACAGCTTTAACTTCTCCTATGGCCGCGAAATCGGCAAAGGACTTTCGTTCGAAGCTAGTTGGGTCAGTCGCTTCGCGCGCAACCTGCTTGCTACACGCGACATCATGCAACTCAACAACATCCGCGACCCACAGTCCGGGATGACTTATTACGAGGCAGTGAACCAACTGGTGAGCTGGCGGTATGAAAACCGCGAGATTAATTCAGTGCCGGATATTCCGTTCTTCAACAACTTCTTCCCGTTCATGCCGGAATGGTGGGGAGATACTTCGTTGACCCCGACACAAGCGGCCTACGCTCACGTGGCTCCGGCGGCTCTCGGCGGCGGCGATACAGTTGACTACACGTTCCTGCAACTGCAATGGGACGATCGCCCCGACTGCACCACCTGCCCGTTCCGAGCCTTCGGCGGTGGACCGGGAATAATCAACAACCTGTTCTATCAACCACAGTTTGGAGCGCTCTCAGCGTTCTCGACTATCGCACGGTCAAACTACAACGCGATGCAGTTCAGTTTGCGCCAGCGGCTGCGCGAGGACGTCACGTTTGACTTCAACTACACGTACGGCCACTCGCTCGACAATGCTTCGGGTTTGCAGAACTCGGCGAGCTACGGCACTGCGTTCATCGTTAATGCACTGACTCCGGAAGCAAACTACTCGTCTTCGGATTTCGATGCCCGGCATATCATCAATGCCAACTGGGTGGTCGGAATCCCATTCGGTCGTGGAAAGCGATTCTTTACGGACGCGAGCGGGTTTGTGGAACAGGCGTTTGGCGGCTGGCAAACCACGGGAATTTTCCGTTGGAACAGTGGCCTTCCGATTGCCGGAGCGTTCACGGGCGCACCAATCGATTGCTGTGTCTGGGCCACAAACTGGAACGCGCAATCAAACGGCGTTCGAGTGCGGCCAGTGCAATCGTCTCCTACACAGAATGGACCAAACGGAACACCGAACCTGTTTAGGGATGTGGTCGCAGCCTATCGTAGTTTTCGACCGGCGCGACCTGGTGAAATAGGCGACAGGAACATTCTGCGCGGCCCAGGCTACATCTCGCTCGACATGGGCTTATACAAGTCGTTCAAGATGCCCTGGGAGGGACACGCATTACAGTTCCGTTGGGAAGTGTTCAATGTCACCAACACTCAGCGATTCGATGGCTCAACCATCGCTGACTTGAGTTTGGGATCAGATCCTTTCCTCGGTGGCAATCCAAACTCCGACTTCGGGCGCTTCACCTCAACCCAAGCCCCACTGAACGAAACCAAGGCCGGCCGCATCATGCAGTTCGCGCTTCGGTACACGTTCTAGCCTGCGAAGCAGGCGTCAGCATAAAGCCTGGGGCGTAAGCCCCAGGTAGGACACGGTAATTTCATGAGGAGCCCGCGAAGCGGGTGGCAGCCCGACGCCGTCACCCGCTTCGCGGGCTTATTTTTGTATTAAACACTCGGTCCTGGGGTTTACGCCCCAGGCTTTATTCTTGCGCCTGCTTCGCAGGCTATCGCAGGCTTGTCACCACGTGTAAAATCTCTCCCCGATGCTTCAGTTCCTGAACATCTCAAACATAGCTCTAATTGATGATATGCAGGTTGAGTTTGAGACTGGGCTTAATCTGCTTACCGGTGAAACTGGATCGGGGAAGTCGATTATTGTTGACGCGCTCGGTGTGCTGATTGGCGGCAGATTTACCAGTGAACTTCTGAAAACAGGAAGTGAGCGCGGGTCGATCGAGGGCCTGTTTTCCGTCACGCCGAATGCCGAACTCGAAGCCTTACTTGAAAACGCCGGGTTAGAGCCGGCAAATGAATTGATTATCCGCCGCGAGATCTCCTCGACTGGTCGAAACAAGATCTTCATCAACAACCAACTCGCCACTCACGCGCTGCTGCGCGATCTGCGACCGTTTCTCGTCGACATTCACGGGCAGGGAGATCAGCAAACGCTATTCAATCCCGAGACTCATCTCGAGTTGCTCGATGCGTTTGCAGGCAACACCGCGTTGCGCCAGGAAGTGGCCGAGGCCTATCAACGATGGACGAGCTTGCAGCGCGAGCTCGATTCGCTGCGTCACGATGAAGCGGAGAAGTTTCAACTCGTCGATACGCTGAAGTTTCAAATCGCCGAGCTCGAGCGTGCGGAGTTGTCGATTGGTGAAGACGATCGACTGGACGAAGAGCGACGCCGGTTGGTAAACGTCGAAAAGCTGACAACACTTTGCCAGTCGAGTTACAGCCGCATTTACGAAGACGACGATGCGGCACTCACGCGCGTGCGGCAGAGTTTGAAAGAAGTCGAGGAACTGGCCGAATATGAATCCAGCTTCAAAGACTATTTAGACGGGCTGGAATCCGCGCGTGCAGTGCTCGAGGATCTCTCGTTTTCGCTGCGCGACTTTGCCGATCGGCTTGAGTTCTCTCCGTCGCGGTTGGCTGAGATTGAAGATCGTCTCGCTGAGCTCTCGCGGCTTAAACGCAAGTATGGCGGATCGATAGAGGCCGCACTCGATCATCTCGCGCGTGCGGAAGATCGTTTGCGCCACATCGAAACGTCTGACGAACGCGAAAAGGAATTGGATGCGAAGATCTCAGCCGCTCGCGAACACTATCTCGAACGCGCGCGCAAGTTGCACAAGGAGCGCGTGCGAGCGGCGAAGCAGTTTGAGAAAGCGGTTGAAAAAGGAATTGTGGAAGTCGCGTTGGACCGCGCGAGGTTTCAGGTTCAGGTGTCGGACAGGAGTGAGTCACAGAAAGGCGTCGACCACACGGAGTTTTACTTCTCTGCAAACGTTGGCGAAGAGGTGAAGCCTTTGGCGCGGGTCGCGTCAGGTGGTGAAGCATCGCGGCTGATGCTCGTGTTGAAGACGGTCGCGAATGGTTCGCAGTTTCCGCGCACGATCGTGTTTGACGAGATCGATACGGGGATTGGTGGTCGTGTTAGCGAAGCCGTTGGTATCAAACTCAAAAAGTTGTCGCAGACAAATCAGGTGTTGTGCGTGACGCACCAGCCGCAGATCGCTCGCTTCGCCGATAGCCATCTCGTTGTGCAGAAAGAAGCATTGAAGGGCCGCACGCAAGTGAGTGTTGGCAAACTCGATCGCGCCGGCCGGATCGAGGAACTCGCGCGCATGCTCACTGGCTCCGAAATCACCGACAGCGCCCGCCGCCACGCGAAGGAGTTGCTGAAGAGTTAAGCCACAAAAGGGCACAAAAAACACAAATGATTTTCTTTATGCTTTTGTGCTTTTTGTGCCTTTTTGTGGCATAAAGACAAGCGCATGAGTACCGAACCAAACAAAGTCATCTACTCGATGGTCGGCGTCAGCAAGTTTTACGACAAGAAGCCGGTCCTCAAAGACATCTATCTCTCTTATTTTTACGGCGCGAAGATCGGCGTGATCGGATTGAACGGCTCCGGAAAATCTTCCCTGCTTCGCATCCTCTCCGGCGTAGACAAAGACTTCAACGGCCAAACTGTCCTCTCGCCGGGCTTCACCGTCGGTTATCTCGAACAGGAACCCTTGATCGACGACTCGCGCACCGTGCGAGAAGTTGTCGAAGAAGCTGTTCAGGAAACAGTGAACCTGCTGAAAGAGTTTGACGAGATCAACGCGAAGTTTGGCGAAGAGATGTCTGACGAAGCAATGTCAGCCCTTCTAGAACGCCAGGGCGAAGTGCAGGAAAAGCTCGACGCACAGGAAGCATGGGATCTCGATTCGCGTCTCGAGATGGCAATGGACGCGCTCAGGTGTCCACCTCCTGACACGCCTGTAAAAATTTTATCCGGCGGCGAAAGACGTCGAGTTGCGCTGTGCCGTCTGCTGTTACAAAAACCTGACATCCTTTTGCTCGACGAGCCCACAAACCATCTCGACGCAGAGTCAGTCGCATGGCTCGAACATCACTTGCAGAGCTACGCCGGCACAATCATCGCCGTCACTCACGATCGATACTTTCTCGACAACGTTGCGGGTTGGATTCTCGAGCTCGATCGCGGCGAAGGCATTCCGTGGAAGGGAAACTATTCTTCGTGGCTCGAACAGAAGCAGGAACGTCTGCGACGCGAAGAGAAATCAGAAAGTGAACGACAAAAGACGCTGCAACGCGAGCTCGAATGGATTCGGATGTCGCCGAAAGCCCGGCACGCAAAGGGTAAGGCCAGGATCAACTCGTATGAAGATTTGCTACGGCAGGAATCGGAGAAGCGACGAGAAGATCTCGAGATTCACATTCCACCCGGACCACGACTCGGCAATGTAGTGATCGAAGCGGATCACGTGAGCAAAGGCTACGGTCACAACCTGCTCGTCGACGACATGAACTTCGCGCTTCCGCCCGGAGGAATCGTCGGCGTCATTGGTCCAAACGGCGCCGGGAAGACAACTCTGTTTCGAATGATTACTGAACAGGAACAGCCCGACGCCGGTTCGATTCGCAAAGGCGAGACGGTTTTGCTCGCGTACGTCGATCAGAGCCGCACGCTCGATCCGCAAAAGTCGATCTGGGAAGAGATCAGCGGCGGTGAAGATCTGTTAAAGCTTGGGAATCGCGAAGTTAATTCTCGTGCTTACGTGGCGCGGTTTAACTTCTCCGGATCGGACCAGCAGAAGAAAGTCGGGATGCTGTCAGGCGGTGAACGCAATCGAGTGCATCTCGCGAAGATGCTGAAGGAAGGCGCTAACGTGTTGCTCCTCGACGAACCGACAAACGATCTCGACGTCAACACGTTGCGTGCGTTGGAAGAAGCGCTCGAGAACTTCGCCGGCTGTGCCGTCGTGATCTCGCACGACCGGTGGTTCCTCGACCGGATCGCGACTCACATACTCGCGTTTGAAGGCGACAGCAAAGTAGTCTGGTTCGAAGGCAATTACTCGGATTACGAAGCTGATAGAAAAGAGCGTCTCGGGGCGGCTGCCGAGACACCGCACCGGATCAAGTATCGACAGTTAACTCGGTAGATAGATTAGCCACAAAAAGCACAAAAAGAATTAAATGAAAACTGAACCATACCTGACTAACCGTTTGTGCATTTTGTGCCTTTTTGTGGCAAATAACTTTTGAGGCAAGCCATGAAAATCATCCTTATCTTTTCGTTTTTGTTGCTCGTAGTTTCCTCTGTCAGCGCTCAAAAAAACCTATCTGACATCCGCAACTTCCTGCGCGTGAACAAAGACTTCTGCACCGGCGGTCAACCCAAACTGGAGCACCTGGAGAAGCTCAAGTCGGAAGGCGTCAAGTCGATCATCAACTTGCGCCAACCTAGCGAGCATCGCGCAGCGGAAGAAGAAGCAAAAGCGAAGGAGCTCGGTCTGCGCTACTTCAACATCCCTGTTGTGTACGGCAATCCGAATGAAGATCAAGTCGCAGAGTTTCTGAAGATCACCGACGATCCGGAAAATCGTCCTGCGTTTATTCATTGCACCGCCGCAATTCGCGTCGGTGCGTTCTGGATGATTCGACGTGCCTTGCGCGACGGTTGGACCATCGAAGACGCCGAAGCCGAAGCGACGAAGATCGGTCTCCGTGAAGCTCCACACTGGAACGAGTTCGCACGCAAGTACATCGAGAAGCATCGCTCGAAGGCTGCACTACCTTCCAGTCCATTGACGTTTGGTGTTTTCACCGCCAGCTTCGATCCAGGTGGCACGTTTTCAATGGAGGGCAAGGGGTGGCCCAAAATCACCGGAAGTTGGAAAGCTTCAGGTTCCGAAATTGAGTTTTTGATGTCCGGTGGACCAGGTGGTTGTGATGGACCAGGTAAATATCGATACAACACTGACGGAAAGCAAGTCACATTTAACCTGATTTCCGACGCGTGTAAGGTACGACAGATAATTATGGACGGCGGCACGTGGTTACCAGCCGGCATCGCAGTCGCCAAACCGCCGCGGAAGATCACGACGACATCGAAAGCTAAACCGCCTTCACGCGCGATTTCCGACAAGGGCAGTTGGCCATCTTTTCGTGGACCACACGCCTCAGGCGTCGCCGAAGGTCAAAATCTTCCTGACGAGTGGAACGCGAAAACAGGTCAGAACATTCTGTGGCGCACATCGATTCCAGGTCTGGCCCACTCGAGTCCCGTCGTTTGGGGAAATCGCATCTTCGTAACCAGCGCGGTCAGCAGCGATCCTAAGGCTACGTTTCGACCGGGTCTTTACGGCGACGGCGACGCTTCCAAAGATCGCTCGTTGCACAAGTGGATGATCTACGCGCTCGACAAACAGAGCGGCAAAGTTGTTTGGGAACAGGTTGCTTTTCAGGGTGAGCCACTCGAGAAGCGCCATATCAAAGCAACATATGCGAACTCCACTCCCGCAACCGACGGCCGCATCGTCGTTGCGTGGTTCGGATCGCACGGCGTCTACGCTTACGACGTTAACGGAAAGTTTCTCTGGAAAGTTGATATCGGACGCATCGATGCGGGCGCTTACGACGTTCCGACAGTCGAATGGGGTCCGGCGAGTTCGCCCATCATCTGGAAAGATCTCGTGATACTCCAGTGTGACACGCAAGCCGATTCATTCATCATGGCCGTCGATGCGAAGACGGGTAAGACTGTCTGGAAAACTGATCGCGATGAGATTCCTTCGTGGGGCACGCCAACCATCGTCAGCACGTCGAAAGGCGAAGAGCTGGTTACGAACGCGTCGAATTTTATACGCGGATACGATCCGCGTACCGGCAAAGAGCTCTGGCGGCTCGGTAAGAGCTCGAAGATCACCGCTCCAACACCGATTTTTGATGAAGACGTTCTGGTGGTGGTGAGTGGCCGCGGACCGGAACGACCGATCTTCGTCGTCAAAGCAGGCGCGCGTGGTGATCTGACGTTGCCTGAGGGAAAGACGAGCAGCGACACAGTTATCTGGAGCCGCACAGGTCGCGGTTCTTACATGCCGACGCCGCTGATCTACAACGGCATTCTTTATGTGTTGTCGAATAACGGGACGTTTGATGCGTACAAGTTGAAGACCGGTGAAGAGCTATATCGACAACGCCTGCCCGTGGTTGGCAGTGGCTTCAGTGCATCACCAGTTGCGTCTGACGGCAAGATTTACCTGTCGAATGAAGACGGCGAGATCATCGTGGTTGCTGCGGGCGAGAAGTTTGCGCACGTCGCCACCAATTCGATGGGAGAGTTGCTGATGGCGACGCCCGCTTTGTCAGAGGGAGTGATGTACGTCCGTTCGTCGAACAGTCTCTTCGCGATCGGGAAACAGAAATGATCTCTGTGCCTCTGTGTCCTCTGTGATCTCTGTGTTAAGACGGTTTTCAATACAGAGATGACAGAGACACAGAGGCCACAAAGAAATCCTGTTACCTGCGCTCCTGCACTTGCAGATCGCCACCGGCATACTTGATTTCGGGAAAATCAATCGACGCAAGTGGGAAGCTCTTGCACGCTACCAGTTTATTCGGCGGCATCGGAATTCCAACATCATCTCTGCGCTCGGCATCCGTTGCCCACCACGTCAAAAACGCGCCTTTGTCATCCTCGAGTTCTGCGTCTGACGGGATCCATCCCTTCGGCGGAAGCTGAAAAATACCCCAGCTAACTCGATCCTTTTCGCCTTCGACGCCATTGTCTTCAACTACCAGCATCACTCGCAGTCCAATTACATTTGGAACATTCGACTCAAAAATCTCGCCGCTGATGACGGCCGTGTTTTTGACCGTATCCATGCAATCAAACTTTGCCCGAATTAATACACCCGGAGAACCTTTCTTTTCCGCATCATCCGGATTGTCCACTGGAATCGCTGTGGGGTCGCTAAACGTCATTTCTCCAACAGCTTGACCCTCCGCCTGTCCCTCGGCCTTGAACTCAACAAACCGAACTTCCCCGTCTTGCAGGGCGAACTTAAAAGAACCTGCCGCTGTCGATCCTTCTGCACCCGCTGAAACCAAACCTGGTAAAGCCAGACACACGAGCAACAATGCCGTAACGGAAGCGCCTATAATCCTTTTCATTGAGAGGTCTCCTATTTGGATAAATAATTGGACAAGGGTTTCGGTGGGCCGCTTTATGATGACTTTGTTACATCAAAAGTCGATTCGCATCACGCGACACGATCGCACGAGGATCGGCTCCACATCCTAACGCGTAATTTTTGCGCGTTTTGGTACTCTGTTTTTTGCGGGGTTCGAGAGTATGCCACAGGAAAGGACAAAACTGATAATCGCCCTCGTGTTGGTCCTCGTCAACACGGGTTTGGCTCACGCTTTGTCGCAGGGTGGCAGCATAAGAGGCAAAGTGGTGGCTGATGTTCCGGATCAGCGGCGGATTCTGGCGGGTGTGGTCGTGACGCTGAGTGGTGACCGGCTCGGCGAGCGCAAACTTCAGAGCGTCACAGATCTGGAAGGTCAGTTTGACTTTCAAGGGCTTATCGCCGGCGATTATGTAGTTACTGTTGAGTTTTCCGGTTTCAAGAAGTACGAGCAACGGTTGAGCATTCAAATCGATGCAACTGTCGAGCAAAACATTCTTTTGCAGCCTGTGCCACTCACTGAAACGGTGACCGTCACGGATGATCGAACAGACGCAAGCCGCACGGAATCAACCACGCCGGCCGTCATTACTCAGGAAGCACTGCGAGACGCGCCGCTCATCGATCAAAGGTTTCAGGATGCCCTCCCATTGTTGCCGGGCGTCGTGCGTGGACCCGATGGAAATTTGAATATCAAGGGCACACGCCCGAGCCAGAGCGGCATTCTCGTCTCGAGTTTGAACGTTACGGATCCGGTTACCGGCGCGCCGGCGATCGAGTTACCGCTCGAGGCTGTTGACACTGTGCAGGTCCACTCAAATCCGTATTCATCGGAGTTTGGAAAGTTCACCGGTGCGGTGACGACGATCGAGACGCGCTCCGGCAGCAACGACTGGCGCTATTTGATGACAGGCGTGCTGCCGCGACCACGCTGGCGCGACGGCAAACTGTTCGGCATCGGAGCTGCTACACCACGCATCGCGGTTGGCGGTCCAATTAAAAAAGACAAGCTCTTCTTTTTTCAGAGCGTCGAATATCGTTTCGTACGCACCAACGTGCCGAGTCTCGAAGCTCTCGAAGAAAATCAGCGCGATATCAAGCGCGAGAGTTTCGATTCCTTTTCACGTATTGACTACGTCATCAATTCCAACAATCGTTTGACCGCAAGCTTTTCCCTCTTCCCGCAGAAGTTTGACTTCTTCAATCTGAATACTTTCAACCCGTCAGACACAACCGCGAACTTTCACCAGCGCGGCTGGTTTCTGGCGCTGAACGAGCAGGCCGCATTCAAGTCAGGCGCACTGCTGCAATCGAGTTTCAGTGTGAAACAGTTTGACGGCGACATCTTCGGCAACAGCAACGCGCCTTATCGAATCACTCCCGAGCGAAACTTCGGCGGCTGGTTCAACCGGCAACATCGAGTGAGCCGGCGGTATGAATTGCTTGAGGTGTTTAACTTTGCGCCCTGGCACTCCCATACTTTCAAGACGGGCGTGAATTTCAGTCGCACGTCTTTCCGTGGCAGCGACAGGAGCAACCCTCTCACGATTACCCGAGCGACCGACGGCGGACGGCAATTCATCCTGTTCGTTGGTGACGGCGTGCTCCAGAAAGAACAGAATGAAATATCGGCCTTCGTGCACGACAAGTGGATCGTGAACACGCGTCTCGCGTTCGATCTCGGTTTGCGTTACGACCGCGACAGCATCGGCCAAGACAGCAACGTCGCGCCGCGGCTGGGCTTCGTTGTTACGCCAACTGATTCGGATCGCACTGTCGTACGCGGCGGCGTTGGCTTGTTCTACGACAAGATTCCGCTGAACGTCGGAGCGTTTGAGCAGTATCAAAGTCTGTTTGTTTTCACAGTGGACGCGGTTGGCGACATTGTCGACGTGCGTCTTCTCCAAAACACTGCTCCTGACGATCTGAAGAATCCCTACTCTCTCGCATGGAATCTCCAACTCGATCATCAACTGCACAAACGACTCTTACTCCGCTTCGGATACGAAGAACGACACACTCGACGCGATTTCGTGCTCGAGCCCATTCGCACCGCGCTGCTGTTGGAAAACGATGGCCGTTCACGTTATCGCGAGTTTCAAGCGGTGGCGCGGTTTCGTTTTCAGGAAGGACGCAACATTTTCCTGTCTTATGTTCGCTCGAAGGCGGCAGGTAACCTAAACGACTTCAATACCTACTTCGGCAATCTCAAACACCCCGTCATACGCCCTGATGAATTCGGCCCTCAGCCATTCGACGCGCCGAACCGCCTGCTCTTCTGGGGCGACTTCGCGGTTCCGTTTAACATGGTCCTGACGCCGGTCATCGACTATCATACTGGTTTTCCATTCTCCATCATCGACCAGGACCAGAACTTTGTTGGACCACGCAACGAGGGCGGGCGATTTCCGCGACTGTTCACGTTCGACGTGCTCGTGATGAAAGCTTTGAAGATTCGCTTTCGCGGCAAAGAGTACCGAGGTCGGGCAGGCTTCACTGTCTTCAACATCACAAACCACTGGAACCCCCGCGACGTTCAGAACAACCTCCACAGCTCGCAATTCGGCACCTTCTTTAACAGCCCCGACCGCAGTGTGCGTTTGAAGTTCGAATTCGTGAAGTATTAGATAACTGTGTAATCTGTGGATAAATGATCGAAGTACTCAATCTCGTAATAGTGGTCTTTCTCGTCCTTGCCAATGGATTCTTCGTGGCCTCGGAGTTTGCCCTCGTTGGAGTGCGGAAGTCGCGAATAGAGATGCTGGCGAAGGCGGGCAGTCGAAAAGCGAAGCGATTGCTGCCGTTAATTAACAACCTCAACGCATATATCTCCGCAACACAGCTCGGGATTACCCTGGCTTCACTCGCGCTTGGGTGGATCGGCGAGCCGGCGATCGCCCATCTTCTGGAAGTGCCACTCAAAGGTCGAGTCTCAGACACGGTAATGCACACGATCGCGTTAACGATCGCGTTCACCATCATTACTTTCCTTCACATCGTGCTCGGTGAGCTGGCGCCAAAAACGCTCGCGCTCGAACGTGCTGAAAGAACTGCCCTCGCGATCGCCTTGCCGATGGAGATCTTTTACCGCGTTTTTCGCTGGCCCATACAGGTACTGGATTGGGCCGGTACACGAACGGTGCGATTGTTTGGTTTACATCCTTCGGGGAGCCACGCGTCGATCTACACTGAAGAAGAGCTGCGACAACTTATCGACATCTCGCGCGCAAGCGGACATCTCGAACCGGATGAGCAGCGACTCATCAACCGCGTGCTCGATTTCACCGATGCACAAGTACGCGAGGCGATGATCCCGCGCACCGCAGTCGCTGCGCTTCCAGCGTCTGCGACGTTGGAAGAAGTAAAAGATGCATTTCGGAATCTCGGTTATTCGCGCCTGCCAGTCTACGAAGAGACTCTCGACAAGGTCGTGGGCGTTTTAGTTCGCCGCGATCTCGAACCGTACCTCGAAAGCGCAACTCCGCCGCAAAAGTTCGATCTGCGCGAGCTGATTCATCCTCCGCAGTTCATTCCATCCGTAGCGCGTCTCGGCAGCGCGCTCCAACAAATGCAGTCGAAACGGATCCACCTCGGCTTCGTAGTGGACGAGCATGGCGGCATCGAAGGAATCGTGACACTCGAGGATCTGCTCGAAGAAATAGTCGGCGAAATCAACGACGAGTTTGACGAAGAGGTGCGAGCACAGATTTCAAAAGAAGCTGATGGCATTTACTTACTGAGCGGCATGCTGACGGTGCGGGACGCAAATCGCCAGCTCGCTCTCGATCTTCCGGAGGCTGGAGGCTACACTACGCTCGCCGGATTTCTCATGGCCCAGGCCGGACGGCTGCCGCAAACTGGAGAGGTCGTCGAATACGAAGGAATGACGTTCAGAATCGAGCGTCTCGATGGTCGTCGCATTCGTCGCGTGCGTCTCGAACAAAACACAAACGCCTCGTCAATGGAACCTGTCGCGAAAGGAGCAACATGAAACTTCACATTCCGCTCGCCTTAACGTTGCTACTCGTTTCCTTTGTTTCTGCTTCCGCTAAAGACGACATCACCAAAGAGTTGATGAAGTCGAACGGAAAGACACGCGTTTACTATCTTTACGTACCTTCGACCGTCAAAGCCCCCGCGCCGCTGATTATCACGCTTCATGGTTCGAACCGGACCGGCGTCACGCTCGTTGAAAAGTGGAAAGACTATGCGAAGAAGGAAGGGATCATTCTCGCCGGACCCGACTCTTCGAACTTACAGATGTGGTCATGGCCGGTGGATGGTCCAGATTTCCTGTACGACCTGGTCGAAGCGCTCAAACCGAAGTATCCAATCAATCCGCGCCGCGTCTATCTGTTTGGTCACTCGGCGGGTGCATCATTTGCACTAAACATGTCGTTGATGGAGTCAGAATATTTTGCTGCAACTGCCATTCACGCTGGTGCGTTGCGTACGGATCAAGAGATTGACCTAATTAAACTCGCTAAAAGAAAGATACCGATTTCGATCCAGGTGGGAGATAGCGATCAGTTCTTTCCACTGAAAGACGTGAGAGCCACGAGAGATGCTTTGAAGGACGCAGGCCTGCCGGTGGATCTGATCGAGATCGAAAATCACGATCACTGGTACTACGACAAAGCATCGAAGTTCAATCAAACTGCCTGGGAGTTTCTCAAGAAACACGAACTCACCGGCGAGCCGCGCTTTCAAAAGTATAAATGGGAATAGCCACAAAAAGGCACAGAAGAAAACAGGAGCCCCACATGCGTAGACTTCTCTTTCGAGTAGTTGCAGTCGCCCTATGTTTGGTTTCGTTGCTGGCCGGTTATCAGCAACCTGTTCTGACTTCGAATGACTACAAGAAGCTCGTGGTGGCAGACGTCGAAGCGATGGCGAAGCAGTCGCAGGTCATGGTCGACATGGTCTTCAGCTATGGCGAGCTCGGATTCCAGGAAGTTGAGACGACAAAGTACCTCACCGGTGTTCTTAAGAAAGAAGGTTTCAAGATCGAACAAGGCGTAGCCGGAATTCCGACTGCGTGGGTCGCAACGTGGGGATCGGGTAAACCCGTTATTGCACTTGGCTCAGACGTCGACTGCATCCCGCAAGCTTCGCAGAAACCGGGCGTTGCTTATCACTCTCCCCTCGTCGACGGAGCTCCTGGTCACGGCGAAGGTCACAACTCCGGTGTGCCCCTAAACATCACCGCAGCGATCGCAGTGAAGCGACAGATGGAAAAAGCGAAACTTCCGGGCACGATAAAACTCTGGCCCGGTGTCGCGGAAGAACTCGTCGCTGCGAAGGCGTTCTTCGTGCGCTCTGGTGTTTTCAAGGACGTCGACGTCGTTTTATTTACTCACGTCTCAAACAATTTGAGTACAGCATGGGGCCAGGCAAGCGGCACAGGACTGGTTTCAGTCGAATACACCTTCAAAGGTGAGAGCGCACATTCCGCCGGCGCGCCGTGGCAAGGTCGAAGCGCGCTCGACGCAGTTGAATTGATGAACACCGGATGGAATTACCGTCGCGAACATTTGCGACTGCAACAACGATCGCACTACGTGATCACAAACGGCGGCGATCAGCCTAACGTAGTGCCTCGCATGGCAAGCGTTTGGTACTACTTCCGTGAGCTCGATTACGAGAACATCAAAAACATGCGCTCGATTGGCGATTCCATGGCCGAAGGCGCCGCCAGGATGACGGGTACAACGGTGAGCTCCCGCGTTCTCGGATCAGCGTGGCCGCAACATTTCAACCGGCCAGTCGCCGAAGCGATGTACGAGAACATAAAGCAGGTGGGTCTACCGAAATGGAGTGATGACGATCAAACGCTCGCCAAGGCGCTGCAAAAAGAGTTAAAAGTGCGCGAGCAGGGTTTGGCTAGTGAACTCGGTCAGCTTACTGGTCCAGTAGATGACAATAACAGGCGTGGCGGTTCAGACGATATCGGCGACGTGTCGTGGAACGTCCCGACAGTGACGCTTCGCTTTCCGTCAAACATTCCCGGGCTGCCGGGACACAATTGGACCGACGCAGTCGCAATGGCGACTCCGATCGCGCACAAAGGCGTGACCGCGGGCGCGAAAGTGATCGCAATGACCGTGATCGACTTGTTGACGAACCCGGAACTCGTAAACCAGGCGTGGACTTATTTTCGCGACGTGCAAACCAAAGTCCGAAAGTATCAGCCGTTGATCTCGCCCGAAGATAATCCGCCCGTTTGGATGAACAAGCGAACGATGGATACTTATCGCGAGCAGATGCGCAAGTATTATTACGATCCGTCGAAGTACAAGACGTATCTCGAGCAGTTAGGAATCAAATATCCGACCACACGGTGATCGCATGGCAGAACCCAAAACCAAACCGACGCAAGCGAGTGTAAAAGAGTTTCTTAATCAACTTCCGGATAAAGAGCGGCGCGACGACTGCATCGCGGTCGCGAAAATGATGGAAGAGATAACGGGCGAAAAGCCGAAGATGTGGGGACCGAGCATAGTCGGTTTTGGAACGTGGCACTACAAGTATGCGAGCGGACGCGAGGGCGATTGGCCGATCGCGGCGTTCTCACCGCGCAAGAAAGACCTGACGATCTATCTCACGGTGGGCTTTGAGAAGAACGCCGATCTGATGAAGCAGTTGGGGAAACACAGTACAGGGAAGTCGTGTCTGTATATTAAGCGGCTGTCAGAGATTCACGTCCCAACACTCAAGAAACTGATCAAGACTTCAACGAAACAGGCTAAAGCCGGGTGACAATCAGAGTTGATCCTCTCATTTCACACCAGGCTTTAGCCTGGTGCGGTGGTTAACGGTACTATTCGGAAACCGTTTTAACGGTTTCACTGCGGGCTCAGAATCCGCCCATCGGTCTTTCTAATCTCCACGTTGTCGCCGACGACCACGCGATCGCCATAGACACTCGGTGCCTGACTCGAGACGTCACTCAACTTCGTCACCCATCTCTGCTTCCTGCTCCTCTGCTCGATCCTCGTCAAATACGATCCCTGGCCCATCACGTCGTACCGCAGCAGCAGGTCGCCTTCATGCTGGAGATAGTAAATGCGTTCGATACGCCCTTTCGCTTCCATGCTGAGAAAGAAGTTGCGCTTCCTCAAATGCCCGAAATCGTTATCGACGTAAACCTCCACGTACCCATCGTAGCGAATCGTGTACTTCGCGATTGAAGTGTTAAATCGAAAATAGACCGTGCGAGGTGGTTGGCCAAAGCGGTCCGCGAGAGTAAACGTCTCGTTGACCGGCATCGACAAAACCACGCCCAGACACACTACCAGGAGCTTCGTCATACTTTTCTCCTTTTGGCGGGGCGGTGAGTGAAGACAGTTTACTACAATTCCGCGGTCGTGACCCGATCGATCTTGCTCCCCGCATCGTGGCAGCGCATAATCACCCCCGAAATCCCCCAACGCTACTCGAATTGGGGGGAAAACATGCAAAGACGACGGTTGGAGCAGATTGAGAAATACGTGCTGGGCTATTTTCAGGCACGCATGAGAACGCGCCTTCTTGCCAAGGAACTTTTTGACAGTACGAATGAGTTTGCAAATGCTGACATCGTTCGAGCTTTGGAAGACCTGGAAAAGCACGAACGCCTATTGGTCCGCCACACAACTGAAGGTAACGATTATGTCTCACTAACGCCCGACGGCGCCGCGCTTCTGAATCTTCAGGAAGCCGCTGTGGAAGACGACTCCCCTGCTCTGCCACATCCGCCAAAGAGCGCTACGAAGTTTGTTTAACTCCAGGAAGTATGAAAGCAGTATTTCCGATTCTTGTTCTGCTCCTGACCTGTTTTTCTGCGTCAGCGCAGCAACCGGTTGGCGAGAGTGCACTACCTGAAGGCAATTCGCTTGCGGAAGTGCGCGACATGCAAAACGCGCTGCTCCTCGTTTTTAAGTCGAGAGTTCTCGACCTCGAGGACCGCGAACGCGCCATCATCCAGGATGTTTTGAAAGCCGATCCAAAACCAAAGGGCCGCTTTATCTGGGTCTATACGCGAATCGCGCAGAAGCTCAATAAATACATCAAGAAGTACAAAAGCCTCAGTGCCGCAACTGACCTGGCCCAGGCCGATTACGTCATCTATTTCAACGTCGTTGAGTTTCGGAAGATTCTGTACACTTACTACCCATACGGAGAGTTGTTTGTGATCGCCAAAGGCTCTCCCGAAAAACTAAAACCGCCGCGAATCGTTTGGAAAACAACGAAGCTGCTGTTTGCTGAAGACGCCATTGGCGAACTGATTAAAGACCTCAAACTCGCTCGCGGCGAAAGCTAGCCAGCCACACTCTAAGGAGCCAAAAGAGTTTTGCAACGCTCACAAGGCATTGGCGTGTAAGCGAACGTGCAACTTTTTGGTTTTTGTCTTCACTTACATGAATGAAGTAGTTCGTACACAAAATTCACAAATGCAAAAACAATGATTCTTACCCTTTTGTGCCTTTTGTGGCTAAGCATAGCCCAGCAAAACACTGGCGCCCTCAAAGGAACGGTGACGGATCAACTCGGCAGTTTGGTCGTCGGCGCCAAAGTCACGATGCGCAACGCGCGCGGCGTCATCACGAGCGCTACCACCAACTCGTCCGGAGTTTACGAGTTCAAAAGACTCGAAGCCGGAACTTACGAGCTCAGCATAGCTTCGCCCGGGTTCAGTGTATACGAAGACAAAAAAGTCGAGATTCGCGCGCGTGACCTGAAGACACTCGACGTGGAACTGGAAGTCGCGATCGAAGAACAACAAGTAACCGTCGACGATCGAAACATCAGCACTGATTCTGACAACAACGCGAACGCCGTGGTTTTACGTAGCCGCGATCTCGAAGCGCTGCCGAACGATCCACAGGCTTTCCTCGCAGCGTTACAAGCGATGGCTGGTCCAGCCGATCCTGAGGGAGGACAAGCGCAAGTTAAAGTTGACGGCTTCTCAAACGGACAAATGCCGCCGAAGGAAGCGATTCGCGAAGTTCGTATCAACAACAACCCATTCTCAGCCGAGAACGAGTTTCCGGGTTGGGGTGGCATCGAGATTTTTACACAGCCGGGCGCAGACAAGTGGCACGGCTCGTTCGGCTTCGACTTCAACGACGAAAGCCTGAACTCGCGCAGTCCGTTTACTACCCGGCGCGCACCGTACCAGCAACGCTCTTACTTCACTAATTTTAGTGGTCCAGTCATCAAGAAGCGGGCTTCGTTTTCAATAAATTTCAACCGGTACGTGAGTGATGGAAACTCGATCGTCAATGCGACAACGCTCGATCTCGTGACGTTGAAGCCGGTCACGATCAATCAATCGTTTGTGACACCTGATGTGAACCATTACGGCACTGCACGATTCGATTTCAAGATCAACAAGATGCACACGCTGGTCGGAAGATTCAATCTGAATCAATCGACGCAGGACCTGCAAGGTGTCGGCGGCTTTTCATTGCCTTCGCGCGCTTATCGAGGACGTCGCACAAACATCATCATTCAGTTCACTGAGACTGCGATGATCAATGAAAAGACGATCAACGAAACACGTCTTCAGTTGATCCGTAATCGGTTCCGTCAGACAAGCCTCGTAAATGAATCTGCGTTGAATGTGCTCGATTCTTTCTTAGGCGGCGGAGCCCAGGTTGGTTCGTCATCAGACGAGCGCGATCGGTTGGAGCTGCAAAACTTTACTTCGTGGTCAGTTGGAAATCACTTCGTAAAGATTGGCGGGCGACTCAGGCATGCAAAGATCGATAGTATTTCGCCGAACAATTTCGGCGGCACTTACACTTTCGCGGGCGGTCCTGGTCCAAGGCTCGACGCAAACGATCAGGTGGTTTTAGATGCCAACGGACAGCCGGAGATCATCGACCTCAGCAGTCTCGAACGTTATCGCCGTACACTCGCATTTACGCGCGCGAGAATGATCCCGGCTGCGATTCGTCTGCTCGGAGGTGGCGCGACACAATTCTCAATTGCGGGCGGCAATCCTGAAGCGGAGCTGAAACAAACGGACGTCGCGTTTTACTTTCAGGACGAGTGGAAAATACGCCCGAACTTCACGCTCTCGCCCGGATTGCGTTACGAAAATCAAAACCAGATCGACAGCAACTACAATTTCGCTCCGCGTATCGCGTTTGCATGGTCACCGATCTTTGGAAAGAAAACGCCGGCCGCAGCAGCAGCGGCAGCCCAGCCCGCAACGAGTGGTACGTCTGGTACGGCTGCGGGCGCACCCGCTGCTCCGGCACCTGCTCCACCGCCAGGAAGTGGTCCACCAAAAACGGTCTTCAGAGGCGGATTCGGGATTTTCTACAACCGCGTCTCGGAAGACATCACGCTGCAAGCAAACCGGTTCAATGGAATAAACCAGCAAAATTTTCTCGTCACCGATCCGGCGGTTCTCGATCTATTCCCCGTGGTGCCAGCGGTTGATCTGTTGGACGCTTTTGCACAACCACAAACACGCCGAGTTAAATCAGACGATCTCGCTACGTCGCGCTCGATGCGCTTCATGTTCACTGTCGAACGACAACTCCCAGCGAACGTCAAACTGTCGCTGACTTACATGCACTTCCGTTCAAACCGCACTCTGCGGATAGTAAATATCAACGCGCCGCTCGGCGGAACATTTATTCCGGGTCTGCCGAATAGCGGTGTGCGGCCGCTCGGAGCTGACGCCGGTAACGTTCTCCAGTATCAGCCGACTGGCCGCTCGGTTGGGAATAATCTCAGTGTCAATATCAACGGCACCGTGAAGAAGGTCAGCTTCTGGGGCGGCTACAATCTGAGCAAATCGAGGAACACTGATGGCGGTAGCAGTGGCTCGCCATTCGACGCTTATGATTTCAGCCAGGAGTTTGCGCGCAGCCCGTTCAGCTCATTGAACTTCCTTTATGGAGGCGGGAGCTATACAACGCCCGGCGGACTTAACTTCAACCTGTTTCTGGTCGGCAGTACAGGCAGTCCTTTCAATATCACTACCGGACGCGACACAAATGGCGACACGTTCTTTAGCGAGCGGCCCGCGTTCGCGACAGATTTGAACGAGCCGGGAGTTGTCGTTACACCATTAGGCGCGTTTGACCCAACACCTTCACCAGGACAAACGCTTATTCCGAGAAATTTCGGACGTGGTCCAGGCTTTCTTTCTGTTAACCTGCGTCTGGGGAAGACGATTAAGTTTGGTCAAGCAATCGAACCCAAAACTCCGCCGCCGGCAGGCGCGCCACGCACCACTACCGCGGGTGCAGATCAAAAACCACCTGCGAAACCTCCGGTCCAACGCCCATACTCGGTCACGTTCTACGTGGGCGCGAACAATCTCTTCAACCGAACTAACAAAGGAACTCCAATCGGCAATATGACGTCGCCGTTCTTCTTGCAGTCTCCGTCAGGTTCAAATAACTTTATCTTTGGTCCGGGAGGCGGGACGGGCGGCAATCGCATTGTTAACGTTGGAATGAGGTTGAGTTTCTAGCCAAAACAGAACCGAGCGCGGTAGCGCCGGGTCAGACAAACAACACATGAAGATCTCGAAGAAGCGAGTTCTCGCGGCGATCTTGTTGCTGCTGCTCGCTTCTCAAATTCCATTCGCCTACCGCAGGTATAAGCTCCGGCGATTAAACGCTGCTATTCAGCAACTCGATTCCGAACGCACAACTCACGATCGAGACGGATTTTCAGAGTACGTAGGGGTGGTCCATGTGCATTCGTTTCTCGGTGGTCACAGTGCCGGCACCTTTTCAGAGATTATTGCTGCCGCACAGGCGAATCGATTGCAGTTTGTGATCATGACTGAGCACACGGAGGCTAATTATGATACTGCGGCGATGACGTTGAATGGCACGCATGGCGGTGTGCTCTTTATTAATGGAAACGAGGTGAGTCGTGAGAATGGCGATCGACTGCTGGAGCTGCCTGAGGAGATTTCAATCGCCGCGTATCCTGAAGAGTTCAAAAACTGGGACACGCCCGGACTCGATGGCGTTGAAGTTTACAACGTCTTCACAAATGCCCGGCGAGTTAATCCTGTCGTGGCGTTTTTTGATGTAGTGTGGTCCAAGCGCGCGTATCCCGAGCTGATCTTTGCGAACTACTTCGAACGACCGGATGAGAGTTTGAAAAAGTGGGACCAGGCACTGGCGCGGACGAAACTCACGGCCGTCGGTGGTAACGATGCGCATTCGAACATTGGCGTCAGCTTGAAAGACGGTTCCGGGAAAACGTTGCTGGGGGTGCAGCTTGATCCATACGAAGTCAGCTTTCGACTTGTCAGGTTGCATGTACTGATCGAGAAAAACAGGCCGGTTGATGGTCCAAGTGTGATGCATGCGGTGCGCACAGGGCACTGCTTCATTGGGTTCGACTTCCTTGGTGACACTTCGGGTTTTTCGTTTGAAGCGGAGAGTCAGGGCGAAAAGAAGGTTCAGGGTGATGAGATCGCGCTCCGGCAGGACACGCGACTGCGAGTTCGGACGCCGGTTTCAAGCCGCATCGTCGTGGTGAAGGATGGTGTAGTGGTTCTGGATGAGAGCGGGGTGAAAGCAAAGGAGTTACCGGTAACTGAACGCGGGGTTTACAGGGTTGAGGTGTATCTGCCGCAGCTTGGGCCGGTGGGTCAAAATCCGTGGATCATCTCCAACCCGATTTACGTGCGGTAAGCGGCGGGTCAGTCTCACGGTCTTACGTGCGGTGAAACAGAACCGAGCGCGGTAGCGCCGGGTCAGTCTCACGGTTAAAAAAACCCGAGATTTACCCGGCGCGCTACCGCGCTCGGTTCTTTAAAAACGGCTCCGCCCCACGGGGTGCCCTGCTAGCTGCCCTGTGGGGCGACGAACCTTTCGCTGGAAAGCTCCAGCTTTACTTGTTTTCGGAAGCGGTGCGTACGTTCACCGGAGTACTGTTGGAGATCGAGTAGTTGACCTCACGCTCCTCCCTGCTCCAAGTGTTAGGAACTGAGGAGTACAGCCTTCCACACACTGTTTTTTCAAGTCCGATCAGTCTAGGCTTAAGCCCTCGAAGTGTCAAGATTCAGCTTGACCGAACGTGAACAATACAAGCCTCAAATTGCTAGAATACCCACCCAATGGAACTCAAAATTCAGACACCCAAAAACTTTAGTTTTCGCCGCACTGTCGCCAGCCACGGATGGTACGGTTTGCTCCCGTTTTCCCTCGACTCGAAAAAGTGGGAATTGACCCGCGTCATCGATGTTGGCCCCAAAACACCTGTTTCCATCTTCATGACCGGGCGAAAAACCGGGGTTCGATTGACCACTTCTCGGCCGCTCACTAAAGCCGAGTCGGCCATCGTGCTGCGCGACGCCAGACACATCCTCAGGCTCGACGACGATCTCGAAACCTTCTACCAGGCCACCGGCAGCGATCCCGAATTCTCATGGATTGGAGAACAGGGCGCCGGACGAATGCTGCGCTCGCCCACCGTTTTCGAAGACCTGGTCAAAATGATCTGCACCACCAACTGTTCGTGGGCGCTGACTGAGAAAATGGTTACTGGTCTAGTTAACAATCTGGGGCGCGAGACGAACGATGGTCGCCGGACGTTTCCAACTCCCCACGCAATGGCGTCGATGCCGGTCCAGTTCTTCGTGGAGGAAGTTCGCGCAGGCTATCGCGCGCCTTATCTAAAGGAGCTTTCCGAGCGCGTCGCCTCAGGCGAGTTGAATGTCGAGCAGTGGCTCACGAGCGACTTGCCGACACGAGAGTTGCTCAAGGAGATCAAGGGTGTAAAAGGCGCCGGCGATTACGCCGCTGAGAATTTGTTAAAGCTGTTGGGGCGTTACGATGGACTCGCGCTCGACTCCTGGACGCGCGCAAAGTTTTTTAAGGTTAGGAACAACGGGCGGAAGGCAAATGACAAAAAGATCGCGCGCTACTACGCGCGCTTCAACGAGTGGCGTGGTCTCGCGCTGTGGTGCGATGTGACGAGAGACTGGTTATAACGACTCATCGCGAATTACGCTCCCGTTTTGGAACTCCGAACGGGAGCGTATCGTCACGTACGTCTTTACTTATTGAAGACCCACGTTGAGTCTTGCGCGCCGCGTGGGCCCTCGCTGTGACGAACGACAGTCAACACCTTGCCATCGGCTGAAAGCGAAAGCTTGTCAGTCGAGGTGAAAGAAAACTCACTACCATCCGGTGCCTGGCCGGTCGTCTTGCTGGACAACTCGAGCGTCTTGCCGTCGCTGGACAAGGTTGCTTTTCGGACGAACTTACCGCGCCCTGTATCTCCGGTAGTCTCACTGCCGTCGAGATTGAAAGTGCGTGGACCACCCATCCGCCCCCATTCCGCGACCCGGACCACCTTGCCCGCCACCCTGAGGAGCGCCCGCAGGAGGTGCACCGGCAGGAGGACCGCCAGCAGCTCCACCGCCGCCACCGGGACCACCACCACCGGTTATCTTCTCTTCGATCGTGATGTCTTTTTCTGTTTGCGTGACAACCCAGGAAATGCTCTCGGCGTTCTGGACACGTTGTGAGAGACCCTGGCTCTTGCTCTTATCAAGCGTCCAGGTTCCGGCGAAGTTTGGCGCAGCAGCTTGCGCAGCCAGAGCAAACACTAGCGCGCTTGTCAGGCCAAAAGCATAAAGCAACTTTCTCATTCAAGATCTCCTTCAATCAGTTTTGTGTTTATCGAGTGTTGGGAGTCTATCAAAACAGTCGCCGAAAAACTGTCAGGGGAATGTAAAGATTTGTATAGATTCAGTAAAGAGGAACCTTTCCGAGTTTGCGCGCGTACGAGGCGACGTGTTTGAAAAACTTTCTGCCATAACAAAACAGAGAGTGGTGTTTATCCGCAGAGAGTGAGAGACGGCAATACAATAATTCAAGGAGATCTTCATGAAATCAGTTATGAGTAAGGTGTTGGCAGTTTTGATGGTCGGTGCATTAACGAGTGTTGTTGCGTTGGCCAAAACCCAAAAAGCAAGGGCGACATTCGATAGCGACATCAAGGTCAATGGTACGCTCGTTAAGAAAGGCAGTTACGATGTGAAGTTTGACGAAGAAACCGGTCAACTCGCCATCGTCAAGAACGGCAAAGTTGTCGCTGAAGCGATGACCCGCCTCGAAAACAGATCCAAGAAAGCGAATGATTTCCAAATCAGATCAGTCACGAACGGCAACGAAGTTTCACTCGCCGGCGTCACTTTCGGTGGATCCGACAAGGATGTGATGATTGCCAACAACGGCGCATCAACCTCGGGCGGTAACAACTAAAGATTTCCGGCGCTAACGCGCTCGGTTCCTGTTTTATCCCCCTCTACGCCTCGAAGCCACTGCGGTTTTCGAGGCGTAGTTGTGTTTTCACTTTAAAGAACACACAATGGCGGTCAAATGAAAAATCGACGTTTTGGCAGAGCTGGCTGGGAAGTCAGCGAGATTGGATATGGCATGTGGGGTATGGCCAGTTGGGCCGACTCCAATGACGATGAGTCACTCGGCTCGTTGCAAGCATCAGTCGATCGTGGTGTTAATTTCTTCGACACCGCATATGCATATGGCGCCGGTCGCAGCGAAAATTTGCTCGGCCAGATCGTCCGGTCCAATCCCGGCAAGCGACTCTACACCGCAACGAAGATTCCACCGAAAGATCTGCAATGGCCCGCAAAAGCGGAATCGACTCTGATGCAATCGTATCCACCCGATCACGTCGAGGAGTACGTGCATCGCAGTCTGGAGAATGCAGGGTTCGAACAGTTTGACTTGATGCAGTTTCACACGTGGAACGACGAGTGGATGCGCGACGATCGCTGGTTCTATCGTCTCGACGACATGCGCAGTCAGAAACTCATCAACGCGATCGGAATCAGTATCAATCGTTGGGAACCGTGGAATGGCGTGCGCGCGGTGCGAAGTGGACAGATCGATGCAGTGCAAGTGATCTACAACATTTTCGATCAAAATCCGGAAGACGAGTTGTTTCCGGCGTGTCGTGAGATGGACGTGGCGGTGATTGCGCGTGTGCCGTTTGATGAAGGAACTCTGACTGGAACTCTGACGAAGGAAAGCACGTGGCCCGAAGGCGACTGGCGCAATACTTACTTTGTTCCCGAGAATTTAATTCCGAGCGTTGAAAAAGCAAACGAGATCAAGAAGACACTCGAAGCGTGGAACAGAGAGCATTCAACGAACATCACGATGCCTGAGCTCGCGTTGCGCTTCATCCTCAGCAACGACGACGTGAGCACGATCATTCCCGGGATGCGTAAGCTCTCGCACGTTCAATCCAACACTGACGCGAGCGAGCTTGGACCACTGCCGGCTGATCTGCAGGAAAAAATGAAGGGCTTCCGCTGGGTGCGAAAGCCTGCCCCTTGGTCCCAGTAAAAATAGCCACAAAAGGCACAAAATTCACATAAGCTGGAAAGCAGCAGAGTTCGCCTGTCTTATGTGAATTTTGTGCCTTTTGTGGCTAATTTTTACTGGGACTTAACTTTTCATGTCGAGGGTCTTGATCAAGAAGGCCCAGCGGTCCGCAATCTCCTCGATCATCTTTGACGTCGGTTTCCCCGCTCCGTGACCTGCCTTCGTCTCAATGCGGATCAGGATTGGAGCGTCGCCACCCTGCGCGGCCTGAAGCGCTGCCGCGAATTTGAAGCTGTGTCCGGGCCACACGCGATCGTCGTGGTCCGCGGTAGTGATCATGGTCGGCGGATATGAAGCGCCCGGCTTGATGTTGTGCAGCGGTGAGTAGGCGTACAACACTTTGAACTCGTCCGCGTTTTCAGACGATCCGTAATCAGAAACCCACGCCCAACCGATCGTGAACTTCTGAAACCGCAGCATGTCCATCACGCCGACAGATGGTAACGCTGCGCCAAACAGATCGGGCCGCTGCGTCATCGCTGCGCCGACGAGCAATCCACCATTGCTGCCACCGCCAATCGCGAGTTTTGACGCGGACGTGTACTTATTTGAGATCAACCATTCAGCCGCCGCGATGAAGTCGTCAAACACGTTCTGCTTTTTGAGCTTCATGCCGGCCTGGTGCCACTCTTCACCGTACTCGCCGCCGCCTCGCAGGTTTGGTTGCGCGTAAACTCCACCCATTTCCATCCACACAAGATTTCCAACCGAGAACGCCGGCGACAGCGATATATTGAAACCGCCGTAGCCGTACAGGTAGGTGGGATTGTGGCCGTTGAGCTTCAACCCTTTCTTGTACGTGAGAAACATCGGCACTCTCGTGCCGTCTTTGCTCGTGTAAAAAACCTGCTTCGTTTCGTAAACAGAAGGATTGAAGTCGACCTTCGGCTGCCGGAAGATCGTGCTTTTCCCGCTCACCATGTCGTACCGATAAATCGCCGTCGGCGTAGTGAATCCGGTGAACGAGTAGAACGTTTCCTTGTCAGTCGCTTTCCCACCAAAACCGGCTGCGGATCCGATGCCTGGAAACGTAACTTCACTCACGAGTTTCCCGGCGGTGTCGTAAACCTTCACCTCCGTGTACGCGTCTTTCAGGTAATTGAGAATAAATCTGTTGTTAACAAAACCAGTGCTCTGAAGCGTTTCTTTGCTTTCCGGCACGACGACCTTCCAGTTGTTGCGTGCAGGATTCGTGGTGTCGATCTCGATCAGCTTGCCTCGCGGTGCATCCAGGTCCGTGTGGAACCAAAACTTCCGGCCCTGATTACCCACGAAATAGTAAGCAGCATCGAAATCGTCGAGCAGCTTAACAACTTGACCACCGTTTGATTTGAGATCTTTGAAATAGATGCGCGACTTTACATCCGTGCCCTGATAAACAGGGAGGATCAGAAAGTTGCCGTCGTCGGTAACGGTGGCGCCGAACAACCAATCCTTCTGATCGGGACGTTCATAGACGAGCACGTCTTCAGACTGCGGCGTGCCGAGCCTGTGATAGTAAACCTTCTGAAAATAGTTCGTTGCTTTGAGCGTGTCGCCTTTTGGTTCGTCGTAACGACAATAAAAGAAGCCCTTGCTGTCCCTGGTCCATGAAGCTCCTGAAAACTTCACCCACTTCAAATGGTCCGAAAGATCTTTACCCGTTTCGACGTCGCGAACTTTCCACTCCTGCCAGTCGGAACCAGAGGCCGAAAGGCTGTAAGCAAGGAGTTTTCCGTCAGGACTGACTTGCAAACCGGAAAGCGCGACCGTGCCGTCAGCCGACAACGTGTTTGGATCGAGAACCGTCTGCGGCTGCGCGTCGAGCGAGGTAACGGTGTAAAGCACTTCCTGGTTTTGCAAGCCGCTGTTGCGCGTGTAGAAGTAACGATGGCCTTCGCGGAACGGAATCCCGTACTTCTCGTAATTCCAGATCTTCGTCAGGCGATTTTTAAGGGCGGTGCGAGCCGGGACCGATTCCAGAAAAGCAAAGCTCAACTTGTTTTGGGCTTCCACCCAATTGCGGGTCTCTTCAGAGTCGAGATCTTCAAGCCAACGATATGGATCGGCGACTTTCACGCCATGATAGTCGTCGACCTGATCGGCCTTCCGCGCTGCCGGATACTTATTCGATTTAATCATCTGCTGCGTCACACCTGTCGCTAATAAAAATACAGCCAGGGCCAAGCGAATGGGTGGGTAAAAAGACATAACAAACGCTCCTTCAAATTGAACGGAGTATAACAAAACGCGGCAACCGACGCGGCGACACGGCGACACGGGGACGCGGACAGAAAATCCCCGTGTCTCCGTGTCTCCCCGTCTTCGCGTCTTCCTGTTGTTCCTAACGCTCGAACGGTGTATTGTGCGCAGGCTGTTTTTACGGTTCTGAAAGGAGTTTCCCCTATGTATTTAGAACGTTCAGGATCATTCATGGCCGCTGTGGTGCTGGCCGTTGGTCTCGTGGTCGCGACCGTGATCGGCGGCTGGTTCTTCGTGAAGGGCAAAAGAGGCGACCAAACCATCACTGTGACCGGATCCGCTCGGAAACGAATAAAGTCGGACCTGGCGATTTGGCGCTCGGCCATCTCCTATCAAGCACCTGTGTTGTCTGACGCGTACCGTGCGCTTTCGGAGTCAGTGCCGAAAGTGAAGGCTTACCTGGTCAGCAAAGGCATCCCCGAAAACCAGATCACCGTGTCGTCAATCTCCTCGCAGACTCTTCACGGCAGGACGAGTGACGGAGGCGAGTCGTCGGAAATCACCGGTTATTCCCTGCGGCAAGAGCTGTCTGTCCGCTCCACTGACGTCGACAAGATAAGTCAGATCGCACGAGAGGCGACCGAGTTGATCAATCAGGGAATACTGATCGAATCGATGGCCCCGGAATATCTGTACACGCAACTCGGAGGACTGAAGATCGAGATGCTGGCGGAAGCGGCGAAAGATGCGAAGGTCCGTGCGGAACAGATCGCTCAGAGCACTGGGAGCTCGATCGGTAGCGTACGATCGGCTCGCATGGGCGTATTGCAGATCACGGCGGCCGACTCGCTTGAAGTCTCTGATTCCGGGATGAGCGACACCTCATCGGTCGAGAAAGACATCACCGCGGTAGTAAATATCGGGTTTGCAGTCGACTGAATATGGTTTTCTCTGTGTCTCTGTGTCTCTGTGTCTCTGTGTTGAAAGGCCTTCTTGACACAGAGAACCCAGAGACACAGAGATCACAGAGAAAACTGTTGACAACTCACGACCGCATCGGCGAATCTAACCCAACGCTTGCCGCCCCCCGACAAGAGTTAAAAAGCAAGTAGTAGTCCTAAATCTCTTCCTGAAACACTATGAAACTGAATGCCCGTCTAAGCCTTTTTGTCGTCGCGCTTCTCTTTTCCGCCATCGAGATGAGGGCGCAGGAGAGTATTCCGGAAAAAATCACGCGCCCCCGCGTAGTTGCGGCCACTCAGGAGCCGCAGATACCCGCGCCAACAACGGTTCCACAAGCCAAACCCTCGGGGCTCAGCACCGTTTTGCCTGTTGCTGAAGAACTTTCGAAGAAGTCCACCGGTCCAGTAATGCACCTCACGCCGTCTGTGATCCAGGCCCGGATTTCCGAAGCTCAGCGCATGCTCAAGACGCGACCAGTCGCGACAGCGCTGACCGCTCCGTCAATTCAGTTTGTGACTATCGCCGCGTTGGACAGAGACACGGGCCGCACGCATTTCATCACGATCTCAAAAGAGATTTTCCTGACTAAAGGCGCCACAGTGCCTGCCATCAGCTCCGAAGGCGTTAGCGTCAACGTCAACATCGTGCGCGCGAATGGTGTCAACACGGCGATGACGATCTTTACGCCCGACAACAAGACGCTCGCGCCGCTCACCATTCAGTATCCGATCGAAAAAGGCGGCAAATTCAAGGAGATGGCGTTTTACACCTCCGCGCATCCCGCGTTGCTTTCGAAAGATTTGGTCCACTCAGGTCAAGCATACGTCCGCAACATGCTCGATCTCGCTGCGAAACGTCTGCGCGAGAAAGGCGTTGTGATCTCGCCGCAAATCATCGACGTTGCAGAACGCCTTTGCGTTGTCGAACACGTGGATCACCTGCGCTTCCGGGAAGAGAATCGTCTCGCGCTGTACGATGAGATCTATTCGCTGTTCGCGCTGAACGAACTCGACACGTATCGTTATGCGGTGAGCTCGGCGGGCGCGGGCGGGATGGTCCAAATGATTCCCTGGGCTTACAACCTTCAGCGAACAAGACATCCCGGGGTTGGTCTGATTCCGGATTTCGTAACCGGAATGCAGAATCACGGAAACGCACTTCAGGCAATGCTGCTTTACATGCACGACACCTGGAACGATCTCACTGCCAACGAGGAAGTGCAGTACGCGTTGAGCAACAAGATCGCAACTCCGAGCGAATTGCTCGCCGCGGGTTACAACTCGAACGCCGCAAAGCTACCAGGGTACTTGCGACGTGGCGGCGACGGCTGGCGGACGCTTATTCCACGCGAGACGCAGATGTACCTCGCGATTTACAAATCGTTCGAGGGCCTCGTGCCAATGCAGGCGCGAGCAAAATAAGAAAGATTTCCACGCAAAGACGCCAAGGGCGCAAAGGAAACTCAAATCTTCCTTTGCGCCCTTGGCGTCTCTGCGTCTGAAATTACATAATTGCTTCCGGATTAATAGTGGAAGTCAGCGGTGTTGAATCATACGTCGACCGCGACGAGTCCGCATACTGGAGTTTGTAAAGCTTCCAGTAGAAACCACGCTCCGCCAGTAACTCCTGATGAGTTCCCTGCTCACGGATCTCGCCGTGATGCAGGACGATGATCCGGTCAGCGTTCTGAATAGTTGAGAGTCTGTGTGCAACGACGATTGACGTGCGATCGCGCATCACGCGCTCGATGGCGCGCTGGATCAACTGCTCTGTTTCAGTATCGATCGAGCTGGTCGCTTCATCAAGAATCAACAGCGCCGGATCGAATGCGAGAGCGCGCGCGAACGAGATGAGTTGTTTCTGTCCGACTGACAAACCTGCTCCACGCTCACGAACTTCAGCTTTGTAATTGTCCTTCAAACGTCGAATAAAACTATCGGCGTGGACCTCCTGAGCGGCCCAACGCACTCGTTCTTCCGTGATGTCCTCGCGTCCGAGTCGAATGTTTCCTTCAATCGTTCCACTAAACAGAAAAACTTCCTGAAGCACTACGGCGAAGTTCTTGCGCAGTGCAGTCAAATCCCAATCACGGATATCCACTCCGTCAAGAAGAATCTTCCCGCGCTGAATGTCGTAAAAACGCATCAGCAAGTTGGTGATCGTGGTTTTCCCTGAGCCGGTGTGCCCGACCAGAGCAATTGACTGTCCCGGCTCAACTGTGAACGACACGTCTTTCAGCACCCAGTCCTCGCCTTTATACGCAAACCACACGTTCTGAAATTCGATGCGACCACGCGCGCGCTCGGCTTTGAGCGGTTTCGCGGGAGTCAGCACAGCGATCGGCTCATCAAGTGTTTTGAAGATGCGGTGCGACGCAACGACCGCAGCTTGCAGCACGTTGTACTTATCCGAAATGTCGCGAATAGGTTGAAACAGCCTTTGCGAGTATTGGATAAAAGCCACGAGCGCGCCAAGCGTCAGCACAGTGTTTTCAGGCGTGTTCTGCATCACGCGATAACCGCCGTACCAGATAATGAGCGCGATCCCGACCGCGCCGATCAAATCGACGAGTGGAAAAAAGACAGCGTAGTAAAAGATCGTGTCGATGTTGGCGCTGCGATACTTGTCGTTGATCTTGTCGAACGTGGCCAGTGATTTAGCTTCTGCGTTGAAGATCTGCACTGTTTGTGCGCCCGCAAAATGTTCCTGCAAAAAGGCGTTGATGCGAGCGATGCGTGTACGCACAAGGTCGTAGCCCTTGCGAGCGCCTTTGCGAAACCATGTGGTCGCGGCGAAAAGAAGTGGAACTGTCAACAGGCTGATGAGCGTGAGACTCGGGTCCATGAACAACATCAGTGAGATGATGACGACGATTGTCACGAGATCGCCGAGCAGATCCGTCACGCCTTCTGTAAACAACTGGTTGAGCGCATCGACGTCAGTGGTCAATCTTGTCATCACGCGGCCAACAGGATTGCGATCGTAATATGCGACCTCCTGGTGCTGTAGCTTGTGATAAAGCTCTTTTCTGATGTCGAACATTACGTATTGTCCGACTGTGTTAACGAGGATCGACTGGAAATAAGAGAAGAGCAGTTGCAGGACCTGCGTCACGAGATACAAGCCCACAAGCAAACTGAGCCCATCGGTTTTGCGCGGCAGGATGTTCCAGTCAATGGCAAACTGCGTAAACTTCGGTTGCAACGCACCGAGGAGATTCAGAGCGAGCGTCAGCGTGAGCGCAGGAATGAGGAAGCGCAGATACGGCTTGAGGTATCTCAGCAGCCGTCGCGCGACCTGGAAGTCGTAGGTCTTCCCGATCGCTTCTTCTTCGTGAAATTGTCTAACTGCCGTTGACATATCTGTGTTCGCCGTGCGGGCGGCCACGGAGGGCCGCCCCTACATTTACTCCTGCATGATCAATTACAACTGTAGGGGCGGCCGCCCGTCGCAACGCCATCACGTCGCCGCCAATTCTTCCTCGAGCAGTTGCCGTTCATAAAGATCCGCATACTCACCACCCAGCGCGAGCAACTCTTCGTGAGTTCCCTGCTCGACGATCCGACCCTCGTCCAACACACAAATCAAATCGGCATCACGCACCGTCGAAATGCGATGCGAAATGATCATGCTCGTGCGATCGCGCATCACCCCACGCAACTGTCCGAGAATCTTCTCCTCCGTGTACGTATCGACTGACGACAACGCATCATCCAGTATCAAAATCTTCGGCTCACGCAAAACCGCACGGGCAATTGCAGTGCGTTGCTTCTGTCCGCCAGACAACGTGATGCCTCGCTCGCCAACGAGCGCATCAAAACGCTCGGGAAATCCGGCAATATCTTCCGACAATCCAGCGATCTCAGCCGCCCACTCAACGTCGGCTATCTCTGCCTTCTGAACTCCAAACGCGATATTTCCCCTCACCGAGTCGCTGAACAGAAACGTCTCTTGGGGAACGTAACCGATACTCGTTCGCAGTTGAGCAAGGGGATACTTCTCAATAGGTACGTCGTCGATGAAAACTGTGTTCTCGGGGGCTTGAACCAACCGCGGAATCAAATGCGTGATTGTCGATTTTCCACTTCCCGTCCGGCCGACAAAAGCGACCGTATGCCCCGCGGGAATCGTGAGATTCAGGTTCTTCAACACTGGCTCGTCGTTTGGATGATATTTGAACGTAAGATTACGAAACTCGATCTTTCCTCGGATCGGTGGTTGTTCCTTAACCTGAGGTGCATCAGCGATCGCAGGTTCGATGCGTAAGATTGCGTTGAGCCGTTTCAAGCTCGCCGTTCCTCGCTGATAGAGGTTTACGACGTAACCGAGTGCGATCAGTGGCCAGATCAATCGCGTGAGATACAGATTGAACATCGTAAACTCACCGACAGTGATCTCTCCACGCACAGCCAGCGGCACACCTGCCCAGATAATCAGCACGTAACCAAACCCGATCAGGAACGTCATCAAAGGCCGCATCAACGCTTCGACACGCACGAGGCCGAGATTGCGATCGGCGTATTCGCGATTGAGCGTGTTGAAGGCTTTCATCTCGGCTTCTTCCTGCGCGTACGCGCGGACCACGCGCACACCGCTGAAGTTTTCCTGGGCGCGCGCCGTGATCTCGCCGAAGAAGCCTTGAATCTTTTCGAACCTCGTGTGGACCTGCTGGCCGAAAAACTTAACCGTCAACGAAACGAGCGGCATCGTGAGGAACAGCAACAGCGTCAGGAACCAATTCAGCATGAACATCAGAGGCAGCACGATCACCACGACAAACAACGTCTGCAACGAGTACATGATGACGGGCCCGGCGAGCTGCCTGATCGCTGAAAGATCGTTTGTGGCACGCGCCATCAAATCGCCTGTACGGTGTTCGTGATAAAACGAAAGCGGTTGATTGACGAGGTGCGCGTAGAACTCCTGCCGGATGTCGTACTCCATGTTGCGCGACATGCCGATCAGGATTCGGCGTTGCAGGAAGAGAAAGAGACCACTAATGAGACTTGCGCCCAGAACGTTCGCGGCCGCGGTCGCTAATTTCGACCACGTAACATTAGTCCAATTCGCATCAATTGCCTTGCCGACGAAAAACGGAATGAACAGGCCGACGACGGTGCTTACGAGGATGCAGGCTATGCCGAGCGTGAGTTGAACTTTGTACTTCCGAAAGTAACGCGCAAACTTCTTTAGATCTTCCACAGACTTATGATAGCAGACGAGGTTTCAAACACGGATTCACGCAGATAGGCGCAGATAAGTACTGATGGCTGTTGCGGCGAGTTTTTCCTTGTCGTCGAACAATTCGGCGGAGACTGTGATCACTCTTCTACCTGCGCGGACGACTCGCGCCGAGGCTCTCGCAGTGCCCTCGGTGAGTGGGCGGAGATAGTGGATGGTGAGATCGACTGTCGTCGTCCGTTCGTTTTCAGCCAGCATTGGCATGATCGCGAGCGCCATCGCGGAGTCGATCACGGCTGCGATGGAGCCGCCGTGCGCGACTCCATGATTTTGCTTTAGATCCGCCCGGATCTTCATCGACAACACAGCATGACCCGGTTCGATTGATTCGATCTCGATGCCGAGCAGCTTGGCAAATGGAACGTTATCGAGGAGTGTCATGAACGAAAACTCTCTCCAGGATTTGAAGGCTCAACAATCACCGCCGTACCATACGCTAAAACTTCGGTCACGCCCTGCCCGAGTTCCGTCGTGTCGTAGCGCGCGCCGATAACCGCATTCGCGCCGACTTCCGTCGCATGTTGAATCATGATCTCGAAAGCGTCGCGCCGTGTGTCTTCGCACAGCTTTGTCCATACAGTAATGTTGCCACCGACCAGTGTTTGCAACCCCGCTCCGATCGTCGCGAAGACGTTTCGCGACCGCACGACGATGCCGCGAACTACTCCCAGGTTCTGCGCGACACGAAAATTAGGTAACTCGAATGCTGTCGTCACCATCTGATGCGACACGGAGTAGCGTGGCGTGCTGACCTGGTACGGAACGCGTTCCATTGGTTCTGAGCTCATTGTTTATCTCCTCGCCTGGAAGACTTAGTTTTGTAAAGACTCACCTGTTTTGGTTTCTGAGATCGCTTTTTTGGAATGAATAAAAATTGTTGCAGATCGCAACGCGCGTTTTTATCGAACACCACTCCTTCCTGTTCGAGCATGCGCTGCTGTTTATCCTGCGGCAACACGACTCGTCCGGTGGAGCATGCGCCCTGCGCGTTTAGTACGCGATGCCATGGCGTACCGTCGGGTGCGCCGTGCATCACGAAGCCGACAGTCCGGGGCGTGTAACCCTCGCCGAGTAGTTCGGCAATCTGTCCATAAGTCATCACTCGACCCGGCGGAATGCGGTGCACGAGTGTATAAACGCGTTCGCGGTACTTTGGGTTCTGTTGCTTACCTGGCATCCAGTGTTCTCAAGACAGCGCGTGCAGGAGCGCCGTCGCCTAAATTGCTTCGCACACGCAACGGCAGGCAGATCAATTCGTACTTGCCGGCGGGAACTTCACTGAGATTCAAGCCCTCGAGAATGATCACGCCTTTCGAAAGCAGTGCGAGATGTGTTTCATGATCGTGCTGCCCAAACTTTTCGATCGAGAGATAGTCGATGCCGACCAGTCTAGCTCCCTGTTGGACCAGCCGCGTTGCGGCGTTCAGATCAAGATACGTGAAGTCAGTGTGAAACTGCGCGTTGGCTTCACTCCAGAATGCCGAATTGCGTGTTTTGAAGAGCACTCGCTCGGTTCCCGCCACGCAATGAGCAGCCACAAATTGTTCGTCGATAGCGAGAACATCGTGCGGAACTTCAATCACTTCAGCTTCGCCGATCAACGCGTCGAGCGGCATCGAATCGACTTTCGCGGCGCCTTCGATGAAGTGTGCCGGTGCATCGACGTGCGTTGCTGTGTGTGCGCCGAAGTTCAAAAGAGAAACATTCGCCCCGTCTCCATTCGACAGGGTTCGCCAATCGCGAATCTCGACCCCGGGATCGCCGGGCCAGGTCGGAAGTTCCACGTGCAGAGGAACAGTCACGTCGTAAATGGGCATGGGGGAATAGTATATACTGGCCAACTGAATGAACAAATTTCGACTCGCCGCTTCAAGTTACTTGAACTCCGCGCCGTTGATCTGGAGCTTTTTACATGGACCGCATCGCGGCAGTGTCGAATTTGTCGAGGCCGTGCCGTCGCGTTGCGCACAACTGCTCGCGGAGTCGACAGTCGAAGGTGCGCTTATTCCGGTGATTGAGTATCAGCGGATCGCTCGTGGCTCTCTGGTGCCGAATGTGTGCGTGGGATCGCGTAAAGAAGTGCTGAGCGTGGTCCTTGTGTCGAGAGACAAACAGCTCCATAACATCAACAGCGTTGCTCTGGACGAATCATCGCGAACGTCAGCCACTCTTGTGAAGATCGTTTTTAGAGAGTTCCTGGATCGTGAGCCTGAGTGGACCACGCGCGCGCCAAACATCGAGGAGATGTTGGACAAGTACGATGCGGCGCTGATCATAGGCGATCCGGGAATGGGTTTCCGAAGGCGCGGGCTTAATGTTTGGGACATGGCGGGTTTGTGGAAGAAATACACCGGGCTTGGTTTTGTGTTTGCGATGTGGATGGTTCGAGACGAGGCCATTCAGCGCGCTCGCATGGTGGATTTTTCAGGCGCACGTGATGAGGGTATAGCGCACCTCGAGGACATTGTTGCTTCTTATCAGGACAAGATTCCGATGCCGGTTGAAGAGCTGCGAAACTACTTGACTGAGAACATCGTTTTCAATGTAGATGAGTCGATGGAAAAGGGGTTGCGACTCTATTTTGAGTTGGCGTTCAGGCACAAATTGATCGATAGTATTAGGGAATTGCGGTTTATTTAGACACAGATTACACGGATTATGATTCAACCCATTTTGGATCGCATGCTCGCTGGAGAGCGGATGACCGCGCAAGAATGCACGCTGCTTCTCGAGTCGCACGACATCGCGCGGATGGGCGCCGCCGCTGACGATATTCGCGCCCGCCGCCATCCGGACAACATCGTCACTTACATCATCGATCGCAACATCAACTACACGAATGTTTGCAACGTCGTCTGCACTTTCTGCGCGTTCTATCGAAGGCCGGGTGCACCCGATACTTACGTCCGTACCTTCGACGAGATCTGTAGCAAGATTGACGAGACAATCGCGCTCGGCGGCACAGGCGTGTTAATGCAAGGAGGACTGCATCCCGACTTCGGTATCGAATGGTACGAAGATTTGCTGCGACGTTTAAGCGAAAAGTATCCAGGGTTCCAGTTACACTGTTTCTCACCGCCGGAGATCCACAACCTCCACCTGATCACAAAACTCGATTACGAAACGATCATGGCGCGCTTGAAGGCAGCAGGACTCTACAGCCTGCCCGGCGGCGGCGCAGAGATTCTCGATGATGAAGTGCGCAAGAGAGTTTCTACTAAATGCACGACTGACGAATGGTTGGACGTGATGCGCGCGGTCCATCGCGTGGGTCTTCGATCGACTGCGACGATGATGTTTGGCATCGGAGACAGGATCGAGCATCGCGTCAGACATCTGCAACGCATTCGCGATCTTCAGGACGAAACCGGAGGCTTCACCGCATTTATTCCCTGGACGTTCCAACGGGAGAACACCGCGCTCGGGCGCAGGATCAAAGACGAGCCCACCGGAGTTGATTATCTGAAGATGCTGGCTGTCTCGCGTCTGTTCCTCGACAACATCGAAAACTTCCAGTCGTCGTGGCTGACGCAGGGACTGCGTCTCGGGCAAGTCGCGCTTCGTTTCGGGGCAAACGACATGGGCTCGATCATGATCGAAGAGAATGTTGTGTCAGCGGCAGGCGCTCACAACCGAGCCGATGAGACGATGCTTCAGTTTTTGATTCGTGAGGCGGGCTTCATACCTCAGCAACGCGACATTCTCTACAAGCATGTACACAAAATGCACATAGAAGATCACGAAAAGGCACATGTTTTTTCATGAATGTGCCTTTTGTGGGCTCTGATTTGTGCCTCTTGTGTACTACGTTATCGCGAAATCAAACTGCTCCTGGTGAATCGTCGGATCGCTCGTGATATCGATTGGTCCAAGATAGTCTTCAATCTCAATCATCACGTCCTTCTCACTCGTCCGCAGCGCCTTTGCAACGTCAGGATTAATCCGCAGCGTCACTTGCTTATTGTCGGCCTCGCCATTCAGCGACTTCGCCATTCGTCGCGCCTCCTCCAGCAACTCGTAACAGATCGTTTGCGGCGACTTGATCAGTCCCGCACCCTGGCAGTACTGGCACGGCGAACAGAGCGTTCTCTCCAGCGACTGCTTCACGCGCTTGCGCGTCATGATCACGAGTCCAAAGTCGTTGAATGAAAGCACCTTCGTCGGCGACTTGTCACTGCGCAGCGCATCCTGAAGCGACTGCATGACCTTTTGCCGATTGCGGCGCTCTTCCATGTCGATCAAGTCGAGGACGATGATGCCGCCGAGATCTCGCAAACGGATCTGCCTGACAATCTCGTCAACTGCCTCGAGGTTCGTGCGTGTAATCGTGTCTTCGAGACGACCGCTGCCACGACCAACAAACTTGCCCGTGTTGACGTCGATCGCAACCAGCGCCTCCGTCTGGTTGATCACAAGGTAACCGCCTGACTTCAGCCATACACGCGGCTTGATCGCCTTATCGATCTCAGCCTGCACTCCGTAAGCTTCGAGAATCGGCTGCTCCTTCGTATAAAGCTTGACACGCTTCACGAGCCGGGGCTGAATGCGATTGATAAACTCGACTATCGCCTGGTATTCCTCCTCTGAATCAACTCGTATCGATTCAAAGTCCTCAGATAACTGATCCCGCAGCAGCCGTTGGACCAAATCGAGGTCGCGATGGACCAGCGCTGGAGCCTTCGACTTCTCAGCAACGCCTCTGAAATCCAGCCACGTGCGGACCAGATAGCGAACGTCTTCACGAAGTTCCTTTTCACTGATGCCGACTCCCGCCGTGCGAACAATGAATCCTCCTGACGGTATGTCTTCTTCAGCGCGAATCGTTTGGATCAACTTGCGCAGGCGATGACGTTCGTTGTCTGACTCGATCTTTCGCGAGACACCGACGTGTTCGACGGTTGGCATGTAGACCAGAAAACGTCCGGGCAGTGCGATGTGCGAAGTAATGCGCGCGCCTTTTTTCGCGATCGGTTCTTTCGCGATCTGGACCAGTATTTCCTGACCCTCGCTCAAAAGATCTGTAATCGCGGGTTGATGGCGCTCGCGTCGCGATTGGCCGCGATGACCACGATCGCGCCCGCGCTGCTCGCGTCGTGGACGCTGCTCTGGTGCCGGCGGTGGCGCAACCACAACCTCTTCCTGCGCTTCCACAAACTGTACCTGCTCGACATCGTCATCCTGACCATCGGTGTGGCCATTCTCGGGCTCAGAAGTTGACGCTCCTTGCGGCCGGTTCTTGCCTGGGCGACGTCGTCTTCGTCCTCCACGGCGAGTTGCAAACTCACCACGGGATTGCCCTTCTACTAAACGCGCATCCGAATCGGGATACGCTCCGACGCCTTCGTCACCAGTTTCTTCACTCGCGGCTCGCTTCTTCGACGACTTCTTGCTCGACACTTTCCTTTTTGTCGCTCCGGTCTTCGTAGCGGCTTTCGACGGCCGCTTCTTAGCCGCAGCTTTACGAGGTCGTTTTCCAGCTTGTTTTTCTACAAACTCCGTTTCCGCGGCTTCTTCTTCGTCGTCGCTGATGCGCTGAAAACTGATACTACGCATTGATGCGTCGGAAACGTCGTCGACAAAGCTCGACACGTGTGCTTCAGGCAGTTGACGCCCTTCGCGGATCGGTTCACCCTCGGTTTCACCATCGTCGATTCGTTCGAACGAGTCGCCACTGAATCCGGAGGACAGCAACGAACCCACTGGGGTGTTGCTGAACTCGTCTTCCATGTTGAACTCAACTGCATGAATCTGATCGAAAAGGCGCTCCTGAAGGCGGGCGTCTTTAAACATCTCGCCATTGGCGGCGGTCTCTTCTTCGTCAACGATCCGTTCGATTGAAGGATCCGGGGCGACAAAAGGTGTGTCTGGAACTTCGAAACGCTGCGATGGCGGTGATGCCTGAGGTGTAGCCTCGTCGGATTTTTCCCAACGACCGCGACGGCGACCTCTGCGACCGCGACGGCGTCCGGCTTCAGGCGTCTCAGAAACTTCTTCGGCGGGCGCGGGTTCTTCTTCTAATAGCGGCTCAGCCTTTTCGTGAGTCGCCTCGATTTGTTGTTCTCGTTCGACGCGATTGAGGGCGACCTCTTCCGCCGCGGCGTGTTCCGCGTCTGGAGTGCCCTTCTTCGACTTATCGATAACGATTCTTTCAAACTCTTCTTCTTCGTCGAAGAAGTCGGAAACGTAGAGGAACGCATCGCGCTCCAGTCCGATATCGACGAAGGCGGACTGCATTCCGGGTAACACCCGCATAACGCGTCCTTTGTATATGTTGCCGACGATTCCCTGATGTTGTTCTCCACGTTCAATGTAGAACTCCGAGACCTTGTCGTCTTCAATGATCGCAATTTTCTTTTCGCGTCCGTTGACGCTCACAATTAGTTGTTTTGACATTACTAGCCTTTTCTAGAAGTAGTTGACACGCATAGCGGCGCCTGCAAGCCGAACCGGCGAGGCGGGCGCTCTGCGCAAAGATCAGCGGCACGTGTACACGTGACGCCACGAATTGGGTGATGTTTATTGGGCGAAGGCAGGGACTGAGGCGAAACCCGACCGAAATCTGTGTCTTTCAATACGAAACCTGACTAGCCGCAGGGCACGCTGGACCAAAGATCCTGCAACAGGGAGCAGCGGAGTAGTTTTTTTACTTGTGCTCTGAACCTGGTGATCTGGGCGGCTGTAAACCGAACGTTAACTTAAACTTGTCGCTACCGTGCGCTCTCTGTAAACAGTTTGAGGCGGGCGAACTGAGGGGAGTATGCCACAAAAGTGCATAAAAAGCACAGACGCAAGTCAACGCTTCTTTGAGGCGTCGTATTTAGGCAGCGACTCCACGATGAAATCAAACCCCAGCCACAGGCTCCAACTGTGATGATAAAACGCCACTGGAAATACAAGGGCCATCACAAAAAGCAGCGCCAGGACACTTTCATAATTTGAACCGACAATCAGTAAAAAGAAGAAGCAAACCACGAGAATCACGAGCTCTGTCGTGACGACGTTGGCGAGTATGGCGCCCACAAAAAAGCCGTCCTCACGCTTGAAGAGCGAGAGACAATTTGGGCAGTGATGCCGTATGTGAAAAGGGTGTGTAACGATCTTCGATTCCCCGCACGCCGGACACAGCAGTTTCAAACACCTGCCCAGGACCTGTTTGATCTGTGCAAAATCTTTTTTCACCGCGTTGTGATTTTACCGCCGTATGCTAATTACGGGAAGTCAGTTTTTGACGCAAAGACGCAAAGGGCGCAAAGGAAGGCCTTTCTTTGCACCTTTGCGCCTTTGCGGGAGAATAAAGCAGACTTGCTCACTCAGCCAGCCGATTAACCACTCTCTTTATCCCATCCTTGATTAATTCCACGTTAAAATTAATGAGTAAGCCCAGCCGTAAGTCCATCAAGCGAAGATAGGTCTCCAGTTGTTTTCTATGAATTGGAGCAAGAGCCTCAACTGATTTGATCTCAATAACCACCTTTTCGCCAACCAAGAGATCCACGCGAAAACCTAACTCGAGCTTCACTCCATCGTATTGCACCGGAAGACCAAGTTGCTGAACGACTACTAACCCTCGTTTCTGTAATTCGTAATTCAGCGCAGCCTGATATACCGATTCAAACAGACCAGGTCCAAGTGTTCGATGAATTAGCAAAGAAGCATCGACAACAATTGCGGAAATCTCATTCTCGGTCATGTGAGGAACTCCTTGTGAGGATTCAATGCCTGATCTTACGTCAAGGTGAAGGGCTTGGAGAAGCCGTGGGTGTCGCTTTCGGGTCCTGGATCTTGAGGCTCGTGCGGACGAGATCCCAGGCCGTGAGGAGTTTTTTGGTTTGATCGTCCGGTCCAAATATTGTCAAAACCACTACCCGCTGGCCGATCAACGCCCAGTAAATCTTTGCAGCCCCCTTTTCTCCTCCCAGGGAGGCGCTGATGTTCACCCCCTCGGCTTTGACGCCACCGATGTCGGTACTGTCAGGCGACTCTTCGGGCTTGGCTCCCATCTGCACGAATTGCTTCGCTGTCGCGGCGATGTAGGGATCGATAAACGCCTTCTTCGCCTCCGGCAATTTCTCCGGCGTAACGCGTCCTCTGTGTATGAATCCCCTGATTTGCACGTCGGTGTTTGATTTCGTCAGTGTGAACTGTTGCGCGTCTGAGTTGGTGTCGTCAACCAGGGTCCAGCCGTCCGGGTAATCGAAGGAGAGGTTGTCTTTGGTAAAGTTTTTAGCCGCTTGCGCGCTTGCAACCACGCAACACACAAACAGGATCGCGACAAGATTCGAAATGCGTTTCATGTGGTCCTCCGTAACTGCTCGTTTAGCAACTCCCAAACATCTCGCACGTGCGCTTCAGTCGTACGAATATTTCCAATCGATAGCCGCAAGGTGAGTTTGTCGTTTAGACGCGTGTGAGAAAGTAGCGCTCGGCCACTCGCATTCACACCATGCATGATCGCTTCATTCAGTGCATCGAGATCTTCAATTCCCTTAGGCCGCGCGCGGAAACACACAAGCGCGAGCGGATGCGGAGCCATCAGTTCCCAGTCAGGCGATTCGTCAACCCACGACGCAAACAGACGCGCCAGACGACAATGCTCGCGTATTCGTGCGGCGAGGCCTTCGTGTCCGAAGTAGCGCATGACCATCCACAACTTGAGCGCGCGGAAACGCCGGCCCAGTTGAATCCCGTAGTCGGAACCGCTGCGCACTTTCTCCTGTTCCGGTGTGCGCAAATACTCCGGAACGAGAGAAAATGCGCGCTTAAGTAAATCCATGTGACGGCAGTAAAGCACTGAAAGATCGAATGGCGTGAAGAGCCACTTATGAGGATTCGTGACGATCGAGTCAGCTCGCTCACAACCATCGAGGATGTGCCGAAACTCCGGAACGATCGCCGCCGACCCTGCATACGCCGCGTCGACGTGCAACCACATCGCGTGCTCTTCACCAATCGGAATGATCTCGCGAACCGGATCGATGCTGGAGGTCGAAGTAGTTCCAACAGTGGCAACGATGCAGAACGGAATATAACCGGCGCGCTTGTCTTCGTTTATTGCTTCGGCCAATGCCCGCGGATCCATCCGAAATTCTTTGTCGGTGGGAATCTTGCGCATGCCGCGTTGGCCCAGACCGAGTGTGATCACAGCTTTCTCGATCGACGAGTGTGATTGTTCCGATACGTAGACGCGCAACAAAGGGAGATCGGGACGCCCGCTCATCCCTTCTTCACGAATCCTTCTCTCCACACCTTCACGCGCGGCGGCAATCGCATGCAGGCTCGAGACTGACGCTGTGTCGTAAATGATCCCGTGCATACCCGGATCGAGTCCCATCATCTGTCGCAGCCAATCGAGTACGACTTCTTCCAGTTCCGTCGAAGCGGGCGAAGTGCGCCAGAGCATCGCTTTGTTGTCGAAAGCGGCAGTCAGAAGCTCGCCGAAAATGCCGGGAGCTGAGGTGGAAGTGGCGAAGTAGGCGAAGAAAGACGGGTGGCTCCAATGAGTGAGCGCCGGCACGATGAGACGGTCGAGGTCTTCGATGATCGTTTCCATCGGTTCGCCGTAGAGTGGCGCAGTCTCCGGCAGTTGGGCCTTCAGGTCGCCGGGCTCAATGGCGGGGAGGACCGGGCGCTGGTCGATGTTGTCGAAGTAATCGGCGATCCAATCAATCAGATCGTGCCCCAGGCGACGAAAGTCTTCTTTACTCATGTCGCCCAGTTCGGGCGCGAAAGAGGGCTCGGGGTTTTCCACGGTGCGCGAATCTTATACTAAATGAAGGCGCAGATTACAGAGATCGATTTATAAATATCTCTGTAATCTGTGGCCGGATTTGCCTTAACCCGCGCGCGAAAGCTATTATTCAGCGCGATTAATAGCAATTCAAAAGCTCTAGTCTCCTTTCGGACAAACGTTCATCAGAAACTTCCAGCCCTGTGAGGACTTGTATGAAACGCATTCTGATAGCTTCCATCGTCGTAGCTAGTTTGCTTAGCGCTTGCCAACCGCAAGGTGCTGGCGGCGACAAAGTTCGAGTCGGCGTGTTTATGTCGCTGACCGGATCCACCGCAAACTTTGGCATCTCTTCGGTCAACGGTATTAAGTTGGCTGCCGAAGAGGTAAATGCCGCGGGCGGCATTAACGGTAAGCAGATCGAACTGCTCGTCCAGGATGACCGTTCAGATGCGCAAGAAGCGGCTACGATCGTTACCAAGTTCGTAACGCAGGATCAGGTTCACGCGATCCTCGGCGAGGTCGCGAGCTCACGCTCAATCGCCGCCGCGCCAATCGCACAAAACGCGAAGATCCCGATGCTGACGCCTTCATCTACAAATCCGGAAGTGACGAAGAAGGGCGACTTCATCTTCCGCAGTTGCTTCATCGATCCCGTTCAGGGAGCCGCCATCGCACAGTTTGCCGCGAAGACGCTCGGCGCGAAAAACGCCGCGATCATGGTTGACCGCAAGAACGACTATTCGACCGGACTCGAGGAAGTTATCAACGATGTATTCACGAAGATGGGCGGCAAGATCGTGGCGACGCAGTCGTACCAGGAAGGCGACCAGGACTTCAACGCGCAGTTGACGTCGCTCAAGGGCGCAAATCCGGAAGTAATCTTTGTTCCGGGTTACTACAACGACGTCGGCTTGATCGCGAAGCAGGCACGCGACAAAGGCATCACTGTTCCGCTCATCGGCGGTGATGGTTGGGACTCAACACAACTTTATGCAATCGGCGGCAAAGCTCTGAACGGTTCGTATTTCACAAACCACTATTCACCATACGACACCGACCCGAAGGTGCAGAAGTTTGTCAACGACTATAAAGCCAAATACGGGTCGATCCCTGACGCACTCGCGGCCACTGCCTACGACGCCGCTCATATCATGTTCGATGCGGTCAAGCGCTCCAAGTCGCTCAATGGACCAGACATTCGAGACGCTCTGGCGGCAACTAAAGACTATCCAGGTGTCACCGGAACTGTAACCTTCAACCAGAACCGCGACGCCGTTAAGCCGATCGTCATGATCGAAATCAAAGACGGCGGCCTGTACGCAGTGCGCGAACGCGTCAACGTTGAAGGAGCAGCGGCAACATCTCAAAACGCAGCACCGACGGGGTATGCGGCCCCTGCCAAAGCGAGTAATTAGTGATCGCTATGGCCCGCCCGGTTCTCGGACGCAAGCAAAGTGAATCACTATGAGCACGTTTCTCCAACAGTTAATCAACGGTGTATCACTGGGCGCAATCTACTCGTTGATTGCGCTCGGTTACACTATGGTCTACGGCGTTCTGAAGCTGATTAACTTCGCCCATGGCGACGTCTACATGGTAGGCGCGTTCATGGGCTTTTATTTGGCCAACGGCGTCGGCGCGCGCGGCGCACAGATGGTGGGCATGAGCCCCGACGGGTTGGTTGCACGCGGACTGCTCGGCGGCGGTGCAATGGAACCATCGTTGATCACTGCGCTTGTCGTAATGTTACTCGCAATGGCGATTTGCGCGGCGTTCGGCGTGATCATCGAACGTTTGGCTTATCGACCTGTTCGCAAGTATTCACGTCTGACTGCTCTGATCACCGCTATCGGTGTTTCGCTCCTGCTCGAAAATGGTGGTCAGGTGCTTTTCGGCGCCGAGCCCAAGTTTTTCCCGGAGCTGTTCACGAAGCGCAACATCAATCTCGTCGGTGGCGCGAGTGTCAATAGTGCCGACATCATCGTGCTGGTAATTGCTCTCGCCCTTATGGTGGCGCTGCAATTGATCGTCTATCGCACGAAAACCGGAAGAGCCATGCGCGCGGTTTCATTCAACTTGCAGTCAGCGAAGTTGATGGGCATTAACACCGATCGGATCATCGCTTTCACGTTCGCACTCGGTTCTGCGCTAGCCGCAGCCGCCGGCGTGCTCGTTGCGATTCGTATTCCGCGAATCGATCCATTGATGGGAATTCTCGTCGGGCTGAAAGCTTTCGTCGCCGCTGTGCTTGGGGGAATTGGTAACATTCCGGGCGCGATGCTCGGCGGTTTGTTGATCGGTATTACCGAAACTATGGTCGTGGGCTATTTGTCGCCTACCTACAAAGACGCAGTGGCGTTTGCCATACTGATCTTGATACTTCTTTTCCGACCTTCCGGACTTTTAGGTACGGTCGCTCAGGAGAAAGTCTAAGGACGACGAAGAGTGCCTCGGTTACTCCGTAATCTCATCATCGCAGTCATGGTGCTGGTGGTTCTGTACGGACTGGATCTCATCTTCCAGGCCCGCATCATCAATCCCTACTACGTACGCATACTGATGCTCTCGGGCATCTCGATCACACTCGCAGTTTCACTCAATCTGATCAATGGCTTCACCGGTCAGTTTTCGATCGGACATGCCGGCTTCATGGCTGTCGGCGCCTACTCTTCAGCCTACTTTTCGATCAACTACGGAATGCCGCTCGCCAATTCGCTCGGTGGCGGAATGCTCGGATGGGCTGTCGGACTCGCTCTCGCCACTTTGATCGGAGCTATTGTCGCGGGCTTTGCCGGTCTGCTGGTCGGCATTCCGTCACTGCGTTTGAAAGGCGACTACCTCGCGATCGTGACGCTCGGGTTCGGACAGATCATCGTCGTGTTTTTGAACAATATCAACGCGGTCGGCGGCGCGCGTGGGTATTCCGGCATTCCGATCGTGCAGCGTTTCTTCTGGATCTTTCTCGTTGCCGTCCTCACGATCGTTATCGTCTACAACATCGTCAACTCGGCTTTTGGTCGCGCCCTGATCTCGATTCGTGAAGACGAGCTTGCGGCCGAGGCGATGGGCGTCAACACCACGCGCTACAAAGTTATGGCATTCGTCATTTCTTCGGCGATGGCCGGCGCAGGCGGCGTGTTGCTGGCCCACTTTGATGGTTATCTCAATCCGAAATCATTTGAGTTCATCAAGTCGTTCGAGATTCTGATCATGATCATTCTCGGCGGCCTGGGATCGATTGTCGGTTCCGTGTTGGGTGCGATCCTGTTGACAGTGCTGCCCGAATCGTTGCGCGGATTCGCCGAGTACCGCATGGTCATCTATTCGCTGTTGCTGATCATCCTGATGATCACGCGGCCGCAGGGACTGTTGGGATCGACGGCTGCGTTCAAAGGATGGAAAAAGAAATACAGGCGATTTACGGAGGGTGCGGGCGGAAGCGCGGTTGCTCCGGGAACAACTGATGTGAGAAGTACGGATGAGCGCTAACGGCAACAAGATTGTTCTCAAGACTGACAAGGCCACGATTCGTTTCGGCGGACTGACTGCGGTCAATGAACTCGACATGGACGTCAGGAAAGGCGAGATCTACGGGCTCATCGGACCCAACGGCGCGGGCAAGACAACCATCTTCAACCTGCTGACAGGCGTTTACAAACCCACTTCAGGCTCGATTTATTTTCAGAACGAGCGCATCGATGGACTGCGGCCTTACCAGATCGCAGCAAAAGGCATCTCGCGAACGTTTCAAAACATTCGACTGTTTCCGAGTATGACCGTGCTCGAAAACGTTATGACAGCTTGCCACATTCACATGGGCCAGAAGCTGATTGACGCCGTGTTGCGCACGCCGCACTTCGAAACCGACGAGTTGAAGCACCGCGATTACTGTTTCGAGTTGCTCGATATATTCGATCTGTCTCGCGTGTGCGATGAGGGCGGCACGAGCCTTCCGTATGGTTCGCAACGCCGGCTGGAGATCGTGCGCGCGCTTGCGACCAGACCACAGTTGCTGTTGCTCGATGAGCCTGCGGCCGGCATGAATCCTTCGGAGCAGGAAGATCTAATGCACCTGATCAAGCAGATCAGAGACAAATTCGATCTCACGATCCTGCTGGTCGAACACAACATGAAAGTGGTGATGGGCGTTTGCGAGCGCATCCAGGTTGTGGATTACGGGAAATGCATCGCGCTCGGACTGCCGCAGGAGATCAAGAACGATCCGAAAGTGATCGAAGCGTACCTGGGAGATTAATATGAATCATTTGTCATATATCATTTGACAATTATCATTTGTCATTTTGTTCGGAAGCCGAAGGTCTTCAAATAACAATTGATAATTGTCAAATGATATATGACAAATGATTTGATTGATTACGCATGCTGACCTTAAACAACGTCTCCGTCAATTATGGCGCGATCGAAGCGCTGACCGGCATCTCTCTTCACGTCGAGCAGGGTGAAGTCGTTACACTTATCGGCGCTAACGGTGCAGGCAAAACCACCACGCTCCGAACAATCACCGGTCTACTTTCACCACGCGCCGGAACGGTCACTTTTGAAAACGAAGACATCAGCGGCAAGCCAACGCACAAGCTTGTCGCGCGCGGGATTTCAATGTCGCCCGAAGGACGCGGCGTGTTTGCCAATCTTTCGGTGCGCGAAAATCTTCAGATGGGCGCTTATCTAAACAACGACAAGCGCAAAGTCGCCGCCGACATGGAACGCGCTTTCACCATGTTTTCGCGTTTGAAAGAACGTGAAGCACAAAAAGCCGGAACACTCTCCGGTGGCGAACAGCAAATGCTCGCGATCGGACGCGCGCTCATGTCGAATCCCAGGCTTCTGCTGCTCGATGAGCCTTCATTAGGACTGGCGCCGCTCGTGGTCCATACGATTTTCGAAGCTATCGATGAGATTAAGAGCAAGGGTACGACGATTCTCCTGGTCGAACAGAACGCACACGCTGCATTGAAACATTCCGATCGCGCGTATGTTCTCGAGACCGGACGAATAGTCATGGAAGGTCCATCAAAGGACCTGGCCAATGATCCGCGTATTAAAGAAGCTTACCTCGGTGAGTAGACTGCGAAAAGCACTTCTTCCGGCCGCCATCGCCCTGATGGCACTAGCGTTCTCCTGTACACAGCAGTCAAACAACACAGAAACAGTCGATCACAGCAGGATCAAGATCGGTTATTTCGGCGATCTGTCTGGTCCAACTTTCAACTTTGGGCGCTCCGCGTATAACGGCGTGCTGATGGCTGCCGATGAAATCAACAGCGCCGGCGGTATCAACGGTCGCAGGATCGACGTCGTCTTTGAAGACGATCGTGGCAGTCCGGAGGAAGCCGCAAGATTAACCGCCAAACTCATCGATGACGACAAAGTGATCGCGATCATTGCCGGCGGCACGTCAGGTAACAGCCGGGCGGCGGCGCCGAAAGCGCAATCGTCTCGCATTCCTTTGATATCGCCATCGTCTACGGACCCGGCGGTAACGCAAGTTGGTGATTACATCTTTCGCGCGTGCTTTGTCGACACGTTTCAGGGCGAGGTGATGGCCAGTTTCGCCGCGGATAAACTGAAAGCACAGAAGGCCGCGATTCTCTTCGACATCAACTCGCCTTACGGTCGTGGATTAACTGAATATTTTGAGTTGAGCTTCGGACGGCACGGTGGGCGCATCGTGAGTAAGCAGTCGTACGTGCAGGGTGATGCTGATTTCAAAGGACAGTTGAGTACGATTCGAGCAGCCGAACCTGACGTGATCTACATCCCGGGTTACTACGGCGACGTGGCTCTTATTGCCAAGCAAGCACGGATGATTGGCTTGACGCAGCCCTTACTCGGCGGTGACGGTTGGGATGCACCGGAGCTTTGGCAGTTGGGCGGCGACGCGTTGAACGGCGCATACATTTCAACTCACTACTCGGTTGACGATCCGTCTCCCGCAATTCAGACCTTCGTCGAAAGTTACAAGCAACGCTACGGCAACTTGCTGCCTGATGCGCATGCAGCCCTAGCCTACGATGCGGTGAAACTTTTAGTCGATGCGATTATGAGGGCGGGTACGACGGAGAGTGCAAAAATTCGCGAAGCACTCGCGAAAACGGAAAATTTTCCGGGCGTGACGGGCGTGATCACCATGGACGCCAGCCGCAATGCGGTGAAACCAGCGGTTGTCTTGAAGTTGATGGATGCGAGTTTTATTTACGAGACGAAGATCCAGCCGCACCTGGAAGAACCTATGGCGTCTCCGAGCCCCTCTGCGAGTAGTGGTAAGGCTTCTTAAGTCCGTTCTCGAGATCGAAAATGAAATCGACGCGGCGCGTCTCACCGGGAGCGAGAGTTACTTCCAACTCCTGTTCATCAAATGCCTCGTGCCAGCCAACCAGCTTGTAAGTTCCAGGTGGTAATCCGCTAATTTCATAACTGCCGAGCTCGTTGGTAACTGCGAAGAACGGATGGCTCAGCACGCCAACGTAAGCTTTCTCCCAGGGATGCTGGTTACATTTGATGGGAATCAACGCTTCTTCGCGCTTAAATGTTTTCATGATCGGTGGACCGTGTGGCGCTTGCGATTGATTCCATTCCTGGTTGATTTTCGGCGTTGGGTGAGTGTTGTGCTGCGTCGGATCGTTGTTGAGGACAGCTAAAGTTTGCCCCACTCGCATACCAAACACACGTGGCGCAAACTGGCAGTTAACGTGCTGGAGGACGACCTCGGAACCAGGCAACTCGAACCGGTGAGCGCTGAGCGACTCACCCTTCACGTGAACAAAAGCGTTCAGCAACTTGTCGTCATTGATCATTATCGAGGGGTCAGTTGCAGGTGTCTTGTTTAGATCGATGCAAACTGGATCGGCGGTCATGTCGAATTTAAGCGGTTTGCGCGGAGTGCCCTTCAAGGTGATTACACCGAGCAAAGTCGCCTCGTTGCCTGTGGGCTTGTAGAGCGGCTTCTCCTGCAAAAGAGGACTCGACAACGAGAGAGGAATCAACAGCAGCAACATCAAAGTAATTCGCATGGGATCTCCTTTTTGTGGTGAGTGAATCAGCGTCGTTACAACGACTCTCTCGCAGATATGAGAGCTTTTCCTACAACTTCCGGAGCGGTGCCGCCTGCCTGTGATTTTGACTTTAACGTCTGATCGAGCGATAAGGCAATGTGGACATCCTCATCGAAGAGCGTGGAAAACGCAGTAAGCTCTGCAATCGATAACTGGTCCAGCTCTTTATTCAACTCCATCGCGCGCCTCACGATCTGTCCCACCACTTCATGCGCCTCCCGGAACGGCATGCCTTTGCGCACGAGATAGTCAGCCAACTCGGTCGCGTTCATGTATCCGCCCGTGGCTGCGGTTAACGCTTTGTCCCTGTTGACGTCGATATTACTCATCACCGTGCTCGTGACTTTAAGAGACGACTGCACAGTGTCAAAAGCATCGAACACAGCTTCCTTATCTTCCTGCATGTCTTTGTTGTAAGCGAGCGGCAAGCCTTTCAACGTCGTGAGCAGGGCGAGCAAGTCGCCAAACACGCGTCCGGCTTTTCCGCGCACGAGCTCCATCGAGTCGGGGTTCTTCTTTTGCGGCATCAGGCTCGAGCCGGTCGCGATCGCGTCGCCGAGAACAAAAAACCCAAATTCGCTCGTCGCATAAAGAATGATGTCTTCAGCCATTCGCGAGAGGTGGACCATGATCAACGAACAACCACTCAAAAACTCGACACAGAAATCGCGATCGCTCACGGCATCCAGACTGTTTCCAGCAACTTCCTCGAAACCCAACGAGTGGGCGAGGGCTTCACGATCGATCGGAAACGACGTGCCCGCGACAGCGGCGGAGCCGAGCGGCAGAACGTTCACGCGGCGTCGAACTTCCAGGAGCCGTTCGCGATCGCGCGCAAGCATTTCGAAGTAGGCGAGCGCCCAGTGGGCCAGCAACACCGGTTGCGCGCGTTGCAGGTGTGTATATCCGGGAATGACAACGTCGCGGTTCGCTTCGCCGAAATCGAGCAATGATGCTTGCAGATCTCGAACAACACCGGACAGTTCGTCGATCGACGTTCGCAACCAGAGCCGGAAGTCAGTGGCGACTTGATCGTTACGGCTGCGTCCCGTGTGGAGCTTGCGACCCACGTCGCCCGCCAGTTCGATCAGCCTCGCTTCGACAAACGAGTGGACGTCTTCTGCGGAGGAGTCGTTCAAATACGATTCATCAGCGCGTCCTTTTTGAAGGATCGTCTCGAGAGCATTGCGGATCTGATTTCCCTCCTCTGCTTTCAAAACTCCAGCGTCTTCCAAGGCGTGGGAATACGCGATACTCGCGAGAACGTCCGCGTTGAACAACCTGCGGTCGAAGCGGAAGGAGTTATTGAACTCAGCGAAGCCGGGGTCCGTTTTTCCCTCGAACCTTCCACCCCAAAGTTTTTTCGACTCAGACATTCTGGACGACTCCCAAGGGTATTTGACGCCTAAACAACTCGCATGGTAGTTTATGCATCTATGCAGTGTTTATGCAAATGATTTGCATAAGAATATGAATAAGAGAGAGCGGCAACAGAAGATTTTGAGCTTGATCCAGGCCAAGCCAATCGGCACGCAGGAAGATTTGCGTGCCCTGCTCGAACGGTCGGGCGTGCCTTCGACGCAGTCGAGCGTGTCTCGTGATTTGGAAGAGCTCGGCGTCGTCAAACATCACGGGCACTACACGTTGCCGCGAACAAACGGCACCCCTGTCCGCGGCCTGCTGAGTTTAGATCAGGCGGGCGACTGTTTGGTAATCGCTCGCACCATTCCCGGCCTTGCTTCGGCCGTCGCGGTTGAGATCGACGCGGCTGCAATTCCGGAAATCGTCGGCACAATTGCCGGCGAAGACACGATCTTTATAGCCGTGCGCGATGCGAAGCAACAGCGAGTTGCGATGAAAGCGATCTGGGAGTTGTTTGGAGCCACAGATTTTCGCGAATGAACGCGGATCAGAAAAAATGAGCAAGAAAATAAACAAAATAGTTTTGGCTTACTCCGGTGGTCTCGACACCTCAGTCATGCTTCGCTGGCTGAAGGAAAATTACCAGTGTGAAGTTGTTTGCTACTGCGCCGACGTGGGCCAGGGTGAAGAACTCTCGGGTCTCGAAGAGAAAGCACTCGCGACGGGCGCGTCAAAACTCTACGTCGAAGATTTGCGCGAAGAGTTTGTGCGCGACTACGTGTGGACCAGTGTCAAAGCGAATGCGGTGTACGAAGGTGTCTACCTGATGGGAACCTCGCTTGCTCGGCCTGTCATCGCAAAACGTCAGATCGAGATCGCACGGAAAGAGGGCGCGGACGCTGTTGCTCACGGTGCGACCGGGAAAGGCAACGACCAGGTACGTTTCGAGCTGACTTATTATGCGCTTCAGCCCGACATCAAAGTCATCGCACCGTGGCGCGAGTGGGACTTTCGAGGACGCATGGATTTAATCGCCTATGCGAAGGATCACAACATTCCGGTGACGGCGACTGCGGAGAAGCCTTATTCAACGGACGCGAATCTGATGCACATCTCGTACGAGGGTGGAATTCTCGAAGATCCATGGGCCGAACCGCCTGAGAATATTTTTCAGCTAACACGTTCGCCAGAGAACGCGCGCGGCGAAGCACAAGTGATCGAGATCTCGTTCGACAAAGGAGAGCCGGTTGCGATCGATGGACAGCAACTGAATCCCGTCGCGCTGCTCGAGACACTGAACAAGCTCGGCGGTGAGCACGGAATCGGCCGCGTCGATCTCGTCGAGAACCGATTCGTCGGCATGAAATCGCGGGGCGTGTATGAAACTCCCGGCGTCACGATTCTCCAGGCCGCACACCGCGCGCTCGAGTCGATCACGCTCGATCGTGAAGTGATGCACCTGCGTGATTCGCTCGGTGTGAAGTTTGCTGAAAGTGTCTATTACGGATTCTGGTTCGCGCCTGAGTTCAAGTTGATGCGAAAGATGATTGACGAGACTCAGGCAACTGTGAGCGGCGATGTACGTCTAAAGCTCTTCCGCGGAAACGCGATTGTGATCGGGCGCCGTTCGCCAAACTCGCTCTACGACGAGAAGGTCGCGACGTTCGAAGCTGACACGGTTTACAACCAGCGCGATGCGGAAGGTTTTATCAAGCTGAACGCGCTGCGGCTGCGATTGGGAGGTGAACGATGACGAACGCAATCAATGTCATTGACGTCGACAAAATCGGATCGGCGACGTCGCCGCTCGCGCTCGCGAAGACGGTTGCGCTTGTGTCTGCGTGCGAGTCAACAAAAGCTGGAGATGTAGTCGTCGTGCGCGCACTAACCGATAGCGCGACGTACAACATGCTCGAACTGCCGACGGGCAGGCTTGCGAAGATCAACCCGGGCGATTTGTTGATTGGAGTTCTCGGTCGACGTCGAGCTTTGAAAGGTTTTGTTGGCGACGTTCCGCCATCGCTTCAGAGTGGCGATCAGCTTCACTTGCTCAATATGGGTGGCGTGATTGGCCACTGCACCGGACATCATTCGAGTCTCGGCGATGCGATCCAGTTGGAAGTGATCGGTTTGGTGTGTGATGAAGAGGGTCGCGTAATGAACATCGCTGACGCTGCTTTATCGCCGCGCATAGCGCTCGGTGACACGGCGCCGATCGTGATGATCGCCGGCACGAGCATGAATAGCGGGAAGACTTACGCGGCGACCGAACTGATCAAGCAGGCCACGCGAGCCGGTTTGCGAGTTGCGGCAGCGAAGCTTTCGGGTGTCGCGTGTCTTCGGGACACGTTGAACATGACGGATCATGGAGCGATCGCCACCGCGAGTTTTCTCGATTGTGGATTGCCGTCGACAGTCGACGTCGCGGATCTCGCGCCGTCGGCAAAGGCGATCATCGCGCGACTGAATGAAGCCTCGCCGGATTTGATTGTGATTGAGTTGGGCGACGGCATTCTCGGCGGGTATTCGGTCGAGACGGTTTTTGCCGATAATGAATTGCTTGAAGCAACGGCGGCACTCGTGTTTTGTGCTTCTGATTACGTCGGCGCATGGGGTGGAATCGAATTGCTGCGCCGCAAAGGCGTCGACGTCGATGTAATCTCAGGCTCCGTCACCGATTCGCAGATGGGTGAAGACTACATCAAAACTCAGTTCAGTGTGCCCGCGGCAAATGCGCGACGCGAAGGCGCGAAACTCTTTGAATTGGTGATGGAAAAGGTTTCGCCGCGGACACAGATCTGTGTTTGAAAATTATTCTGATGACGTCACAATCCAAAATTCGCATCGGCATCTTCGGCGGCTCCGGGTACGGCGGCTCGGAGTTACTGCGCATCCTGCTCTTTCATCCGAACGTCGAGCTGGTGTTTGTGACGGCAAACGAGCAGGCAGGTAAACCCATTGGCGAGGTCCATCGAAACCTGCATGGTTTGACGCAGCTCAGTTTCGTCAAAGCGCCTGAAGATTTAGAAAAATTGACCGGTGTTGACTGTGTTTTCCTCGCGCTCCCGCACGGGCAGGCGATGGATGTTGTTCCGCGGCTGCCTGCAACCGTGAAAGCGATCGATCTTTCCGGAGATTTTAGACTCCGCGATCAGAGTGTTTTCGAGAAACACTACAAGCTACCCCACACGGCGATGAACTCGCAGACTGATTTTGTTTACGGGTTGACTGAAACTAATCGTGAAGCGATCAGGCAAGCGAGATTCATTGCGAACCCTGGTTGCTTTGCGACAGCGACGCTGCTCGGTCTCGCGCCTCTCGTCGCAGACAATTTGATCGCGGGTCGCGTTGTCGTGGACGCGAAGACGGGTTCTTCAGGCTCAGGCGCGAAGGCCGCTGCGAACACGCACCACCCCCAACGAATGAATTCGTTTTATGCGTACAAGCCGTTCACTCACCAGCATGTGCCTGAGATCGAGCAGGAGCTCGAGCACGTGGGTGATTGGACCAGCGAGCTTGTCTTCATGACTCACTCGCTGCCGGTCGCGCGCGGGATTTTTGCGTCGATCTATGCTGAGTTAAAAAGCGAAATCACAGAAGACGAGTTGCGCAACATCTTCGCCGAGTACTATCGCGACTCCTTCTTCGTACGACTGGTAAACGGTTCACCTGATATCAACTGGGTCAAGACCACAAACTTCTGCGACATCGGATTCGCGGTGCGTGGAAAACAGATCGTCGTGTTTTCAGCGATAGACAACCTGGTGAAGGGCGCCGCCGGACAGGCAGTTCAGAACATGAACTTAATGTTTGGAGTGGATGAAGAGATTGGGTTGAGGTTTGTAGGAACAAACCCATAAAACCAGCCACAGATAACACGGATGAAGACGGATTTTCAGTTAGCGACCTACAAAAAGATGCCCATCGCCGCTGAGCGTGGCGAGGACGTCTGGATCTACACGAGCGACGGTGACAAGTATCTCGATCTTTACGGTGGCCACGCTGTCGCAGGCACCGGTCACTGCCACCCACACGTCGTCAAATCAATTCAGGAACAAGCCGCTAACCTTCTCTTCTATTCAAATCTCGTCCACTCCACCGTCCGCGCACGCGCCGCAGAAAAACTCGTTTCTCTATCGCCTGACGCGCTAACAAAAGTATTCTTCTGCAACTCCGGCACCGAAGCGAACGAGAACGCGATGCGCATGGCTCGAATGTCCACTCGCCGCGACGCGATCATCACCTTCTCCGGTGGCTTTCATGGTCGCACCGCCGACGCGATCAGCGCGACGTTCCTCGGTAAGTATCGCGAACTTGGAAAACCGAACGTTCCTGGTCACCTCGAAGCAGAGTTTGGCAACATCAACTCCGTGCGCGAGCTCGCGGACGAAACCGTCGCCGCAATCATGCTCGAACCGATCCAGTCGATGGCCGGCGTGCGCATGGCCCAACCCGATTTCTATCCCCAGTTGCGCGAGTTGTGCGACGAGCGAGGCATCGTGCTGATATACGACGAAGTTCAAACTGGCGTCGGTCGCACGGGCGAGTGGTTTTTTGCGGGCAGCGAGGCTGGTGCGGGCGTCGTTCCCGACATCGTGACGCTCGCAAAAGCACTTGGCAGCGGTGTTCCTGTTGGCGCGTGCATCGTCACAGATGCGATTGCCTCGCACATCAAAGAGAACGATCTCGGAACAACTTTCGGCGGCGGCATGTTAGCGATGGCGGCTGTCACCGCCACGCTCGAAGCGATTGAAAACGATCGCATGCTTGCAAACGTGAAAAGAGTTGAATCTTATTTGCGCAAGCGACTGGAAGAGGTCGAGCAGGTCGGGAAAGTTCACGGTCTCGGGTTTCTCCTCGGGATCGAATTCAAAGACAAGGCAGCGCCTGTTCATCAATCGCTGCTGAATAACAAGATCATTACGGGCACGTCGAGCGATCCGAAAGTTTTGCGACTGTTGCCGCCCCTGTCGTTACGAGAGGAACACGTGGAGTTGTTTGTAAATGCACTTTCTTAACACCATCGATCTCTCTCGCGAGCAGCTCGATCAACTAATTGAGTCTGCGTTGCGTTTCAAACGCGGCGAAGATCGCTCGACGCCGTTGGCGGGCAAATCCGTCGCGCTCGTGTTCTTCAATCCAAGCCTGCGCACACGCGCGTCGATGCAGGTTGGAATTTACGAACTCGGCGGCAACGCGGTCGTGCTCGAGCCGGGTGGAACGAGCTGGACACTCGAATATCGCGAAGGCGTCGTGATGAGCGGCGACAAGACCGAACACGTTGCGGAGTTTGTGCGCGTGCTCGAACGATATTGTGTTGCCATCGGCGTGAGAACTTTTGCGACGTTAAAAAACTGGCAGGAAGAACGCGTCGATCCAGTGTTGAATGCGTTTGCGAAATACGCGTCCGTACCAATCATCAATCTCGAATCCGCGATGCATCATCCTTGCCAGTCGCTCGCCGACATGTTCACGATTCGCGAAAAGCTCGGCGACGCACGGAAGCGAGTTGTGCTGACCTGGGCGTGGCATCCGAAGCCGCTGCCGATGGCTGTGCCCAACAGCTTCGCCCTCGCGGCAGCGCAGATGGGCCATGATTTGCTCATCGCTCATCCACCGGGCTTCGAGCTTGACGAAGAACTTGTCGAGACTTCGCGGGTGCTCGCTACAGCTTCCGGCGGCAGTTTGACGACGACGCATGACGTCGACGCGGCTTTCTCGGGCGCCGAAGTTATTTACGCGAAGAGCTGGGGCGGAAAACAGTTTTACGGAAACAGCGAGCAAGACACGATCATGCGGGCGCAGTATCGAAGGAAATGGATCGTCGATGAAGAGAAGATGGCCCGTACTGACGGCGCGATCTTCATGCACTGTTTGCCCGTCCGGCGAAACGTGATCGTGACTGACGCGGTCATCGATTCACCGGCTTCTGTCGTGATCGACGAAGCCGAGAACCGTTTGCATGTGCAGAAGGCTGTGATGGCAGCCTTGTTCAAAAAGTCATGAGTGATACGCACCCAACCGTCGGCGATCAACTCCGTCTCGACCTCCTGCGCGAGGCGTTGCCGTACATTCAGCGTTTCAAGGGGCAAACGTTCGTCGTCAAACTTTCCGGAAAGGTCACTGAGCATCAGGAAAATCTAATATCGCTCGCGGAAGAATTAGCACTCCTGCACCAGGTGGGCATTCGCATCTGCGTTGTGCATGGTGGTGGTAAACAACTCAGCGAGCTGGCGACAAAGCTCGGCATCGAACAGACGATCATCGAAGGCCGCCGTGTCACCGATGACGCGACGCTCGAAATGGCGAAGATGATCTTCGCCGGTAAGATCAACACAGATATTCTCGCCGCATTGAGACATCGAGGAATCGAGGCCGTCGGTCTTTCGGGTGTTGATGGAAATATTGTTCATGCGGAACGCAGGCCGCCGAAGGAGATCCTTAATCGTGAAACCGGCGTGCGAGATAAAGTGGACTTCGGCCACGTCGGCGATGTCGTTCAAATCAATGCACGACTGCTGACAGTGTTGCTGGACCATGGTTACCTGCCTGTGGTCTCGTCGTTGGGCGCAGACGCGGAAGGCATGGTTTTCAACATCAACGCCGACACGATCGCCGCTGAAATCGCGATCCAGTTGAAGGCGGAAAAGTTGATCCTGCTGAGCGATGTTGACGGTATCTATCTCACCGCGGGCGATCCGCAGACGAAACTCTCCCGGCTCACCGCGGTTGAAGCCGGTGAACTGATCAGTAGTGGCAGAGCTTCGGGTGGAATGATCCCGAAGCTACAAAGCATCATCGTGCTCCTGGAACGCGGTGTTCACAGTGCGCACATCATCAGCGGCACAAACCGCAACGCGCTCCTGTCGGAGATCTTTACCGATAAAGGCACCGGCACTATGGTGACGCGGTGACGCGGTGACGCGGGGACGGGGGGACGGGGTGATATGTCCCCGCGTCTCCCCCTCCCCGTGTCTCCCCGTCTCCCCTAGCCTAACGGCGACTGCGGTAAAAACCGATCCCGATCGTACGGCGGATCTTCATGGTCAGGCATCGGATCGTCGGGCCAATCATGCGCCCACTGCCGGCGATGCTCCTCATCAGCGTAGTGCTTCAGATACAACTGGTTATCTTCATCGCTACCGCTTCCCGTCAGGTCGATCATGTACGCATAGCTTGGATTCTCCGGAAACAACACCGCCTCTTCGCGCAACCCGTCATGATAGAGATACTCGTAGAGCTCGCGATCTGAAAGGTGGTCCGTGTGCAACACGTAAGCTCCCAGTGTCGCCATGCGCTCGACGATCGCCTTCAACTTGATCCTCAACGCGTCTTTGTCGAGCGTGTCAGGCGCAGGCATCTCCATTCCCGAATTTTCCAGCAGACGCAAAAGACTGATCGGTTCTGCCGTTTCGTATTCGAGTACGTGACGCAGGAATTCCTCTTCCATGTCGGCAGGCATCTGCTCGAGCGAAGACGTGCTGCCGCCAAGTTTTTCCAACTCAGCGCGGAGTTTTGCGATGCGTTCTTCCTGATCGGGTTCGTCGGCGAATTGTATGAAACTCATGTTTGGCTCCTTAAGGTTAGAGGTTAAGGTTTGAGGTGCCACGAGGAGGCGTGAGGCCCCTCCGTCCGAAATGCGCCGGCATTGTGCCACAAAAAGGCACAAAACCCTATTGTGGCGGCTCGGGTGCGGTAAACATTTCGAGGTTCGAAAGACCCAGACTCGTCTCGATCTCTTCCATCCTTTTTAGTGCGGTATCAAAACCATCTCCACCAAAGTGCTCCGCTTCGATCTCTTCAAACTTCGCCGCGAGTGCGTCGAGCTCTGACTCACCGACCGCCGTTTTCCACACAGGAAAGATAACTGTATCTTCGATCGCCGCATGATGCTCATACATCCTCACGAACGACTCCAACGCTCTCGCGAGCGGTTCAATGCTGCGCGACGGAATCTTGTCTTCTCGCGTCAGCGATAAAACGTAATCAGTAATCGCGCGGCCTCGCTCGTGCTGGGCCAGGAGCACATCGACGTACAACGCCGGCGCTCCGGGTGACTTCTTCACGATCGGAAACACAAAAACCTCTTCGATTTTCTTCTCGTGGTAGTCTTCGCCAAAAACTCGAAACAGGTTCGCCGCTTTTTCAAGTGTGTCTGGAGGAACTGAAGCAGGATCCTGGCGCAATCTCGTCGCCGACTCACGATAGACCATCAACGCGCGACGAAGAATTCCGTGCTCGCGCATCAGGTCTTCTGCGGCCGTGACTTCGATGGGCGCAGCCTCACCCGGAGCTGGTTCGGTTCGATTGTCTGCGCCTCCTGAAGAATTCGATCCGGTACGGCATGCGTTCAATAAAACGCCGGCGCCGGCGAGTGAGATCCCGGTCAACAGTTGTCGTCGTTTTTCGTCCAAATGAAAATCTCCTCCGATCGATGTTCGAGTCCTTTGATATTACTCTGCTCGCGACGTTAGACTAAGCGCAATCCATGGATAACGATGCAATCGCTCGACGATTCTATCGCCTCGCCGCGCTGATGGAGATTCGCGGCGACGATCCTTTCCGGCTGCGCTCCTATCGCAACGCCGCGGAGGCGATTGAAGTGTGGCCTACGCCGTTGAAAGAAATTGCGGAGAAAGAAGGCGTTGCAGGCTTGCAGGAAATTCCCGGAGTCGGGAAAGCAATCGCGGGGAAAGTGATCGACCTGCTGGAGAGAGGTACTTTCGACGCGTGGGAGCGACTGATCGCCGAAACTCCAGAAAGCGTTCTTGACCTGATAGAGCTCCCCGGCATTGGACCAAAGACCGCGGCCATGCTGCATCAACGATTCAAAGTATCCTCTCTCGCCGATCTAAAAAACTTCGTCTCCTCCGGGGGCCTCGCCACAGTAGACGGCATCGGCCCCAAGACGGCCGAGAAGATCAAAGAAGCGCTGGATATTTTGTAGTCGGCAGGTTCGACCAGTTCAGAGTTCAAGCTTTAGCTTGCTCTGGGAACAGCGCAAACGTTCAGAGTTCAAGCTTTAGCTTTGTTCTTTTATAAGAGGAGTCCTCACATCCTATGTACGACTGGCGAAACATGACCGCCGTCGAGCGGCAACAGGCGCTTAAAACTCGACGCGCAAGAAAACTACCCTGGCATTCACCTCCCCATTTAGATTTTCAGGGAACCCATCGATACTTGATCTCTGCAAGTTGTTACGAACATGCGGACATCATCGGCCAAAGTCACCAGCGAATGTCGGAATGCGAAGACGAAATCCTGCAAGCTTGCGATAGCTTTTGTCTATCCGTTTATGCATGGTGTATTCTGCCCAATCATTACCACGCTGTCGTTAAGACTGACCGAATCAGAGAACTGCGCAACGCGTTAGGGCGGTTTCATGGACGCTCTTCGTTTCTGTGGAATCGTGAGGACGACAGGCGTGGGCGGAAGGTTTGGCACAACTGTTTCGAACGGCCAATTAGATCTGAACGGCACTTTTGGGCCACGCTCAATTACGTTCACCATAACCCAGTGCATCATGGATATGTCGATCAATGGCAAGACTGGCCGTGGTCCAGCGGCGGTGAGTTCCTCAGAATAGTTGGGCGAACTCGAGCGTTGAGGCTGTGGCTGGAGTATCCAATTCTGGATTACGGTAAGAAGTGGGACCGGTAGCAAGCTAAAGCTTGAACTCTGAACGTTGACCGCAATCGACGCGACGTGGACCACAACAAACTTATTCGCGGAACAGGAGAATCCATGAGCAAAAGAATGAAACGCCGGGATTTCATGCGGAACGGGGCGGTGGCGGGGCTGGCGCTGGCCGCCACGGGCAATGAGGTCAAGGGTTTTCCAACGATTCTCAAACAGAGCGTCGTTAAGCCGCTCGTGATCGCGTCCGCGAACGGAAACCGCTTCAAGAATGGTGGCAACGTGACGGGTGTGCAGAAGGCGTTCACGATGATCACCGGCGGGTCGGACGTGCTCGACGCGGTTATCGCCGGCGTGAACTTCTGTGAACTCGATCCCGCCGACGACAGCGTCGGTTATGGTGGTTTGCCTAATGCTGACGGCGTGGTCCAACTCGACGCATCGTGTATGCATGGTCCAAAGAAACGCGCGGGCGCCGTCGGCGCTCTCGAAGGTGTTCGCACTCCTTCCCTTGTCGCGAAAGCAGTGCTCGAGAACACGGACCATCACCTGATCGTCGGTAAAGGCGCGCAGGATTTCGCGCGCAATATGGGATTCAAGATCGAAGACGATCTCAATACTGAGAACTCACGCAAAAAGTGGCTCGAGTGGAAACGAAGAAGCGATCCCGACCACTATCTCGACCCCAAAAAGCGGATCGCTGCGGGAGAACGCGCCGCGCTCGAAATGTTCGCCGAAGGTCTGCTGCGTGAAGAGAACCTGCACGGCACGATCAACTGCGACGCGATCAACTCGAAAGGCGAAATCTGCGGCGTGACTACGACGAGCGGACTCGCGTGGAAGATCCCCGGGCGCCTGGGCGATTCGCCGATCCTCGGCGCAGGTCTTTACGTTGACGGTGCGATTGGCGCCGCTGGTTCAACCGGACGTGGTGAAGCGAATCTCTTTAATCTGTGTTCGTTCGTGATAGTCGAGGAGATGCGTCGCGGCGCTCATCCGAAAGACGCGGGCATGGAAGTCTTGAACAGAATCAAGAACAACACGGTCGAGAAGCGATTGTTGAATAGTCGAGGGTTGCCGAACTTCGGTATCAGCTTCTACATTCTGAACGCCAAAGGCGAGTATGCCGGCGTGACGATGTATGAAGGTGGATCGTTTGCGTTGTGTACCGAGAATGGTCCACAGACGTTGAAATCGGAGCCGCTGCTGCAGGGCAAACCGAGTGACTGACGGGACGGGGAGAGGGGGAGATGGGGAGATTGGGAGATTGTCACCCCATCCCCCCGTCTCCCCTTCTCCCTGCACCCCGTCTGCCCTTTACCCCGCACTTGGATCGTTCTGCATCATCCCGAAGATATTTCCCTCGGTATCTTTGCAGTAGACCAACCACCCAACTCCAGGTATCGGCATCTTCGGGAGCGCAACCTGCGCACCGTTCGCGAGCGCAGTCTCTAAAGACGCGTCAACGTTTGCGACATCGACTACGCACACGTAAGCGATCACAGCCTGCCCATCGATCTCACCCTGGCGTCGCATTAGACCGCCGTTGATTCCGGGCTGATCGTCCGGGCCGGTAATGACCATCCAGTACTCCATCGGCCCTTCCCATTTCTGAAAGGACCATCCAAACAACGTCTGATAAAACTTGACGGCGCGATCTGGGTCGCCCGCGTGAATCTCAAAATGAACAACTCTCGGCATTATTCAGTTCTCCTCTATGTATTCGCCGTCGCCGGCGTTTTTCCGTATTTCTGCGTGGCAAAGCCGACGATCAATCCTACCAGCGTGCCCGGCAAAATGATCTCGAAGTAGTAACCGCCCTGCAGGAACGCCACTATCCAGGCCAAAAACGCGCCTACCAGCAGACCAAACACGATTCCGAGCGGCAACGAATGAAACTTCCTGGCGAAGAACCCGATCGCGATTCCCGCGATGATTCCTTTGACTGTTGAGCCAAAGACGATTCCGGCGAGTTCATTGCGAACCTCCGGCGTGAACCACGCAGTCAGGCCGTCGATAAAGCCGAGCACGGCGCCAAGCAAGACTCCAATCAGGGGCTTAGACATCTTCGTTTCTCCTTCTGTTAAAGCGTTCTGTTGTTCTATTAAACGTCTGCCGAGATTTCTTTAAGACCAAGAGGTGAAAATGAAAAATATTCTCATCAGGAGGTACGCAAGGACCAACAACACCAGAAAACGATTCTTACTGACCCAGCGGCTGACTTTCTCGACCGCGCTTTCCTCATACGCTGAAACGGGTTCCGAGTCGAGAAGGCGACCAATGTCCGCGGACAGTTGCGAGGCACTTGAATACCTGGACTCCTTTTCACTGCGCCATCGCTTTCAGACAGATCGCCCTGGCAGGTTTGCTGACTTTGGGTATGTCTTTCACAAGGAATTGGAGAACTGCGCCGAGGGAATAGACGTCCGCGCGCTGGTCGAGCTCGCCGATCTCGCCACGTGCTTGTTCGGGCGACATGTAATCGCGGGTGCCGATCACTAATCCGTCTTCATCTGTGTTATCCGCGGCTAAGATCTTCGCGACACCCCAATCGAGCACGAGCACTTCACCAAACGATCCAATCATGATGTTCTGCGGTTTCAAATCACGATGAATCACACCGTGTGCGTGCGCAAACGCGACCGCGTCGCAAACAGCTTGAAACTTCCGGAGTCGATCGCCGAGCGAAGCATTCTGAATCGCATACTCATCAAGCCTGCTGCCCCGCACAAACTTCATGGCATAAAACACACGTCCGTCAGCCAGTACGCCGACGTCGTGAACGGGAACGATCCCAGGATGTTCGAGGCCCGCGATGATCTGGGCCTCGCGAACCATTCGGGTCCGAAGATCTTCAGTCACTTCAAGCGTATTGAGCACTTTGATCGCAATGAGCCGGTTGAGCTCACGATCTTCGGCGAGATACACAGTGCCCATGCCGCCACGGCCAAGCTCTTTGATGAAGGTGTACTTGGTTGAACTGAAGTCCGGATTCACAACAACAGTCCGGAGATAGTTCAACTTTTCATCAGACAGCCACTTCATTTCACGTCCACTCCGAGTAACGATCGAGCTTCAGTGCGAAATTCTTCGTCGGTCGCGGTTATCTCACGCAGCTTCTCCAACACGATGCGACGGAAGTCGCGACGCACCGCCGCGAGATAGTTATTCACGGTCGCCGTGTCGAGACCAAATTCCTGAGCGAGCGATGCATACGAAACCGCTTGATCCTCGCGCAGATCGTAGCGTTCGAAAAGTTGAAAGTGGACGTTGCGGCCTGATTCGTCGCAGCGTTGTCGCAGTGCGTCGACAGCGATCGTAAACATCCAACGCACCCATTCGCGATGAAAATAGTCCTCCGGAGTCAGCTCGGTTGACGCATGTGCGGCAAGTTCGTCTTCTGCCGTGGCGAAGTCGAGCTGGTAGTGGTCCATGTCACCGCCACGCTTGAGACGCTGGCCCGCTTTACGTTCATTCGCGACGAACCCGTCGAGACACGTGCGCAGGAAAGTTTGAAAGCTGGCCTTCGTGGCGTCGTAAGTAGCGAAATGATTTTTTTCGAACGCGTTCGCGAAGAAGCCCTGCGTCAGATCTTTCGCATCTTCGTTCCCGGCCTGCCACTTCAGGCGAATGTATTTGTAAGCTGGTTTCCAGTAACTGGCGAGGATGGTATCGAACGCGCGGCGTCGCGTGAGCTGATCATCACTGCGCGCGCCCTGAATTGCAGAATGATTGGTGACGGGAAACTTGTGGAGTGGACCACCAATGTCGGTGTCAGGATCCATAATCATTGGTCAATTATCATTTGACATTTATCAACTATTATTTGAAGACCTTCGGCTTCCGAAAAAAATAACAATTGATAAATGTCAAATGATAATTGACCAATGATTTGGTTTTTCCTTGACCAAATAATTACAACTGCCTTTTCACTATGACGAGCGTGATGTCATCCGCGGCGCTTGTCCCCTGCGCGAATTTTGTCAGCGACGACTCGATGCGATCGCGGATACCCGCGGCGGACGCTTCGATGTTGCGCGACACAACTTCATACAACCGCGTCGCTCCAAACTCTTCACCCGTCGGACTGACAGCCTCTGTGACACCGTCGGAGTAGATCACGAGCACGTCGCCATGCTGCATTTGCGTCCTTCCCTCGCGATACTCAGCGTCAGGCTTGATCCCGAGCGGCAAGCCTCCCGACGCAAGCTGTTCGACAGTCCCAGCCGAATGAACAATCAGCGGCGGGTTGTGCCCGGCGTTCAGGAACGACAGCGCGCCCGATTCAGGATCGAGCTCTGCATAGAACAGCGTGACAAAACGATTCGCAGGGATGTTGTCCGCAAGATAACGATTGACTGCGGAGATCGTCGCCGAGAGCGTGTTGTGCGACGCCGACTGCGCGTGAATCGCAGCGTGCAGAGACGACATCAGAAGCGCCGCGGCAGTTCCCTTACCTGAAACGTCGCCAAGGGCGATCACAAGGCGTCCATCTTCGCGCTCGATGAAGTCGTAATAGTCACCCCCGATCTCATAGCAAGGGAAACTGATCCCCTGCAACTCATAACCACTGACGTGTGGCGGCGCAGTCGGTTGAAAGCGCTGCTGGATCTCACTTGCGAGCGCGAGCTCTCGCTCGAATCGTTCGCGTTCAAGCCGTGCTTCAACGAGTCGCGCATTTTCAACGCGTATCGCCGCGACTGATGCGAGCGTCGTCAAAACCTTCAGGTGATCTTCGGTAAATCGGCCTTCGGCGATGGGTGAATCGGCGTAGATGATGCCGAACACTTTCTCGGAAACACCGAGCGGCACAGCCAAAACCGATCTCACGCCCTGGAGCACCACCGTGCCACTCGCAAAACGCGGATCGTGTTGCGCGTCGGATGTAAGAACCGACTTGCCGCGAATCACGACTTCGTCAAGCACGTTGCGACTTACGCGAATCTCGCCGACTTCGCCTACTCGATCTCTCAAACGCGCCACTGCAACTCTCAAGTCTTCACTTCCCTCGTCGCGCATCATGATGAGACAACGATCCGCGGGCACGGCTTCAAACACGAGTGAGACGATCTGTTCGAGCGTCTCATTCAGAGTGGCTGGAGGCAAGCAGAGTGATACCCACTTTGCTGATCAACGCGAGCAAGTCGCCGTGCTTGGCTTTAGGCGTTACGTGTGAGTCGACGCAATCTGTTCAGGCTGAGTGCGTGCGCCTTCGATCGCTTCGAGCAGGCCGGAGGTGGTCCTATCGCCTGACGCGAGAGCGATCGTCGCTTCCGGAAGGCTGCCTGTGTTGTCGGTGATCATCGTGGCGCCCATGCCGGAGTTGAATGTGCCATCGTCGTAGATGATCTCCGTTTCTCCGATCTGAATGCGTCCGCCTGCGGTGAGATGGATCACGCCTTCGACAGTGGCGCCGTTGTAGAGCGTGCCGTTTGCCGAACCGAGATCCTGGAACAAGTACTCGTCTCCTTCACGTCGCACTTCGGCATGAACGCGGGAGGCGAATGGATCGGGAATACACAGGTCGTTCCGGGCGGAACGGCCGATAGTTATACGTAACCGGCCGAGTGGAAAATGGTCTGGGGTGCGATCGGGGTATTTAACGATTAGCTCTGCTGACATTTTTTCGAAGACATTTACGCGGTGACGTGGAAGCCAGACGACTAGATAGAACCCTCACGAACGACAATGGTGCCGGCTATCATATCGTGCAAACCTCTGCCATGCACGGACACAGCCGCGATTAAAAAACCAAGACCCAGAAGCGCAAACGAAAGTGGATAACCAACGAAGTGACGCAACAGTGCGCGTCCGATTCCCAGAGGCGTGCCGTCAATTACGCTCGATACGCAATCCGGTGGCCCACTTCCCGAGCGTCAAGCCCGTGAGACCGGGAAGAACTACGAGGTTCAATAGCGCCAGGAACACAGCGAGCAGGATTCCAGCAGTCTCGGCTGAAGTTCCGGCAGCGCGCGCGCCGCCCCCGAGCATGCGAGCGACGAGAGTTCCGAACACGACGATGGAAACGAGTGCGATGTAGTCGATCAGCAAAGCGCCGCACCGGAGAGGAAACGGTGCTCGTGAGGCGTTGACCGCCGTGCATGGCGGCACGGCTTCTTGCCTGGGAGCGCGGCAGACCGGACCATTGCCGATTGCCAATTGCCGATGTCCAATTTGATCACTCACGTTAACAATAGTCGAATTGGCAATTGGCAATCGGCAATGGCAATCTGAATCTAACCAACCAAAAAATGTAATGTCGTCTCGCCGACGCGCAGTTTATCGCCACTATCGAGCACGCGGGGTTGCCGGGGGGCGAGCCGCACCGAGTCGTTGATCACTGTGCCATTCACGGAACCGAGATCTTCGACAAGAAATGTTTCGCCTTCGAGCCAGATGCGTGCGTGGCGTCGCGAAACCTTCGTCTCCGGGATCGAATCTCGAAAGATCGATCTCGGGAAAGATATTTGAATGTGGATCGGTGCGTCCGAGAAGATTGCTGTCTTTCTGCAGGATGAACGAAGCATCGAGCTCCGTGGTTCCTGTAACGACGAGCTTCGCTGTCGGTCTCACCGTGTGCAGCATCGCGCTCGATCCCACCGCCGCAAGCGGCTGGCGCGCACCGCAGTGTGCACAAAACACATCGTCAGCGGCAATGCGGCCACCGCAAAATCCACAGTAAACTGTCTGGACCTGGACCGTCTCGCCACCTAACGCCGGCGCCGGCAATTCCGTAGCTGACTTTACCCTGACATCAAATTCTCAAGGTGCGCGACAAGCTCGTTTCGCAATTCATCCGCAGTTCTGATAGCGATCCTCGGGCTTGTATTCCACGGTCCGCATCAGGATCTGTTCCATCTCCGACGAGATCGACGGCGCGATCTGACGCGGTCGCGGGTTCTTTGAGAAGTCGAAAATCAGAAGCGGATTATCCTGCGGATCGGCACCGGTCAGCAGGTGAAACATCGTCGCGCCGAGACTATAAACATCCGATGCCGGTTGCACGCGTCCACTGAAGAGCTCCGGCGGCGCATATCCCATCGTGCCAACTGCAGTCACACCTTTTTCCTGCTGGCTAACCCACCGCGCGATGCCGAAATCGATCAGCATCATGCGACCTGTGTTGCCGTCGATCATCAGGTTCGCAGGCTTCAAGATCGCGATAGATGATCGGCTTCGGTCGCGAGTGCAGATAGTCGAGCACGTCGGCGACTTGCATGCCCCACTCGGTAACTGTCTTCTCGTCAATTCTTCCGCCGACTGCCGCACGCATTCTCGATGCAAGATCGCCGCCGGAGATGTACTTCATGACGAGATAGAACCGGCTTAGTTTGTCGTCATAGAAATAGTCGTAGATCGTCGGTATACACGGGTGCTCGAGAGACGTTAACAGCAACGACTCGCGTTTGAAGTCGCCAATCGCTTTCTCATGCTGCGCCGGATCGAGGTGCGACTCGACCATCTCTTTCACTGCGCGGGGCGCGTCGCCAAGGTTGCGATCCTTCGCGAGATAAACCGCGCCCATGCCACCGCCACCGATGCGGCGCACGATCTCGTACCGGCCATTCAAAACTGTGTTTGCGGCGAGTTGTTTTACTGCCGGACGATGACCGCCCGTGGTCCCTCGCTTGGGCGCACTTTCCTGTGGAGCGAATGTTGTCAGTGAATGAGCCGCCGAGCGATGCCGAGGAGATGGGATGTTGTTCCTCAGCTTCTTCGTTTTCGACCAGAGCATCCTCGATGTTCAACGATGGAGGAACGAATGACTCTGAAGGTGTTTCTACCGGCGCAGCAGGTGGTTCAACTGGCGCAGCAGGTGGCTCAACCGGACGAGGCGGTGGCTCGTAAGCCGCATGTTCCAGAGTTTTAATTGACTTCAGGCTCCAACGTTTCTGCGAAAGCACCGACTGCGTTGGATGCACTTCGTCCTCGTCGCCAAGAGTGGTAGCCATAGTCTTCAACTCCGGCGAGCTGGGGACCAACTGCGTACCACAATTCCCGCAGAAGTGTTCACCCGGCGAAACGCCGGCGCCGCATGCGTTACACTGAGCCATTTACTATCGAGTTACCAGTCTATTCCAGATTGAACGCGGCACTGACAAGAAGCGTCGTAGCAGGCAACTATTTCACAATGTGGAAGCGCAGGAAAGTTTTGCCGACGATGATTTCGTCGCCATCGCACAATGCCTGACGCTGTCCCGGGGGTAGTCTCTTGCCGCGATTGATGAACGTACCGTTTGTCGATCCGAGATCTTCGAGAAAGTACTGACCGTTACTAAGAGTGATGCGAGCATGACGCCGCGAGACTTTCGCTTCCGGATCGTCAGTATCGAGATCGACGTCGGGAAAGATGCCGCCGTCAGCGTCCCAACGTCCAATCTGTGCTTCAACATCACTCAACATAAACTGTTTTCCGCTCGAACGGCCTTTCTCAATCACGAGACGCGCGTGCGGTTTGGCGGTCGTACGCAAGGCCGAAAAACTGAGACCCGCAGAAACACGATTGCTAGCGAACTCCGGATGCGGATTTGGCGACTGGGCGTGATTGCCATTACGACCTTCGACGCCGTTGACCGGTCGCGTCTGACCTGGACCTGGACGGCCATTCGGTCTCAACGGCGCACCACACTCGTCGCAATACTGCGAGCCATCGAGGTTCTCAGTTTTGCACCGATCGCAGGTAATCATCGTCGTCAGAGAAAGCAAATCATTTTAACGCGAAACCTGCCCAAGCCACAGAAGCACGAAAATGGATTAAGGGCCAGAGCATAGGATGAGCAGACTGGTCATGTCTTAGACTGCTAATTGCAGCTAGGGTTAAGGCACAAGAAAGCACAAAGCGACTCAATACTTGATCTCCTCTGAACGCGTGTTACACTAGCACTTCGTGCTTACCTTTTGATCGTCTCGTGTGGCTTCCAATGTGAGTTTTTGTGGGGCCAACTGTTAACAATTTCGCGCTCAGCGGCGTCTCAGAATGTGGCCCGTTGGCGGGTGGTGTTAAATGAAACAGTTTGGTAACTTTTCACGTAGAAGCTACTTCGAGTAATCTGATAGGCCCATAATATTAAGGAACTTAAAGATGGCAGTGAGTCGGAAAAAGAAGATTATTATTGGTGTGATTGCGGGTGTGGTCGTGCTTGCCGTCGTGGTCGTCAGCGTTATCGCAACGCGCAGGGAAGAGCCCGAAGTGATCACCGTTAATCTCGACGTCAGACCGGAACTCAAGCAGACCGTTACCGCCTCCGGCGAAGTGCGCCCGATCCGCTACATCAAGCTGACCAGCGAGGTGCCGGGCCGGATTGAAGAGATCTACGTCACAGCCGGTGACATGGTCACCAAGGGCAAGCCGCTGGTGCGAGTCGATCCGACACAATTGCAATCGAACCAGGAAGCTCAATGGGCCGCGACGCAGGCATCAATCAACGACGTGCAAAACGCCGCAACGCGGTCAATTCAGCACAACAGTCGCTCGTCGTTGCGGAAGCTTCAGTAGCCGCCGCAAGACAGCAAGTGGTTGCATTCCAGACCGCCGTCGATCGCGCGCAGGTTGACGTAAACACCGCCCAGCGCGAACTTAAACGCTACACAGAACTGATCGAAGCCGGCGTTTCTTCACGGTTTGACTACGACACTGCTCGCGACGCGTTTCGACACTGCCAAGATCGCTTTGGAAACCGCCAGGGCAAATCTTGAAGCTCAGAAGATCGCGGTGAAAGAAGCAACCGAACGCGCGAATCAACAGAAGAATCGCCGTGAAGGAAGCACAAACGAGCATCAAGTCGTCAGAGATGCGCGCCAGTCAACAGGCGGCAATGTTGCGCGGTCAAGCAGAGCCAGCGTTCAAAGGCGACGCAGTTGTCGCCTCTGAACGGCGTCGTGGCCGACATTCCGACGCGCGTCGGTGAGTTTGCTGTTGCAGGTCTATCAACAACGCCGTTGATGACGATTGCCGACATGTCGCAGATCAACGTCGAAGTGAACGTCGACGAAACGGAAATCAACAACGTCAAGGTGGGCCAGGAAGCAAAGGTCAAAGTTGACGCACTTGGCGACAAAGAGATCAAGGCAGTCGTCACGCAGAAGAACCCGCTGGCGATCTCAAAGTCGGACCAGACAGGTGGTCTATCGAACCGCGTTAACGTGCAGGAAGCGAAAGAATTCAAAGTCACGCTCGAACTCAAAGAACTGCCGGAAGATGTTCAGACTTCACTTCGTCCGGGAATGAGTTCGACAGCAACCATCACGACTGACACCAAGCAGAACGTACTGGCAGTGCCACTCGAATCGATCGTTGAAAAGGCGCCGACACCCGCATGCGTCTCCTGCAGCTTCAGTTGCCAACGGCGTCGCGACAGCATCGCCGGGCGGTGAGAAGACCGAAAGCGCAAAAGGGTGTTTACCTGATCGAAGGTAACAAGGTGAGATTCATCGAAGTCACCACCGGCATTACTGGTGAAGCCGAAATCGAAATCACGAGTGGCTGTAACCGCAAAGCATGGAAATCGTGCGTGGTCCGAGTCGTGTGTTGAAGACGCTGAAAGATGGAATGATGGTCAAACGTCAAACCAAGAAACCGGGCGACGCAAATGGAAACCAGGGCAGCTAGATGAGCGACGCTACTCTTACGATTACACCGACAGAGACTGTCATCAAACCGACAGCTGAGGTCAACGGGCATGACCCGTCGATGCTCATCTCGATGCGAAACATCTGGAAGACCTACCAGATGGGGACTGAATCAGTACATGCTCTTCACGGTGTTTCGTTTGATATTCCTCGCGGTGAGTACATCGCGATCATTGGACCATCGGGCTCAGGCAAGTCGACACTGATGAATTTGATCGGCTGTCTCGATACACCATCGCAGGGTGAGTACTGGCTGAACGGCAAAAACGTCTCCGAGATGGACGACGACGAACTCGCACGCATCCGAAATCAGGAAGTCGGATTTGTATTTCAAACATTTAATCTGCTCGCCCGAGCGACGGCGCTTCACAACGTCGAACTGCCGTTGATTTACGGCGGTGTCGGCGCATCGCAACGACATGAGATGGCGAAGAAAGCGCTCACAGCGGTCGACCTTGCCGATCGCATTACGCACAAACCAAACGAGCTCTCGGGCGGTCAGCGCCAGCGCGTCGCGATTGCACGCGCGCTTGTGAATCACCCGTCGATCCTCCTTGCCGACGAGCCGACAGGCGCGCTCGACTCACACACCAGCATGGAGATCATGGATCTCTTCGAACGCCTTCACTCAGAAGGCAACACGATCATCGTCGTCACGCACGAACACGACATCGCCGCACGAGCCCACCGCGTTGTCTCGATTCGCGATGGTCTAATCGAAAAAGACGAAAGAATTAAATAGGATAAGAAGCGCAATGATTCGGCTGGCTGCGACTTGGGAAGCTTTTAAGGTCGCTACCAGCAGTTTGCGTACGAATAAACTGCGTACCGCGCTTACGCTGGTGGGCATCATCGTCGGCGTCACTGCTGTGATTGCAGTTGTGACGATTATCAAGGGTCTCGATCAAACAGTCGCGCAAACGTTCTCATCACAAGGTTCCACCGTCTTCACGGTTTCGAAGAACCCGCTCATCATCAAATCGCGCGAGGAGTTCGTAAAGTTCAACCGGCGTAAAGACATGACGCACGAAGACGCGGAAGCGATCGCGCGATTGTGTACGGCGTGCTGGAGAGTCGGAGTCGCGGCGAACGCGATCGAGACCGTTAAGTATGCCGATCAAAAAGCTGAGAACGTTCAGATACGCGGCGTTGATCCGATCACGATGTTTGATATCGACGGCGTCAGTATCGAGGCGGGTCGAATTTGGACCGAGAGCGAAGGTGCTACAGGGCGTGATATGTGCGTTATTGGTCCTGACATGTTGAAGAACCTGTTTGGCGACGCGCCCGCGGACAAGGCTGTTGGACTGGAAATCAGGATCGACGGGCGACCATACATGGTCCTGGGTGTGCTTGAACCGCGCGGTTCGATATTTGGTTTCTCGCGCGACAATGTGATCTATATTCCGTATTCGACTTACCAGAAGGCGTACGGTGGCAGGCGTTCGCTGATCACGTTTGTTCAAGTTCCCACCGCCGAGCAACTTGAAGCCGCGCAGGATCAGGTCAGAACGATCATGCACAACCGGCGTCACACGACCCCCGACAGCGAGGACGCGGGGTTTGCACTCGAAACTCAGGATGTGTTTCTTAATCTGTATGGCTCAGCGACGTCGAATATCTATATCGTGACGATCGGAGTCGCGGCGATCTCCCTTGTGGTTGGTGGGATCGTCGTGATGAATATCATGCTGGTGTCTGTGACGGAACGGACGAAGGAGATTGGAATTCGCAAAGCTATCGGGGCGCGGCGGAAAGATATTCTGAGGCAGTTTTTGATCGAGGCAGTGATGGTGACTGCGATCGGCGGCGCGATTGGTGTGGGAACGGGATTTGGACTGGCGTATGTGATTTCGGCGTTGATCGGGTTTCCGTTGCTGATCAGCGTTGCTTCGGCAGTGCTGGGTGTTGGGGTTTCTTCGCTTGTGGGAATTGTGAGCGGCCTGTGGCCCGCATGGCGCGCCGCGAAGCTCGATCCGATCGAGGCACTGCGAGCCGAATAAGAAGGAGCCGCGGATTAAGCGGATAAAAATCGGATTTGTTTCCGTGTCATCCGTGGCTAAAATTTTCAATGCGATTAGACGACATCAAAGAATCGGCGCTTATGGCGTTCGACACCTTGCGTGCGAATAAGCTGCGCTCGTCGTTGACGATCCTCGGCGTCAGTGTCGGTGTCGTCACAGTGATCTTCATGGTGTCGATCATCCAGGGACTCAACAAAGCCTTCGCGGATCAAATCGAGTCGCTCGGTTCCAATACAATCTTTGTTTCGAAGTTTGAACCGAGTTTTGGACGCCCGCCTGGCCCGGAAGAAATACATCGCAAAGACCTGACAATGGACGACGCGGAAGCATTGCGCACCGAAGCGCCTTCGATCGTCGGTGTCTCTCCCGTCGTTCGAATGCTGGCGTCGACGATGCGATACCAGGACAAACAGACCGACACTCCAATCCTTTTCGGCGTGACGCCCTATTACGAGTTTGTTCAATCGCAGTATGTCGCGGCTGGTCGTTTCGTAAACGACATCGACATGCAGGATCGTTCGAACGTCGTGATCATCGGTGTCGACGTCAAGCAAGCGCTGTTTCCATACGAAGACGCAGTCGACAAAGAAGTCAGAATTGAGGGTAACCCGTACCGCGTGATCGGCGTGATGGAACCACTGGGCAATTTCTTTGGCCAGTCGCGCGACAACTCGATTTTCATACCGATCACGACCTTCAATAAGTACTATCCCGATCGTCCGTTTCCGGAAATCGTCTTCTTTGTGATCGTGCGGCCACGTTCACGCGCATTCGTGAAATCCGCGATGGACGAGATCCGAGACATCCTGCGGCGCCGCCGGCGTGTTGCTCCGGATTCACCTAACAACTTCGGAATCTCGTCACAGGATTCTTTGCTCGACGTCTACAACCAGCTCACCGGAGCAACTGCATTGGTGCTGACATCTATCTCTTTCGTGGCACTGATGATCGGCGGGATTGGTGTGATGAACATCATGCTCGTCTCGGTTACAGAGCGGACAAAGGAAATAGGTGTGCGCAAAGCCGTCGGCGCGACAAAGCTAAATATACTCTCGCAGTTTTTGATCGAAGCTGTGGTGCTGACCGCGATCGGAGGCCTGGCAGGACTTGCTGTTGGTGAAGTAGCGAGTCTGTTGATGAACAGGTATTCACCGTTGCCGGCCTATGTTCCCCTGTGGGCCATCGCCGTCGGAGTCGGGATATCAGCGGCAGTCGGTATCATCTTTGGTCTCTGGCCCGCCTGGAAAGCGGCGCGTTTGAATCCCATCGACGCACTCCGCTGGGAATAGACCCACGTGGCCCCAGTGTTTTACACTCTGCAACCATAATTCTGAATCTCCCGTAGTAACGCTGTGAAGTTCATCGAAACTCTAAAACTTGCTGTGGCAGCGATCTGGGCGCACAAGCTGCGCTCGGCCCTAACGCTGCTCGGCATGGTTGTCGGTGTCACCGCATTTGTCGTAGTGGTCTCGCTCATCCAGGGATTCAATCGCTACGTCGACGAAAAGATCGCAGGCATCGGCGCGAAGTCGTTTACGATTCAACGCTTCAATCCACTCGAAGACTTCAAAGACACTGACACTATTGCCGCTGCTGCTCGCCGCAACAAGGAGTTGACACTCGACGATTACGATTACTTGAAACAGCGTGCTTCGCTTATTGGCAAAATCGGCGCGCGGGCGAGAGGAACTCCGTCCGAGGTCAAGCGCGGTGACGAGGTGATTGAAGATGTTTTTGTTTCCGGCGCGACCTCTAACTGTGTAGACATCGAAAATCGCGACGTTGCCGAGGGACGTTTCATCGCGGAACCGGAAGACGAAGGCGCAGCACGCGTCGCATACATTGGCGCTGACATATCGACAAAACTGTTTCCTGCCGGGAATGCGGTGGGCCAGGAAATAAGCATTCGCGGGCTACCGTATCGCGTGATCGGAATAGAGGCCGCTAAAGGAACAGTTTTCGGTATTCCTCAGGACAGTTTCATCATCCTTCCGTTAAAGACTTATTCGATCAACTACGGCGGTTTGATTCGACAGCGATCGCTTTACTTCGTCGCCACTTCGAGAACTGACGAACTCTTCAATGACGCTGTTGACGAGTCGCGGTTTTTGATGCGCGCCCGGCGCAAACTTGGTCCAAGCGAGAAAGATAACTTCGGCATCGTAACTCCTGACGCAATCACAGGCTTGCGAGATCGACTACTTGGGACGATCTTTATCGTCGCCATTGCGGTTCCCGCAATCGCTTTGGTCGTCGGCGCCATCGTGATCATGAACATCATGCTGGTGTCTGTGACCGAACGCACAAAGGAGATCGGGATCAGAAAGTCTCTCGGCGCACGACAGATGGATATTTTGAAGCAGTTCCTGGTTGAGGCGGTGACGCTTGCGACCATCGGCGGCGCAGTAGGGATTTTTCTCGCATGGATTATTGGGTTAATCGTCACCATGTGGTTCCTTCCCACTTATTTGTCCATCCTTGCGATCCTGGGAGCACTCGGAGCCTCCGGCACCGCCGGTGTTGCTTCCGGAATCTTTCCAGCGTGGAAAGCGGCGAGGCTGGATCCGATTGAAGCTTTGAGGGCCGACTAAAATGGCAATCGTCCGAAGCGAGATTTACGAAAATCTCAAGATGGCACTCTCGACGTTGCGTGCCAATAAGCTGCGCTCGTTCCTGACGGTCTTCGGAGTAGTGATCGGCATCATCACCGTGATGCTGATCGCTTCGATCATCAGCGGCATCGACGTCTCTGTGAAACGCGAAGTCGAATCGTTCGGCACTCGTTCGATTTACATCAGCAAATTCAACCCGGGCATTCAAATGGGCCGCCGTTCTCGGGAAGAACGAATGCGGAAAGAACTGACGTACGACGACGCCATCGCGCTTCAAGCGCTCCCCGCGGTTGAGCTGGCAGTTCCTTTTTTAGATATCACCAACAACTGGTTTGGCGGCCGGCTGAATGTTTCGGGCGGCGGGAAAACGTCCGCGCAGGTGGCGCTTCAGGGAACGCTTCCGGAGTTTGAGAAAGCAGGAACACAAGTTATCTCCGAAGGCCGTTTTTTTACGCAAACCGAGAACGATACGAATCAGGAAGTTTGCGTAGTCGGGGCAAAAGTGGCCGACGACTTTTTCAAACTCGGCTCGCCGATCGAACAAACGATCAAGATCGGAACGCAGGAGTTCCGCGTTGTAGGTGTGCTTGAAAAAAGAGAACAGTTTCTTATCAGCGGTGGCAGTGACGATCAAAACAACGTGATCTATGTTCCGTTCAGCGTGGCCCAAAAGTTAAAACCAAACGCCGATGACATCTACATACTCGCCGTCGCACGGTCCGGGATGATGGACGAGGCAAAAGATCAGGTGCGCGACATGCTGCGCGTGCGCCGGCAGGTGGCGTTTGCTGATAACGATAATTTTGGGATGGAAACGTCTGAGAGCATCCTCGACAATTTCCGTTCGATCACGGCGAGTCTTGCGATTGCGATGGTGGCGATCTCTTCAGTTGGTCTAATGGTTGGCGGGATCGGCGTGATGAACATCATGCTCGTATCGGTAACTGAACGAACGCGCGAGATAGGCGTGCGCAAAGCCATCGGCGCAAAACGAAGCGACATCATGTGGCAGTTTTTGATCGAGGCAGCCACACTCACGGGATTGGGAGGAGTGGTGGGTCTGTCGATTGGATGGGGCCTTACACTTTTATTGCGCCTGCTGCTGCCGTCCTACGTCCCTCTTTGGGCGCCTATCGGTGGTCTGGTTGCGAGCATCGGCATCGGCCTGATCTTCGGCCTCTGGCCCGCATGGAAAGCAGCGCGTCTCGACCCCATCGAATCGCTTCGCTACGAGTAGCAATCAGGAGATAAATCCTGGGAACAAGGCTGTTAAAATCGTCACCAGCAACAGCACTAACACCCATAGCGTAATTGCGACGCCCCAGGCTGCGCCCTTACCGACACGCGTTGCGCCCATGTGCAATCCCTTCGCGCGCAACCAGAGTCCATAAAACGATGTCAGCCCGATAAAGCTTGCGATCACAAAAAACACCGGATTATCCGCGGGTGAAAACAGTATTCCGAGATTGTCCTGCAACGTGGTTTCCTGGTTGAGGATCGGGTGCAAGTCGTCAGGCGTTTTCAAGTACATAATTCCAAGCCCGAGAAGTTTTTGGATCACCACGATCGGAAGCGTGGCCCAAAACGTCACCGCCAACGCTTGCCAGAAATTCATCCTTCCCCCGAACGCGAGGATGCCGAGCAGCGAAAGCGCCGCCACAATCGAGCTCACGACGAAGAGGCCGACAAATTGTTTGACGGCGCCTCCGATTCGTTCAGCAGGATTCTTCAACGCCTGCAACTGTTCCGTTTTTATCTTATCCATCATCTCGGGTGGAGGTGCGAACGGTGGTCCCATCTCCGCCAATTTCTGCGTTGTATGGTCCACGATTCGCTCGGGCGTGATTCGCTGCACAAACGCAAACGTATAAATTGCAGTTAACACGCAGATGACGGCGAACGCTCCAATCCAATGTGGGTGATACCGTAGATTGCGAAACACTCGCGACGGCTCAAAGAAAACTCCACCTAACTTTTCGAAGAAAGAAAGCGGGCCCTCAGCCTCGGCAACTGACGGAAGGGGAATAAAGCTGAATGCCGCTAACACAACGCCGAGAAAACAGAGCGCGGCTCCGGTAGTTTTCCCACCCGAAATAAAACCTGCGAACCCACCAACTAAGACGATCAAACCAAGAACAAGCACGCCAATCCCCACGGGCAACAATTTGGCTGGCCGCGGAGCGCGTGGCTTCTCTTCTTGCATTGGGGGAGGCGGAGGCGCCTGAAAATTCTCTGATGCAGCACTCATCGGTTTCGATCTCCTTTGGGAAGACGGAGAAAAGCTGCCGTCGGTTTAGCTACAAAAATTACCGGGTAAAATTACTGGTGTTGATACGACTGGTTGAAAATCAAGGTTTCAATTTGTGCCTTCTCGTGGCTTGGCTTCGGCCCAACCCGGCACACGAATGCACGCGACGGAATGCCCCGGCGAAACTTCACGCAACTCGGGATCAATATACGCGCACTCCTCGATCGCAATCGGACAACGAGTTCGAAAGCGGCAGCCGGACGGCGGATTGATCGGTGTCGGCACGTCGCCCTGCAGAATTATTCGCTTCCGCTTCTGCTTCGGATCGGGAATCGGAATGGCTGACAAGAGAGCCTGTGTGTACGGATGAAGTGGTTGTGCGTACAACTCCGCGGCTCCGGCGATCTCGACAATTCGACCGAGATACATCACGGCCACGCGTGTCGAGATATGCTCCACAACCGCGAGCCCGTGCGAGATGAACAAGTAAGTTAATTTAAACTCTTCCTGAAGTTCCTGAAGCAGGTTAACTACCTGCGCCTGCACCGAAACGTCGAGTGCCGAAACAGGTTCATCGGCAACGATCAACTTGGGATTAAGCGCGAGAGTTCGTGCCACACCGATTCGTTGTCGCTGCCCGCCAGAGAACTCGTGCGCGTAACGATTTATGTAATCGGGATCGAGTCCAACGCGCCGCAGGAGTCCTGCAACGCGATCGCGCCGGTCGCTCTTTGTTCCTTCGTTATGAATCACGAGCGGCTCGCCGACGATGTCGCCGATCTTCATGCGCGGGTTCAACGACGCATAGGGATCCTGAAAAATGATCTGCATCTCACGCCGCATCTCGCGCAGATCTTTTTTGTTGAGAGCGAGCACGTCTCGACCCTCAAAATAGACGTGACCGGCAGTGGGTTCAATCAAGCGAAGCAAGCAACGCCCAACTGTCGACTTCCCGCACCCCGATTCGCCCACTAACCCAAGCGTCTCGCCCGCAATTATTTCAAACGACACACCATCAACCGCACGCACAACGTCGTCGGATCCTTCGACGGGAAAGTGCTTCACCAGATTTTTTATTTCTACCTGAGTACTCATAAAATCTGACGGGGTGAGGGGGAGAGTGGGCGACGGGGAGAGAGGAAACCTTCACCCCGTCACCCTTTCACCCCTTCACCCCGTCCATCTTACCGTGGTCCGCCACAACTGCTGCCGCAAGATCGTAAAGCACACAACGCACCTGAACGCCGCCGTCGAGTTGGTAAAGCGGAATCTCTTCCTCGGTGCAACGCGGCATGCGATGCCGGCAGCGCGGCGCGAAGTGACAACCGGGCGGTAAATCAGTCGGCCTCGGAACCACGCCTTCGATCGTTTCCAGACGAGGCTTTTGAGAAACGTCTGCGACGGAGAGTTTCGGCACGGATCGCAGGAGGCCCTCGGTGTACGGATGCTTCGGACGCGCAAATAACTCGTCCACCGGCGACTCTTCGACGATCCTTCCCGTGTACATCACGGCGACGCGATCAGCGACTTCCGCCACCACGCCGAGGTCGTGAGTGATCAAAAGCACGGCCAACTGCCTCTGCTTCCGGAGCTCATCCAGCAACTCGAGAATTTGCGCCTGAATAGTCACATCAAGCGCGGTTGTCGGCTCGTCAGCGATGAGCAACTTCGGATTACACGCGAGCGCCATCGCGATCATCACGCGTTGGCGCATGCCGCCGGAGAGTTGATGTGGAAAATCGTTTATTCGACGCGCCGGATCCGGGATCGCAACTTCGCGCATCGCTTCGATGGCCGCCTGGCGCGCTTGTGGGCGCGACATCTTGCGATGAAGACGCAGTGCCTCGGCAATTTGCTCACCGACAGTGAAAACAGGATTGAGCGACGTCATCGGATCCTGAAAGATCATGGCGATGTCGTCGCCGCGCATTTCGCGCATCTCGGCGTCTGAGAGTTTGAGAAGATCTTTCCCGTCGAAGAGTATTTCGCCGTTGACGATCTTTCCGGGAGGCGAGATCAGCCGCATGATGGAGAGGGCAGTGATCGACTTGCCACAACCCGATTCACCGACGAGGCCGAGCAGTTCTCCGCGGTCGAGATAAAAGTTGACACCATCAACAGCGCGGACGAGTCCGGAGCGTGTGGGAAAATGTGTTTGCAGATCTTTGACTTCGAGCAGGTGGGCCATCATCACGGAATGAAATTGTATTCGAGTCGCATCCACTCGACACGGGCTTTCCATTTTTCATACCCGGGATGAACTTTGATCCTGATCGCGTCTGTGGTCATGATCTGCTTTTGCCGTAACGAGATTTGTCTTAGTCTCACAGCTTGAGCTTGTCCATCCGCGCGTTTTCATACTGCGCATCTTCGGCAGGGTAACGCAGCGGAATTGGAATCTTACCGTTCTCCCTGGCGAGGGACCAAATCAAACTCTCGCCTGCCGGAACAACGTCTGGTTTAGATGCAAATACCGGATCGGTGAACGCCTCTTCGGCGTCGACTAGTTCCCATCCTTTACGTTTGTACATGGCGAGCAGATCGCCGAGGAACAGACCGTTGAGAAGATTGAAGTGTACGAGCACTGTGTGCTTAACGGGCCGGCCGAGCACCTTTTCAGAGAGGCGTTCGTAATACTGTGAGCGCTCCCACATGTGTTCGAGATAGAAGTCTCGGTAGGGTTTGATGTTCGCGGCGGGGTCTTTCTTCACGCGTGCCGTTAGTCGCTGGTCGACGGCCCAGTCAGACGCGTCGATCGTGACATGACCATTCTGGTAGCCATTGATCTTCAGGAAGGACCTCATCGACTCGCGTTTGGCGGCGTTATCGCCTTCTTTCAAAAAAGGAAAGCGAAGGTATTTTTTGAAATGCTTGAATTCTTTCAATAGAGCATCGGCTTTCAGGATGTCTTGTTGATACTCCCTGACATCGGTTTCGCGGGCGTTGTAGTTGCGATGAGAGTAGGTGTGGTTGCCGATCATGTGGCCGGCCTTGTCCCACACTTTAAGAAGTTCTTTGCCTTCCTTGTCCTCGATGTTGCGGCCGATGACGAAGAGCGCTGCCTTGTGTTTGTAAATGTCGAGAGTATCGAGGATGGCGCGGTTGCGGTCTGCTGCGGTGAGATGGACGGGGTTCTGCCAGAAGAAATCATCCATCGTGATGGAGTACTGCGTTCGCGGCACACGCGCAATCGCGGGGACGCCGAAATTGAGCGCTGCCAGGCTCAAGCCCAGGGATTTGGCAAAGGTTCTTCTATTCATCATTCACTCCCGAGATTTTCCTCGCAAAGACGCAAAGGCGCCAGGGAAAGCCCTCTTCTTTGCGCCCTTTGCGTCTTTGCGAGGGAATACTACTCTAGACTACTGCTGTTTCGCGGTACTCGCCCCAAACGCGTCGCAATGTATTACTGATCTCGCCCACGGTCGCATACGCCTCGACGCATTCGAGAATTCTCGGCAACAGGTTTTCGTTCGTTCCAGACGCGTGTTCGAGCTTGCTGAGCGCCTCGGTCACCGCAGTTGAATTACGTCGCTCTCGAAGTGCGCGCACACGTTCGATCTGTGCCTGCTCGAGCGCTGGATCGATCCGCAACAGCTGCACCGGCGGCTCGTCTTCAAGCTGAAAACGGTTCACGCCAACAACGATCTGCTCCTGAGTCTCAATCGCCTTCTGGTAACGATAGGCCGACTCCTGGATCTCGCGTTGCACGTACCCCGTTTCAATTGCACGCAGCATCCCGCCCATCGCTTCAATTTTTTTCAAATATTCGGAAGCGTGCTCTTCCACTTCATCCGTCATCTGCTCGATGGCATACGACCCAGCGAGAGGATCGGCGGTACCAACCACTCCTGACTCGTACGCAAGCACTTGCTGCGTTCGCAGCGCAACGCGCGCCGCGGCCTCAGTCGGTAAAGCCAGCGCTTCATCCATCGAGTTTGTATGCAACGACTGCGTTCCACCGAGAACAGCGGCAAGCGCCTGAATCGTAGTCCGCACGACGTTGACTTCGGGCTGTTGCGCTGTGAGTGACGATCCCGCGGTCTGCGTGTGAAACCGCAACATCATCGAACGCGGATCTCGCGCCTTGAAACGATCGCGCACGATGCGCGCCCATAACCGTCGCGCGGCGCGAAACTTCGCGATCTCTTCGAGCAAATTGTTGTGGGCGTTAAAGAAAAACGAGATGCGCGGTGCGAACTCATCAATCTCAAGACCAGCGTCCAGCGCTGCCTCCACATACGCGATTGCGTCGGCAAGCGTGAAAGCAACTTCCTGCACCGCAGTCGAACCCGCTTCGCGAATGTGATAACCGCTGATCGAGATCGTGTTCCAGTTTGGCACGTCGCGCGCGCAAAAAGCGAAGATGTCGGTGACGAGCCGGAGCGATGGCGCAGGCGGATAAATATATGTCCCGCGCGCGATGTACTCTTTCAAAATATCGTTTTGCAGCGTGCCTCTGACTTTGCTGAAGGGAACGTTTTGCTTGCGCGCGACTGCAAGATAAAGCGACAGCAGAATCGCAGCAGTCGCGTTGATCGTCATCGACGTTGAAACTTCATCCAATGGTATACCCGCAAACAACCGCTCCATGTCTTCGAGCGAGTCGATCGCGACGCCGACTTTCCCGACCTCACCTTGCGCGAGTGGATCGTCGGAATCGAGACCGATCTGTGTCGGCAGATCAAAGGCAACTGAAAGTCCGGTCGTGCCATGGGCCAGAAGGTACTTGTAACGCGCGTTCGATTCCTCGGCAGTGGCATATCCGGCATACTGCCGCATGGTCCAGAGACGACCGCGATACATGCTTGGATAAATACCACGCGTGTACGGAAACTCGCCGGGCGCGCCGAGATCATTCTCGTAATCGATTTCACGAGTGTTGTGGGGATTGAAGTCGAGCGGGAGTTCTTTCGTTTTCGTAACCATGCGTGAGCCTAGGATACAGGATTCCTCGATTTTCGTGATAGTTTGGGCGTAATGAACACGGTCAAAGTTAACAAGCGCGGCGCGAATCGCGTGCGTGCCGGTCACCTGTGGATTTATCGCAGCGACCTGGTGGATGTGGCGGCGCGAGGCGGGTCGGTGGTCAGGGTAACTGACGAACGTGGAAATTTTGTCGGCCAGGCGCTGTTCAGCGATGCCTCACAGATTGCATTGCGATTTTTGACGCAAAGCAATGAGGATATCGATCGCGATTGGTGGCGCCAAAAGATCGTTGAAGCTGCCGCACGTAGAAACATCACTTCAGACACCAATGCGTATCGTCTGATTTACTCCGAAGGCGACTTGCTTTCTTCTTTGATCGTCGATCGTTACGACGACGTGCTTGTGTTGCAAACACTCTCTCAGGGCACAGACGCCGTCAAGTCATTGCTGACTGAAATATTGATCGAGGAGTTTCAACCGCGCGCAATTGTCGAACGAAATGATGCGCGTGTTCGCGAGCTTGAAGGACTGCCGCTGCTAGCCGGTGCAATTTACGGAAGTGCTCCGGAAGAATTCGAGATCCTGCAACACGGTCTGCGGTTTTATGTCGAGCCTTTAGGTGGACAGAAAACCGGATCGTTTCTGGATCAACGCGAGAATCGTCTTGCCGCACGCGCCGCGGCGCAAACGACAAATAAACGCCGCGCACTCGATTGCTTCACGTTCAACGGCGCTTTCGCTCTGCACCTTGCTCACGCGTGTGAAGAGGTTACCGGCATCGACATCTCTGGCGATGCTGTTTCGGCTGCGCGGCGAAACGCGGAGTTGAACGCGGTGAACAACGTTGAGTTTCGTGAAGCGAATGTATTCGACGCGTTGCGTGAGATGGAAGCCGCGGGTGAACGTTTTGACGTGATCGTGCTCGACCCGCCGGCGTTCGCAAAGAATCGCGCGAGTTTGAAATCAGCGCTTCGCGGTTACAAAGAGATCAATTTGAGGGCGTTGAAACTATTGAACGCCGGCGGTGTGCTCGTGACGTGTACGTGTTCGTATCACGTCTCGGAGGAATTGTTTCTCGAGATCGTCAACGCCGCCGCGATCGACGCGCACCGGCGTGTTCAGATCGTGGAGAAACGTATGCAGTCATCAGATCACCCCGTCTTACTAGGAATGCCCGAAACCTATTACCTCAAGTGCGTGATTGCGAAGGTCTTGTTTTAGCCACAAAAGGTACAAAAGGTACTTCTCAAAATGTGCCTTTTGTGCCTTTTCGTGGCTAAATCGTTTACAAACCGGGGTCGTTCTCGATAACGACTTTCGTCGTGAAATCCTTCCCCTTCACCGTCAATTTCAAATTGTAAGTCCCGGCTTCGAGCGGAAGTCCGAGGTTGAAGATGCCGCCGAAACCGCCACCTCCACCACCACCACCGCCTCCGCCGCCACCACCACCGGCGCCGGGACCGGTAGTCGGACGTGGAGGCGGATCACCGCGAAGGTTCCATTGAATCCTGTTTAGCCCCTGCTCACGCGTTCCCGCGATGTTGCGAACGACCCTACCGGTGTAATCCGTGATCGTGAGTTTTACATCGCCCGCATCAGACGACTTCAGGTAATAACTAATCGCGGTGCCGGGCGCGGGATTTGTGCCGCGAAAAATCTTCGCGCCACCCCAGTAACGTCCGAGACGAACATCGTTCTGCCAGAGCGTTCCCGGCCTCACGTCGAACAGGTGCGCCTCAGAGTCCATCACCTTCTGCGACAACTGTTGCAATGCGCTAATGTCGTCGAGAATGAAAATCCCACGGCCGTGAGTACCGACGATCAAATCGTTATCTCGTGGATGGACCACAATGTCGTCAACGCGCATTGTCGGCATACCCGACATAAACTGTTTCCATTCACGCCCGCCATCGAGCGAGATGTAAAGACCAAATTCAGTTCCGACGTAAAGCAGGTCTTTGTTCTTCGGATCCTCCTTAACGACGTTTACGCTGCCCCACTTCGGAAGATTGTTAACGAGAGAAGTCCAGGTGGCGCCGTAATCTTTCGTAACGAACAAGTATGGCTTCAGATCGTTCAGGCGGTGTCCGTCAACCGCGAGATAGCACGTAGCCGCATCGAACCTGGAAGGCTCGACGCGCGAGATGTGATACGTTTCGCCGATCCCGGGAACGTTCTTCGAAACGTTGGTCCATGTTGCGCCGCCATCGCGGCTAACCTGGATGTTGCCGTCGTCGGTGCCGACCCAAATAATTCCCGGCACTCTGGGTGATTCAGCGACAGTTACGATGTAGCCGTAGCCTGAGTAGCCGTCGTGCTTCGACGCCATCGGGTCTTTACCAGACACACCCATGATCGGCAAAGTGCTGCGATCGATCTGCTTCGACAGATCGGGCGACGCGGTCCACGTATCACCGCGGTCCAACGATCGGAAGAGCCGATTGCCACCCGCATATATGACGCGCGGATTGTGCGGCGATAAATGGAGCGGTGTGCTCCAGTAGAAGCGATACGTCTCACCGACGGGCGGCGTCGGAACAACGTTCGACTGCAAGTTGCCGCCGCCAAATCCGCCAAATCCCTGCGCCGCGGCGAATTGAGCAAGTTGTGCTGCGGTGTCAGGAGTCGGCGAGCCTTCGGGTGAGGCAGACGGACTTGCGCCAGGCATTGCAGGCGTCGCGGCCTGGCGTCCCGGACCTTGCCCCTGTCCCGATCCGCGTCTCTGCGGTATACCACGCGGGCGAATGTTAACGCTGCGACCCGTGCGCAGATCGAGTCGCTGCATGTTTCCGCCTTGCGACTCAAGATAGATGGTGTTGTGGTCCGTCGGATCGATCTGCGTGTAGAAACCATCACCGCCGCCAACGCGATACCAATCAGCGTTTGTGATCCCGATCTGGTTTCGGGTCATGCTCGGACCGCCCCACGATCCGTTGTCCTGCAAACCGCCGTAGACGTAGTACGGTTTCCTCATATCAACACCGATCGCGTAGAACTGCGCCGCGGGAATCGTGTTGATAAATTCCCACGTCGCGCCCTGGTCATAACTGACGTTCAATCCGCCATCATTTCCGACCAGAAGATGATCGCTGTTGGCGGGGTTGATCCAGATCGCATGGTTGTCGCTGTGAGCGATGCCGGCCTGCAACGATCTAAACGTCTTGCCACCATCGATGGATTTGCTGAAGTTCAACCCGCCGGCGTAAACCGTTTCCGGATTCCTCGGATCGACACGAATCTGGCTGTAGTACATCGGCCTGTTGTTTTCATTACTGACGATGCGCCACGTTTTTCCTTTGTCGTCCGAACGCCACACACCGGGTCGCTTCGGATTGGGAGGCGCAGGCGTGGGTGAAGCGCCCGGAGTCGGGGTCGGCGTCGCACTTGGTGATGCTGACGGTGATGCACCGGGGCTCGGACTTGGTGCGACCTGACCACCGAAAGTGGTTTCCTCACCGCCGGTGCCAGTGCTCGCTCCTACTTCCATTTGCGCGTAAACGATATTCGGATTGGAGCGCGAGACGTCGAGTCCGATTCGACCAAGGAGTCCTTCGGGCAATCCACCGCCTTCGAGTTTCTTCCACGTCTTGCCTGCGTCGATCGTTTTCCAAATTCCACTACCCGGACCGCCGCCGTTGAAGCCGAAGTTGGTGCGGCGGCGCTGGTATGAAGCGGCGTAAAGGATCTTGCTGTCTGACGCGTCCATCGCTATGTCGGTAAAGCCTGTGTCTTCGTCGATGAACTTCACGTTGGTCCACGTCTTGCCGCCGTCGGTTGTCTTGTAGACACCGCGTTCTTTGTTTGATCCAAAAAGGTGGCCGATCACTGCTGCGTAAACGATGTTCGGATCTTTCGGATCGATCACGATGCGACCGATCGTCTGGGAGTCTTCAAGACCCATTTTGGTGAAGGTTTTGCCCGCGTCCACTGACTTGTAGATGCCGTCGCCAAAACTCGAGCTCTGGCGATTGTTTGGCTCGCCAGTGCCCACCCAAACGATGTTTGGATCTGAAGGCGCGAGTGCGATGTCGCCGATCGAGTGGGTTGAATAGGTGTCGAAAATCGGTTGAAAGGTCGTGCCGTTGTTCGTCGACTTCCACACGCCGTTGGTCGCGAACGCCAGGTAGATGATGTAAGGATTCTGTTCTGCGACGGCGATGTCGTCGATGCGGCCGCCCATGCTCGCTGGCCCAATACTGCGCCACACAAACCGCTTCAGCAGCGGATCCGCCGACCAATTGATCGGAGTTGGCGTAGGACTGGGAGTGGGCCTTGGGCTTTGGGCGGCCGCTGCGCCCGGCGCGGGAGTTTGAGCAGTTTGGTTTTGCGAATAAACCGTGATCGTGGCAAACGTCACCGACATGACGATCACGATGAGCAGGCCAAGATCGTAAACGGAGCGCGACCGGTCTTTCATGCGAAAGGGTCCTTTCAACTTATTGTTACCTAAACTGCGTGGGATAGAACGACAACCGTCAGAAATGGTTAGGTTGCGGAATATAAATAACTCGGGGCTCTAAATGCAAATAAATTCGCGATTTCTCTGTGCAACCTCGGTGTGCTCTGTGTCTCTGTGGTTGAAAATGCCGAAGAGAAAAAATCACCACAGAGAAACAGAGAACACGGAGGGCCCACGGAGAAAGCAGAAGAAATCTATAGGCGCTCCAGCCAGGCGGAGTAGAGGGTTCGCTTCTCTTGCATCCACGATCTGAAGTTAACCGGTGGGAAGGTTCGTGTGGTGATTATTTGATCCAGCTCTCGAAGCAATTCCAGCTTCATATTCTCTACTGAAATCGATGCCAACTCCGCCGGCTTAGCACACGATGGTGCAACGGACGAAGGCCTATCAAGTTCGCTCGCTTCCACGCGATACCTCAAAGCTAAAAACTTGTCTTTGAACTGCTTTGCAGCTTCGATGTTATCCGGGATTGGCTTCGATAACTCTTGATCGAGCAGCGGCATCACGTGTGTAAGCCAAACCTTGCGTCCCATTTGAAACGACTCGAACAAGCAAGCCGGCTCCGAATCACCTTCAAAAGTCAGATTCTCAAACACAGCACTCCCAAGGATGATCGTCGTCATTGCCGGCGCGCCCGGCGCATAACCAACAGCGGTTTTCACAGGTTTCATAACCTGAATAAATCTCTCGACGATACCTCCAGCCTTAATGAGCGGTTGGCCATGTTCGCCCTGCCAGAGAGCATTTGCACCGCGCATCCCGTCGCTCATCACATGTACTCTCACCGCCACAACGTTTTTATCCGCCAGGTTGCGCAAAACCAGCCTGTAGCCGGTGTGCGGCATATTTTCCAATTGAACACTGGCTACCTCGACTGACTTTGTGCGGTTATCAAAAGTTGGCGGAGGAGGTAACGGCGGCGGCGTATTCAGCAGACTGATCGTAAACGGCTCGATTCCAAACTGGTCCAACGCGCTTACGATCCTTTGCTCGCCGACGCCCAGTTGATAAACCCCGACTAGCTCCTCCCGGTCAAAGCCTTTGACTCCTCGAAGCAGTGTCACTTTCACGTCTGCGGTCTCGCCGTTGTAAACCGATTCGAGCCTTACGGCCTGGATCGGTGGTGCTGGAATCGTCCGGCCGGGAATGCGAGCGAACGTGGTTAACCAGATCCAGTTCGGTTTTTCATCAGCGCCGTGAATAGCGGCATAGGTCGGTGGAAGCGCGCGGTTGTATGCGACTTCGAGCAAAAGTCTCGTTCTAACCGGTGCCTCTTGAGGAGAAACGGTGGGTTTGAGTGTGGGTGGCTGTTCCTGAGCGCTAACGACGCACGTCGAGGCGACAACGAGGATTGTCGCCATCAACACGAGTTTTTTCATGGCTTAAATCTCAGCCGCGCCAGATGGTGCCGCGAGTACTATCGGCGAGGCGTTTAGCGTCCGGCAAGGCTTCGAGCGCGCGCAGTACCTGCGCATCGCTATCGAGCAACACCCGCGCGCCCGCGTCGTTGGAAAAGCCGGCGGTTATGATTTCCTGGCGCAGTCGCAGCTTCGTGAATTCGAGTTCCTCGTCAAGCTGTGCTGGTTGGACCAGGAAGTCAGGGTGAGTGCGAACAAAGTTTCGAAAAGCCTCCACCACGCGATCGGTGGTCGCATAATCACTGGTCTTGGCGCTCTTGCCGTACTGAACTTTCTCGACCCTGTAAGACTCCAGCCCGGGAACGATTCCCGCAGCAAGTTGTCGAGTGAAGTGAAACGCAGCTTCAGCGATTCGCAAACGCCCAGTCGTATTCGTAACTTCTTTAACCTCGATATCCGGAGTGATGCCACCGCCACCGTAGAAAACGCGGCCCACTGCGGTTTGTACTCCCGGTCCCGTATGTGGATGCGGAGTTGGAGAAGCGAGCGCTAACGGCGACTCGAGATTGCGATTGTTGGGCGGCGTGCTCTCTGTTGGATCGTGCCGCGTGTAGTAATCGTAAAGCGACCCACTCGAGTAATCACGCTGCAACGAACGTCCGTACGGAGTGTAGTAACGAGCAGTTGTGAGCGTCAGGCCTGTATTGAACGGCAACTGGAATATTCGTTGGACCAGTCCTTTACCGAAGCTCGTTTCGCCGACGATCAAAGCGCGGCCATGATCCTGCATCGCGCCGGCCACGATCTCGGATGCCGAGGCACTGTTGCGATTGATCAAGATGACGAGTGGAACGGTCGCGGGATCCGCGCCGGTTGATTTGTAAACGATCGGTTCGCTGTATTCGGTGCGGCCTCTGACGGAAACTATTATCGCGCCGCGAGGCAGAAACTCACTTGCGACGTCGATTGCCTGGTCCAGAAGACCGCCGGGATTGCCGCGCAGGTCGAGAATGAGCTGGCGCATTCCCTGCTCTCCCAAACGCTTCATCGCCTTGTTCAGCTCATCGTCGCTCGATCTCTGAAAACCTCCGGTCAGCCCGATGTAGCCGGTGCCCGGACGAATCATATAAGCGTTGCGGATCGTCGGAAGCGGTACTGCGTCACGAACGATCGTGAAATACTGCGGCGCTTCAGAACCCGCGCGTTCGACTTTGATCGTGACTGGTTCGCCGAGTGCGCCGCGAACGTTTTTGGAAACTTGTTCGCTGGTCCAACCGCGCGCGTCTTTGCCGTCGACTTCCAGAATACGATCGCCGTACCTCAACCCGAGCTTCGCGGCGGGCGTGCCTTCAACTGCTGACTGAACGTAAACACCGTCGCGATGCGAGACGATCGTCACGCCAATGCCATAAAAGCGTGAGTCCTGATCCTCTTTTAGCTTCTTAAACTCGCTGTAGGGAAAGTAAGCGGAATGTGGATCGAGGGTCGACAACATTCCCTGGATCGCGGCCTGCGTTGCCTTTTCGTGCTCGATGTCGCCGGAGTAATTGCGAGTGATTGTGTCGATTGCTTCGTTGTAGTCTTTTTCGATCTCGTCGACTACGCGAAAAGAGTTTTTCGTACCCGAAGTAAAGCTTGCAAAGTTTCGACCGTTCCCGACCGTGCCGCCAATTATTGCCGCAACCAGAATGACTCCAAGCGCAGTTAGAACAAACTTTTTAGTGAACCATCCACCGAAGTGAGACGAGCGTGATTCCGGTAATTGGCGGGCAACTTCCATTGGCAAAATATACCATATGTTATATTCCACTGATTAATGTCGGCCTCGCTATCTGTCGTTATTCCTGCTTACAATGAGGCGATCCGCCTGGGAAATACCATTCGGGCCGTCGTCGCTTACATGCGCGAAAACGCGCCGGATGGCGAAGTAATCGTGGTCGACGATGGCTCCTCAGATCAGACGGCGAAACTGGCACGCCAAACCTTCACGGATGCCGGCGGAAACCTCCGCACTTCCGTGATCAGCTTCAAATCAAATCTCGGTAAAGGACGTGCCGTCAGGCTTGGACTGCTCGCCGCGCGCGGTGACGTTGCGCTTTTTTCTGACGCGGATCTTTCGACGCCGATCACGGAAGCAGCGAAGCTCGTTGAACCGATTATAAACGGGCAGTTTGACGTCACTTTCGGATCGCGGGCATTGGAACGACGACTAATCGGAGTGCATCAACCGTGGCGTCGCGAACAAGGCGGACGAGTTTTCAATCTCGCTGTTCGGTTGGCAACGGGTTTGCCGTTCTGGGACACACAATGCGGCTTCAAAGCTTTTCGTATGAGCGTGTGCCGGCCATTGGTTGAAGCAGCTACGGTCGATCGATTTGGATTTGACGTCGAGTTGCTGTATTTAGCTTTTCGCGCGGGGCTGAATTTGAAAGAGATCGCGGTGCGATGGGACCACAACGAGGGCAGCAAGATCAGTTTGCTGAGTGACAGCGTGAAGATGCTGAGTGAAGTGGGACTGATCCGGCAACAAGCTCGCCGCGGAGTTTACGACAGCGCGATCCGCGCGGTGCACGAGTTAAAGCGAAACGAATAGGTGCGACAGGACGTATTGAACTTATAATTACAAGCCATGTCAGCTCGCCTCAACATTAACGTCGATCACGTCGCAACGGTGCGCCAGGCGCGTCGTGCTCCCGAGCCGAGCGTTATCGCCGCCGCGATGGCGTGTGAACAAGCCGGAGCCGATGGGATCACGGTGCATCTCCGAGGCGACCGCCGTCACATCCAGGATCTCGATGTTCAACTTTTGCGCAACTCAGTCACGACTTATCTCAATCTTGAGATGGCTGCAACCGAGGAGATGTTGAAGATCGCGCTCGACATAAAACCTGACGCTGTTACGCTCGTCGCGGAGAACCCGAATGAGATCACGACGGAAGGCGGTCTTGATGTTAAGACCAACATCGCGATCGTGCGGGCCGCAGTCGCAAAGCTGAGGCAAGGGCAGATTCTCACCAGCTTGTTTATCGACCCCGATCCGGCACAGATCGAGGCGGCTCATGAAGTCGGCGCGCAACAGGTTGAGTTGTGTACATCGGCTTACGCTGACGCGACGCTGGGAGCGCGCGGCATTCACGGTGAAGGCGCGGCGCACGCTGCGCAGGAGTTGCGAAGGTTAAGAGATGGCGCCGAGCTCGCGACGCAGTATGGACTGAACGTCGCCGCCGGACACGGGCTAACCTACCGGAATATTGTGGCGGTTGCGTCGATAAAGAAGATCACGGAATTCAACATCGGCCACAACATCGTGTCGCGTGCGATTTTTGTTGGGTTGGAAAATGCAGTGCGCGAGATGCGCGCTGTTATAGGATCGGTTTAGCCACGGATGACACTGATAAAAATCCGATTTTTTCCGTGTCATCTGTGGCTAATTATCCGGCGGTCTCAGCGAGCACAGAAACTTGGTCGTCTCTTACTTCAACAAACCCACCTGAAACCTGCAACGACGTACTCTTCCCGTCCTGAACGTAAGTCAGCACGCCGGTTTGCAGTTGAGAGATCAAAGGTGTGTGGCCTGGAAGAATGCCAAGCTCTCCGCCCAGGCCCGGTACAGTCACCATATCAACCGTTTCAGCAAGAACACGGCGCTCAGGTGTGACTACTTCGAGTTGAATTTTGTCAGCCATAGTCGCTACTGAGCAAACGTCTTCGCTTTTTCCATCGCCTCTTCGATCGTGCCGACCATGAAGAATGCCTGCTCGGGAAGATCGTCGTGCTTGCCGTCAACCAGTTCGCGGAAACCTCTGACAGTGTCTTCGAGTTTGACGTACTTGCCTTCGAGTCCGGTGAACTGAGCAGCGACGAAGAACGGCTGCGAGAAGAACCTCTGAATCTTGCGAGCGCGTGAAACAACCAGCTTGTCCTCGTCGGAAAGCTCGTCGAGACCGAGAATCGCGATGATGTCCTGCAAATCTTTGTAACGCTGCAACACGCGCTTCACGTCCTGAGCAGTGTCGTAGTGCTCTTGTCCAATAATGCGCGGATCGAGAATGCGCGACGATGACCCGAGCGGATCGACGGCAGGATAAATTCCGAGTTCGACGATCTGGCGCGAGAGAGCCGTGACTGCGTCGAGGTGCGCGAAGGTCGTCGCCGGCGCGGGATCGGTGTAGTCGTCCGCAGGCACGTAGACGGCTTGAATCGAAGTTATCGAACCTGTCTTCGTTGACGTAATGCGTTCCTGCATCTCGCCCATTTCCGTTGCGAGGTTGGGTTGATAACCCACCGCCGAAGGCATGCGGCCGAGCAGTGCCGACACTTCAGAACCCGCCTGTGTGAAGCGGAAGATGTTGTCGATGAAGAGCAGCACGTCGAGACCTTGATCTCGGAAGTACTCCGCGACCGTCAAACCCGAAAGCGCAACACGCAGGCGTGCGCCGGGCGGTTCAGTCATCTGTCCATAAATTAGAGCCACCTTCGACTGCCCGAGAGTGTTCATGTCCACTTTCGTAAGATCGAATTGACCAGTGTCGTGGAAATTCTTATTGAACTCGTCACCAAACTGAATAACCTGCGACTCAACCATTTCGCGAAGTAGATCGTTTCCTTCGCGCGTGCGTTCGCCGACGCCCGAGAATACCGAGAAGCCCGAACGCGCCTTCGCGATGTTGTTGATCAACTCCATCACGATAACTGTCTTGCCGACACCCGCGCCGCCGAACAATCCAATCTTGCCGCCGCGCAGGAATGGCTGAATCAGGTCGATGACCTTGATGCCGGTTTCAAACATCTGCAGTTCAGTCGACTGCTCTTCGAACGTCGGAGCGTGACGGTGGATGGGATAGCGCTTGTCGTGTTTCACCGGACCGAGTGTGTCGACCGGCTCGCCGATGACGTTGAGCACACGACCGAGTGTGCCCTCGCCGACGGGCATCGTGATTGGGCCGCCCGTGTCGATGGCTTTCATGCCGCGCACCATGCCGTCCGTCGGCTTCATAGAAACCGTGCGGACGCGGCCTTCGCCGAGGTGCTGCTGCACTTCAGTAATTACATCGATCGGAGTAGGCACGTCGAATCCTTCAGAGACAACTCGCAGCGCCTGGTAAATCGGAGGCAGGTAACCTGCCTGAAACTCTACGTCGAGAACGGGTCCGATAATTTGCACGACTTTACCGACGTGACCATCAGTACTCACATTAGGCGTAGACATACAGTCTTTGCACTCCTCTTTCGACCTATAAAGGCGAACAAACTGGCAGGATTAAAAGCCAGACAAGATAGCACAGCCAATTAAATCCAGCAAAATCCGCCGCAGATGAACACAGATAAACGCAAATCTGATTCATTTTCCTTGAAACTTGACTTGTACTATCATCGTAGTACAACTTTGAGATGGGTCCGATGTTCTCATTGAATTCTTCGCACCCCATGCCGCTTTACGCGCAGTTGACGCGAGCAATCCGATTCGCGATTGCGACGGGCCGGCTGCGGGTGGGGGAGCAGTTACCAACCGTTCGCCAACTTGCTGTCGACCTGCGCGTTAATGCCAACACGGTCGCAAAGGTTTACGCCGAGCTGGAGCGGTCAGGAATACTCGAAACACGAAGAGGCGTGGGAACGTTTGTCAGCGCCCGCCATCTCGACGCACGTCATCACAAGGAGCACGAGAAACACTTGAAGGAGTTAGTCGATCGCTTCGTGGAAGAAGCGGAAGCAATGGGTTTCTCAAGTGATGATCTGCTTGACCAACTTCAAAGCCGGCGCAAGAAGGAGACTATTAATGTCTAGTCCTATTACTAGTTTGGTAGAAGTCAAGAACACCCTGGCTACGACGGAATCGCGAATGAACGTCGTGTCTGCGGTCGCTTTTCTCGCGCCGTTGCTTGTAGGCGGCTTAATCTCGTGGCTGATGTTCAATCCGGTCGCGATTATCATCGGACTGTTGTTGGGATTCGTCATCGCACAAGCACCGAAGGTCGCACAGCAGTGGGAACGTGCGGTGGTGTTGCGACTCGGAAGATATGTCGGATTGCGTGGACCAGGTTTGTTCTGGATCATACCTTTTGTCGACCGAATTCCGGCGTGGGTGGACCAGCGCGTGATCACAACGAGCTTCGCGGCCGAAGAGACGCTTACGTCAGATACAGTTCCCGTGAATGTCGACGCAGTGCTCTTCTGGATGGTCTACGATCCCGAAAAGGCGGCGCTCGAAGTGCAGGACTATCCGCAGGCGGTGAGTTGGGCAGCGCAAACGGGGCTTCGCGACATCATCGGCAGGACTTCGCTGACTGATTTGTTACGTGGCCGGGAGCGCATTGAAGAAGAGTTGCAGCAGTTGATTGACGAACGTTCAAATCCGTGGGGTGTGACGGTTCAATCGGTTGAAATGCGCGACGTGATCATTCCTCCCGCGCTTCAGGATGCGATGTCGCGCGAGGCGCAGGCGGCGAGAGAGAAGCAGGCGCGAATCATCCTCGGCCAGGCTGAAGTTGAGATTGCGCATTCGTTTGAGACTGCGGCGCGATCGTATCGCGACAATCCAACTGCGCTGCACTTGCGAGCGATGAACATGTTGTACGAAGGGTTGAAAGAAAAGGGCGCTTTGATGCTCGTGCCGAGCAGCGCTGTTGAATCGATGGGAATGGGTGGATTGCTCGGCGCCGCAGCGCTTCGCCAGCAAACGTTGACCGGAAGCGAGGAAGCACCGGAATAACAGAACCGAGCGCGGTAGCGCCGGGTAAATCTTCCAATCACGAGCCGAGGAATGAAGATTTACCCGGCGCTACCGCGCTCGGTTCTGTTTACCTCTCCGGATCGATCCGGATCTTCATCTTCTGAAGCACTTGCAGGTCTTCTTCGGTGAGCTCGAGGTTCGCGCCATCCGAAACGCTGTCCTCGTCTCCAGCGTGAGGCCTCAAACCAATCTCGAGCCGCAGCGTTAGTTCCATCTCGTAACCGGCTTCGCGCAGGCGTTCAATAGCTTCCGCAACCTTCGTCGAGTTCTCTACCGACTCATTTATCGCAGTTCCGATCTCACGAACTATCTCTTTTGCGTCGTCATCGATTTCCATTTTGTTGGTATGCTACGCCACTCCTTGAAGATTGCCAACTGCCAATTGGCAATCGTCAATGTTAGACTGTCGTGGTCCTAATATGATTGGCACAATAGGAATCCTGACCGGCGGCGGCGACGCGCCCGGACTCAATGCTGTTATTCGCGCGGTTGTCAAAACTGCGACGTGCGAAAACGGCATGCGCGTGATCGGCATCGAAGACGGCTTTGAAGGTTTGCTTGGCGCTACGCGTACTCGACTGCTTGCAACCGGCGACGTGCGAGGCTTGCTCCCGCGTGGTGGAACGATTCTGGGAACACGCAACCGCGGAAACTTCGTCGAGCGTGTCGAAGGCGGTGTGAAACGCGACGTCGAAAGCGTTTACCAGGAAGCCATCGCCAACATGAAGATTTTAGGAATCGACGCACTGGTAGTACTCGGCGGCGAAGGCACACTGACGATCGCCAACGAGTTTCACAAGCGTGGCGTTTGTGTTTGCGGCGTGCCAAAGACGATCGACAACGATCTCGCTGCTACTGAGCTGACGTTCGGCTTTGTAACGGCCCTGGATATCGCCACTGAAGCACTCGATCGCTTGCACACGACGGCCGAGTCGCACGATCGCGTGATGATTCTCGAAGTGATGGGGCGTCACGCCGGATGGATCGCGCTGCACTCAGGAATCGCGGGTGGCGCTGACGTGATCCTGATTCCGGAAATTCCCTTCTCGATTGAATCAGTCGCCGCGAAGATTCGCGCGCGCGATCTCAGTGGATCGAATTTTAGTATTATCGTCGTCGCGGAAGGCGCTCAGGAGATAGGGCACGAGCTAGTTTATCAAGACAAGGGTGATGGATCTCGTGCACCCCGGCTCGGCGGCATTGGTCAACATCTCCAGAAGGATCTGGAAGAACTTACCGGCAGGGAAACCCGTTGCGTTGTGCTCGGGCATCTCCAGCGGGGCGGCCGGCCGAATGCGTTTGACCGCATGCTGGCGACGAATTACGGGTCGTGTGCGGTTCGCTCACTTGCGAACGGGGAAAGCGGTGTCATGGTGGCTTTACAGGCGGGCGACGTCGTGACAGTTCCGATTACCGAGGCCATCAAAAATATCAAGACAGTGCCTCCTAACGGACAGTTAGTCAGGACCGCTCGTGATACAGGTATTTCTTTTGGCGCTCCCGACGAGGCCAGTTATCATAAGGCGCAATAAGGAATTATTGTCGGAAGGATGCATCGTGTCATCACAGGCGATTAAAGAGAAACTTCAGGGCGAGCTCGACGAACTCGAATCGGAACTGCGCATCCACTTGCCGAAGGAGATCAAGCGGGCGCTCGAGTTTGGTGACCTGCGTGAGAACTCCGAATACCGCGCCGCGCTCGACCGCCAAAACGTGGTCAAGGCGCGGATCGTGGAGCTGCGACAAAGGATCAGTGAGATAGCGTCAATCGATCCCAACAAGGTGCCACGAGATAAGGCGTCGTATGGGTCGACACTGGTTTTGTACGACGGTGAAAAGGATGAAGAAGTCACTTACCGGCTCGTGACGCCGGAAGAAAGCGATCCGGCACAGGGATTGATATCAACCACGTCGCCCGTCGGCAGAAGTTTGATGGGTAAGCAGGAGGGCGACGAAGTGGCGGTCCGCACTCCGGCCGGCGCACGGAACTTCGAGATCAGGCAGTTGCGTACGCTCCACGACGAACTGGAAGGATAGTCTCGTTTGGAGTTCGCGACACGAAAGTTTTAAGGCATAATGCCGCGAGGAGAACGAACTTAACAGATGTTTGGGGCAAGCATCGGACGTGGAGCCCAGCGAATAATTGATGCCATCGTACGCTGGCTCGCCCACGGTCATATTAATCCTAATATTCTGACCGTTATCGGCGTGTCTATGAACGTCGGTTGCGGTCTTCTCTTTGGATTTGGCTTGTTTTTCCATGCCGGCATCGCGCTAATCGTTGCCAACCTCTTCGATATGCTCGACGGCCAGGTGGCCCGTCTTTCAGGCCGTGTCACGCGTTTTGGCGGCTTCCTCGACTCGTCGTTGGACCGCCTGTCAGACATGGTGTGTTTTGTGGGATTGATGGTCTTTTATGCCCGCGATCTTCCATCTCACTCGACTCTTAACGTTTTTCTTGCGGGCGCCGGACTAATGGGCTCGGTTATGGTAAGCTACGCGAGCGCCCGGGCGGAGAGCCTGATTCCCAAATGTGACGTGGGCTTTTTGCGCCGCCCAGAACGGGTCGTACTTTTTATTATCGGCGCGCTCAGTACTTATCCTGGTTCGACCAATTTTTTAGCCAATCGGATGCCGGCTGTGCTCTGGGTACTCGCAGTCGGATCGTATTGGACGTTCGCGCACCGGATGTATCACACGTGGCGCGAGCTGACGAAGGCTGAAGCAAAAACCGAGAACGTTGATGCCGAAGCTTCGTATTCCACGACTGGCGAACGGCGAGCGGAACCAAGGCTGGTACACAAGCCGAGTTGAAGTTTTTGAATAGGTCCCATTCGGGCCTATGTGACCGTTACGAGGAACCAAGATTGACTATTTGTCCGTGCTGCGGGTTCAAATTCCACGGCGCATTGAGCAGTGGCTGTAAACAGTGTGGGGCACGCGCTGTTGGTGAACCCCTTCCCCGACCAGCCCACGAACTTCCATCTTACGGCCGCTCGCTGGTGTTAGCCGCCAGCGGTTCGCTGATCGCGCTCGTGTTTGTGGTCGAAACCGCTATCGCCTGGTTTACGAAATTCTCCGACTCATTTGGATTTTGGAACTGGGTCGCGGCAGCAGAAACTGCTGCATGGCGCTTGAAGTGGATCTCGATTCCCGTCCTCTTCCTTATCGTCACACTCGGAAGAAAGTTGCTTCGCTCGATCCTGCTTCAACCCGAGAAGTTTTGCGGACTGAAATACGCGCAAAGAGGTTTGGTGGCTTCCTCGACAGTCGTCTTGCTAATCGGTTTGCTGATTGGCGTAACAGTGCCGGCGCGTTTAGAACAACGGCAGAATTCGAAAGAGGCCGCGATCCGGGCGCAGTGGTATACCGTTGAAAGCGCACTTGTCGCGTACCGCATCAAATACCAAACCTACCCCGCAGGCTTCAAAGAGTTACTGGAACGTATTCCGGATCCCCACGGCACGCTTGCCCAGGCTATCGCAGGTCTGGATCCGGACGGTTATCACCCGATTGGTGAAGTGGCAGCGGTAGCAACCGAGAAATCGCGCTCGTTTCAGGGTGCTGCTATTCGCAAGACTTCGATGTCTTCCGCTACCGACGATTCGACACCGGCTGGTTTGGCCTTTACCACTTACGTACTGCGCTTGCCAGGTGAAGACAAGATCTTCGGAAATGAAGACGACTGGGTTGGTACGGATGGAATGCTCAAGAGAATCTCCAACGTCGCCAAAGGCAGCGTCGGAAGCTCCGTTTCCGCAGGAGCCCTGCAACCGTAGCGACTCAATGTCGTTCCTCGATCGTTTCCGAAAGAAAACTGAAGACGAAGCCTCACGTATCGCACGCCTGTCGAAGACTGGACGCATGGCGGACGGAAAGATCATCGACGCGGTCTCCGCGGATGACGGTCGCATCGTCGAAGTCACCTACACTTACATGCTCGCAGGGGTTCAATATGAATCTTCGCAAGCACTCAGCGAGCTGCAGCAACAAAGATCGCCGGACTACGCACCAGGAAAACAGATTGTCGTGCGTTATGATCCGCGTATGCCCGCGAACTCGATCGTTGTTTAGAACACGGATGGACGCAGATGAAGGCGGATTTTAGTAAAGTTTTGATTGCGAATCGTGGAGAGATCGCGATTCGCATCATCCGCACTTGTCGCGAGCTGGGGATCAGGGCTATCGCGATCTATTCCGAAGCTGACGTGGAAAGCCTGCACGTGCGAATGGCTGATGAAGCTGTTTGCGTCGGACCCGCTGCGTCTAACCAGAGTTATTTAAAGATCGACAATATCGTTGCCGCTGCACTCGCGGTTAAAGCTGAAGCCATTCATCCGGGCTACGGTTTTCTTGCCGAGAGCGCGGAGTTTGCGCGCGCCGTTACGGCAGCAGGTCTGACTTTCATTGGACCAGGCGCTGAGGCGATGGAGATCATGGGGTCGAAGACGAGTGCGCGGCGCGCGGCGGTTGAAGCAGGCGTTCCGATCGTGCCTGGGACTGTCGAGCCGTTGCTCTCGTTCGAAGAAGCAAGCACAACTGCGGACAAGTTTGGCTATCCGGTGATGTTGAAAGCCGCCGCAGGTGGTGGGGGCAAAGGCATGCGACTCGTCACCGAGCAGGCACATCTTCGTTCCGCATTCGAGACTGCGCAGGCAGAAGCGGCTGCGGCTTTTGGTGACTCGTCGCTGTATCTCGAGAAAGCAATCGAGCAGCCACGGCACATCGAGATACAGATATTCGGTGATACCCATGGCAACGTGGTCCATCTCGGCGAGCGTGAGTGCTCCATCCAGCGACGCCATCAGAAAGTGATCGAAGAGTGTCCCTCGCCAATCAATGATCCGGATTTGCGAAAGCGAATGGGAGAAGCCGCGGTGAATCTTGGGCGCGCGGTGAATTACACCGGCGCGGGGACGGTCGAATTTCTGTTTTCAGACGCAACACACGAGTTCTATTTTCTCGAGATGAACACGCGTCTACAGGTCGAGCATCCGGTGACAGAACTCGTCACCGGATTGGATCTCGTGCGCGAGCAATTCTTAGTTGCGGCAGGCGAGCAACTTTCGTTCAAGCAGGAAGATGTTGAGTGGCAGGGTCATGCAATCGAATGTCGAATCTACGCTGAGGATCCTGCGAACAACTTTTTCCCCAGTCCTGGAACCATCACTCACCTGCGCGAGCCGGCTGGACCCGGAATCAGGATCGACAGCGGTGTCACGCGTTTATCTGAAGTTTCGATCCATTACGATCCGATGATCGCCAAACTCGCTGTTTGGGGACGATCACGTCGCGAAGCAATCGACCGGTTAGGACGCGCGCTCGATGAATACGAGGTTTCAGGTATCACGACGACGCTGCCGTTCTTTCGTGAAGTCGTAAGAGATGAGGAGTTTATCTCGGGACGGCTCGATACCGGTTTTATCAGTCGGTTCAACGAGCGACGTGCGGCGAGCGAAACTCAGTTATCGGAAGTCGAAGAAGATCTCGCAATGATCGCTGCCGCACTTAGCTATGCTGAGCGGCAACAACAGACTGCTCTCCAGAGGGCGACAAAAACATCGCAGAGTCGATGGAAACTGTCCGGACGCAGTGGGAGAAGTTTTTGAAGCTAAAGACTCGAATTCAAGATCGTGAGCAAGAGGTGACCTTCAAAGTCGTAGGAGGACGAGTCGCGGCTGAGATCGGTGGTCGTAGTTATGACGTGGAGGTGCGCCGGCCATCGCCTGGTAGTTACCTGTTGTTTCTCGGCGCTGATGTGTACGAGTGTCGGGTTAGTACAGGCGCGACGTCGCGGGAAGTTTTTGATGTAGACATTCGCGGGCGCAATTATGCAGTGACGATTGTCGATCCGAAGCGATTGCGTAGCGGGCAGAATTCGGATCGACATCATCAGGGTGTCGCGGAGATTCGAGCGCCGATGCCGGGCAAAGTCGTGCGAGTGCAGATTGAACCCGGCGCGACGGTTGAGAAAGGCACTGGTCTCGTCGTTGTCGAAGCAATGAAGATGCAGAATGAAATGAAGTCGCCACGTGAGGGTGTGGTTGTTTCGATAAACGTGAAAGCGGGAGACACTGTAAACGCCGGCGATGTGCTGGCTGTGATTGAATGAATAGCAGACGCGGAGACAGGGCGACACGGGGACGCGGCGAAACGAAGGCGCTGCGTCCCCGTGTCTCCCCGTCTCCGCGTCTCCGTGTCGAATTCTCCTCTGGGACATTGATGGAACGCTGATTAGGTCCGTTCGAACCGGGGCTTACAAGGATTACACGATTCCTGTGCTCGAAGAGATCTTTGGAACTGCGGGTCGATTGGGCGAGATGCAAGTGTCAGGCATGACTGACTTGCAGATTGTTTATGAAGCTCTGAGCGAGGAAGGTTTCACGCAGGACCAGATCTTAGCGCATGCCCACGTGCTTTCGTCACGTTTGACTGAAGAAGCGCGGAGAGTCACTGGAAACGGCACGAAGTTTTTCGAACTGCTGCCAGGCGTGCGCGAAACTCTGCAGGTTCTGTCGGATCATCCGCGATACCAGTCGGGATTGGTGACTGGCAACATCGAGTCGATGGCTCATTTAAAGATGGACCTCGTAGGTTTGAGTGAGTTCTTTACTCTGCCCGGAGCGTTCGGCAACGAGTCACACAATCGACGCGATCTTCCAGCGCGAGCGGCAGAACGCATTCGCAAACATCTCCAACTCGATCTCGCGCCCGAACAATTCATCGTCATCGGCGACACTCCTAACGACATCGACTGCGCGCGTCACTTCGGCGCGCGCGCTGTCGCCGTCGGCACCGGGCGCATGTACTTGCAGGAAGAGATCATCGCGTGCAAACCCGACGCACTGTTACCGGATCTCGCCGATGTTGATCTGGTTGTGAGGACGCTGGAGCAGTTGTAACGCAAAGGCGCAAAGGCTGCAAAGGAAGAGTAAGGTTTTCCTTTGCGGCCTTTGCGCCTTTGCGTTTTAAATGCGGTGGAAGCCTCTGAGGATGTCTTTGGTTTTTAGCCGCAGTATGACCGGCCGGCCGTGTGGACATGTCGTAGGTGAAGACGTTTGCATCAACCGATCGATCAGCCAGCGCATCTTCTCGGGTGCGAGCGGCATGTTCACTTTGATCGCTGCGTGACACGCAAGTGAAGCGGCGATCTCGTCGCGGAGCGTCTCGCGAGCAGCGCCTTTCTTCTCCGAATCGACCGTATCCAGCAACTCCGACAGCATGTTTCGCGCTTCACTCGGTGGCAGATCTGCAGGCGTTGCCTTGATTGCCACAGTGCGACCAGACAGTCGCATTAACTCAAACCCGTAAATCTCCAACTCAGGCACGAGATCATCGAAAGCTGCTGCCTGCGCCGGCGTGAGATCAAATGTCTCCGGCACCAGCAACTGCTGCGAGTCGGTGCGTCGCTCTGCTTCCAAAGCACGATACTTGTCAAAAAGAACGCGCTCGTGCGCGACGTGCTGATCGATTAAGAGCAAACCGTCATCATCCGTCGCGACGATGAAACTCTCGTCGAGCTGTCCCAGGGGACGGATGTTTTTTGAAAGCGATTCAGGCTCGGGAACCTTCGCGATCTTCTCCGCTGAGTTAAAAGGCGGTAACACGGATTGCACGGATTGAAATGAGGATGGAGGCTCGTAACGTTGCGCAGCGTGAATCATTTCTTCTATGTCGCGCGCGATCTCGTCGCCGGAGGGTTCTGGTATGAAGTCGATTCGCGGTTGCGGAGTTGCAGTCACCCCCGCAGTTGCAGCCGCGATCATAGGTTCTTCCGGCGGCGGCGGTGGTGGCGGAGTATATCCTGTAGAAGCCAACGCGCTCTTCACTGCCTCGCGGACAGCATCGGCAACAGCCGCCTGCCTTCGAAACCGAACCTCAGTCTTCGCCGGATGTACGTTGACGTCAACTTCCTCGAGCGGCGTTTCGATAAACAACAACGCCGCAGGGTAAACTCCATGCGGCAGGATCGATCGATATCCTTCAGACAACGAACGACCAATCATCCGATCGCGCACGAATCTCCTGTTAACAAACAGGTACTGCGAATCGCGCGACGTACGTCGATCTCTCGGCGCGGAAACAAAACCAGTGACGCGTGCAATCGAAGGATCACCGCTGCTCACCTCGAGCAGGTTCTCCAAAAACTCATTGCCGAAAATCTGATACGCGCGTTCGCGTAAATCTTTCGCGGGCGCCGCACGCACCACTTCTCTGCCGTTGTTTACAAATGTGAACGCAATCTCAGGATGGGCCAGCGCGTAGTGAGTTACAAGATTTGCGAGGTGATACGTTTCAGTCGCTTCCGCTCTCAGGAACTTTCGTCGCGCAGGAATGTTGAAGAACAGATCGCGGACGGCGATCGTCGTCCCGCGTGGATGTGCGGCGTCTTTAACGTCGCGAATGCGCCCGCCCTCGATCGTGACGCGCGTGGCGGCTTGTCCGCCGTCCACAAATGTTGTCAGTTCGACTTTGGCAACTGAAGCGATTGACGCAAGTGCTTCACCGCGAAATCCGAGCGTGGCGATAGCGCCGAGATCGTCAGTCTCGCGGATCTTCGAGGTTGCGTGTCTTTCGAACGCGAGCACCGCGTCGTCACGCACCATCCCTTCACCATCATCTGCGACTTTGAGCAGGCGTCGCCCACCGGCTTCGATCTCGATCGTGATTCGCGTGGCGCCTGCGTCGATCGAATTCTCGACGAGCTCTTTCGCGACGGAAGCAGGACGCTCGACAACTTCGCCCGCAGCGATCTGATTTGCAACGTGGTCAGCGAGGACGCGGATTTTTGACATGGACCTATAACTTTACAATCTGATGCTCGTTCGATCCCAGGTTAATCGCGTTATAGATCCACTCGATCACGTACGTGCCGTGGCGGGCCAGGAGCGACGTGATATTGATATGACGCTCCTGTAGATCTTTATTCGGATACAGTTGATCGGAGGCACGTTGTAACTGGCGGTGGGCGGCGTCGTCGCGAGTCATGTGCGCGCGCACGAATCGTGTACGTAATCCATCAAGCTGGTAGTTGATCTTCTTCCGGCCTGTGTCGAGCGCGCTGGCGAGCGTCGGATCGACCGATTCCAACTCTCGTCGCAATCGATCCAATTCGTTATTCACGTTCTGCTCGGCATTCGCGAAGAGCTTCGCGGTGTTAGCGCTCAAATGTTCCTCGACCACTCGCTTCATCACCGGTTCAAGTCCTTCAAAGAAGTCGGTGAGACTTAAATCGAACTTCTCCATGACGCGCCCGGTATGACGTTCGATCATCGTCAAACTCGATCGCGGCAGAATCGGCGTCGCGGGTCGCTCGAGTACGCGATAAACCTCCGCCGTCTGCGCAAAGTACGCGATCTCCGCAGCGCCGCCGTAGTACGCAATTGTCGGCAGCAAATAATCCTGCACGACTGCGCGCAGAGTTACGTTTGGACTGAACTTCTCCGGCATTTCGAGAGCCATGGTCGCGAGCTCTTCAGCCGTGTGCTCTTCGTTGAGATCTTTGGCCCTGTACTTTCCATTCTCGACACGGACAACGGCGTGTCGCCGATCCTGCTCGTCATGAAGAAACAGTGGAAACGAGTTCGCTGTCGCAAGCACCTGCGCGTGATAACCCGCAGTCTCCAAATCCTTGCTTCGCTGTTCGATCGCGGTCGCGATTTCGGGCGCGCGGCGGGCCGCTTCTGAATAGAGCGGAGCGGCGAGTTTCTTCAACTCCGGATCGAGCGGGTCGAGAAAGATCAAACCATGCTGACCGAGTAGCGAAGTCATCATGATCGCGAAGCTCTCGACGTACCCACGTCCCGGTTGCCATGCATTCTTCACCAGCGCCTTCATATCGGCAGCGAATTCCGAATTCGGCAAACAACACTCGAATAGCTGATCCACTACGAGGTTGATCGAATGGTCCAACGTAACATGTCCGACGGGCTGTCCGTCGCGATGTAAATCCGTGGTGACTTCGACATGTTTAAGCTGACAGTCACGGCTGATAATCTCGGCTTTCGCAACCTCGTCGAAGTCGTGATCTTCAGCAGCAATCCAGAAAATCGGCACTGCCTTCGTGTTGCGCTGGCGCAGGCATCCGGCGAGTTTCACAGCGGATAGCGCTTTGTAGATCGTGTAGAGCGGACCAGTGAATAGTCCCGCCTGCTGACCTGAGACAACTGCGATGCAATCTGACTCGCGAAGCAAACGGATGTTGTCCATCGTTGCGTCAGCCGCACCCCAACACTGATTCATCGCGGCGAGTGCATCACAAACTTTGTTTCGCTCGACTTGATACGCCGTGAGCACTTCGGGCACACGTTGCGCCAGCTCGTGATGAAAGCGAACGGCCGAAGGATAAAACCTTCGCAGCGCTACCGGATCTTTTAAGTAATCGAGGAAAAGGCGTGACTGGTGAGGAATTTTTTCAAACGGAAGTGTCTCGACGCGCAGTCCTGACTCTTCGGGGGTGCTGTAACAAGCGGCTTCGACTGTACTCACAATGATTTGCTCCTGCCGCTCAGATAATCGTGTAAATCATGTAATCCTGTCCAGCAGGGCGGCGATTTCGGCGCGAGCGTCTTCACCGGCAGCTCTCAGCGGGGCGCGCACATTTCCACCTCGATAACCCGCAAGATCCAGTGCAGCCTTCAATCCGCCGATGCCGAACTTCGTTGTTACCGCGGTGGCGAGTGGCGTGAGTTTCGATTGCAACATCGTCGCACGTTCATCCTTGAACGCGCGAAAGATCTCAACGCACAGCTCGGGCACGACGCACCCGACCGCGAGAATCGCACCCGTCGCACCGGCACGCAATGCGTCGAGCAATACGGTTCCATTTCCCGTCATCACCGCGAAGTCAGTCGAACACAATTTCACTGTCTGGCTAAATCCCGCAATGTCATTCGAGCTATCTTTCACGCCGGTGATGTTCGGGTGTTGACTTAACCGTGCGACTGTTTCGGGTTCGATCTTGATGCCGGTGAGAGGCGGCATACTGTAGAGCAACACCGGAACCGGCGCTTCATCTGCAACCGCGGTGTAGTAATTGACGAGTGTTTCCTGAGTGATGGCGGTGCGATAGAAGTGCGGAGTGATAACGAGGACGGCATCAGCGCCGGCGCGAGCGGCATGCTTGATTTCATTGATCGTGCCGAGCGTACTCTGTTGTCCGGCTCCAACAATGAACGCGAGATCGCGAGACGTTGCGGCGCGCGCTGTTTCGATCGTCTCAAGGTACTCGCGCTCGTTCAAATGAACGCGCTCACCGGTAGAACCAAGCAGCACAAAGCCGGTGATCCCCGTTCCGCTCCACTTATCAAGATTTAACTTGAGCGACGAAAAGTCGATCTCACCACCTGGGCCAAACGGCGTCGTGGTGGGCAGGAGAATGCCGTTTAAGTTGTTCCGATCGAGCATTTCTTCGAAGGATAGTTTGCACGCAAAGACGCAAAGGCGCAAAGGAAGAAGCGACTTGCTTTGCGCCTTTGCACCTTGCGAGGAAAACCTGCGTCGGAACTTACAAAGTCTTAACTAATCACGGCCTTTCCGACGTTGAATGCAGCCGTGAATTGATCGAGGCCATGCGATCCGCCGTTGACCAGTTTCCGTGCGGTGCGCAAGTCGTTCTGCTTGAGCGCGGCACGAATCTTCGCCTCTTTGCTCTTCAAAAAACTTGCGAGCAGTTTCGCGGCGATGTCCGGCTGGTTCGCCAACGCCGGATTTGTAATCAACTGATTTCCCAGGCCGATCGCGGCGCCGTGAATCTGATAGTTGGAGCGTCCCGTTAGCTGAATGTATCCACGCCCTTTGAAATTCGCTCCGTCAGGCGGACCCTGATTTCCGAGGTCTTTCCGGTTGTCATACAACCCAAACGGTGGACCACCCGGCGCCGTATTGAACTTCGATTTAAACTCACTGAGCGGCGTGAAGTTTCCAGTCTCGGCTCGAATCGTTGCGAGCGCCATCAAGAGCATGTTTTTGTCACCCAGATCGACAGCGGCTAACGCGGTGAGCACGAACGGAAGATTAGTCTCAATGTTCGTGACCGGGACGCCGGGAAACATCTTCGCGACCTGACTAACCGTGCATTTCACCGGTGCTGTTCCCGTAGTTGGAGCAACTGACGCACTAGCAGTAGCAGCACTTACGTTAGCGCCCGCAACAGCAGCGCTCGATTGCAGTGCCGCCATCGTGTTTGGACCAACGATTCCGTCCGCCGTCAGCCCCTTGGCTTTTTGAAACGCAATCACAGCCGTCTCACAGCCTGGACCAAAAACGCCGTCTACACCCTTCGGATCAAATCCGAGTTGTTTCAAACTTGTCTGAAGCGTGAGTACGTCAGGTCCGGATGAACCTCTTTTTAGTACTGGCATGAGTGCTCCTTTCGAAGTTGAAAAGAATATAAAGCGATTTTCTTCGGCTGGCTAGAGGCCCTACAGCGAAAAGTTTATAGTTGTACAGGATTTACAAGACGGACAAGATTATCCAAGACTAATCCTGTAAAATCCTGCTAATCCTGTCATATGCCTAAATATCAATTTCTCCAATTCGACGTCTTCACCGATCGCCCTTTTTGCGGTAACCCTCTGGCAGTGTTTCCGGAAGCCGAAGGCATCAGCGATGAAGTGATGGGCCAGATCGCGCGCGAGATGAATTTGTCTGAGACAGTGTTTGTGCTCAAGCCTGGCTCAGATGAAGTGTTGCGACGATTGCGTATCTTCACTCCGACGCGCGAGATCCCGTTTGCCGGTCATCCGATTGTCGGGACGTGGACCGCGCTCGCGCAGGAAGGAGTTGTTCCGCTTCCTGAAAGCGGCAATGGCTGGCAACGCATCTATCACGAAGTCGGAATCGGAATCCTGCCGGTTGATATCGAATTTAACGACGGGCGGCCGGTGCAGGTTGTGATGACGCAGGGGAAGTTTCAGATCCTGAACGAGATCGACGATGCGCACGAACAGGCAGAAGTCGCGCGCGCGTTGGGACTCGATCGAGAAGAACTCGATGAGAACCTTCCCATCCAGGTGATCACCACTGGCTTGTCGTGTCTTGCCGTTCCGATTCGTTCACTTGCTGACTTGCGCGACTGCCGTGTCAATACTTCGCTACTGGCTGACGTTTACACGCGCCTCGGCGCCACAGGATATCTTGCTTTCACACGCGAAACGCTTGAGGTTGGACCAGCTCGCGCGCACGCGCGCTTCTTCGCGCCGGCTGACAACATTCCGGAGGATCCTGCGACCGGCAGTGCGTGCGGAGCACTCGGTGCATACCTCATTAATCACGGCGCACTCTCGTTGGAACCGGAAGAAGGCCGGTATAAATTCGTGATCGAGCAGGGTGATTTTTGTCATCGTCCAAGCCGCATCAACCTCGACGTGAAAGGCGAACGCGGGCGCATTGATGAAGTAAAGATCGGTGGACTCGCGGTGCTCGTAGCTCGAGGAGAAGTCGTCTTTTAATGCTGGATCTGATCATCATCGGCGCTGGACCAGCGGGCCTCTCTGCCGCTGAAGCTTCGGCGCGTGAACGACTCAATTATCTCGTTGTCGAGAAGGGCACGATCGCCAACACGATCCGGCAATATCCCGTCGGCCGCGCGATGTTCTCCACGCCAAACGAAGTCGAAATGCATCCGAACACACTCAAACCCGTGCGTGAAAAACCGACACGCGAGGAGATGCTGTCGCACTACATCCACTTCGTTCTCGACCGCGATCTGCGAATCAATACCGGCGAACAAGTTCTCGACGTAAACGGGAATTTCGACGAAGGTTTTGTTATCAAAACTGATAAGGCGGAATACCAGGCGAAGCGTGTGTTGTTTGCGATTGGGGCGATGGATATTCCGCGGCGGCTGAACGTTCCCGGTGAAGAGTTGCCGAAAGTTCACCACCTTTTCGTCGAGCCGTATGCTTACGTGCGCAAAGACGCGCTTGTCGTCGGCGGTGGGAACAGTGCCGCTGAGGCGGCGTTGTTTTTATCAGAAGAAGGCGCGCGAACGACGATGGCCATCTGGCGTGAAGATTGGGAGAACCGCGATCCGAAAGCCGGCGCCATGAAACACTGGGTGCGCACTCCGCTCGAAGCCGAGATCGATGCGGGTCGACTGAAGGTGGTGCTTTACAAACACGTCGACGAGATTCGCGAGCGTGAGGTGTTGTTGACGACTGAGGCCGGCGAGTCAATGACACTGAAGAACGATGTGGTATTTGTGCTCGTGGGCAGCGACGCCGATCTGACGTTGTTGAAGCGATTGGGAGTCGAGACCGAGCCAGGGAAACTCACGGATGTGCCGGTTTACAATCCGGAAACATACGAGACGAACGTACGCGGCATCTACGTCGCCGGACACTTCACTCACGCGCGCCACATCAAAGCCGCCATCGACGTTCCACGCCAAATCATCCCACTCATCTCCAAACAGTTAAAGACGACCTAGCTACAAACGACTTAGCCACAAAAGGCACAAAAGACACAAAACGATTAATGAAGACCAGCGCAAAATGATTTGGGCGCCATTGCTGATTAATCATTTTGTGTCTATTGTGCCTTTTGTGGCTAAGTCAATATTTTGCTTTCCACGGCGTCAGTTCCGCGGCGCGCAACACCGGTTTCATACGCAGCCGCTTCAACTTCGCGCGCCACCGCCTCCGCAACGCGTTTGTCGAAAACCGAGGGAACGATGTATTCCGGATGAAGCTCCGCATCACTGATGATCCCCGCGATCGCATTCGCCGCCGCGAGTTTCATCTCCTCGTTGATGCGCGCAGCGCGACACGCGAGCGCGCCACGAAAGATTCCCGGAAAGCACAGCACGTTGTTGATTTGATTCGGATAGTCAGACCTGCCGGTGGCCATCACCGCGACGTACGGCGCCGCATCTTCAGGCATGATCTCAGGAGTTGGATTCGCCATCGCAAACACGATCGGCTTCTCAGCCATGTTCTTCACGTCTTCCTCACCGATTACTCCCGGCACTGACAATCCAAGAAACACATCCGCGCCCTTAATAACGTCATGAACGTTCCCTTTCTCATCGTTCGGGTTCGTGTTCTGCGCGTACCAGTCTTTCACCCAGTTCATGTTTTCCCGGCGGCCACGATAAATCGCTCCCGTTTGATCGCAGCCGATGATGTTGCGCACACCCGCAGCCATGATGATCTTCGAACATGCAACACCAGCCGCACCGACTCCGTTTACGACGACCTTGATCTCGGTCATCTCTTTATTGACTAACTTCAGCGCGTTGATCAATGCCGCGAGTACGACTACAGCGGTGCCGTGCTGATCGTCGTGAAACACCGGAATGTCGAGCTCTTCCTTGAGTCGTTCTTCGATCTGGAAACAACGTGGAGCGGAGATGTCTTCGAGGTTTATGCCACCAAACGCAGTCGAAATCGCCTTCACTGTTCGCACGATCTCGTCGGGATCTTTCGTGTTCAAACAGATCGGAAACGCATCCACACCGGCAAACTCCTTGAACAGCATCGCCTTCCCTTCCATCACCGGCATAGCGGCGGCTGGTCCAATGTCGCCGAGTCCGAGTACGGCGGTTCCATCAGTCACGACAGCGACTGTATTTTTCTTGATTGTGAGTGTGAAAGCTTTGTCAGGGTCTTTTTGAATTGCGTCGCAGATTCGCGCGACGCCGGGAGTGTAGGCCATCGAAAGATCCGAACGTGTTTTTAAAGGGACTTTCGAAACGACTTCGATCTTCCCGCCGAGGTGCATGAGGAACGTCGGATCCGAAACCTGGATAAGCTCGACGCCGTCCACGGCTTTGACTGTTTCGACAATCTGTTCACCGTGTTTGCTCGACACTGAGCTGACGGTGATGTCGCGGATGATGTAGTCGTTACCTACGGTGACGATGTCGATCGCGCCGATGTCGCCGCCGGCGCGTCCGATGGCCATCGTCAATTCACCAAGCGAACCGGCGCGTGAAGAAAGCTTTACCCGAATCGTTAGACTGTAACTCGCAGTTGGTGTCGGTTGCATACAGATTTTAGCCGCAGATTACACAAATGAACGCAGATTATACTGCTTTAAGAATCTGTGCGATCTGTGGATGCTTTTTCGTTAATTTCAGCGATCTCATGCCAAGTAAACGATAGAGCTCGAGCGCTTCCTTGTTGCGTTTAAGAGCGGCAAGATGAAGCTTCACCGTCTCCACATCACCGCGCGCGAAAGTTCCCGTTAAAGCACCGGCAGTATCTTTCGTCTCGAGATTACGCACCGTGCTTGCGATCAGCGGCACCAGAATGCTGCGCGCTGTTTTTCGGGTGAGCCCACACTGGACCAACATCTCGAGCGCTACATCAAATAGTGCCACGACATTCCCAGCGGACATCACCGCTGCGGCGTGATAGAGCGGTTTATCTTCAGAACTGATCGCAAAGCTCTTCCCGCCGAGGTCTCGAACAATTGCTTTTCCCACTCGCAACGCAGCGTTGTCGCCTTCAACTCCCCAAAATGCTCCTCGCAGGGCGCTAGTCTGCACGCCACTTACGGAAATCAGCGGATGAATCGAGCCGGTGCTCCAGCCCTTTTCCCGAAGCGGGGCCAGCACTTCGGATGAGAGTGCTCCACTGGTGTGAAGCGCCGTTGGTTTTCGTTTGGTGTCGAGACGTGCGAGTTTTAAGGCAATACTCGCGATTTGATCGTCGGGCGTTGCGATCAGAAAAACATCCACAGGTTTAAGTGAATCGAGTTGTTTTACGCCTAAAGCCTGAGTGTGTGCGTCTAAAAAACTGGCGGCCTGGCGCGCGCTCTGACTGCGCCGGGCAACCACAGACCGGATTAGATAATTCTTATCAGCGAGGGCGACTGCCAGCGTTGTTCCGAGGCGGCCGGCTCCGACGATGGAGACTTCCGGCTTTTGCTTCCTTTTCATGTTGAGCAAGCGTATATTTATGCCAGTAAACGCTACAACCAGGCGCGAAACACGTGCATCATAGACTGCGCGTCAGGATTTAGCGAAAACGTGAGTCTACCCCTTCCCTCAAGGTCGTCCGAAAATTTTGGAGGTTTTTCGATGAACAACTTCTCCCGCGCCACGAGTGCTGTCGTGTTAACGGCATCTCTATTAGCCAGCTCTGTGGCTGTGGCCGCGCAAACAACTGCCAAGAAACCGGCCGAGGGCGACAAGACCAGTCAACAAACGGCGGAACCGAAGGCTGAAGCAAAAAAGACTGAGCAGCAGGCTGCAACGCCCGCCCGGTCGAATAAGCCGCTATCAACCAACGAAGATCCGGCCATGATCGGGAAGCGGAAAATCAATTCCGGCCTCATCGCCTCGATGAGCGGCTCGACCGAAAAAGAAGTTCGTCTCGGACGCGAACTGGCGGCTGAAGTAGATCGCCAGGCCAAGTTTGTCGACGATCCGATTATCACCGAGTACGTAAACCGCGTCGGTCAGAACATCGTTCTGCACTCGGACGCGAAAGTGCCGTTCACTATCAAAGTGATCGACTCGGATGAAGTCAACGCGTTCGCACTGCCGGGCGGTTTCTTCTATGTGAACAAGGGCTTGATTCTCGCCGCCGACAACGAAGCAGAACTCGCAGGCGTGATGGCTCACGAAATCGCACACGTCGCTGCAAGACACGCTGTTGAAAACCAAACGAAGGGCAGTTTGCTCGAGTATGCCGCGATCGCCGGATCCATTTTCATCGGCGGTATTCCGGGAATGATTTACCAGAACACTGCCGGCATCGGATTGCTCGGAATCTTCATGAAGTTTAGCCGCAGCGCGGAAGAAGAAGCTGACAAACTCGGCGTGCAGTACATGTGGGCGGCTGGTTACGATCCCGGCGCGATGGCGACGATGTTTGAGAAGTTGGAAGCGAAGAACAAGAAAAAACCAGGCTTTATCGCACGCGCTTTTGCATCGCACCCGGCGCCACCGGATCGCAGAGCTACGGCGCTCGCACTGGCAGCCAGATTCCCTGAGAACGAAGAGTATGTGATCAGCAGTTCGGAGTTTCAGAGGGTTAAAGGCCGGCTGTTGAGACTCTCAAATGCACGCGCTTCCACGCACGGAGCGATTGCGGCTGGTGAGGAAGGTGGAGCACCCGGACGCCCCACCCTGAAACGACGTCAACCAACACCCGACGACTCGACGACTCCCGCCGAAGGCGAGCAGAAGCCGGCCGAAGCGCCGACAATGAAGAAGACTGAGGGTGATAAACCCAAGACTCCCGACAAGCCGTAACGGTTTGTGGTAATCTTGCGGGTGGCAATCAAGGCCCTTCGGCTCCCGAAGGGCCTTTTCAATGCGTCCGTGTCTTTACGCCGAGGGCGTTGGCTAATTTCAGCCCGGGGTTGGGAGCGCAGCGACAACCCCGGGTTCGTGAATACCCGACATCAAACGCTGAAAGCGTTAGGCCGGTGCGGACTAACCCTTTTCAGGGTTAAGACAACGATCATTATGTTACCCAGGGTTCTCGCTTAGCTCGAACCCTGGGCTGAAATTAGCCAACGCCTTCGGCGTACTCGATCCGCTGGGCTAAAATTAGCAATACCTTCTGCTGAAACGCTCCGCGGGTTGACAAGCTTTTTGGGCGTCGGTATCCTAGCCGTTCGCGTTTTATTCGCTGAAAACAGAGATAGTTAACTATGTCGACATACTTCCCCAGCGGTAAGGAACTCGCTGGAAGACGAAAATGGTACGTGGTAGATGCGAGCGGTCAAACCGTCGGGCATCTGGCGTCTGAAGTTGCTTCCATACTGACCGGCAAGCGTAGTCCGCAGTGGACCCCCTTTCTCGACACCGGCGATCACGTCATCGTGATCAATGCACGCAAAGTGGTGTTGAAGGGAAACAAAATTGAGCAGAAACTTTATCGTCATCACACCCTTTACCCCGGAGGTCTGCGACAGGTCACCGCAAAGGAGATGATAGCCAAGAAGCCCGAGCGAGTTATTGAGCTCGCCATCAAGGGCATGCTGCCGAAGAACAAACTCGGCAAGGCTATGGCGAAGAAGCTCAAAGTTTACGCCGATGCCGAGCACCCGCACTCAGCCCAGCGCCCGCAAGCCTTCGACCTGACTCACAAAGCAAATACAAATTAAGACAAGAGCTTTTAGATTAGAGGAAGATAACTGTGGCTGAAATTCAGTATTACGGAACCGGGCGACGCAAGTCGGCAACTGCCCGAGTTTATCTGCGACCCGGAGCGGGCGAAGTCAAGGTTAATCACAAAGCTTTCGAGCGCTACTTTCCAAATGAAACACTGCGGATGATCATTCGTCAGCCGCTACAACTGACGGAAACCACGAATAAGTTTGACCTCGTTATTAACGTGGCCGGTGGTGGTCCAGCAGGACAGGCGGGAGCGATCAGACACGGCATTACACGAGCTCTGCTCGAATACAATGCCGACCTTCGACCCACGCTCAAACACGCAGGCCTTGTAACGCGCGATCCCCGCATCAAGGAACGCAAGAAGTACGGGCAAAAGGGCGCCAGAAAACGGTTCCAGTTCTCGAAACGATAATCATTCGAATCCATTGCCGTGGCACGATTGGTTGCTTACGCTAAAGAAGTCGAAAGGCTGCGGCGAGTACATTAAACCAATTAGCGAGAAGGAGACTTTAGTTTGGTATCGGTTACCATGAAAGAGCTGCTGGAGGCCGGCGTTCACTTCGGCCACCAGGTAAGGCGCTGGAACCCAAAGATGAAAGAATACATCTTTGGCGAGCGCAATGGCATTTACATCATCGACCTGCAAAAGACCCAGCGAATGTTTCGCGAGGCGATTGCCTTCGTCACCAACCTCATCGCTGAAGACAAAGGCAAGACAGTTCTTTTCGTAGGCACCAAGCGTCAAGCACAAGACGCGATTCGTGAAGAGTCGGAGAAGTGTGGCCAGTACTACGTCAATCAGCGATGGCTCGGCGGCCTGCTGACAAACTTTCAGACGGTCCAGAAGTCGATCAAACGACTCAAGGATCTCGAGAGTATGCAGACCGATGGTCGCTACGAGAAACTGACGAAGAAAGAACGCATCAAGCTCGATCGCGAGCGCGAGAGTCTTAACAAGAACCTGTCCGGCATAAAAAACATGTCTCGTCTTCCTGACGCGATCTTCATCATCGACGTCAAGAAGGAAGAGATCGCAGTCGCCGAAGCTAATCGACTTGGTATTCCGATCGTTGCAGTCGTCGATACAAACTGTTCGCCCGAAGGAATCGATTACGTAATACCTGGAAACGATGACGCCTTGCGCGCCGTACGCCTGTTCGCTTCAAGAATCGCCGATGCGATTGTCGAAGGAAATCAAATCGCCACTGAGGGCGGTGTGGTTTCGACGGAATTGAGTGAAGAGGCAGGTGAAGGCGGAGCAGGCGCGGCTGCGGCAGACCTTTTATCTGATGACGACGACACGGGCGGCGTCAGCGGCGGGGAGACGCAATCCGAACCCATGGAATCGCAGGGCGCAGAGACGGCTCAAACGGAACCGGCACCCGATGAGAGCACTGAATCTGTCGTAGCGGCGAGCTGAGCAATATCCAGGACTCCAGGTGAGCGCAGCCTTCAAGCGGACATCCGCCGGGCTGCGTTTTTCATTGACAACACACCGAGCGCTGTCGCGCCGGATTAATCTATTAGTCGGAGACATTCGGAATCATGCCTGAAATCACAGCAGCAGCAGTCAAACAGCTTCGTGAGAAAACCGGAGCAGGAATGATGGAGTGCAAGAACGCTCTGGTCCAATCTGAAGGAGATGAGGAGAAAGCCATCAACATCTTGCGCGAGCGTGGTCTGGCGTCTGCTAAAAAGCGTGAGGGTCGCATCGCCGCTGAGGGAATCGTCGGTTCGTACATCCACATGGGTGGAAAGGTGGGCGTGCTTGTCGAGTTGAATTGCGAAACTGACTTCGTCGCGCGTGGCGATGAGTTTCAGCAATTAGTGAAAGACATTGCGATGCACGTCGCTGCAGCCGAGCCGCGTTATGTTTCGCGTGACGAAGTGCCGGCCGCAGTGCTCGATCAGGAGCGAGAGATCGCGCGGGCACAAGCCAAGAACGATCCGAAGAACGCAAACAAACCCGACCAGGTGATCGACAAGATTGTCGAGGGACGTGTAAACAAATACTATGAAGAAACCGTTCTGAGCGACCAGCCTTTTGTTAAAGATCCAGCGAAGACTGTGGGCGAGCTGGTGACGGAAAAAATCGCGAAGACCGGCGAGCGAATCGCGATCCGCCGCTTCACGCGCTACAAGATGGGCGAAGGCCTTGAGCGTCGCGCCGACGACTTCGGTGGCGAAGTCGCTTCAATGCTTTAACGGGTTCTGAACGACTATATTGATGGCAATCTCTGAAGCCGCAAAATCCCAACTAACCTATCGCCGCGTGCTCCTAAAGATCTCCGGCGAAGCGTTGATGGGCGAGCAGAATTACGGCATCGACGTTAACGTCGCCCGCAGTGTTGCCCAGGAACTCAAAGCGGTTCACGAACTCGGTGTCGAGATAGCGGTTGTCGTGGGTGGCGGCAACATCTTCCGCGGAGTTTCCAAAAGCGCCGGCGATATGGACCGCTCGTCCGCAGATTACATCGGCATGCTCGCAACCGTTATGAATGCCGTCGTGTTGCAGGACGCGCTCGAGAAAGCGGATGTCCACACACGCGTAATGTCGGCGATCGATATTCCGCAGCTGGCTGAACCGTTTATTCGTCGCCGTGCTATCAGGCATCTCGAAAAAGGACGTGTCGTAATCTTCGCAGCCGGCACCGGCAATCCTTATTTCACTACTGACTCGGCGGCTGCGCTTCGCGCGCTCGAGATCAAGGCCGACATAATTCTGAAGGCGACGAAAGTTGACGGCGTTTATTCCGCCGATCCGATGACTGATGCGACCGCCGAACTCTTCAATGAGATTACTTATCAACAAGTGCTCGAACGGCAGCTCAGAGTCATGGATGCCTCTGCAATCTCATTGTGCATGGACAACAACCTGCCTATCATCATCTTCAACATGCGGGAGCCCGGGAATATTGGACGAGTAATTACAGGCGCCAGCGGCGTGGGAACCAAGGTTGGTTAACGGCGCGACGTGCGCCTAATCACTTCAGCGGAGTTCAGCGACATGAGTGAAAAGGACGTAATCAAGGAAACGAAACCACGAATGGAAACGGTTATCGAGGATTTCCGGCGCAAACTTGCGACAGTCCGGACCGGCCGTGCAGCCGTGAGTCTTCTGGATACCGTGATGGTTGATTACTACGGCACGCCGACGCCGCTGAATCAGATGGCGTCGGTCCATGCGCCCGAACCGCAGATGCTCACCGTGCAGCCGTGGGATCAAACTCAGATTGCGGCAGTGGAGAAAGCAATCCGCTCCGCCGATCTCGGCTTGAATCCTTCGAACGACGGCAAACTCGTACGCATTCCGATTCCACCGCTCACGGAAGAACGCCGCAAACAACTCGCAAAACAGATCCACGACATCGCCGAAGATCATCGCACCGCGGTTCGCAACGTTCGTCGCGACGCCAACGATCGTCTGAAGAAGATGCTCAAAGACAAAACCATCTCGGAAGACGCCGAACGCGACGCCCTTGACGAGATCCAAAAACTCACCAACAGCTACATCGGCAAAATCGACGACCTCTCGAAGAGCAAAGAGCAAGAGATCATGAGCGTGTGAGGGCTTTTCCGCGCGCTCCAAACCGAAGTTAAGAAGTTTCAGGGTGACGGTGACGGAAGTGTCATAAAGCACTTGCTGCTTTCTGCTGGAATCGCTTAGTTTGGGCCATTATGAAAATCCTCTTAACGGTTCTTTTGTTTTTGTCGTTCGCGATCACGGCGACAGCGACGGATGATCAGGTGCGGAGTGATGGATGGGAGGGGATGGTGCTCGACGTTAGCACTCCCGAGGATGTGCTTCGATTGTTTGGTAAACCTTCAAAAGATAAGGACCAGGTTGTCCCTGATTTACCGCGACCTGTGAGCTGGCTCTCTGACAAGTACAAGCAAAAGACATTCAGAACTCTCACTTACAAGAAACAACAAAACTACAAGCAGGTTAGTTTTTCATTCCTCGATGGCAAGCTTGTCGCCATCGCCCTGGAAGCGCCCAACGGAGAGTATGAAGACAACTGGATCGACCCTGACGATCTTGAAAAACTCTTTGGCGTAGTCTTCAAACCTCACAAACGTCAACGCAATCGCCAGCTACCACCACCTGCGGAATTTCAGCAGAGTGCGCCCCCCGAACTCGAGAAGAAGGACGATTACGATTATTGGTACGACATGATTGCTGTGAGCGAGAAGAGTTTTATCGTCGCGATCGCCGACAATTATCCCTATCGATCCGGGTTACTGTTTGACAGTCCCGATGCGAAGAGACGGAAGAAAATCAACGCGCGCGGGCTCAGGTATCCGGGGTTCATTTCCTATATCCAGATCACAAGCCGCACTCTGGCGCGCTAAATCTCACCGAGCAATCGCGAACGCATCGTCAGGTAGCTGCTGGTTCATCTTCACTTCCCGCAGGCTCAGCTATTCTGTTTGCATAACGCTTGTTTCGGTACTAGAATCTCCGGCGTCTCAAAGCCTAAATCCCAGATCAGCGATTGCCATCGCCGATCAGCTTTTCTAATCACAACCAATTTGTTAGTTCACGGAGGATGGTCATGTCCATTGCCTACGTTATTCATTGTGATGCAGACCTCGAATTTGTCGAGAAGACGCTTCTCCGCCCCCTTCCCAGCAACGGATTTGCCTACTGGATCTCCTCGGTGTCTAGAAAGGATCGTCAGGACCTTACGGTTGATAGTGCGATGAAGCAATGCGATGTAATCTTCGCCGTCATTTCGCGGGCGGCCGCAGATTCAACGGACTTACTAGCTGAGATCGAGAAGGGATGCGGCAATCCGACTCCTATGATCGTGATTCAAGCCGAAGCTCTCACGGAACAAGATCGGTTGCGATTTCCACAGGAGCTGTGGGCGCTGCCGCTACTCGACTTGAGCAACGCCGAAGCGAAAGTTGTTCGGCAGGAACTTTCCGCCTTACTGCCGTTGGCGGAGAAAGATGACACCACGGTCCCTGACGTTTCAAAACAAATCGAATGGGACGAGCAGACCTTCTCGGCTACATTGGCCGACGTGTTGATGCTCCGCAATCACCAGCTCGCAGAAACACTCATCCAAAACCTGGCAGAACACATAAGACATCGTGATGATCCCTATCCAACGGATGATGCGAAAAAGGATCTAAAAGCGCTGCGGCGCGAGCGGCAGTTTAAGCTCATGCGGCAGTACGGCGACGCCGTAATCTCGTCAGGAACTCACGACGAAGAAGTGCGCAGGCAATATGCGCAGTCGCTGATCGAGCTAGGCGAGTTCGATCAAGCGTTGGAAGTGCTGCACTCGATCATCGGTGATCCCAAGTCTCGTCCGAACGAAGTAGAGGAGGCCCACGGGCTGATCGGACGCACTTACAAGCAACAGTATCAGGACAATCCTGACGCGCCGGGATCTCACGAGTTCCTTCGTAAAGCCATCGAGGCTTACGGGTTCATTTACGATAACAATCCCTCTAAGCTTTGGCATGGAGTCAACAAGGCGAGTTGTATTCTGCGTGCTTATCGCGATGGAGTCACCGGTGTCGAGTTGAGTGAGGCCCAAACGATCGCGGAGAACTTGCTGAAAGAACTCGAGGGGCTTGGAGATAAAAAAGACCTTTGGGACTACGGTACCCGGGTCGAGGCGTTAATCGTCCTCGAGCGGTATGAAGAGGCGCTGGTGGCGGTCGATCAGTATATCTGTCACCCCGAAATGCGCGCCTTCGAACCGTCATCAACATACCGTCAGTTCGATCAACTTTTGCAGCTCGGACAAGACCCTCGCGGAAAGCCGATCCTGGATCGACTATGGGAAGCCGTGCAACGCTACCGCGGAGTGGATTTCGCGGATGAACCGCCAGCAATGAGTAGCTCCGAGGCAGTTTCTACAGAGCCGGTGCGGCGGCCACTGTTAATTCGGGTCGTGAATGCCGCGTGGCAACCAGTTAATGTCACTGATCTCGTGATAGAGGCACAGATGGGCACTATCATTTCCGCATATGGATCGGACGAGAGCGTAAAAGAACTCCTGAGCGATATCACCAATGTAGCGGCCGTTAACGATAGCTACCCTGCAGGGTCGTACGACTGCGTGAGATCGGTTCCCTATGTTCGGGTAGCAGATAACTATCCCGGACTCGATGGTCCATTCAAGGAGAGGGGCGCCAACGCTCTGATCGCTATCATCGACGATGGCATTGATGTTTTGCATCACGCCTTTCTCGACGATCAGGGGCAGCAGTCCCGGATTGTGGGGATCTGGGATCAAACCGACCACACCGGGCCACCGCCCGCTCCGTTCATGTATGGCACCTACCATACTGATGCGGATATCAGGAGGTATATCGAGAACAACATTACTGAAAAGGACCTGGGACGAAACGAAGCCGGGCATGGTACGCACGTAGCCAGCATTGCAGCCGGCCGGCCGGTCGGTCAGTTCGCCGGTGGTGTTGCACCCGAAGCCCAACTCCTGGTTGTAATCGCCGATGGTCAAAGCCCGATCGGGTACTCTAAAAGTCACGTGGACGCACTCGTCTTTATTGACAAGACGGCCGCGGCATTGAGACGACCTGTCGTGGTGAACCTGAGTCAGGGTATGAATTCCGGTGCGCATGACGGCAAATCATTGCTCGAGGAAGCATTTAACAGGTTCAGCGATGGGCAGGGCCGCGTGGTCGTTAAGTCCGCTGGTAACGAGCGGCACAAAAATGGACACGCGAAAGTTCCCGTGGCGCCTAATACGGTTGAACCCCTGAGATGGCGAAGGGATGCTAAAGCTCGGCTTCCCGAGCGTCTGGAACTCTGGTGGAGCTCGCACGACGAGTTTGAGTTCCGACTTGGCAGTCCTGGTCCAGCGCGGCAGTGGACGCCCTGGGTCGGGTTCTCCAACCCGAATCAGAACGGCACCTTTGGTATCACGCCATATACCATGGAGTTCACGCCATATCACGTAGACAACGGCGATAGCCAACTTCGTATTAAGATCGGAGACCTGCAGCGGCCGGTCGCCCCAGGGATCTGGGAACTTCAGATCGCAAGCAGCAGCAAAAATCTCAAAGGCGATGAGATTCATGCCTGGATTGAACGCGGCGCCGGCGTGCCGAGTTCGTTCGAGAATCACAGAGACGAGTGGATGACGCTTAGCATTCCGGGTACTGCGGTCAGCGTCATCAGTGTGGGCGCAATCGAGATGATGGATCAAGACCGGATTCAGGTTGGTGAGTTTTCATCCTATGGACCAACCCGCGACAAGCGCGAGAAGCCGGACATCGCGGCGCCAGGTGTCGGTGTTCTGGCGGCGCGGGCAGGCACATCTGACGGTGTAGTGTCTATGGATGGAACAAGCATGGCAGCGCCCCACGTCGCCGGCGCTATCGCGCTTCTGCTTTCACGCCGGGTAGAAACACGCCAAAGATGGCTCAGGGCGTCACAGATCACTGCGGTGTTGCAGAGCAAAGCCAGGAATTACCGCGGAAAGTGGGACCCCGCGCAGGGCTACGGTATTCTCGATGTGGAAGCTCTTCTTAGAGCGTTCGCGGCGTTCTAGTAACGCTTACCGTGGGATCGCGAACGCATCGTCAGGTAGTTGCTGATTCATCTTCACTTCCTTGACGCTGAACTCGGCGAAGAATGCGCCCATCGGCATCTCGAATTTCTGAGAGAAACTAAACGGGACGAGCACGCCTTCCACTTCCTTGAACTTGCTGTTCTCGGTTCCGAGCGTGACGCCGGCGTAGTAAAGAAAGAAGCTCATCACTCGCCCGGTCTTGGGATCGAGATAGTAGTCCGTTGTGTAACCATCCGGATCGACGAGACGAAATCCGCGCTGTTTCTTTTTGTCGGCTATCGCGCTGATCTGGTATCCGGGTTGATCGAACCTCGCGAGTGCTCCTAATCCAAATTTTGTGAGCGGCGGCATCTGCACATTCGGCATCGAGCTGTAAGAATCCTGGCCATCGTAGATCTGTTTGAAAACGATAGCGGGCCGCGCGTCGATCTCCATGCGCAACTTTGGACCAGCGGTCACGAGGGAAAATGAACCTGGGATCGATTGAACGCTGTTCGGTGGGTAGAGCTGCACTGATCCCCGCAGGATCATGTTTTGGAGTGAGCGAAACTTCTCACCACCCTGAGCAGCAAATGCGGCGCGAGCGAGATCGAGCGGGGTTGTTTCGGGAGTGATCGTTATGGTCGTGGCGGCGGGAGCAGCGCCATTCGTCGCGGGCTTCGCAACCTCTTGCGCGCAAACCGTTGCAGTAAAACTGACCAAACAAACAGCTATTGCGAGAAACTTCAAAAACATCGATGCACAGCCTTTCCTAAACGCTACCGCCCGCTTTCGCGGGCTTCATCCTGTAAACAACCGAACCTGGGGCTTACGCCCCAGGCTTTATGCTGACACCTGCTTGCGCAGGTTATGCGGACACCTTTTTGCGCAGGTTATGCGGACACCTTTTTGCGCAGGTTATGCGGACACCTTTTCGCAGGTTATGCGGACACCTTTTTGCGCAGGTTATGCGGACACCTTTTTGCGCAGGTTATGCGGACACCTTTTCGCAGGTTATGCGGACACCTTTTTGCGCAGGTTATGCTGACCACCTGCTCCGCCGATATGCTGAGCACCTGTTGCGCACGAGTCCGCGAAGCGGACGGTGAGCGTAAAGCCTGGGGCGTGAGCCCCAGGTAAGATCATCAAACCCACGCCCAAGCCCGCATCGCGGGTGGCAGTTGTTAGCGGTTCAAAGGTTAACTCAGAAATTCAAACGCACCTGAGCATAGATACGTCGATTACCCGCGCCCGTCGATCCGCCGCCTCCACCTCCAAAACCACCCGCAACTCCGAGCGATTCGCCAAAATTCGGCGAAGACAAATTACCAACCGGCGTAGAAAGATTCACGCGGTTAAGTATGTTCTGGAAATTGATCGAGACGTTCATCGTGAACCGCTTCTCACTCGGCGTCGCAGGACTACCACCCTGCGGTCCTGCGCCCACTCTGACGTGCCCACCACCACCCGCACCCACTGGGCCACCCGGCCCTCCACCCGAATGGGCCGGACCTGCTGCCCCCGCGGTCGCGGGAGTTTGTCCGGCAGGTCGCGATTGAGCCGCGGCGTTACCTCGGTTGATGGTTCCGAATTGGAACGTGCGGCTCACGCGCAGGTTTGCAACAAAGAACGACGGCGCCCGGCCAAAGTTTCGTGGAATCATTGTCTCGCCCGGCAACGGCGCAAGATTGAAGTTGCCAAAACGAGTACACCGGATCATCAGCGACGAACAATCCGCATTTGGACCAGCAAAGCTTGGACGCTCGTTGAATTGGCTATCGCGGTTTCGATCCTGTCCGGTCGTGATATTGAATCCAGGCCCACTGTTGGCGATCACGAACGGATTCAAAACTACTTTCCACCACGGCAGGTTAATAGTTCCGAAGATCGTGAAGCGATGTCGAATATCGAATGAGCTGCGCCCAAACTCACCCGACGTGTCGTATGAATTTACTGGAAAGAGTTGTCCACCCTGACCATCGGTGTCGTTTGTAGTTTTGCTCAACGAATAGTTTCCATTGAGCTGAAACATGCGGCTAAGCCTGCTGTTGAAGCCAACAAAGAACTGGCGCTGATTGAATTGTCCGCTCGCCTCGTAACGATTGATCTCGCCCTTTGTTGGGTCGGGACGAATTCCGTTCGGCGTAAGCTCCGTGATTGTGCCGGGGAGCGGCGCGTTGACGTCACGCGCGCGGATCACGTGAACGATCCGGATGTTGTAGAACCCGACAAACATCGTGATGTTGCGCGGCAGTTGTCGCTCGACCTGAGTTCCCGCAACCCACACTGTCGGAACCTGCAAGTTAGGATCAACCTGCCACACGGTCAGCTGCGTTGCCGGGACACCTGCTACTGAAGGAACACTCGTCGGACTCCACTGATTCAGGATCGTGTAAATAGGAGCTACGTTCGGTAACTGCTGCTCGTCAATGGTCGGCGGAGTTTCGTCCTCCAGATCCAGAGGCTCGATAACTTGAGTCTGAACCAAGTTGAATCCATTGTAGCGTCGAGTCTGGAGCGTATTCGCCTCGTTAAACCGGTTGTAGAAAAAACCGGTGCCGACGCGAATCACCATCTTCGGCGGGCGCGCGCTGTTCGCGGCTCCCGGTGACCATGCAACGGCGAGGCGCGGCGCGAAGTCAAACTTGCTGTGCGCGTTTGTTTGCGCTTCATACCGCAGACCGTAGCTAAACGTTAGGTTCGGTCTAATTCGCCAATCATCCTGGATGAACAGGCCGAAGTCGGTTTGACTAACATCGGCAAAAGGATTTCCCACGTTGATTCGGAACGATGTGGCGCCACCGCCGGCGGCACGAATTTCTGCGGGCGTGAAGCCTTGTTTCAGCATTCGCCGAGTTAGTTGATACCGCTCAATGCTCGTCAGACCAAAGCCGCCGGTGAAGGACCACGCGCCACCAAAAGTATTTTCATTCGTATCGTCGAACTGAAGGTGCCTTACACGCCCACCAAACTTGATCGCGTGCGAGCCTTTTTGTTTCGCGGTGAAATTATTCAGCTCCCAGCTTTTCCGCACGCTGAATGATTCGCCGACCTGCGAGCTGCCGGAACCAAAGGCGCCGCTAACGTCGAGTGCCGGCACATCGCTGTTGCCGATCTGTTCGAAACGATTGTGACTATACTGAAAACGCGTCTCGTTGATAGTGGTGCTGTTCAAGATCGCTGTTTCAGTGAGCTGGATGTTCTGATTTGTCGAGACCGTGTCGAAGGCGCGCTCCGGTAGATTGAAGCCAACGACGCCCTGGTTATCCGTGCGCGACCGGTTGAAGTTGTAACGAAAGACGAGGGTGTGATTCGTGTTGATAGCGTAATCAAGACGCGGGCTGAAGAACATGTTGCGCCGCGGCACCAGGAAGCCCTGGCCAAACTCGACGGTGTTGAAATTGTCGTCGAGCACTGTTGCTCTAACGAGTTCGTTATCGTCAGTCTCGATGCGTCCGAAGTTGACGAAGAACGATGCCTTCTTCGCCACGAGGGGACCACTAAAATTCACATCGTACTGGCGGATCTGAAATGGCGTGCGCTTACTCGAACTGATCGCGAAAGGGTTTCGGGAGTTGAGACTCTCGTCGTTGAAGTTGAACGACGTGCCGCCGCGGAACTTGTCGGTACCGGGGCGAGTGAGAACGTCGATACGCGCAGACGGCTGATCGTTCTCAGCAGCGAAAGGATTCTGATTGATGCGAATCTCGCGAATCGAATCTTTCGACGGCAGATTGCCACCGGTGAATCCATCGATAAAGATCTGCCCGCCGTTTGGTCCCACGGATGGACCAGCGAGCGCCTGCAATGCCGCGGCTAATTCGTCAGGATCATCCGGAAGCGCATCGAGATCTTTGCCGCTGATCACGGTTTGATTTGCGTTGTTAGTCGCTTCAGTGCTTACAGGTGTTTCCTGTACGGTCACCTTTTCTTCGATCGTAACTTTCAGCGTGAGATCGATCGACTGCCGCGCGCCGGTCACGTCGACGTCTTTAGCGTCTGACGGTGCAAAGCCGGGTGCGATCGCGACGACCGTGTACTTGCCAGGTGCGAGGCCCGCGAATGTGTAGACGCCTTCGCCGTTCGTCGTGGTCTTCTTCTGGACACCGGTCGCATCCGTTAGAGTCACATTGGCGCCGACGATAGCCGCGCCCAACTCGTCTGTGATCAAACCACGCAGTGAGCCACGAGCTTGCTGTGCGGCGACGAGTGTTGCGCTCAGAACCACGAGCAAAATGGCAGTGAAAAACTTGCGGGGGAGATTCGGGGTTGAGTTCATGTTGTGATCCTTGGAACTTGCGACGCGCACAGCGCCGGACTTGGGCTCGAGACAGAACCGAGCGCGGTAGCGCCGGGTCCGCGTTAGCAATAGTGCTCTAATTAAGAGATCGACCCGGCGCTACCGCGCTCGGTTCTGTTAGTCGTCTACAGACTTGGTCGATTACGGCAAGCCGATGCCGAATGTGATGCCGCTGCTTCCTAAGCCAGCCGCCGGATTGGGTGTTTGCTGTCCGCCCTGGGGTCGCGGCGCCAGCATTGCCAGTAGCGTGTCAGCCCCAGATACAAGCGAAATCGCAGTCAAGCGAGTGGGATCCACTCCCTGCGTACTGGAAACGATGATAGTGTCGCCGACCTTAACATCAGCAATCGAAATAGTCGGCAATCTTTCGAGCATATCGTTGATGTTGAATCCCGGCCGCCCGCCGGGTCCGCCCGGGCCGCCCGCTCCGGGACCTTGAGGCCGCGCGCCCGCCTGACCCTGCCCGCCTTGTGGCGGTGGTGCGCCACCGGCTGGGGCTCCGCCCGGTCCACCTGGACGCATGCCGCCCATCATTCCACCCATTTCTCCCGGAGGCGGAAATTTCCTCAATACCGCGTCCTGCTTGACGACGATCGTGAGGGGCGTCTTTTTTTCCAACTCGTTGATCTTGATCTCTCCAGTCGCGGCGTCAACAGCCGTAACCACGCCGCCGACAGTTCTGAAACTGCCAGTCACGACCTTGTCTGGTTTGAAACGAAGAGGATCTTCGGTTCTATCACCCAGGGCACGTAACTGGTCGCCAACCTTGAGCTCAGTAAACTTACTCGGTTTTGCGTCGGCAAACCTGATCGAATCGGGCGCGTAACGGCGCATCTCAGTCTTGTCGCTGACGGGGATGACGACACTTTGTGTGCCCGCCATCGTGCGATTTGATATGGTGATCTCGGTAGTGTCAGGCTTCAGGGCTGTGATCACACCGAGAATTCCTCGCCGGCGCCATTCGAGTCGTTCCGCCTCCTGCTTTTTGGCGAGGTCGCCTTTGGTCATGAGGATGATCTGCGTCGCCGGCACTGACTTCCGATCCTCCGCGACGGTGCCTCTCGCCATGATGCGATCGCCTTCGGCGAGCTCGGCAAATGTCACATCAGTCGCGTTCGTGAGAGTTTTCTCTCCGGGAGCGAGTTTTTTGTAGGTCGTCTTATCGCCCAGTGAAACTGTCACCACCGAGCCGGCGTCGGTTTTTATGACGACCTGTTTCGCCGCCGCATCGATTGATTTGATCTCGCCAATCGCATGTTTGGCCGCAATCCCGGGATCGTCGGCCTGAGCCATCGATGCGGCGCTTGAAGCCATTAGTGTGATTAGTCCAATCGCGGCCGCGACAAAGAACTTCCTCATGAAGCTGTCCTTTCTTTCCCGACAGGAAAACACCGCAAGCCGCGGATTCCTGACGATCAATCCAATAAACTGGATTTGCGTAATCTGTTGCTAAACCCAATTGACCCGATACCGGGCGGTCAGGGCGAGTCCGAAACTGATAACCAGTATGAAAGCCGCCATAAACGGCCAAACGTACGGCAGCGAAGTTAACAAAACCCAAAAACTGGTCCCAACTAATAACGCCACAGCTTCCGAATTCTTACCGATGGGAATGTATTTTCTCTGTAACCAGCGGCCGGTCGCGGCTACGAGAACCACTCTTCCAAACAGATTGGCAACGAAAAGCAGCAGCAGCGCCAGCAGACCGACCACCACGCCGAGCGGGTCGGGCATGATCCAGAGGCACAGCGGCACGCCGGCGAACAGGACCACGACGCTGACTACACCGATGGCAGCTACGCGCAAACCGGTTGTCTGAATTCTTGCCACTCCGCGGCTGATTGTTCCCGGCATCGCGGCCGTGCACGCGAGCGAGACGATGAACCAAAACAGGATCACGAGCAGCCGCGTGCCCAGGTAGGTTGGCGTCCATCTGGGTGTGAAGATTCCGGTGGGATTTCTCATCATGTCGCGCAGCTCCTGTTGGTAGCCCGCGTACATCATCGTCTTTGCTGCTGCGTTGCGATTCGCCGGTGCGTCGTCAGTGCGATACGTTCCACCCAGCACGATGACGTCGCCACCGATGCGCGAACCGGCTCGTTGAATTACAGAGCCGCCGATCGTCGCGACGTCGCCTTCGACAACGCCTTCAACAATCACGTCGCCACCCAAACCCATCGCTCCCTGTTTGACTGTCCCCGTGATCCTGATCGAGTTACCAAGACCAAAGACTGTGCCCTCGTTGACGCCTTCAATCACCACGACGTCATCATGAGCGTTTTGAGCACTCGCAACGCCGAAAAGCAGCAACACCCAAAACAGCATCGCAAAGGTGCGATTCAGATCGAGTTTGTTAAGCGAAAATGGGAACGTTGTAATTCCGGCTTGTGACACGCAACCCCCCTTACTCGGTTGCGCTCGGGCGGTGATAATGGGAGATCAAGCGCGAGAGAACGACGATGGCGAGAGCGAGCAGGACCAGCACCGGACCCAGTGAACCGGATTCAACAATAATCTTTCTGCTCAGTACTCTGAAAATCACTGCGAGTCCGGTACCAGCGTCATAGATTATTGTGCCGATAAAACCAGCTAAGCTGACGCAAGTTGAAATAAACTTTCCTGCAATCAGGAAGATCGCGTCGCGAGCAGTGGCGCCGAGAAGAGCAAAACCACCGATCGCGAGGATGAGGGAAATACTCAGCGCCTTCCGGTGTTCCGAACGCGTGCGGACGCCTCGCATGTCGCTGCTGGCGCGTGCCGCAACCATTCGTGAAAACTCAGCCGGAACGGGAATCTCACCAGTGTCAGTCAACGCCGCATCAAGCTCGCAAACGAACAGTCGATGCGCTCTCAACTCAGCTCTACAAGGCGAACAACCTTCCAGGTGATCTTCGAAGAACTCAGTGACCCCCGCTTCCAATTCACCGTCGACGTACGCGGCGATCAGATTTCTCTCGCAGATCTTTTCCTGGCGAGTTGTCACGCTCATTAAACGCCGGTGATTCCCTTCTCGACGAATTGTTGCCGCATCATCTCGCGCGCGCGAAACAATCGGTTCTTGACGGTGCCGAGCGGCAGGCCTGTGACTTCGACGATCTCTTCGTAGCTGAGGTCTTGTGAGTGGCGGAGGATAATCAGCTCGCGATAGTTTGCCGGTAATGCTCTAACGACAGATTCGATCTCGCCACGCCGTTCCTTGCGCTCGCTTTCCTGCTCAGGACTCAGACGACCGCACTCGACGGGGAGATCAAACTGATCGCCTTCAGGACCAAGCAGAAGCGACTGCTCACGAGTCGAATTGCGCCGGAGGTGATCGATGGCCGAGTTGTGCGCGATCTTGTAGATCCAGGTTGAGAATTTGAATTCTGCGCGGTAGCGCCGGAGGGAGCTGTAGACTTTGATGAAGATTTCCTGGGTCAGATCGAGGGCCGATTCATAGTTGCCGACCATCCGGTAAACGTAAGCCGAGATCGGTCGCTGGTAGCGGCGGACAAGCTCTTCGAAGCTGCCCTCGACGCCGCTGACGGCAGTGGCGACGAGCTCACGGTCGGTGACCGCGGTCAGATCTCTGGAAAAAGCTCGGGCAACGGAGGATGCAGCAAGATTCATAATACAAGGGTCTTACGTTCACGCAGTTGTGATTGTTTCAATACCTCGGACGGGGAGACGGGGAGATGGGGCGACGGGGTGACGGGGAGATGTCACCCCGTCGCCCCGTCTCCCCATCTCCCCGTCTGCTTTTTACCACGACAGCGTCGCGAGCCCCGCTGGAGCGGCGATGGAATCGAAACTGAACTCGTGGCTGGGTAACTGCAATCCTAAATCCTGGGCGCCAAGGGGTCGCAAATCGCCGCCGGTCGTCTCGTTGACAATCTCCCCGGCGCGTTGCTTCGTGATGCCCTCGCCTATCACCATGAGACGTCTAAGGCCCTGACCGTTCTCTAATCCTTCGGGCGCGCTGCGGTCTCTGTAGAACAACAGGAATCGATAAAACTCGTCTTCAAACTCGTCTTCGGTACAGGTAACCGTGCGGACGATCAATGGATGCTTGTCGCGAAAGATAACGCCGGTGAAGCCCTGGCTCGAACCGCTCAGCAAAAGTGAATCCCCGTCGCTGCTGTTCCTCACCAGCCACTGCGCTTCGCCAAGATGGCGCGGAAGAATCAATCCCGCTCGCCATCCGAGTGCGTGGAGCACTGCCTCGTATTCCGCGATCACAGATTTCTTAACAGCGATCACGAGATAACGATCTCGGCCGTGTGCATCTTTTTGAAGACGGTCTTTTGAAATTGAAAGTTCGTCAATCGGCAGTCCGAACCCGCGCTCGAGTTTCCACTTCAACACGTCCTGAAGTTCGGCGGCGGATTGCGACTGGCTCTCCATCGTCAACACAAGCGTTCGCGTAGTCGCTTCAGGCAAACTCAGCGACCAGCGCTTTTGTCGCAGCAGACCCGCGCTCGCCGCAAGTTCATGCAACACGGCAGCAAGCTGACGAGGATCCTCGATATTGGCTTCGTCAAAACTCGGACGGACCAGTGATTCAGCGATGTTGAAAGTTGCCGCGCGTCGCAGTTTGCAGGTGGCGCCTCTGGCGCGTTCGAGATGAACAACGGAAGCGACACCTTTTTCGAGACCGATGGCGGTGGCTGGATACCAGGGATTGACGAGACGAGAAAGCGATTACCGACTAATTCAAGAATCAAGGCATTTACCACTCGCTGTACGCTGTGCCCTCGCTCGAAACTTCGGTGGAGCTGCTATGGATGTCGGTCATGCCGGTTTCACCTTGCAGTGAATTAGGATCTTCACCGGTGGTGATGGCCCAGTCTTTTTGTCCGGTGAATGGATCGACTGGAACTTCGCGCATGTAACCCTCGGTCACAAGCTCATCGAGCGATTGAGGCAGCCGTCCTTTGTCGGCGGCAAACTGATCGATCAACGAACGCATCTTGCGGAGATCGTCTTTGAGCACCGTCTCGCGCGTGTGCATGATTGTCTTCTGATACTGCGGCAACGTGATCGCAGCCAGAATGATGATGATCGAAATCACCAGCATCAGCTCGAGCAACGTGAAACCTGCCGCTCCCCACCTGCGAAACACATTACCAGTCACTGTACTTCTCTCCATTCAGAGCTGTGTCTTTCGACTTTGACCGAACGTCAAAAATATTCTCACCACCCCATGACGTCGAGTCGGGCGAATCGTAAGACGAACGAAAGTCCCACTCGTCTTCCGGTGATCGGATCATCGGCAGCCCGCGCAGATAGACCTTCTGTTAGTAGACAACTGGCCGACTTCGGTTGCATGGCACGCCCGCCTGGCCACGGCCACGTCGCTGCCTCTCGGGAATCACATTGACGCCATTGATCAGCGTTTCGAGATCCGGAGGATAATGATCGGGATTGTCCACTCCAAATATCGTGCAATCGCTGATCACAACCTTGCTGCGCGGATCGATAAACACGTTCGCAGGTTGCGGCTGCCGGCTGCCCGGTGCCCGGCAACGCCCGATGCAAACCATGCCGATCGTGTCTCGATGAAACTCGTCGATGGCCATCCGCATCTGCCGCAGCGTCTCGCGGAGCTGTTGCTCCTTCTGCCGCTTCACCGAAATTTTCACGAGCGGCAATACACCGAGCGTCATAATCGAAAGCACGGTGAGCGTGATCACCAGCTCGATCAATGAAAAGCCTTTTTGCTTCATGTGACTCATGCGTTAGGAACGCCGCAAAAAAGCACAAAAAGCACAAATGAAGTTCGGTCTAACTTCGCGCTTTTTGTGCCTCTGTGAAACCTGCGAAACCCTACTGCTTAACGGTTGCTGTTCCTTGCTTGATCTCCGACGTCACATTGCGCGCATCAGTTGAGGCAAGGTGCAACGTGTCCTTAACAAAAACCAGTGCAGCGTTGCCTGCGCCGATTGCTTCGAGCTCAATGAAGAGCAGTGGTCCGGATCCTCTGAACGGCTTTACCGTTAAGACTTGAGATCGATATCAGGCAACTGCCTGACGCATCGATTGACGGTGTAAACAGTGGAGGCGTTTCTCCGACAGTCGCCAGCAGGTTACCCGGCTGTTACGCCGTTTACCTTAACGACCTTTGGATCGAACTGCAGCGCCAGCACCGCAAGACTGAGCGGCACATCCGATTTGAACTGAACCGCGTACCGCCGTTTCTCGCCGACTTTCATCACGTCGCCTTCCGGCAACAGACTGAGTTGGGCCACACTGGTCCGGCGGGTTTCGGGGTCAAGACTTGTTTCTGTAGCTTTCGGCAGTGTAGTTAACACTGCATTCTGAGTTCCCGCGCGCACCCGGATTCACTGCCGCTACGTTCGCCGCAGCCTGATCGCTAATCAGCGACTTCGGAGCGGGAACGAACGACGCAAGCTCCTCGGTAGTCGCGGTCTTTTCAGCAGCCACCGGTTTCGGCGGGGCTGGTGCTGGAGTAAATGCAAACGTGCCCGCAGGAGGAGGCAGATTAACCGGCGTGGTATTCTGCGCCACCGTCTCCCCACCTACTTTCACCAACGGCGCGTCCGGCACTTGCATGCTGACATTTCTCGGTAGCGACCGCATTGCTGCGATGTGGTCTTCACGATCCGCGTCGCGAATCATTTCCGCCAACGAGCCGGTGGTTGGCGCCTGCAACGTTCCACTCGGTCGCATCTCTTCGTCACGAGGCGTTACGGCCGGTGCGCGAAGCACGCGAGGCGTAACTGCAATGACGATGTCGATCTGCCGGTTGTCGCGCGTGGGCGAAGTGAATAGACGGCCAATGAATGGCAGGCCGCCGAGGATAGGCAGTCCTTGCCGTCCGCTGGTCTGAACGTCCTGAGCCACACTCGCCAGCATCATCGTGCGATTGTTTTGCACGCGCGCCGTACCGGTGATTGAGCGCTCAGTGAAGGTCGGCATGAGATCGCTTGCTCCGAGAACATCCTTCGATTCGATGTTCATCTTCACTTGCACGTCGAGATTCGGAAACACCTGCGGCGTGAACTTCAGAGTGAGTCCAGTCGGCTCATAGTTAATGACGGGGAAACCGCCACTCGGGAAATTGGTTTGTTGTTGCCCGTCTGGGGCGAGCTGCTTGTAAGCCGAACGGATAAGCTTGCGCTGTTTGAACCGGAACACGTTGACCGATGCGAGCCGTCGACTCCTCACCGTTGAAAGCATGAACCTGAGTGGAAGCGATCAGTTTCGTATTGCCCTTACTTTGAAACGCAGTGAGCACTGATGGCGGTATCACGAGGGCGGCTGCGAGCGCGGTGGGTATGCCACCAACAATACCGCCGAGGTTGACGCCACGACCTCCACCTGTAATGCCGTTGTCAGTAAGCAAAGAAAACCCTGGCGAACCACCAATGTTGAACGTGCTGGCGCCGGTCGGTGGTATTCCGACTTGATTACCAAGTTGCCTGAAGTCAGTCTTCGATACTTCGTAAATCGAAACGTCCATCACGACTTCAGCGCGATCCTTGTCGATGCTCTGAGAGCAAGTCGCCGATCAAGCGCACATTCTCTGCTGTGTCGCGCACCGTCAAACTGTTGGTTGCTTCATCAGGAACGACGATCGTCTGCGGACGTCCAACTGACGGCGGAATTGCTTGTTGGACGAGGGTGCGCGCATCGTTCGGCTTCATGTTTGAAAGGAAGAACGTTCGCAGCACCAGTTGTTGATACTGCGGGCGGCGCGCCTGGTCGGCGACGAGAATCGTGCGCCGGCTGAGTTTCTGGAAGAACAGGTTTTCCTGGAGGAACAAATAATCGAGAGCCTGTGCAGTGGTGACGTCTTTAAGATTGATATCGACGGGACGTGATTGCGTAAACGACTGGCGGTCGAAAATCACATTCAGATTGAGCTGGTCTGCAAGCTGTCGAATGACCTGTTTGAGATCGCCCTTGACGTCGACGATGCGAAGCGCGTGCTCTTTGAGCGGCGCGAGATCCTGCGCCTGACCATTGGCGGGAACGACCACTCCGTTTTCCGATGACGTGTCATTGATCCTTGTGCCGTTCGGAAGCGCCTTGCCTTCTTTCACGGCCTGCATCCGGAGCATGCGTTCCATCTCCGATACAGCGAGCTCGTTCACCGGGTCGTAACCATATGCCTGGCGGAAGGAGTTATACGCTCCGACGAAATCGCCGCGCTCGGCGAGCGACCGCCCTTGCTGCATGTAGGTTTGCGAGGCATTAAAACTCGCGCGCCGAAAATGGAGTTGATACTCCATGTTCGACGGGTCGGCGGCGACGGCGAGGGTAAATTCCTGGGCGGCCTTGTCCCATTGTTGCGCGTCCTCGAACTGAATGCCACGTTTGAAATTCTTCTCGCCTTTTTTGCCAAAAGCGGTCACTGGCAGGCCGAGCAAGCAAACGGCAAGAATTAAAGAGATTAGGGTTCGAATTTGTAATATTGTTTCTCATGGCTCTTTCTCGGTTCGGGAGGTGGAAAGTTTTTAGCGGCCTAATAATGCCGCCGCGACGCAAAAGATGCAAGGTCAACCCGGCCAGTTTGCTTACACGCAAGGGGGGAATTTTGGTTCCGCTTAAACGCTCGCGCTGAGCTCTTCGACAAAGGTCACGCGGTTGATCTCGTGCAAGGTCGAAATCCCCCCGAAAACCTTCTTTAGTGCTGACTCTCTTAAACTGGTGAGGCCCTCGGCCTCGGCCGCGCGCCGGACCTCTGAACCCGGCCGCCGCTCGACAATCATTTCGCGGATATTATCCGACAAATCCAGCAATTCGTGAATAGCAGTTCGACCACGATACCCGGTGTGATTACACGCATCGCACCCAACGTTCATATAGAAGGGCTTGAGACGATACTCTTCAGGACGAAGACCGGATTCAGTAAGTTCGACGTCGGTCGGATGATACTGCCGCTTGCAATACGCACACAGCATGCGAATCAGTCGCTGGGCGAGCACGCAGTTGAGCGACGAAACGAAGTTGTACGGCTCAACACCCATGTTCAAAAAACGACCGATAACATCGATCACGTTATTCGCGTGAACCGTTGTAAATACGAGGTGACCCGTCAACGCGGATTGAATCGCGATTTGCGCCGTCTCGGTGTCGCGAATCTCACCCACCATAATCTTGTCAGGATCGTGACGCAGGATTGAACGAAGACCGCGATCGAATGTGAGTCCCTTCTTTTCATTCACGGGAATCTGCGTGATGCCGTGCAACTGATACTCAACGGGATCCTCGATCGTCACGATCTTGTCTTCTTCGTTCCTGATCTCGTTCAGCGCGGCGTAAAGAGTTGTCGTCTTGCCGGAACCGGTTGGACCAGTGACGAGGACCATCCCATAGGGCTCAGCTATGTAGCGACGAAACTTTCTCAGATCGTCTTCGGAGAAACCTACGACATTCAAGTTCAGATTGCGAAACTCTTCGTTGATCTGCTCTTTGTCGAGAATACGAATGACCGCGTCTTCGCCGTGAATGGTCGGCATGATCGAAACGCGGAAGTCGACGTTTCGTCCTTTATAACGAACTCTGAACCTGCCGTCCTGTGGCACGCGACGCTCTGCGATGTCGAGCTCTGACATAACCTTGATACGTGAGATCAAGGTTTGATGGTAAGCAAGGTCGATCGGATCGACTTTCTGATACAGCGCGCCGTCGATTCGATACTTCACCTGCACTTCCGTGTCGCGTGTTTCGATGTGAATATCTGACGCCCGCGACTCCATCGCGTTGTAGATGATCGTGTCGACGAGTTTGATGATCGGCGACATCTCGGAGTCGGTCGCCAGACGATCGAGATCGAGCACTTCTTCGCCGTGCTCAGTTTCTCTCACGAGAGAAATGCGAAAACCTGATGCTGCTTCCTGTAGAACGCGTTGCGTGGTGTCGCCTTTTCGCAGAACGACTTCGACGGCGCCCGCGGTTGCGACGTGAGGAACAACGCGGGTTCGCAGCGTGCTCGAGAGTTCGTCTAAACGTTCGAGATCTGTTGGATCCGCCATCGCGATGTGCAGGCCTTTTTGATCTCGCTTCAGCGGCACGAACTGATGGCGCACCATCAAGTCGACGGGAACTTCTGTAAACAAATGATAGTCGATTGGCGATTCACGATCGGGTGGCAGGAGATCGACAAACGGGAGGCGGTAGCGACGCGCGAGCTCACGCGCGGCCTTCATTTCAGGCGGCTGATGCTCGTCGCCGTCCTGGCCATTCGTGCCGCCTGTGGGAACCGGCTTGACAAGCGGTTCTTCGTTTTCTGAGATTTGCTTACTCATAAGAATCAGCGAGCACCGGTAACGCCTGCGCCGCTTGAGATTGCCTGGATGATCGGGAGATAAATCGAGAGCAGGATCGTCACGACAACACCGCCCATGACGACAAGAATCGCAGGCTCGAGCGTGGTCGTCAACTGCTCGAGTCGGACTTCCGATTCTGCATCGTAAAACACTGCAACTTCGTCGAGCATTTCACGCAAACTACCGGAACGCTCGCCGATACCGATCATGTCGATCGAGAGCGGAGGCATCCAGCCTGCAGTTTCCAGACTTTCAGTAAATGATCGGCCTTCACGAATCATCGGCAGAATCGACGAACTGCGACGGCGAAGCTCCAGATTAGTGATCGACTCCGACGCGATCTCCCACGATTCAACCAACGTAATACCGCCAGCGAGGAGCGTTGCGAGTGAGCGCGTCGCCTGGGCCACTGACAATTGGACCGCGAGACTTCCGGCAAGCGGGATCTTCAAAATCAGTTTGCTGATCTGAAGTTTTCCAGCGGGCGTGCGCGACCATACGAATATCGTGACGCACGAGATGACTACCAACGGACCAAGCCAAAATATATTCGTACTAAGCCAGCGCGACAGTCCGACAACGACCTGGGTAACGGTTGGAAGTTCGTCACCGAAGCCGGCAAAGAGCTCGGACATGCGTGGCACGACGTACAGCGTTAAGAACGTGACCATGCACGCCGAAGCGAAAAGCAGGAACGTTGGATACGCGAGTGCGCCGCGAATCTTGCGCCGTAGCGCGACGTTGCGTCGCATGTAAGTCACATATCGACTCAACACGTCGTCGAGGGCGCCTGAGCGTTCACCGGCAAGGATCGAAGCGGTGTAGATTCGCGGGAAGATGCCGCCCTGTGACGCAAAGGCTTGCGAGAGTGCCGCGCCGCCGCGAATCTGGTCTTCAACTTCACCCAGAACGGTTCGCAGTCGCGCGGACGCGGCTCGCTTGCGCAACATCGAAATGGCCTGAAGTATTGGGATGCCGGCGCGAACGAGCGCTGCGAGTTGCTGGTTGAAAAGTAAAAAGTCGTTTGCTTTGACGCGTGGATGGGCGCCCGCACGGCCGAAGCGCGTTAATGCGGCGACGCCCGTAGTCCGCGGAGGCGAGACGTTGAAGACACGAAAACCTTCACGTTCGAGTCGCGCTCGCGCCTCGTGAATGCCCGTGGCTTCTACAGTGCGGGTGACGACTTCGCCCGCAGGAGTGCCCAATCGACAAATGAACTCAGCCATAGTGTAGGATAGCCGGCCTTAAAACGGACCGGCGAGTATAACACGCTCAACAGTAACAGAAGTTGCGAGGACCAGTGACGAGTAGTGTCCTAACTCTAAAATTCCTCTTCGTGCAACCTCTGCTCTGTGTCTCTGTGGTTAATTAATTCGTGGCTAAAATCACCACAGAGACACAGAGACACAGAGATTACACAGAGAAGCAGGTCAAGTTAAGACACTAGGAACCACTGATGTCCCTTCCCGCACATAGTTTACGCGTTAATGTTGGAATCAATAAACAGGAGAACTAGATAGTGTCATCACCCGCAAACAAACAGACAAGTCCCCCACCGGCGGCCGAGCAGATGTTGCAAATCATCAGCGGCTTCTGGATCTCCCGAGGGGTTTACGTAATTGCCAGCCTGGGTATCCCCGACCTGCTGAAGTCACGACCAAAAACCGCGGAAGAATTAGCGACAGCCACAAACATGCATGCACCGTCTTTATATCGAGTGCTGCGCGCACTTGCGAGTGTGGGTGTGTTGACCGCCGAGGGCGAACATTTTGGGCTTACGCCGTTGTCGGAAATACTCGTAACTGACGCACCGGGCTCACTGCGCTGGTTCGCAATGTCAGAGTTGGGCCAGGAACACTATCCCGCCTGGGGCAACCTGATGCACAGCGTCAAGACCGGAGAAATCGCGTTCGATAATTTCTTCGGCATGGATTTCTGGAAATACCTTTCTCAGAATCCAGACGACGCCGCTGTTTTCAACAATTCAATGAGCAATGTGACTGCGGCCACGAACGAAGCGATAACTTCGCTGTACGATTTTTCAGGTTTCAAAAAACTTATCGACGTCGGTGGTGGTCATGGCGGTCTGATCACGCTGCTACTCAAAACCAATCCCAACTTGAAGGGCGTGCTGTTTGACGCGCCCGAAGTCATCGAAGGCGCGCGGCCAAAACTCGAAGCCGCGGGAATTGCGGATCGCTGCGAGGCGGTCAGTGGCGACTTCTTTAAAGAAGTTCCTGCCGGTGGCGATGCCTACGTCATGAAGTGGATCATTCACGATTGGGACGACCAAAAATCCAACACCATCCTGAGAAACGTTCGCAACCAGATGGCGCCGGGCGGCCGGCTCATCCTCGTGGATTGTGTAGTGCCGGAGACTAACGAGCCTCATTTCTCGAAGTTTATCGACATGAACATGCTGGTTATGACAGGTGGAAAGGAAAGGACCGAGAAGGAATTCCAGGAACTCCTGTCCGCGGCGGGCTTCCGGCTGCTCCGCGTGATCCAAACCGGTATGCCGACGAGCATCGTGGAGGCTGAACCGGTTTAAGCCACAGATAATACAGATTCAAAAATCGGATTTTTTTCCGTGTCATCTGTGGCTAAGCGCCCCCGGTGATCCAATTAATCTTGCGCCAAACGACACCCTGTCCTAGAATGCCTGTGTTAACACAGCCATAACTTGAAACGCGCGCGGCCGTCTCCCCGTGAACATTTCATGCACCGGTTTTGAAAAGTCGGGCATCACTCGTTCCCTAACGAGCATCTGTGTTGACAGTTCCCTTTCGAGCCCTGACGGTACTTAAAAAATTGAATCGCCGAAATGTAGCCCGGGGGTGACATGTATTTTCCGACTCGTTACGCCACCAAGATCACAGCGGTTTCCATCGCACTGATCGCGGTCACGTTTGTCTTTTCGTCATCAGTAGAAAGCCAGGATCCCGTAAAGGATAAACCCGCGCCCGCTGTTCCAGATAAATCTGCTCCTCCTACTCCTTCTCAAACTGCTGCGCCAAACCAAAACAGTTCGCAAACGCCCAAGGAAAAGAAGCTTGGTACTGAACTCGACGATCGGTCGTTGATCACTAACACCGACCTGATCACGCTGACAGTAACAGTCACCGATACCTATGGACGTTACGTGTCAGGGTTGAGCAAGAGCGCGTTTGCAATTTTCGATAACAAGCAGCAACAGGAGATCACGTTCTTTAGCGACGACGATTCACCCGTTTCAGTCGGCGTGATTTTTGACGTTTCCGGTTCGATGAGCGGCGACAAGGTGAAGCGCGCACGCGATGCTCTGGGTAAATTTATTCAAACGAGTCACGACTCTGATGAATATTTCCTGATCGCATTCAACTCGAAGGCGCAGTTACTGCTCGATAGAACACGCGATGGCGATTCGATTTTGAACAAGCTCACTTTCGTTGAAACCAAGAGTCAAACGGCGCTATACGACGCGTGTTATCTCGGCGTTGAAAAAGTGCAGCGTGGACAACACCCGAAGCGCGCTCTCCTTTTAATTAGCGACGGGCAGGACAACAATTCGCGGTACACGTTCAACGAACTTCGGAAGCTCTTAAAAGAGTCGGACGTGACCCTTTACGGTGTCGGGATTTTGAGTGGTAGCGACGCCGGCAGCGCCATGGGCATGGAGGGCCAGGGCATTCTCGACGAGCTTGCCGGCGTTTCCGGAGGCAAAGCGTTCTTTCCGCGTTCGGCGGCCGAAATGGACGACATTTTTGAGCAGATCGCGCTCGAGCTGCGGCACCAATATTCAATCGGGTACAAGCCGGATTCGTTTCAAAACGACGGCAAATGGCATCGTGTAAAAGTTAAGGTCACGGCGCCCAGGGGTCTTCCCAAACTATTCGTTCGGTCGAAGGAAGGCTACTACGCCACCGCCGGAGCCCGCTGAGGTTGATGAGGCGTTCGGCAACGCAGGATCGCTTCCGCTGCATCTCTTGACGTGTGCGTGAAGTGGCTGTATTTGTTGCCCCAGCCCCGCGGTTTCTAGAGGAGTTTGCCGTTGTTTAGTGAAAAGAACGTGAGACAGACCGCGATCCTTGCGATCTGTGGTCTCATAGTCGTGACCCTGCTCTTTGGATCCAACGTTACTGCGGGCAGCCAGGAGCGCCCGCGCACTACGCAAACGCCGGCACCAAGTCCGACACCCGCAACCGTTCGACCGGCCCCGACGGCAACACCGACTCCGACTCCACAAACTCAGCGTCCACAAATAGATCGCATCGCGCCGACATTGGGCGAGCCGCCACCGCCGCCAAAGCTGAAACCAACTCCTACTCCCACGCCTCCCGAGGAGATTGATGCCGATAGCCGCATCGTAATCAACGCTGAACTGGTCCAACTTCACGTTCGCGTGATCGATCGTAATAACCGGCCGATCAATAACGTTCGTCAAAATGAGTTCCGCATTTTTGAAGACGGAGTGCCGCAAACGATCGAATCGTTTTCGCGCGAAGAGGTTCCGATCAGTTATGGTCTCGCGGTCGATACGTCAGCATCGTTGCGGTCGCAGATACTGAGCGTGATCGACGCGGCGAAAACGATCATCAACAGTAACAAGGCAGGCGATGAGACTTTCCTCGTGCGGTTTATCAGCAGCGACAAGATCGAGACGGCGCAGGATTTCACCACAAACAAAGAGTTGCTGATGGACGCGCTTGACAACCTCTACGTCGAGGGCGGGCAGACGGCGTTGATCGATGCGGTTTATCTTTCCGCCGAGCACGTCTCTGAGTACAGGAAGGGCGATGAAACAGATCGACGGCGGCGCGCATTGATCGTAATCACTGACGGTGAAGATCGAGACAGTTTCTACAAGCAGGAACAACTCTTTGCTCGCTTGCGTGAGGAAGACGTTCAGATCTTCGTGATCGGGTTCATTAACGAGCTGGACAAGGACGGCGGTCTCATTCGCAAGAGTCCGCGAGATAAAGCCGTCAATCTGGTCAACAAGCTCGCGTCCGAAACCGGCGGTCGTGCTTTCTTTCCTGAATCGCTTTCAGAGCTGCCGCAAATCGCGAACGAGATTATCAGGGATATGCGGACTCAGTATGTGCTCGCGTACAACCCAACCAACAAGGTGCAGGATGGCACATTCCGCGCCATCAAGGTGGCAGTGGATCAACCTTCCGATTCCGACAAGCGCATTGCTTTGACTCGAACCGGGCGCATCGCTCGTAAAGAAGCTGCAAACGCGCCAAAACCGCCGCCTGTGAGAATGCCGGCAACAACCACGCCCAGTAAAAAACCGTAAGAGACGGGGAGAGATGGCGACGGGGAGACAGGGAGAAATAACTTCTCCCCGTGTCTCCCCGTCTCCCCGTCTCCCCGTCTCCCCGTCTCCCCGTCTCCCCGTCTCCCCGTCTCCTTTACGCCTTCTTTGTGCTCTTCGCTGGTCGACGTTTGTACTTGTAGCCGTGTCTTGACGCGGCTTCCTCAATCGAGTGGGTCATGGTGAGAACGTCGTCCTCCCGGGCGAGGTCGATTAACCTCTTGTAGTAATTGCGCAACGCTTCGATCTCGGGTTCGGTCAAATCCTCTACATCGATCAAACGGTTGCTGGCGCCCTCGAGTGCGGCAACGATTTCGTTGAGCTTGAGATGTATCGCAAGTGCGTCTTTGTTCTGTGCGCGCTGAATCAGGAACACCATGAGGAATGTGACGATAGTTGTGCCGGTGTTTATAACGAGCTGCCACGTATCAGAATAACGAAATATTGGTCCGGTGATGGCCCACACAAGAATCACCAGTAGGGCTATTACAAAAGCGAGCGATGTTCCGGTGGCCCTGGTGGCCTGGTACGAAAACCTTTCGAGCAAAGCGCTTAACGGGTTTCTCTTTCGCGGCATGAATCACCCCCTTGGTCTAACTGAACCACTGATCTTCTTGCGTGTAGTTTCTCCCGTGTGCAAAACCGGCAAACCGAGATCTACGTCCGAGTGTGGTTGAGGGATGACGTGCGTCGCTACCACTTCGCCGACGCGTTTTCCCGCTGCGGCGCCGGCGTCAACTGCACTTCGAACAGCGGCAACGTCTCCACGCACGATCGCGGTCACCAGACCGGCATCGATCTTTTCCCAGCCGACGAGGCGAACGTTCGCGGCTTTCACCATTGTGTCCGCGGCTTCAATCATCGCCACCAGCCCACGACATTCCACCATTCCGAGTGCTTCCGGCATCAGCTCACCTCCGCGAGAATAATATTATGGACCACAAACAGCACAAAGATATTTTTGTGTCTTCTTTGTGCGTTTTCGTGGCTCAATTACGCAACGAATGAATCGGCGCAGGTATCCTTCCACCGCGCCTGATAAATACCGCCGGCGAAAACTCACTCACGGCCATAATCGGCGCGCTTCCCAATAATCCTCCAAACTCAACGACGTCGCCCACGTCGCGGCCGGGGACGGGAATGATACGCACCGCTGTCGTCTTATTATTCATTGTTCCGACCGCCATTTCGTCGGCGATTATCGCAGCGATGGTTTCAGCCGATGTCGAACCCGGAACCGCGACCATGTCGATTCCGACTGAGCAAACGCTGGTCCATGCTTCGAGCTTCGCGAGCGACAACGCTCCCACCTGTGCGGCCTCTATCATTCCCGCGTCCTCGGATACAGGAATAAAAGCGCCGCTCATCCCGCCCACCGACCCGCTCGCCATCGCGCCACCTTTCTTGACCGCATCGGTCAGCAGCGCGAGCGCGGCCGTGGTCCCGTGAGTACCCGCGCGCTCGAATCCCATCGCCTCGATGATGTTGGCCACCGAATCGCCGGCGACAGGTGTCGGCGCGAGTGATAGATCGATGATGCCGAAAGGAAGGCCCAATCGTCGTGCAGCTTCACGGCCCACTAGTTCACCCGCGCGCGCAAGCTTGAACGATAGTTTCTTGATCGTCTCAGCCAGATCCTGTAACGGAAGATCTTTATCGGCGTGCCTCACCGCGTGATGGACCACGCCCGGTCCGGAAACGCCGACGTTGATCACCGCATCTTCCTCGCTAACGCCGTGGAATGCACCGGCCATAAAAGGATTGTCTTCGACCGCATTGGCGAAGCAAACAAATTTGGCGCATGCGAGTCCGCCCTGATCGCGCGTGCGTTCGGCTGCGTCTTTGATGAGTCTGCCAACTTTACCCACGACGTCCATGTTGATGCCGGCCCGCGTAGTTGCCGCGTTCACGGAAGAACACAAACGTTCGGTGCTTGCGAGTGCTTCGGGAATTGAGTCGAGGAACTTGTGCTCGGAACGAGTCACGCCTTTTTGGACGAGGGCTGAGTAGCCGCCGATGAAGTCAACGCCAACTGATTTCGCCGCGTCGTCGATGGATCGCGCAACCTGGAGAAGATCGCCGCGTGTGCCTTCGGTGATGAGCGCGACGGGCGTTATCGAAATGCGTTTGTTGGCGACCCTGATGCCGAACTCGTCACCGATCTCGTCGACCGTTTCTACTAGTCGAGCGGCAACCGACCGGATCTTGTCACCTGCTCTCTGCGCAACTCCCGCCAGCGAATCGCCGGCGCAATCAAGCAAGCTAAGACCGAGCGTAACGGTGCGCACGTCGAGATGCTCCATCTCTGTCATTGCGACGGTCTGAAGTATCTCGGCCTGGGTGTATTCCATTTATCCGATCACTTTGCTGAGTATGACCAGGATGATAAAGAGTAGAAACAGTCCAGCGGCAACGAGCAGAAAGCGTAAGCTGGGATCGTAAGCAGCCTGATCGATCATCACGCTGGAAACTTTTCGAAACCTCTCAACGCGACCACGCACTCCATCGGGGGTTGGCGAATGCTGCGGCGGTGGCGGCTGTACAACTGCACTGAGTGGCTGAGTAGGTGCAAGATCTAGTCGCAGTGCCTCGGTTGGCGCAGTGTCGCCGTGCATGATCGGATTCCCGCACTGCGGACAAAACACCGCAGACTGGCGCACTGACACGCCACATGCGGTACAGCGTCGCGCAATCTCAGGCTCAGACTGTGCCGTTTCCTGGCTCATATTCGATGCATCGAGTTGAAGAGATCTTCGCGCTGTGCGTAGATGCGCACTCCGAGTTTCTCTCCTTCGTTACGCAATCTGTCCTTCAACTCCGTCGTGCTCTCACGCGCGCGCGCAGTATCGCCGATAATCACCATCGCGAATTTGCCCTGCACCACGGTTTGGTTGATGTCGATGATACTGCAACCCGCCTCTGCAAGAATCTGCGAAACGCCGGCGACAATCCCCGGATTGTCTAAGCCAAAAACTGAAATCACCATTCGCTCGGACGAGCCCTCGCCCGTGCCGCTTCGATCCACACTCGCGGGCGGGGTAGACGTTCGCACCTGATTGTAAATATCTGTGACTAACTGCTCCAGGGTTGATTCATCGACGGCGTTGCCCACGCGGTCGTAAACCGCTCGAGTGATTCGATAGATCAGGTCTTCATTGGCCATTGGGAGCAATTATGAGTGATGAAAGGATGGTCAAGGTCTGCCGTTCTCTTGCACGAGCCGGCGCGCCGCCTCGCGCATTTCGTCCGAGAGGGTGTCGGTTATATCAACGCGGTCCACGATACCGACAACAGCGGCTTCGATCGACATGTCCTGATTTCCGATCGCCGTTCGCGCTGCTTTGCCAAACGCGCACATCACCATCTCGCCGGTGCCGGCTCCGAGCCGATCGGCAACGACGACGATATTACGCGTCGGCTCCTTGTCGAGATCGTAAGGATGGACAATCAAAAACCTGACGCCCTCGAGATCGGGCGTCTTCTTCGTCGACCAAACTGTGCCTACGACTCTGGCTAAGAACATATTTCTATTCGTGTTTGGATGTCTGTAGGGGTGGCCCTCCTCGCCACCCGTCTTCTGCGATTCGACGGACGGGCGGCCACGGAGTGCCGCCCCTACACCTTTGCGAACACCTCTGCCGGCTCGCCGATGTCGCGCGCCGAAGGCGTGATTATTGTCTTCGCGTTGATGTAGATTTTCTCGCCTTTTTGAATTGCGCGGCGCACATCGTCTTCGCTAACGAAGTCGGCTGCCTTGTTACCATTGGCTGATGGACCAGCCGGCGCAGCAGGCGGTTTGTTCACCGGTTCAGCAGACTTCACGACTGGCACCGTGTACATGCTTCCGGCTTCAGTTTCGATCACCGGCGGTGGCAGTGGAGAACCGGCCGGCTCGATGCGTTTCCCGGCGAGAAAACGATCCACGATCGCAGCGATCTCCTGACGATCGATCTTGCCGCCGGCGATAACAGCTTCTTTCGCGGGCGCGGGCTGAGCTGCTTTCTGAGTGGTAACCGCCGGTCGCGCGCTCTCCACAGGTCGAGTCTCAAAAGCGACTCGTTTGATGTCCATCAAGTGCAACGGCGAAACGTTATCTGACGTTACATTCCCGCCCCACGAGCCACAACCAAGTGTCATCGATGGCGGCAAAGCGGTTGAAAAGCCAATCGCTCCATGCGTGGTCGGAGTGTTAACAGTGATGCGCGACGCGGGCATCTCAGCGCCAAATGTTACTGCCGCTTCGCGCGAGCGCGTGTGAATGCCCGCGGTATGGCCCATGCCACCGTATGCAAGCACTTCCTTGCTTCGTTGAGCGCACGCTTGCAAACCATCAACGACATAAAACGCGAGTATTGGTGAAAGCTTTTCCATCGAAAGCGGATGATCTCGTCCGACGCCCGCAACGTCTGCGAGCAAACATCGCGTGCCCGGAGGCACACTGAGTCCGGCCATCTTCGCGATCACTTCAACTGACTTGCCCACAATCCCAGGGTTAAGCGAACGTTGCGGAGTCGCAACGACTTTTGCAAGTTGATCGGCTTCAGCCGTCGAGAGGAAATAGGCTCCCTGAATTTTGAACTGCTCGCGTACTGCCTGTTCGATCGGCGCGTCGCAAACAACAGCCTGCTCGGATGCGCAAATCGTTCCGTTATCAAAACACTTTCCCGTCAATATATCCTGCACCGCTTTCGGCACATCGGCAGTTCGCTCGATGCATACAGGCACGTTGCCTGGTCCAACACCGAATGCCGGTTTCCCGGATGAATAAGCCGCACGTACCAGGCCGATTCCACCGGTCGCGAGGATCACGGCAGTCTGCTTGTGCTTCATCAAGGTTTCGGTGCCTTCGATCGTCGCGCTTGTCATGCAACCGATTGCATCCGCGGGCAAACCTTCTTTGACTCCAGCCTCGCGCATCACGCGTGCAGTTTCGTTAATACACTTCGCCGCTGACGGGTGTGGCGACAACACCACCGCGTTACGCGACTTGATCGATATCAAAATTTTGAAAATTGCGGTTGAGGTTGGATTAGTTGAGGGAATGATTCCTGCGACGACACCACGCGGGCTCGCGATCTCGACAACGTCTTTCGAGTCAGAAACAACTCCTTTGGTGCGCAAGCCGCGAAAGTAATTCCAAACGTCTTCAGCAGCGAAACGGTTCTTCTCCTGTTTGTCTGCCGGAACGCCAAATCCGGTTTCTTCAACGGCCATCGCTCCGAGCCTTGCCGCCTCAGCCAGCGCCGCTCGCGCCATCGCTTCGCAGATCCGATCGATCTTCGCCTGATCAAACTGGGCTACTTCAGCCTGCGCGCGATGAGCCGCCTCAACCAGATCGCGCGCCTGTTGTACTGAAACAAGATCTTTATCGACAGACATGGCCAAACTCCGACATCATTCGTGCAGTCTGTGGCTAAGACCAGATTAACGCGAACGCTCTTTATTCGAGTCGCGCACACCGGAGCCAAGCGAACGTCCCTGATCGCCCTGGCCCAACTGCCCGCGAGCACCGCCGCCCTGCAAGGCTGTTTCATCCGGACTCAATCCAGTGCGTCCATTCACGGGGAGCACGCGCTCGACTTCCGCGTGCGGGCGAGGAATAACGTGAACGCTGATCAATTCTCCGACCCTTCTCGCCGCAGCCGCGCCTGCATCAGTCGCCGCCTTCACGGCGCCGACGTCACCACGCACGAAAATCGTCACGTAGCCGGCGCCGATGTACTCCTTCCCAAGCAGTTGAACATTAGCTGCTTTGACCATAGCATCGGCGGCCTCAACTGCACCCACGAATCCTTTGGTCTCAACCATTCCGAGTGCTTCAAGGGGCATCTCTTTGTCCTCACTTTAGTGTCGATTGTAGATATTAAAAGCGACTTATCGGATCTTGTGGCCTCAACGTACCACCGTGGGCGACAAGAAGCAAGAGACGCAAATCTTTTGACAAGCAAAAGTTTGACACCGTTTAGCAGCGCAAGCTATAGTGCAGAAAAAGTGGGAGTTGTACGCATTCATACAAGCGGCGCGCGACGATAGACCTGGGTTTACAATCTAACCACCCGACGCCAGGAATCGAGGATGGCAGCTAGTATAGGCGAACGATTGCGACTCGCACGCGAGGAGCGAGGAATGGCCCTGCGCGAGATCTGCGACCAGACGAAGATCTCGGTCCATTATCTCGAAGCCATCGAAGCAGACGATTTCAAGCGCCTGCCCGGCGGTGTGTTCAATCGCAGCTTTATAAAGGCCTATGCGAAATGCGTCGGCTACGACGAACGCAAGGCCGTTGAAGGCTACACGCGTTTCATGCGCGAACACGGCGAATCAACGGACGACGTCAGCACTCCAATTCAGTCCAAAGTCTATACAGACACGCCGGCGACACGTTCTCCAATATTGACGGTGCTCCTGGCCGTCCTGATTCTGGCGTTACTCACAGGCGCTGCGCTCGCGGCACTCTACTGGTTTCAAAGCCGAACCGCCGAGTTGACGCCTGCGAGAGAGAAAACCTACTTATCCATGTATAATGACCTCACATCAAAAACGAACGATTTAACGCAGTGCAGTTAAGCCACAAAAGGGCACAAAAGATACAAAACGGAAACCCTGTTCTGATCTGTTTTGTGTCTTTTGTGCTTTTTCGTGGCTAACTCTTCCGAGGAGTTTTGGACCCAGACATGATCACAACCGATATTATCGAAGGCCTGACTTTCGACGACGTACTCTTAGTTCCTGCGCGTTCCGACGTACTCCCATCACAAACTGACACTTCCACGCAGTTCACGCGCAACATTCGCTTGCAAATTCCACTTTGCTCAGCGGCGATGGACACAGTCACTGAAGCATCGCTGGCGATCGCGCTCGCGCAGCAGGGTGGCATTGGTGTCATTCACAAAAACCTCAGTATCGAACGACAGGCGGAGGAAGTCGACAAGGTAAAGCGGTCTGAGTCGGGAATGATCGTCGACCCCGTAACGATTCGTCCCGATCGTCCGGTGCGTGAGGCGCTCCAGGTGATGGAGCGTTTTCATATTAGCGGTGTGCCGGTGGTTGATGAAGCGGGTCACCTCGTTGGCATCATCACCAATCGTGATCTTCGTTTCGAAACCAGATTCGACATACCAGTCGCGGAAGTGATGACGAAACAGCCGCTCGTTACCGTTCCGGTTGGCACAACGTTGGAACAAGCGAAGGCAGTCTTACAAAAACACCGCATTGAGAAGCTGCTGGTTGTCGACGACGACAAACATATAAAAGGACTGATCACCGTCAAAGACATTCAAAAGGCGATCAAGTATCCAACAGCGGCGAAGGATAATCTCGGGCGTTTGCGAGTCGCCGCTGCGATCGGTGCGACTGGTGATTACCGCGAACGTGCAGACGAGCTCGTCAAGGCACGCGTTGATTGTCTCGTGATCGATACTGCTCACGGCCATTCGTCACGCGTGATCGACGCAGTCAAGGAAATCAAAAAACGGCATGCTGACACTGATTTGATTGCAGGAAATGTCGGCACAACTGCCGGGGCACAGGAGTTGATAGACTCAGGAGTCGACGCGATTAAAGTGGGTATCGGTCCGGGGTCGATCTGCACCACGCGAGTCGTTACAGGAGCCGGCGTACCGCAGATAACCGCTATTGGAAGTTGCGTCCAAGCTGCACGAAACAAGAATGTTCCGGTGATTTCTGACGGCGGCGTGAAATTCTCCGGTGATGTCGCTAAAGCGATCGCAGCCGGCGCTGATGTAGTGATGATCGGGTCGTTGTTTGCAGGAACGGAAGAGGCTCCAGGTGAAGTTATTTTATTTCAGGGTCGCTCCTTCAAGACCTACCGCGGCATGGGCTCGATTGGCGCCATGCGCGAAGGTTCGCGCGATCGTTACGCGCAGGATACGACCGAGATTGAGTCGAAACTGGTTCCTGAAGGAATTGAAGGTCGCGTGCCTTACAAGGGGACGCTCGCGGACATGGTGACTCAACTTGTCGGCGGCCTGCGATCGGGAATGGGATATACGGGATGTCGAACAATATCAGAGTTTCAGGAAAAGACTCGCTTCCTGCGCATTACCTCGGCAGGTCTGAAAGAGTCGCACGTTCACGATGTGATCATAACCAAAGAAGCCCCGAACTATCGTTTGGAATAAACGCTCATGCGTGTGCTTCAGTTTTATCCGTGGCTCGCAAAGTAACACTGATTTCCAATCCGAAGACTGGTCGTTATGCATCGAGGCGACACCGTCCGATTCAAGAGGTCGCCTCAAATCTCGAATCACTTGGCATCACTGTCGATCTGCGATTGACCTCGGGACCCGGCGAAGCGACGCAGATCGCTTCCCGTGCTGCCCGAAATGGTAGTTCTGACATCATCGTCGCGGGCGGTGATGGAACAATCAACGAAGCAATCCAGGGTTTAGCCGGAACCAAAGCGCGACTCGCGATCATTCCACGAGGCACGGGAAACGTTCTCGCTCGTGAACTTGGTTTACCGCTCGACGATGCGCAGGCGGTGACCGTCGCTGCAAGAGGAAACTCGCGGAAGATCTATCTTGGCCTCGCGATCGACGAATCAACTAACGAGAGTCGTCATTTTGTTTTGATGGCGGGCATCGGGCTGGATGCTTCTGTGGTGAGGCACGTGCAGCCGTCGTTGAAAAAGCGAATCGGCAAGGGAGCGTTTTGGATTTCAGGATTGAGCCATCTCGCAACCTGGAACCCTCGCCCATTCACACTCGAGATCGATGGTGTCGAGTACAGCGGGACGTTTGCTGCTATTGGCAAGGCGCCGAGGTACGGTGGCGATCTTGCAATAACTCCTGGCGCGCGACTGGACCAACGCGACTTTGAAGTCTGCATCATTCAAACAAAAAGCCGGCTGCGATATTTACACCTGCTTTCGCAGGCGATGCGCAACGGCATGCCGCGTGACAACCCTGAGGTCCAATTTGTAAAAGCAGTCACCGTCAAAGCTCACGGCGACGCCCAGGTGCAAGTTGACGGTGAGCTACTCGGTCACTTACCGATGCGCTTCGAGATCGCTCCACACTCTCTCGAAGTAATCGTTCCCTAATCCGTTCTTAAATCCGCGTTTATCCGCGTACTATTTTCCGTTTAGCCAGGACGCTCTCAGTGCTTTTTGCTCGGCGGTCGCATCCGATCTCTCTTCGATCTTGTACTCAAACCTCTCCGCTTGTCCCAAAACTATATTCGTCTTGATCGTTCGCCGATCGCGCTTGACGACCACCGGCACAGAATCACCCGGCTTGTAGCGGGCGAGCGTCTTCATCCACGCCTTCGTCACCGTCTTCCCTCCGAGCGAGACGATCTCATCATTCGCCTGCAATCCCGCATCTTCAGCAGGTGAGTTATTGCGAACGTTTTGAATCACTCCATCCGTGTCGGCGATGGACAAGCCGGCATCAAACGGTTCCTTCGCCTCCGTCTTCGCGAGTTTCAGTCCGACGAAAGCAAACGCTTCCTCGTAAGGCAGCACTTCGACATCGCGCACGTGTCGCTTGAAGAAGTCGCTGAAGTCAAAGCCCGCGCGACGTGAAGCGACTCGCTCGAGATCTTCCGTTTGATAACCACGTCCGCGGAGGTAGTAACTGCCGTTCGAGCTCTTCAAATAAAACTCTTCATACATGTCGCGCATAACATCGTCGAGCGAGGCCTTTCCTTTCGTGCGTCCACGCACCAGCAGGTCCATCACCATGCCAATGAGCTCGCCTTTCGGGTAATAACTGATCGCGGTGTTTTGCAAATTAACTGCCTGCGCGTGAGGTGCATCGTCGATGAATGGCGCTGACAACGACGACTGTTCAGCGCTCATCAACTTACTTCCCGGCGCGTTCTCGATACCTCTGACAGTCTGCGCCTGTCGATCCAAAAACTTTTTATCGCTCCAGATCCCAGCGCGCCTCAACATCAAGTGGCCGTAGTAGTTTGTGAAACCTTCGGCAACCCAAAGCCCACGCGTGTTGAGTGGACGCGTGAAATCCCATGGTCCAAGTTCGAGCGGGCGCAGTCTCTTCACGTTCCACACGTGAAAGAATTCATGCGACACAGTGCCGAGAGTCTGTTCATAAGCACCTTCGTCTGCGAGCGCGTCGGGTTCGATGATCTGCGTCGAAGTGAGATGTTCCATGCCGTCGCCGGAGTGATCGTCGGCGGCGTAGTGAATCAGAAATGTGTACTCCTCAAACTCCGGCGGCCCCCACATCGCAGTCTGTGCGCGCACGATCTTCTCGATATCTTTGACGAGGGCCGGGCGCTTCCCGCCTTCAGGACCAAACGAATGCACGACGACGTGATACTTTTTGCCGTCAACTTCGAACGTGTCTTGCGTCCAGTCAGGCGCGATCTCCGTTGGCGTATCGATTAGCACGTCCCAGTTTGGAAAGTTGTATTCGCTTTGTCCCGGCCGTTCCGTGCGACCGTTTACGACTTTCCAACCGGATGGCGGCTGGATCGTTAACTTCACTGGATCGGGTTTATGGTCCACGATGTACATAAAGATCGAGGCGCCGTTGTAATTCGCGTGACGATCGTTGAGTTGTGAAAACGTGCCTGACAGATCATTTCCAAACACCTTGTAGGAAACCGTGAGCGCTGTTGCGCCGTGGGGCGCGACACTCCACGTTTGATCGTCGACACGCGTCACCGCGCGAGTTGATCCGTTTGCGGCTGCGCGAACCTCTTGCACGTTCTTTGCGAAGTCAAACACGCCGTACCGGCCGGGCGACCACTTCGGCATCTGAAAATGGACCGGCTTGTCTTTTAGTTGTTCCGGGAGTTCAACTATGATGGCGACTTCGAACAGGTGCGACACGGGCCGCGACATCGAGAGCCGGTAGGTTATCGATTTCATTGGCGGCTCTTGCGCGACGGCGATGCTGCTCACGACCGCGATGAGTCCGAGCGTGATTATCAGTTTCCGTGAATAGTTATTCATGCGACGTTATCTTACAAAATCTGTCTAATCTGTGGTTAAAAATGGCTATTACAGAACGTCTTTATTATTCCGATTCTCATTTGATCGAGTTTGAAGCTCGCGTAGTAGATGTCACTGACCGTGTGAGCGGTTGGACCGCGGTGGTCCTCGATCGCACCGCCTTTTATCCGACCGGGGGCGGACAACCGAGCGACACTGGGACGCTGAACGGCTCGCGCGTGGTTGAGTGTATTGACGACGGGTCGAACGGTGTGCTTCACGTGGTCCAGGGCGCGACGCCTGTTCGTGATTCAGTTGTGCGCGGGCGAGTCGACTGGGCGCGACGTTTGGACCACATACAACAACACACCGGCCAGCACATTCTCTCACAAGCTCTGATTACACTCTTCAAAGCTCCAACACGAAGCTTTCGAGTAATGGAAGCGTCGTGCGAAATCGACGTCGAGCTTAATAATCCGACATCAGAAATAATCGAGCGCGCCGTTGAACTCGCCAACAACGTCATTTGGGAAGACCGGTCGATAACCATTCTAAACGTCACACCCGAGCAAGCCGCGGAACTGCCGTTGCGCAAGGAGTCAGCACGTGAAGGCGAGTTGCGATTGATTGAGATTGAAGGTTTCGATCTGACGCCGTGTGGTGGAACGCACGCCGTTCGCACTGGAGAGGTTGGAATGATCGCAGTGCGTTCATGGGAACGCGCGAAGGGCTTGACGCGAATTGAGTTTGTGGCAGGCACACGCGCCCTCGCCGATTATCGAAAGGCTAACAAGATTGCACGTGATATCGCGGCGATGTTCAGTAGCGGGAGAGACGACGCGCCTCAACTCGCTGCGCAGATGGTTGAAGAGAATAAGGAATTGCACCGGCGCGTTCGCGTGCTTGAAGAAGACGCGGCGGGCGTTGAAGCAGAGCGATTGTTGGCGACGGCGAGCAATGGCGTCGTGAGTCAGGTATTCAAGGATCGCGATGTTGAATCATTGAAGAAACTCGCGCACGCGTTGATGGCGAATCCCGGAACGATCGCGTTGCTGGGCTCGCGCGATAAAGACACGGCGCGTCTGGTCTTCGCGCGTTCGGCCGACGCGTCCGCCGACATGAGCGCCTTAATGCGCGAAGCATGCGCAATGCTCGACGGTCGGGGTGGCGGCCGGCCCGAGATGGCCCAGGGCGGCGGCAAACGCGTGGAACAACTCGAGGAAACATTGCGTCTAATGAAAGAGAAACTGACGGTGTCTTCGGTACGCGAATCGCAGAGCGCGTCGATGGACGTTTCGGAAAGTTGAGGTAACTTTATGTTGTGGACCGTGACCTGCAGGGTAATTGTATCGGTCGTCACATTTTTCATCGGCTTTACGGCCTTTCAGATCGCGAGACCAATTGAAGAGTTACGACTACCCGAACGTTCGCGCGAGATCACCGCGATCACTCTGAAGCGTCAGGGTTGTTCCGACGCAGAACGCAAATGCCCGGTTTACGACGCGACGTTTCGCAGCGACGGCACGTGTACTTACATTGGTTATGCGAATGACGAGTTCATCGGGAAGTATGAGGGCACGTACGACGTTGCAGACTTCGTCTCGCTTACGACTCAAATCCATAAGCAGGAATTTTTTGAATTGCCACTCGGGTTTGAGACGACTTCCGTTGAGGAAACTACTGGCGTCGAGGTTGTTACTAGTGAGGGTGTGAAGTACGTGATGACGTACAGTTGGTCCAGCACCCCTGCGGGACTTCGCGCGTTGCAGGCAATGATTGAACAACAGACGTACGAAGCGGATTGGGAGCAGGGGGAGGAAGCGGAACAGCGTCCTTGACACCCTCCCTTCCGCTTTCTAATATGACACTCCGCGTGGGGCAGTAGCTCAGTTTGGCAGAGCGCCGCGTTCGCAATGCGGAGGTCAGGGGTTCGATCCCCCTCTGCTCCACCAATAGAATCAATGACTTAGGGCAGGGCGGCGACCCTGCCTTTTTCATTTGTCACCGATTCGTCACTTGGTCCAATCGGTTTGACCAGATTTTCAACTGCTCGGCGCTTCGACTCGTCCGTTGCGTGCGTGTAACGCAGAGCCATTCGAACATCTGACCATCCGAAGATTTCAGCCAATGCGAAAGCATCGGCGCCGCCGTCTGCCATGCGAGTGGCGGCGGTGTGACGCAGGTCGTGAAAGCGGAAATCTCTGATTCCTGCTTCCCTCTTTGCCTTGTCGAAACGAAACTTCACGTCGACAAGACGACCTTCGGTCTTCGGACTCGGAAAGACATACTCGCTTGTGCGCGGCAGTCGTTCCAACATCGTGCGAACCGTCTGATTGATCGGAACGAAACGATCTTTGCCGTTCTTGGAAACGCGAACGTGGAGCAAGCCTCGCGACAAGTCCACGTCGAACCAGGTGAGATCGAAAATCTCGCCTTGTCTCATTCCGGTGTTGATCGCCATCGTGACGATTCGCTGTACCCATTCCTGACCTTCAAGTTTCTCGAACAACCTGGCTTCCTCGTCGAAGGTCAAATAACGCGTTCTGTCGAGTATCAGTGCGAAACTTCCGCACTCGCCGGCACGGATTGCTGTCGATCAACTCTGCATCGAAAGCTAGCGAGAAAATCTTCGACAACACGCAAAGCTCGCGGTTCACCGTTGCCGGATTCCGCTTGCGCTTGTACATCGTCTCGCCTTCGAGTCTCTTCTGCTTGAACTTCTCGATCATCGGTGGATTGATTTCTGAAATATTCATCCGTCCGAAAGTCTCGAAAAGCATGTTGCAGACTAGCACGTCGTCTGGGTACGTCCGCTTGTGTAATTCTGAGTAAGGCAGGAAATGATCTTTGACGAATTTATCAAAGCGAACTTCCGGCCTCTTCTCAACCTTGTATTTATTTTCAAAGAGCTTGTTCTGGATCACGCTCTCGGCTTTGATAGCTTGCGCTCGCGTGCGTGCCTTCTTTAGTACTCGCTGCACTCGCCGGCCGTCGATCGTGATGTCACAGAACCAACTTCCCCTACGCTTGTAAACTGACATCGTGCTCCTTTCCGGTTGCAGCCATCACAGGAGCGGCGGCATTCTACCACGCGCATACTTCTCACGAACTGCAATCGGATGTTGTTCTTCTGTCGCTATCGAACCGGCTCATTCCAGGCGAGAATTGCATCAAGACGAAAACGCAGCAGACTACCTTTGCGCTCGTAAGGGATTCGCTTGTCACTTACCCAGGCGTAGATCGTTCGCGGTTTTACTTTTAGTAATTCAGCCACTTCTTTCAGAGTCAGATAGATCGGTAGTTCTTTTGTTTGCATTAGATTCATGCGTTGGCCCTTCCTAAGCGGGGAGAGACGACTAATCGGTAATGCGATCGTCACGCTGCAAGACTATGTCAATTGGTGGGCCAAACCGCTTTTGGGGGACACTAACGTCCTTTCGACGAGAATTTGCGAGCAAACGACAAGAATGATCACGGATAGAGGTTAGTTAGGGCCGGGAATCAACGTATACGATAGTTGTAAAACCCAACAGCCTTTTTGTATGTACTTCACAACACTATCCACCAGCTCTGACTTCTTGATTCACATTTGTATCTGACGATCGTTTCTCCTTCTCGAGAACCTTGTCGCGTATTTCTTCAGCTAGAGCATAGGCAAAATCTTTGGCTCGGGCCGTGTCCTCTTCGAAAAGGCTTGATATGTGTTCTTCGTTATATCCCTGTTCGCGCAAGCTTGGTATGACTAACCTTTCCCACACGCACCTTCTGCCGGCGCGGGCTTCTGCTAACGTCTCTTGCAGAAGTCTTAAGTTAACGCCATCAACACGCAAACACGATTTTGACTGGTGAAGCAGTTTCACCATAAGCAACCGGATTGTCTCAAGGACTTCAACTTCCAAGTTGGCCGTGGGAGTCTCCTCTTGGTCCTGGCGCACGAATTTGCGACGACGAGCGCCAAGCGCTTCGTCGATCAATTCGCGCAAAACCGGAGCTTCCTTCTCTGCCTCTAGATCCTTCCATGATGGCTTGGATTTGCGCCCACTGATCCGCATAGAAATTGAACGATGTAACTTTCTTAAGCAGTGCTCTCTTCCTTCGTACCGTACCCATAACACCTCCGCCGTACTGACGATCTTCGGTCACGAAATAAAGCGGCAATTGATTGACACGACGCAAGTTCCTCGATTTCCAGAGTAACTGGAATTTCTTTATTTATTTTCCAGGGAACAAAGCTGTTGAAGACAAAGTGTTTACGGCCCAGTGAGACACGCGCTCGCGAGTCTTATCTTGTCTGCCCACTTTATTGCCGGACTTTATTCCGTTGCTGATTAAAGAAGACGGAGCTTTCGGTCCAAACTTCCAGCAACCGGATCAAAAGACGATCAATTTTTGGTTCTGTAGAGGAATTTAGAAGGCGAGGCGTACGATAATCGTCATTATGTTATCAGGCAGTGCGCCATCCGCGTTCGATGCCGCTCGCATGCCTGATAACATAATGCTCGATTATCGGATGACCGCCGGTGTTGGATTAGGTCTCCGCTGATGAGAGAGAAATTCTTCAATTTGTATTGTGGCGGAGGAGGTTCTCGGAGCTGGTTTTCTTCGCTCGACGTTTTGCGGAGGTCCGGGTGCGCGGTCTGCCCGGCCTACGATTTTTACAAGCGCAAGATTCCTTCCTGCGGAGCAGGCCCGCTCTGACGCCGCATCACCATACGTGCGAACTTCAAAGCGGTTCCGTCGTAGCGTGAACTTGACCCCGCTCGCATTAGCCTTCTCGACGCGTTAACGAAGTTAACGCGCGCGCTCAAGTAGGCTGATGCGTGGCCAGGGTTCACTAAACCGCAAACTGCATTGCTATGGCTAAAAGATTAAGTATTCGAAGAACCGATCACTCCAGTGACCGCGTCGAGCGAAAACGAATCGAATGAGCTCAGCTACCAGTGCGTCGGAATTCGCCTTCATCTCAGAAAACTCTGGAAGACTGTAACGGTGGTCGTACTCGACGTTTAACCTGGTGCGCCAAGCCTCGTCAGACAAGCGAGAAAGAAATACGTTGTAAAGCCCTATTACACGAAAGAAACCATGGTCGTTGTTTTCTTTGTAAACCAGTCCTAGACGCTCAAGCGGCGTCAGGGCCAAGTGTTCCCTGACAAATGATATCTTCTTGTCTCCTTGGTACTTGCTTGCTTCTCCAATTAAGAACAGAAGCCCGGCGTACATAATCACACGACTATGTCGCAGCTTAAGGTTTCTGATTACCCATTTCTCATTCTCCCGCCAGAAAGTAGCTTGATAATTAACACATATGTATCGGAAATATCTGATCAAGTCATTCATCAGGAAAACATATTCTTTATCCGGAGCTCCCTTGAGATACTCAGCATATTTTGAAAAAAGTTCAGTGATCAGGGCTTCGTACTTGGCGTCATTAAAAACTGGACGTGATTCCAGCAATAAGAGCATTCGCTTTCCAAGTTCATCAACCTTTTCCGTCGCTAGGCCCAGATGTTCTGATAGATCGTTGATCGTGCGAGCTGCTGAGAATACGCCGCTCTTGTTTGGGGGGGAAACTTTATATTCTTCTATTGCGGCCCGAACGAAGGTCTGATCATTCTCAACGTTCTCATCACCCGTATTATTCACCACGAGAATGTAATCGGCATCGGATGTTGCCGCGCCCTCCAGTCGCCCGAAGGAGCCCGCCAATGCAATGGTTACAACATTCTCACTAAGTTTTCCGGATAGCGCGTTGCGAAGGTAGTCGAGGAACTTAATGGAGTAATCCCAATTCGTTCTTAACGATGTATATCTATCAAAATTGGGAATGAACTGAGGTTTCGTATTCTCTTCCGTGCCCACTGTGGGAGTGGTTGGCTCTGTCACCTAGAACCTCCTTCGCATCAATAAAATCGGGCCATTTGAGCGTGTTTAGATCAAAACGGTAAGGTCGGGCATGGGAAAAACTAAGTCGAAGTACATCAGCCGGTTCAGTCATCCCATTGAGTACGCCCGCGATAATTCTCATCGGTCCAACGTGTGTTGCGATTACAATACAGGACTCTTCCGTTATGGCCAGCCTCAAATCAACGAGAAATGACAGCACACGTTGAGCCAGCTGCAAGTAGCTCTCGCCTCCTAGGGGTGCATACTTTAGATCGCCTCGGGCGTATGCTTTGATGAATTGTCTGGGCCGTTGTTCGAGCTCTCCCAGAGCGCGCTCGTCCAATCTGGCATCCTTGCACATCGGCTTGAATGACACTCGACGAAGACGTGCTGCACATTCTAGTGTCGTGCTAGTCCTAGAAAGTGACGAAGACCAGGCAAACAAGTATGGTGCAGCCTTTAACAAACAAGCCAAACGATATGCTTGCAGTCGTCCGCGTGCAGAAAGCTCTGCATCCCACTTACCCGCAACTAATCCGCGAGCATTTGCCACACTTTCAGCGTGCCGAACGATATCAATATGCAAAGGGCAAGCCGGTACATACGTGGTAAGGAGGGTATACAACTCTGGCCAAGAATACACAGCGCCGCTACTCGCTGTAGTTTCAATTAGCCGTTCCAAGCGCAATGAACTAGACATTCGATTACAGACTCACTTCCAACATTTTCTGAATCGGTGCATCGTTCTCAATTTGTAGCCGTAACCATTTGGCGAAATCGTATGTGGCACTGACATTAAGGGGACTAAGTGGAGCGGGAGGCCAATTGCGGCCCCAGCGTTGATCGCGAAAGTCGTACGAGCACCATTGCCGGGCTGTCTTGTACCGAGGTATCGCATGCACATGCAATTGTTCCCAAATGTTGCCAAGTTGGCAATAGTTATAGCGGTCCGGGAAAAACAGACGAGACAAGAGGGTCTCATACGCACGGAGTTGCAAACGGAGTGAATCCCACTCTTCAATTGTGCAAGTCGCAAACGATTCGTTGGTTGGGCGGCGAAGGCGAATAATCAAACGGCCCAAATAGGATTGGTTCTCGTGAAGCTGCCAAATCCAATCCTGGCCAGCTAAGACCTCCAGCTCGTCAAAATGCCATTTCGGAGGTTCCTCAATCATCCGCGATTCCAACGTTTACGTTCCGCACATTGTAAGGCAGAAGAATATATCGAAAGATACACTGACGCAGCAATAGGCATCACTAAAATAATGGTGTTACAACTCCCTCCTCAGCGAAAAGCTTCCGCACTGATGTTACTCCGCAGCCTAATGAAATAATAGCGAAAGATAAAACAGAAGTATTGTCTCACGTACTTGACTGGTGCTAATACAGATGCATACACTTAGTATGCGATGCAGAGTCTACAACTTTCCCCGAATGAGGTTCAAGCTCTTCGCTTCATCCGGAATTCATTAATTCATTCTAAATCTCCCTCAATAAGAGACATCCAGAGAGATCTTCGGATATAGCTCTCCGCGTTCGGCTGCGTTAGTTGTAGAAAAGCTGATTCGCGCAGGCTGCATCTCACGGAGAAATGACGGGCGGTTACAGCTTCTCAGAGAGTTGCCGGAAACCAAAAATCACGCTCGCACGGTTTTGGTGCCACTCGTTGGAAACGTCGCCTGTGGGGTGCCGTTATTAGCGGATCAAAATGTCGAGGCAATGATTCCCGTTTCGACGGAGTTGGCCAAGCCGGGACAAAGATATTTCTTATTGAGAGCTAAAGGCGATTCCATGGACGAAGTGGGAATCTTTGACGGCGATCTGGTTTTGGTGAGGCAACAATCAGTCGCCGATAGCGGAAAGATAATAGTGGCACTGATCGATGATGAGGCCACGATCAAGGAATTTCATCGCTCGAAGAATACGGTCGTGTTGAAGCCGAGATCGAGGTCCGATCGTCATCGCCCGTTTATTCTTACGAAGGAATTTCAAATCCAAGGCGTCGTTCTCACAACGATTTCCGGTTTTGATTAAGTATGGCGACCGCCGGGAGGGAATCATGGTTGCGGTTGAAACTAAGAAACATTCAGCACCGCTCAATGATGCAATCATTGTCGCCGTCTCACAATTAGTGGACGACGCGCAGTGTGTTCGGCGGGATCCCGCTCATTCTGATCTTGAATTCCATATTAAGCGTGCAAATCTTGCATCCGGCGATCCGGTATGCCAGGGACAGACTGTGGGGAAAGCCAAAAGAGTTCGGGCTACTCTTAACTGGGCGCTGGACAATGATTATGAGGCGGGAGGCTACCTTGTGAGTTCCTTGATCTCACTCGTCAGAGGCCATGGCGGTTTTCGGGAAACCTCCCTGAATTATGTTGGTGCAGAGGCTATAGCTAATCTTGCTTTCGCTTTCAACGACGAGGGCTATGAGCTATCTCCCGACGGGGAGTTACGACCTAAAGTACTTGAGAACCTTGGTGGCATTGATCTCAGCGCGGCATTGATGGCGTATGTACGACGGGCAAAGCGTGGAGTTGAGGACGCGGCGCTGCTTACCGGGACGGGAAAGGATCTATTAGAAGCTGTCGCTGCTCATATATTGGAGCAGCGTTATGGAGGATGCTCAACCACTTCAAACTTTCCGACTTTATTAGGGAGAGTATTTATTGAATTGGGTTTAGCCACGCCGCAAGAACCTGTTCAACAAGGAGAGGCTGCTAATAAGCGAGTCGAACGAGCCACGTATGAACTCGCCTGTGCAATTAATCAACTCAGAAACAAGCAAGGCACCGGTCATGGCCGACCTTGGCTTCCTACAGTCACTGAAGCCGAAGCAAGAGCGGCCATTGAAACGATGGGAGTGATAGCGGAGCGATTGTTGCTTCTCCATGAGGCAACCTAATCATGTTTGAAGCAAGATCCAAGAAGGACCTTTATGCCGAAAACGGTTCTGAAATCCAAGTTCCAAGAATGGAAGGGGCTCGACCGCATCAGTCAAGTGGTCCACGAGATGAATTGTATTTTTCGTGAAATCACCAAAGACGATTACGGCCTCGATGGCGAGATTGAAGTTGTAGTTCCCAAATCGGATGGCCCGGGATTCGAAACAACAGGCGGAATCATAAAAGTGCAGGCGAGGTCAGGTGAAAGCTATGTTAAGCAGGACTCTGCTCGCAGCTTCGTGACGCCGGTTGAAAAGAATGATCTTGAGGGATGGTATAACGCCACATTCCCGGTTCTCTTTATTGTTTATCACCCTAAAGACGACAAACTTTACTGGAAGGAGATACACTCATACGTTCGAACTGAACCAGCCGTGTTTCAACCGCCGCTGCGAGTGGTGTTTGATAAGACAAAGGATGAATTCCTTCCTAAGACCTACGACGAAATCTGTAAAGCAGCGAAGATCAGCCCTCCACGCATTTCTTTGCAACAGCGTGAACGATTGTATTCGAATTTGTTACTAGTGCGCCGCATGCCGAAGCTCCTTACCTGTGCGCCAACTGAATTCAAAGACTTCGCACATATCAAATCTGAGATCAAAGGATTTGCCCCTCCATTCGCCGTCAACGAAGGAGTGTTATACACACTGGCCGACCTGCGGGATGATCGTTGTGTGCTTCGAGAGTTTTGCGAAACCGGTGACATCAATGACGTTTCAGGCGAACAATGGGCGAAAGACGAGTCACGTCGCAACGATTTTCTTTTCCTCTTGAATCAACTCATGGGTAGTCACTTGTGGCATTGTGGGCTCAGGTATAACCCGCACTTCAAACGAAATTATTTCCCTCGGCTGAATGATAAAGATCTTGTATTCAGAAGGGATTGGTACAACGTTAGGACTGGCCGGGCTGCTCCGGCACGGATTGTGGCAAAGTTCTACAAGTACGGAGCCGACCGCTTCTGGCGGCACACCGCCTCTCAACTGTCCTTTAGAAATATCGGAAGCTCATGGTTTCTCCAAATAATCCCAAAATATCTTTTCACCATAGATGGCGAAACGCCGTGCGATCCTGAATTGGTTGGACCATACACAACCGGAATAAAGGCTAGCGAAAAGACCAATCACGTTCTTAATCATGTTTTGTTTTGGGCGGACATCATCTCGCAGCATAAACCCGCGATACAGTTCAGGCTACATTCAAGGACCTTAATGGAGATCGAGAAAGAACCGTTTTCCGGAATTGCGAATTTCGCCATTCCCAATGATCCAGCCATTTACGAAGAGGATTCTGGACAATTGGACTTCTTTGCAGCTATGGCTGTGACGACTGACGATGAGGACAGTCATGAGTATTAGGATTGAGTATCTCAAAGAGCCTAAACTTCAGTTCGGGCAATATTTCGAACACGAAGACACGAAAACTGGACTTTCTGAATTCGGGCCATTCGGCAAAAATATTTCCGGACTACATCCCTCCAAAATAAAGCTAGGATTCATTGGTACACGGGAGACTATTTCAGGAGCCAAGGAGTGGATTGAGACGTGCGGCGGACGAATCGAAAGCGAGAATTTCAAGGCGGTGACTAAGGGAGCACCAGTTACTTCTGGTGGTTTGTTCGGTGAGGACGATGAACCAGATTCTCAATTGATGAGACTGGAAAAGATACTCAATCCCGATTTCGTCGGGTTCAACGTCGCTAGCCCTTTTGCTTGTTCCTTCCAATTGAACGAAAGATGGGAACGGCACATTCAGCCCAGGGAGCTGGAAGACATCCTGAAAGTGAAGGAGAAGCAGAAGCGAATCGGGGATTTGGTCGCGCTCTTTGAGAGTCATTTGGAGAGCCTATCGAAAACCGCGCCTTCGCCAGACATAATTATTTTGGCTCTCACTCCCGAAATTATTGAACATGCTCATGCGGTCAGAGTCTCAGGGAATTTTTTCCTGAACTTCAGGCGAGCCATAAAAGCGCGAGCGATGAAATGGGGTATTCCTATACAGCTGCTACAACGAAAAACTATTTTGGGAACTGGCAGCGAACTTCAAGAAAGAGCCACACGTGCTTGGAATTTTTGTACTGCTCAGTATTACAAAGCAGATGGAATTCCCTGGCGGCCGGCGGTGCTAGAAAAGGATGTGTGTTTCGTTGGGATTAGTTTTTACGTTGCTCAAGACGTTAATGAAAAATTGACTATGCGCTCAAGCGTCGCTCAGGCTTTTGACTATCTCGGTCAAGGCTTGGTGCTTCGGGGGGATCCATTTGAGTGGGATGCAGAGCAACTCGGATTGTCGCCGCACTTGAGCCAAATGGCTGCTCGAACGCTCATTCGAAATACGCTCAACGAATATATGAAAGTGGGGGGAATCCCCCCGCGCAGGGTTGTGATTCACAAGACTTCAGCATACTGGGGGCCCGATCATCCGAAGCACAATGAACTAGACGGGTTTTACGAAGGCATACACGATGTCTTTCCCAAGTGTGAAACTGATTTTGTAGCTTTGCGACAGACTGGCTCCTACCTCTTCCGTGAGGGTCATTATCCACCACTTCGAGGGACCTATTTCACGGTCGAAGATTCTCAGCACTTCATCTATACAATGGGGTTTATTCCTTTTCTTGAAACCTATCCCGGCTCCTACGTTCCCGAGCCTTGGCAAATAACGGAGCACCATGGGGGCAGTTCGCCGAAAGACCTTTTTCGCGAAATTCTGGCGTTAACCAAAATGAACGTTAACAACTGTGCCTTTGCTGACGGAACTCCTATAACTATTTCTTTTGCCCAGATGATTGGCGAGATTATGAAGCATGTTGGCGAGGACGACCCGGTCCAGACTAGGTACAAGTTCTACATGTGAAAATTTGAAGGACCTATCAGCAAGTGGCAAGAGTGCATTGCCGCGTCATTGACTCATAGTGCCGAGGGAGTGCGTTAGAGTGCTTGCACAAATGAATTAATAGTCATAAATCCCGGTATAACCAAAAATATCTAAAAGAACTTGAGTCGGAATATGTTGGTAGCAACTGTATGCAAGGGGCAAGAGACTCTTAGCCGCGAGTTTCTCGTGTAGCACATGTAGTAAAGTTACCAAGTAGATAACATCACCAGCCGCATAAAAGACTTGTCGCTTACTTAGGTTCTCAGACACCCAGTTCGATCTCCTGCAATTCACTATTCTTCTTTAGCGCTATGTTCAAATGTTCCTTCAGAAGGGATTGCAGTGTATGGCCAGTCTCTCTGTTTACATCTAACAGCTTCGACGCGACCTTAGTGCAAGCGATGTTCTGAGCTTTAACGTGCCACTGATGTGACATGAACCGCAAATCAAACATCGCGTGATGGAAGATTTTACAAATCGAGCTATCTTGCAAAATCGATATCAGTCTTGGCGGAGTTTCACTGATTTTTATTACCAGAATAGCCGTATTCGGAATGTAAAGTTGACAAGTCCCAATTACGTCTCTGCGCCAATCAAGTCCTGACGTTTCTATATCCCAGGAGATATAGCTAGTCTGCCGTACAAGATTAAAATACTTTTCTGGAATATCACTCTCACACTCCATTACCTTCATTGGCGGACCAGATGAAGTGTGGATTGATAGTACAGGGTTATTGCTCGCCATTGATATAATCTTGGTCAACTGGAACTAGCTTGGCAAGCCCCTCCTCCGTCATCGATCTAAACTCTCCGCGGATGAAATCGTAAAGCGTTCCGCCTCGAGCGCAAACAAATGTCGGAACAGGATCTCTGCCTTTGCTGTGATTATATAGTGCTAAGACGGCTACGTCATCGAAACGATAGGAACTGAATTGAGGACCGGCAGGCAAGAACGAAACCTCGATTTCAGCGGCTTGAGGCTCCTTGGCGGAGGCATGCCTTCGTAGATCCTTGAAGAAGTGTTCGCCTCTATAGCGTCGACAATGTGATCATGTGGCGTATTGAACCTCCGACTTGAGTTCTGCCACAGTCTGCTGGTCTTCTGGGTCAGGAAGTACGACTCGGATTCTTGAACCTTTTCTGGCGGCGACGCTTTGCAGTTCCTGTATGTGCGTATTCCTCCACGTTCTGCCGTAAGCAAAGAAAATATCTAAATGCCTAACGGTTCGAAATTCGTGCCAATCGATATCGGTGTGAAACGTATCTGTTATTTCAATTATGCCAGCATTCTCTAATCTCCGACGCTATCTGCGCCTTTGCCAGAATTTCATCGAGGAATGCTCTCTTTCCATATATATCCCATGCGGTCGCCAAAATTGCTTGTTGCGAGCAAAAGCTTTCCGACCTCACGCACGGTGCCTTGAAGTACATCATGTTCTTTCCACCATTCGCCGTCTTCAGAGCAGTATATTAAGAAAAAGCCTAAGGCTACGATCAGCAATGATAGTGCGAGTGAGCGCAGGTTTACTCTTTCAATCAGAAGGGCGGCCTTGTCTTTAGTTGCCATTGCAGATTAACACATCTTTCAGATTGTATGAGGATGGAGACAGTCCCAATTACTACAGACGAAACTGGTAAAATGCAAATCGTTACAATTGACTTTGATTCCAGCAGAAGACAGTTTGCGGCCAGTGTTCAGTAGCACAGTGAAATTGGGAGAGGCTCAAATCCTTAAACTAATAATGCTGGTCTTGAGTAAACTGTTTGGGGAAATTAAATCAGACAGGCCGCGAAAAAAATGTCACCGATTCGTCACTCGACTCTCTGCAAATCGATGAGAATCAATGTCAAAGGACTGCACAGAATTTGGTCCCTGTAACGGCTGCAACCTGTTGAAGAATTGTAAGTTAATGTCGTTGCATGTCACTGCATGTCAAGAGATGCAGTGGACCATTTGGCCCGTTCGCAATGCGGAGGTCAGGGGTTCGATCCCCCTCTGCTCCACCAATAGAATCAATGACTTACGGCAGAGCGCACACTCTGCCGGCTTTCTTTTTTCACGCTTTTGGCGTGAGGTTGGCGTGGCGGATTGGAAACCAGCTTCTCCAAGGCCATACGCTTTCGTTCGTGCATCCCGTGTGAGTACCTCTTAGTCATTCTGATGTCGGTGTGACCTAAAATCTCAGCGACGGTCACAAGCTCTTCGCCTTTGTCCGAAAGTCGCGTCGCACAACTGTGTCGCAGATCCCGCAACTGAAAGTCAAACGTTACTGAAATATTCCTTTGCGGCGGGTTCTAGAGTTGTTTGTTGTTTAGGAAATAACTATGTGAGAGATGGTACACGTAACCCTATTTGATTCTCAAAACTATACTCGCTCAGTCTCTGCAACTCTTCCATCAGTAGACAGACCGTTGAGTTGCACTGATAAACGCCGGGAGTTAGAAGTTGCGTAGAAATTCTCAGACGAACTGCTCTACGACCCGCTCGATTCTGAAGTTGAAGATTTGAGATTTGAACCTGATTGCGTGAGCCCACCTTCTGCAGCAGTGCATTGAAGGCTCTTGATTCCATCTGTCCTCGGCAGTAACCACAACTCCAGGATAGGCGCTTTAGACGTTGAAGAGATACTGGTCACAAATGTTGCCGGTAGACATGGGCGACACAATGAGCGTGGATATTTGATTTGGAGGCAGGTTCAAATTCTCCAAAGTATTGAGTTCCGCCAGTTCACGTTCAATTGCCTGTCTTCGCCTTCTGGTCTCTTTGAAACGTTGCATACCAAACTGACCCGACATCAGCTTCGCCTTGCTGCTCAACCTGGTCGCGGTCTCCTCGACCGACGACAAGGACCTGCTGTGGGGGTTCGTCCGCCGCGACCGTCCGAAGCGTCGCCGGACAGCCATCCCGAGCTCGACCGTCTGCTCGATCATGCGCTGGCCTATTTCCGCGATTTCATCGCCAACTCGCTGCGCCACCGGCCGCCGGACGCCGTAGAGGCAGACGCGCTCGCGCGACCTCGACGCGCGGCTGGCCACGCTGCCCGACGATGCCGGCGGCGAGACGATCCAGGCCGAAGTCTATGAAGTCGGCAAGGCGCACCCGTTCGAATTGCTGCGCGACTGGTTCCGCGCCCTCTACCAGACATTGCTCGGCACCAGCCAAGGCCCGCGCATGGGCAGCTTCATCGCGCTCTATGGCATTGCCAACAGCCGCAAGCTGATCGCCGAGGCGCTGGCGCGCGAGGCATAGGGGGGACAGTCACTTTCACGCGCCGGCGCGTGCAGCAAGGCAGCGGGCCTTGGTAAAGTGACTGTCCCCATTCACTTGCTCGCAGCCGTCGAATGGGGACAGTCAGCAGGTGACTGTCCCCGCTCACCCCGCCCGTCGGCCGGCGATCGAGTCGTCGA